>NZ_JBHSPR010000008.1:76218-109678 GCF_042658085.1 Plantactinospora solaniradicis | reverse complement strand
GCTCTGTGCTCACCCGTTGGCCGGCGACGCCTCGGCGGGCTCGGGCTGCGGCAGGGGCTCGCCGGTCTCCAGCAGCGACTTGAGGCTGGAGAGCAACTCGGACCAGCCGCCGCTGATGCTGTCCAGCAGTTCGCTTCCGGGGGCGAACCCATCGTGTACGACGGTCAGCTTGACCACCTTCCCGTGCGGCTCGATCTCGAAGCTCACCTTGGTACGCGGTTCCTCGGCCAGCCTGGCGACCTCCGCCGGATCCTGGTCGTACGCCTTGGCGAACTCCGGGGTGAAGCTGTGCCAGGTGTACGACAACCGGCGGTACGGATCGGCCTCGAGCACCACCTGGGCCGGGTCGGCGACCCGCACGCCCTTCGGCATGACCCAGACCACCTCCGAGCCGACCTGCCAGTCGGACTCGAAGGTGACGCCCCAGTAGCGACTGGTGAACGCGGGGTCGGTCAGCGCCTGCCAGAGGCGTTCCGGCGTGGTGTTGATGAACGTGGTGTAGACGAACTCGTGGTGGCCCATGGGCTCCTGCTCCAATGCTCGCTTGAGGTCGGCGAGTGCGTGCACCCGGCCGAGGTCGTACTGGTTGATCCAGCGGTCTGCGATGGCGTTGATCGGCTCGGCGTTGAGGTAGTGCAACTTCTCCCGGCCGCGCCACAGCGTGGTGACCAGGTTGGCCGCCTCCAGGACCGCCAGGTGCTTGCTCACGGACTGCCGGGTCATCTCCAGGCCGGTGCACAGTTCGCGCAGGCTCTGCCCGTTGCGGGAGTTCAGGCTGTCGAGCAGCCGTCGGCGGCTGCCGTCGGCCAGCGCCTTGAACACCTCGTCCATTCCTCGCCATCCCCCCGAACATGCAGCCATCTGGTTGCCTTTGCAAGATAGGCAGCCGAATGGCTGCATGTCAACTCGCCCACGAGGTAGACACGCCCCGACTGGCCCGCATTGTGGTACGAATAGCACTTTGAGTCTTATTTCCCCCGATAAAGGGCTTGATATGGGTAGAGAGCGGCAGGAAGAGCGGTCGGCGAAGGATCGGCAACTCGACGAGGCCCGATGGGACCCGTCCGAGGGATACCTGACGACGGACCAGGGCATCCGGGTGGCCGACACCGACAACTCGCTCACCGTCGGGGACCGGGGACCGTCGCTGCTGGAGGACTTCCACCTCCGCGAGAAGATCATGCGGTTCGACCACGAACGGATTCCCGAGCGGGTCGTCCACGCGCGCGGCTCGGGGGCACACGGCTACTTCCAGGTGTACGAGTCGCTCGCCCGCTACACCAGTGCCGAGTTCCTCCGCGACCCGTCGGTGCGTACGCCGGTCTTCGTCCGCTTCTCCACCGTGCAGGGCTCGCGCGGCTCGGCCGACACTCCTCGGGACGTACGGGGCTTCGCCACCAAGTTCTACACCAGCCAGGGCAACTTCGACCTGGTCGGCAACAACATGCCGGTCTTCTTCATCCAGGACGGAATCAAGTTCCCGGACTTCGTGCACGCGCTCAAGCCCGAGGCGCCGAACGAGATGCCCACCGCCGCCTCGGCGCACGACACCTTCTGGGACTTCGTCTCGCTCCAGCCCGAGACGATGCACCACGTGATCTGGCTGATGTCCGACCGGGCCATTCCGCGCAGTTACCGGATGATGCAGGGGTTCGGCGTACACACGTTCCGGCTGGTCAACGACGACGGGAGGTCGACGTTCGTCAAGTTCCACTGGGCACCGAAGCTGGGCACCCACTCGCTGGTCTGGGACGAGGCGCAGAAGATCGCCGGGAAGGACCCGGACTTCAACCGCCGTGACCTCTGGGAGGCGATCGACACGGGCCAGTACCCGGAGTGGGAACTCGGACTACAGATCATCCCGCCCGAGCGGGAGTTCGACTTTCCCGACATCGACCTGCTGGACGCCACCAAGATCGTGCCGGAGGAACTCGTGCCGGTGACCCCGATCGGACGGATGGTGCTGGACCGCAACCCGGAGAACTTCTTCGCCGAGACCGAGCAGGTGGCGTTCTGCGTCGGCAACGTGGTGCCGGGGATCGACTTCACCGACGACCCGATGTTGCAGGCCCGGCTCTTCTCCTACCTGGACACCCAGCTCACCCGGCTCGGCGGACCGAACTTCGCGCAACTGCCGATCAACCGACCCGTCGCGCCGGTGGCCAACCACCAGCAGGACGGCTTCCACCAGCAGTTCGTCCGGCAGGGCGTGGCCAACTACCACCCGAACTCGACCGGCGGCGGCTGCCCCGTGGTGGCCGGCGGCGCGAACGGCGGATTCGTCCACTTCCCCGAACGCCTCGACGGGGAGAAGGTCCGCCGCCGGGCGCCCAGTTACGCCGACCACTACGGTCAGGCAACCCTGTTCTGGAACAGCATGTCCGACTGGGAGCGCCGGCACATCATTGCCGCCTACCGGTTCGAACTGGGCAAGGTGACCCGCCCGGAGATCCAGCGGCGCTCGGTCGCGCAGCTCAACCGGGTGGACCACGACCTCGCCGTGGCGGTCGCGGTCGGGATCGGCGTATCCCCGCCCGACCGGCCGGAGGTCGACAACCACGGGCGCCGCTCCGACCGGCTCAGCCAGGCCACCGCCCCGCACGACACGATCGCCACGCGCAAGATCGCGATCCTGGTCGCCGACGGAATCGATCGGGAGTGCGTGACCAGCCTGGTCGACGGGCTGGTCGCCCGGGGCGCCGTCGCCGAACTCCTGGCGCCGACCGGCTGTGAGGTCCGTACCGGCGCCGGTGGGCTTGCGGTCACCCGTGCCGTCACCACCGTCGCCTCGGTGCTCTACGACGCGGTCGTGCTGCCCGACGGTACGCCGGCGATCACCGCGATGCGTGCCGACGGGTACCTGGTGCACTTCGTCGCCGAGGCGTACAAGCACGGCAAACCGATCGGGGCGCTCGGGGCCGGCCGCATGCTGTTGGAACACGCCCGGCTGCCTGTCCCGGAGGCCACCGGCAGCGATGCCGGGATGGTGCTACAGAGCGGGTCGGGCGCCGCCACCGAGACGTTCGTCGAGGCGTTCGCCGCCGCCGTCGCCGCCCACCGGCACCACGACCGCCCGGTCGACGCGGTCGCCGCCTGAGCGCGGCCAGGTCCGGCGGCAGTTCGGTCGGGAAGTGCCAACCTGCGGGTGAGGTGTTTCCGACCGACCGCCCCGGGTAGTTCCTCCACATCCGACAATCGACCAGGAGGAGCACCATGACGGCACGCACCGAGTACCACGTCGTTCCCGAAGCCGCTGGCTGGAAGGTGGAGCACGGGTCGAAGGTGGTCGGACACTACGACACCAAGGAGAGCGCGCTCGGCGCCGGCCGGGAGGCGGCCAAGGCGAACCAGCCGAGCCAGCTCGTCATCCACAAGCAGGACGGGCAGATCGAGGCCGAGCACACCTACCGCGACGACCCGTTCCCGCCCGCCGGCTGACCGCCGCACACCGGGCGAACCGCCCGGTCACCCGCCCGACCGGATGACGGTCCCGGCCGGACGGCGGCAACGGCGAACAGCGGCCCACGCCGGACACACACGGCGTGGGCCGATTGCTGTTCCACCCGACGGCGTTCAGACAACGCCTCTCGGACAACGCCTCTCAGCTCACGGCTCCCCGGCGACGGCCTTGCGGGCCTGCTCCGGGTCGTCGGCGTCCAGCGCGAGCCGCGCCACCCGCTCGCAGTCCGGGTACGTGTGATCGGCCAGCGCCGCCCGTACCCGGGGCAGGGCCCGGCCCGACATGGACAGGCTGGTCATCCCGAGACCGGTCAGGACCGGGGCGAGCAGCGGATCCGCCGCCGCCTCCCCGCAGACCCCGACCGGCTTGCCGGCGGCCCGACCGGCCGCGCCGACCTCGGCGATCAGCCGGAGCAACGCCGGCTGCCACGGGTCGAGCAGTTCGGCCAGCGCGCCGCTCTGCCGGTCCGCCGCGAAGGTGTACTGGCTCAGGTCGTTGGTGCCGATGCTCAGGAAGTCGACGACCTGGAGCAGTTGACCGGCGCGCAGGGCCGCCGCCGGGACCTCGATCATGACGCCGGCCCTCGGCAGCCCCGCCGCGTGGACCGCGTCGGCGAACTCGGCCGCCTCGGCCCGGGTCGAGACCATCGGCGCCATCACCCAGACCTCCGCGCCGGTCCGCTCCGCCGCTCGGGCGATCGCCGCCAACTGGGTGTGCAGCAGTTCCGGCCGCTGCCGGGCCAGGCGCAGCCCCCGTACCCCGAGCGCCGGGTTCGGTTCATCGGTCTGGTGCAGGAACGGCAACGGCTTGTCCGCGCCCGCGTCGAGGGTACGGATCACCACCCGCCGGCCGGGCAGCGCCGCGAAGACCGCCCGGTACGCCTCGGCCTGCTCGTCCAGGTCCGGTTCCCGGCTCCGGTCCAGGAACAGCAGTTCGGTACGGAACAGCCCGACACCCTCGGCCCCGTCCGCGGCACCGAGGTCCCGGGCCGAGCCGATGTTGGCGAGCAGCGCGACGGGGTGCCCGTCGGCCGTACGTCCCGGTCCGGACGTCACCGCCGCGGCCGAGAGGTGGTCCCGGTCCACCGCCTCGGCGGCGGCCACCTCCGCCGGATCCACGTCCACCCCGACCACGCCGGTCCCGCCGTCGACCAGCACCGTCGTGTCCTCGGCGAGGTCCCGGACGCCCGCGCAGGCGACCACCGCCGGCAGCCCAAGCGCGCGGGCCAGGATCGCGGTGTGGCTGGTCGGTCCGCCGTCCTCGGTGACCAGCGCGACAACCTGCTCCGGATCCAGGTCGACCGTGTCGGCCGGGGCCAGGTCGCGGGCGGTGAGCACGTACCGGTGGCCCGGCGACGGCACCCCGGGCATCGGCCGGCCGAGGCAGATCGCGACGGTCCGGTTCCGCAGGTCGTCCAGGTCGGCGACCCGCTCGGCGAGGTATCCACCGGCCGCCTCGAACGCCGCCCGGTGGGTGGCGAAGGCCGCGTCGACGGCGTGCGGCCCGTCCATACCGGCCGCGACGTGCTCCCGTACGGCGTCGGACAGCATCGGGTCGTCGGCCATCATGGCCTGGGCCCGGAGCACGTCGACCAGGGTCTTCTCCCCGGTCCGGTCGGCCCGTCGGGTCAACTCGGCGACCACCTCGGCAAGCGCCGCCACCGCCCGGTCGGCCTCGGCGGCGGGGTCGGCCACCGCTCCTGCCGGGGGCAGCGCCGACACCTCGGCGACCCGGAGCAGCGGGCCACCCGCGACCCCCGGACTCACTCCGATCCCGCGCAGCGGTGCCGACCCGTCAGGCATCGGCCGACTCCTCCGCGTCGAGGTCACGGGCGAGCAGTTCGGCCAGGGCGTCCAGGGCGGCGTCGGCGCCCTCCCCCTCGGCCTCGATCACCACCTCGGTGCCGCGCCGGGCGCCCAGCGAGAGCACCGACAGCATGCTGTTGGCCGGGACCGGCCGCTTCTCGCCGGTCCGGATGGTCACCCGGACCGGCTGTGCCGCCGCCGCCGCGACGAAGAGCGCCGCCGGGCGGGCATGCAGGCCGCTGGCCGAACCGACGGTCACCGTACGCGTAGCCATGATGGCCTTCCTCTCCCAGTTCAGGGTTCGATCGTGACCTTGATGGCCTCGCCCCGGGCGACCACGCCGAAGGCGTCGATCGCCTGGTCCAGCGGAAGCCGGTGGGTGATCAGATCGGACACCGGCACCGAGCCGGTGGCGATCAGTCGGAGCGCTTCGGCGTTGTGCGCCGGGCTGGAGCCGTTGGCGCCGACGATGGTCAACTCGCGGTAGTGCACCAGGTTGGAGTCGACCGAGATGATCGGGTTGTCCTTCGGCAGGCCGCCGAAGAAGCTGATCCGCCCCTGTCGGGCGGCCATCTGCAACGCCTGCTCCTGGGCCGCGCCCGAGGCCGCCGCCGTGATGATCACGTCGGCCCCGCGCCCGTCGGTCAGCTTGAGGATCTCGTCGACCGGGTCGACCTCGGCACCGCAGATCGCCGCGTCCGGGTTGACGAGTCCGGCGGCCAGGTCCAGCCGGGCCCGGTTGAGTTCGACCAGGAAGACCCGGGCGGCGCCCCGGGCCCGGGCCAGCCGGACGTGCAGGCAGCCGATCGGGCCCGAGCCGACCACCACGACGTCGTCGCCGGGGCCGACCCGCGCCAGTTCCTGCCCGTTGAGTACGCAGGCCAGCGGCTCGGCCACCGACGCCTCGGCAAAGCCGACCCCCTCCGGGATCCGGTTCAGTCCGTCCACCGCCAGCACCTTCGCCGGGACGACCAGGTACTGCGCGAAGCCGCCCTCGTAGTGGTATCCCATCGACTCCTGGTTGGGGCAGACGGTCATCCGACCACGCCGGCACTCGGCGCACTTCCCACAGGGGATGGCGGCGATCACCTGTACCCGGTCCCCCGGGGTCCAGCCGGTGACCTCGGCCCCGGTCTCGACCACCTCACCGGCGATCTCGTGGCCCATCACCCGGGGCGGGTGGATGTGGTGGTGCCCGAACTTGGAGATCTTGACGTCGGTACCGCAGGTGGAGCAGTTGCGTACCCGGATCTTGACGTCACCCGGGCCCGGGGTGGGCTCGGGCACGTCTTCGATGCGTACGTCGCCGGGAGCGTGGAAACGAACGGCCTTCATGAGTTGCTGTCCTCCCGTGCCGGCTTGAGCAGCTCCAGCACGTCTTCGGGGTCGGTGGCCTCGCGCAGCGCACGGGCCTTGTCGGAATCGAGCAGGACTTCGGCGAGGCTGGCCAGCAGTTCGACGTGGCCGTCGCCCTGGGCGGCGATCGCCACGCAGACGGTGACGGGCTGGCCGCCCCAGTCCACGCCGGCCGGGAACCGGAGTACGGCGAGCGCGTCGCGGTACACGAGGTCCTTGCCGGCGAGCGTGCCGTGCGGGATGGCCACACCCTCCCCGATGTACGTGGAGACCGAGCGCTCGCGGGCGAGCATGGTCGGTACGTACTCCGGGCTGGCCGCGCCGATCTCGACCAGGACCTGACCGCAGCGACGGATGGCGTCGTCCCGGTCGCCGGCCACCTCGGTCAGGTGGATCGCCCGGCGGTCGAGCAGGGCGCCCGGTTGGTCAGCCACGGATCTCGTCGCCGGACTCGATGGCCTTGACCACGGCGGTCACCGCCGGGTCGCCGATGAACACCTGGAACGGCACGACGATCTTGTCGGGCGCGGCGGCCCGGGCCCGGGCGGCCAGTCCGCTGTGCGTGATCACCACGTCGGCGTCGCCGGGGATCGAGTTGACCGGCGTGTGCTCCACCGTGACCGAGAACTTCTTGAGCTGCTTGCGAAGTTGGCTGGCGAGCATGACGCTGCTGCCCATCCCGGCGTCGCAGGCAACGACGACCTTGTGGATGTCCTTACCGTTGATGCTGCCCATGGCAGTACTCCTTCCGTTCGTACGGTGGTCTGGGTCAGCCCTCGGCGGTCGCGGACCGGGCCACGGGCGCGTGCTCCGGGCTGGTCTCGCGCTCCCGGGCCGGCGTGCCGGGTTCCGTCGTCGCGCTGTCGGTATCCGGATCGGCCTCTGCGGCGGCCTGTCGTTCTCCGTTCAGCCGGCCGAAGCCGAGCAGTGCCGAGGCGACCACGAAGGAGACTCCGGTGGCGATCAGGACGCCGAGCACCACTCCGAACCAGCTGCCCCTCGGGGTGACCGCCGCGTAGGCGAAGATGCTGCCCGGGGACGGGGTGGCGACCAGCCCGGCACCGGTGACCATGAAGGTGCCCACCCCGGCCGCCCCGCCGGCGATCATGGCGAGGATCAGTCGCGGCTTCATCAGCACGTACGGGAAGTAGATCTCGTGAATGCCGCCGAGGAAGTGGATGATGCCGGCCGCCGGCACGCTCGGCCGCAGCGAGCGCGGTCCGAACAGGAAGTACGCGAGCAGCAGGCCGAGGCCCGGGCCGGGGTTCGACTCGATCATGAACAGGACCGACTTGCCGGTCTCCTGCGCCTGCGCCACCGCCAGCGGCGAGAGCACGCCGTGGTTGATGGCGTTGTTCAGGAACAGCACCTTGGCGGGCTCGACCAGGACCGAGGCGACCGGCAGCAGGTTGTGCCCGATCAGCCAGTCCACCCCGCTGCCGGCCCAGTCGCTGAGCCGCGCGACCACCGGGCCGACCACCCAGACCCCGATCAGCGCCATCCCGCCGCCGATGATGCCGGCGGAGAAGTTGTCGACCAGCATCTCGAAGCCGGGTCGGATCCGGTCCTCGATCATGCGGTCGAAGAGCTTCACCAGGTAGGCGGCGAGCGGGCCGATCGCCATCGCGCCGAGGAACATCGGGATGTCCGCGCCGACGATGATGCCGACGGTGGCCACCGCGCCGACCACGGCGCCGCGCTGGCCGTGCACGATCCGGCCGCCGGTGTAACCGATCAGGATCGGCAGCAGCGTGAAGATCATCGGATCGACCAGCTTGGCCAGGTGCTCGTTGGGCAGCCAACCGGTCGGGATGAAGAGCGCCGTGATCAGGCCCCAGGCGATGAACGCCCCGATGTTGGGCATGACCATTCCGGCCAGGTGTCCGCCGATCCGCTGCACCCGGGCCTTGAAACCGGTGCCCTGGACCTCCGGTGTGTATGACACGGCCATGAGGGGGAACTCCTTCGCAGAGTATGGCCCGCGTTACCGAACGCGGCCGGGTTGTTCTGTCATCCCGTTGCCTCCGGGTGTCGTCCGACATCCGGATTCCTGTTGTCGCCTGCCGGACATGACCGGGTCATCCCTGCGGCAGCAGCGGCCGGACCAGGTCCGGTCGGGGGTGTAGTCGGACGGTGTTCCGGATCAGGTCGTCGGGGCCCGGCATCCGGCTGCCGGGCAGGCTGACCGCGGCGGCACCCCAGGCCAGCCCCTCCGCGAGGGCGTCGGCGCCACGGGCGCCGGCGGCCAGGAAGCCGGCCAGCAGCGCGTCGCCGGCCCCGACCGTGCTCTTCGGCTGCGCCACCGGCGACTCGCCGACGACGACACCGTCGGAGTCGACCAGCACCGCACCGTCGGCGCCGAGGCTGGCCAGCACCGCCCCGGCACCCCAGTCGCGCAGCCGGGTGGCGGCGTCGACCACGTCACCGAGCGAGCGCAGCGGGGTGCCGACCGCCTCCGCCAACTCCTCCCGGTTCGGCTTCAGTAGTGCCGCGCCGGCCTCGGCGGCGGCCCGCAGCGCCGGCCCGCTGGTGTCCACCGCGAGCCGGACCCCGGCAGCGACCAGGCGGGCACAGAGTTCACCGAACGCCGGCCCCGACAGGCCCGGCGGAAGGCTGCCGCAGGCCACCACCCAGCGCGCCGCACCGGCCGCCGTCAACACCGCCTCGGTGACGGCGGCGAACTCGGTCGCGGTGAGAACCGGACCGGATTCGTTGATCTTCGTTACCGTGCCGTCCGGCTCCGCGAGCGTGATGTTCGAGCGGGTACGGCCGGCGATCGGCACCGCGATCAGGTCGACACCCTCGGCCTGGAGCAGGTGGACGAGTTGGGCGCCCTCGTCACCACCGCTGGGCAGCACGGCCCGGGAGGGTACGCCGTTGGCCAGCAGGGCACGCGAGACGTTGACGCCCTTGCCGCCGGGGTCGAGATGTGCGGAGGCGGCCCGGATCACCGCGCCCCGGGCCAGCGAGTCGATCTCCATCGCCCGGTCCAGGCTCGGGTTGAGCGTGACGGTGAGGATCATGCCCGCACCACCCGTACGCCGGTGGCCTCCACCTCGTCGGCGAGTTCCTCGTCGAGCCCGCTGTCCGTGATCAGGAGGTCGAGGTCGGCGAGCGTGCCGAACCGGGCCAGGTAGTCGTTGCCGATCTTGGTGTGGTCGGCGAGCAGCACCACCCGCCGGGCCGCGCCGATCATCGCCCGCTTGACGGCCGCCTCCGCCGGGTCCGGTGTGGTCATCCCCCGCTCGACCGAACAGCCGTTGGTGCCCATGAAGGCGACGTCCACGTACATCTCGGCGAGCGGGCGCAGCGCCCAGTCGTCCACCGTCGCCAGCGTCTTGCCGCGCAGCCGGCCGCCCAGCAGCAGCACCGTGAGGTTGGGTTTCACGCCGAGCGAGGCGGCGAGCACCGGCGAGTTGACCACCACGGTCAGCTCCCGGTCGGACGGCAGCAGCTGCGCCAGCCGGGCGGTGGTGGTGCCGGCGTCCAGGATGACGGCGCCCTCGTCCGGCAACTCGGCCAGTGCTGCCTTGGCGATCCGCTCCTTCTCGTTGATCAGTACGGCGTCCCGGGCGGCGAGCGCCGGCTCGAACCCGATCCGCTCCACCGGGATCGCCCCGCCGTGCACCCGTCGGAGCACGCCGGCCCGCTCCAGCACGGTCAGGTCCCGGCGGATCGTCTCCGCGGTCACGTTCATGCCCTCGGCCAGCGCCATCACGTCGACCCGGCCCTCTGCGCGGGCCAGGCGCAGGATCTCCTGCTGACGTTCCTCGGCGTACATGTTGTGGATCTCCCGCCCGATCGTTTTTGCTTGTCTTCTGTTTACGCCCGTTTCTGTGGTCAGTCAACATCCAGCCGTAACAGTTTGGTCATCTCGCGGACGCACTGACAGTGATCCGGGACATATCACCCGAGGATGCGGAACCGCCCACCTGCGGCGGTTCCGACCTGGCCGAAGAGCGAGCCGGGTGGGCCGATTCGGAACCAAACCGACAGCGACCCCCGGTTGTGTGGTTTTGCCGAGGGGTCTGGCGAACGATCGATGACGCATCGATTAACTTCACCCCGGCCCCCTACCGGCGCGGACGTCGACTGTCGAGGATGGATCACACCCGCACACCCCCGCGGGGCTCCGTCCGAACTGGAGGACACTGTGGCCGTACTCGCCGCTCCCCGACCGACCGTCCGTACCCGCCCGGCCATCCCGGAACGGGCCCACCGGTTGCTGACCAGCCTCGCCCTGATCACCACGCTCGTCGCCGGAGTGCTGGTCGGCCCGGCGGTGGTCACGCCGACCCGGACCAGCCCCGCCTCGGCGGCCGTCTACAGCTCCTGCACCATCGCCCGCTGCGCCGACGCGCGGACGGCCCGCAGCGGCTGGGCCAGCCGAGGCTTCCCGACCTCCCGGACCTGGTACTCGTGGAGCGGCGGGCTCTACAACTACGCCGGCGGCCAGCACATGAACCGCGAGGGGCAGTTGCCGTTGAACGCCACCTACTACGAGTACGACGTCTACCCCCGAAACC
Source organism: Plantactinospora solaniradicis (assembly GCF_042658085.1). Taxonomy (NCBI): domain Bacteria; kingdom Bacillati; phylum Actinomycetota; class Actinomycetes; order Micromonosporales; family Micromonosporaceae; genus Plantactinospora; species Plantactinospora solaniradicis. The sequence continues at coordinate 98,531 of NZ_JBHSPR010000008.1, read as the reverse complement.
GGGGAGCGGCCCGGGACGCGTACCGGATCGTGGTCAACAAGGCCACCGGGGCGACCTGGTTCACCCCGAACCACTACACGGACTTCTACCGGCTCTGACCCGGCGTACCGTCGGCTGGCACACACCTCCGGACGGGATGCCCGCCGGACCGATCGCAGGGATACCGATGCCGGAGCAGTTCGACCCCGCCCCGCCGTCCTGGCTGACGGTGTCGACCGACCCCGCACCGCCGGACGCGACGCCGGTCAGCGGGGCGGGCAGTCGTACCCGGGCCGGGCTGTTCACCGAGTGGGCGGCCCGGTTGCGGTTCCCGGCCCACTTCGGTCGGAACTGGGACGCGTTCGAGGACTGCCTGACCGACCTCGTGATGGAGCAACCCCGCACGCTGCTCGTGACGGACGCGGCGGAACTGCTCGCCGACGAGCCCGCCGGGCAGTTCGGCATCCTGCTCGCCGTACTCGGCACGATCGCCGATCGGACGTCCACCGGCCCGGCCGGTCCGGCGCTGCGGGTGATCCTGCACGCCGGTCCGGCCGGCGACGCCGAGCTGCGGCGACGGCTGATCGCGGCGCTCGACTGACAGCGGCCGTCCGGGATCGCCAGCGCCGGGTGCGTTCGGCCGGACGTGGTCAGTCGGGCTGAGCCGCGATCTGCCGCCGGAGTTCCCGCTTGAGCACCTTGTGGCTGGGGCCGAGCGGCAACGCGTCGACGTACCGGACCTGGCGTGGGTACTTGTGCCGGCCCAGCCGCTCCCGCGACCAGTCGACCAGGTGCTGTTCGTCGGGTACGCCGGGCCCGGCCGGGTCGGCCACCACCACGGCACAGATCTCCTCACCGTGCAGCGGATCCGGTACGCCGATCACCGCCACCTGCCCGACGCCCGGATGCCGGACGAGGACCTCCTCGACCTCGCGCGGATAGACGTTGAAGCCGCCTCGGATGATCACGTCCTTCTTCCGGTCCACGATGGTCACGAAGCCGTCGTCGTCCTTGCGTCCGAGGTCGCCACTGCGAAACCAGCCGTCCACCAGCGCCTCCGCGGTCGCCTCCGGCCGGCCGAGGTAGCCGGCGAAGACGTTGTGGCCCCGGATGACGATCTCGCCGAGTTGGCCCGGCGGCAGCAGCTCGATCCGGTCGTCGAGGTCGGCGCGGGCGATCTCCACCTCGACGCCCCAGACCGGATGTCCGATGGTGCCGGCCCGGATGCCGAAGTGCGGCTGGTTGGTGGTGGCCGTCGGCGAGGTTTCGGAGAGGCCGTACCCCTCGAAGACGTCCGCGCCGAAGACCTCGGTGAAGCGTTCGAGGACGGCGACCGGCAGCGACGCCCCGCCGGAGACGCAGAGCCGGAGCCGGGGTGGCTGGTCGTACCCGCCGATCGCGTCCAGCAGCGCGATGTACATGGTCGGAACCCCGTAAAAGACGTTGACGTTCTCCCGGAGCATCAGTTCGATCGCGGCCGCGCCGCTGAACCGGGCGAGCAGGACCAGGGTGCCGCCCACCCGGAAGGTGCCGTTCATCGCCACCGTCTGGCCGAAGGTGTGGAACAGCGGCAGGCAGCCGAGCACGATGTCGCCGCTCCGGGCGTCGTTGGCGTCGAAGACGTTGACCGTGGTGTTCATGACCAGGTTGAGCTGGGTCAGCATGGCGCCCTTGGGCACCCCGGTCGTGCCGCTGGTGTAGAAGACCACCGCGACGTCCTCGGCGGACCGGGTGACGTACGACGGCAGTGGTGCCGGCGGGGCGGCCCCGTCGACCCCCTCCAGCCGTCCGACGGCACCGTTGCCCCGGGCGCCGACGCTGACCACCGGAATCCCCGCCCGCACCGCCGCCGCGCTGCCCAGCTCGAGGTAGGCGGCATGGCACACCAGCAGCGTGGCGCCGCTGTCGGTCAGCACGTGGGCCGCCTCCTCGGCGGTCAGCAGCAGGTGCACCGGCACCACCACCGCACCGACGGCGAGGATCCCGTAGTAGGCCCGGGGGAATTCGACGACGTTCGGCGCGACCAGGGCCACGTGGTCGCCGGGGCGTACGCCGAGTTCGCGCAGCCGGGCGGCGTAGCTGCGGGCCTCCAGCCACAGCTCGGCGTACGTCACCCGAGCATCGCCGTCGATCACGGCGACGGTGTCCGGGTACCGGCGGGCGGCTTCGGCCAGCACCATGGCCAGGGACAGCGCGGTCATCAGGAACTCCCGTCCGGCGCGGTCTGCTCGGTGGAGGACTAACCGGTCCACCGCCATCAAACTAACGCTGCAAGTTTTAGGCGTCCAGAGCAGAATGCGGTCCAGGCCGCTCCAGACCGCGACCTTTAATGCCGGGCGGAGGATCGGACTACGGTGGAAACTTGCGACGCTAGTTTTCGGGCACCGCCCTCTGACCCACCACCAGACGACAACTCCGGCACGGCGAGGTGAGGAACGCGATGGATCGCAGGACCGACCTGTACATCGACGGGCACTGGGTCGGCCCGGCGGCCCGGGAGACCCTGCCGGTCGAGAATCCCGCCACCGAGGAGGTCATCGGCGCGGTGCCGGCCGGCGCACCCGCCGACGTCGACCGGGCGGTCGCGGCGGCCCGGCCCGCCTTCGCCGGCTGGGCGGCCACCGCACCGGCGGACCGGGCCGCCGCCCTGGACCGGTTGCACGCCGCGCTCACCGCCCGTACGGACGGGATCGCCCACTGCGTCGCCCGCGAACTCGGTACGCCGCTGCGGGTGGCGACCCGGATCCAGACCGGGCTGCCGCTCACCGTCCTGCGCGGCTTCGTCGACCTCGCCGGGCAACCACCGCCGGAGGCAACCGTCGGAAACTCCCTGGTCGTGCGGGAGCCGGTCGGGGTGGTCGGCGCGATCACCCCGTGGAACTACCCGCTGCAACAGGTGATGGCGAAACTCGCGCCGGCCCTGGCCGCCGGCTGCACGGTGGTACTGAAGCCGAGCGAGTTGACCCCGCTGGTGGCGTACCTGCTCTTCGAGGCGATCGACGAGGCCGGCTTCCCACCGGGGGTGGTCAACCTGGTGACCGGCACCGGTCCGGTGGCCGGCGAGGCGCTCGCCGCACATCCGGACGTCGACCTGGTCTCGTTCACCGGCTCGACCGCGACCGGCCGGCGGATCTCGCACCTGGCCGCGGACCGGATCGCCCGGGTCACCCTGGAACTCGGCGGCAAGTCGGCGAACGTGATCCTCGACGACGCCGACCTCGGCACGGCGGTGAAGGTGGGACTTGGGAACGCCTTCCTCAACTCCGGGCAGACCTGCACCGCGTGGACCCGGATGCTGGTGCACCGTTCGCGGTACGCCGAGGCCCTGGCGCTCGCCGCCGAGCTGGCCGGGACCTACCGACCGGGTGACCCGTTCGAGCCGGGCACCCGGCTCGGTCCGCTCGTCTCGGCCGCGCAGCGGGACCGGGTCCGGGACCACGTCGAGCGAGGGCTGGCCGACGGCGGGCGGCTGATCAGCGGCGGTCCCCGGGCGGCGCTGCCGGACCGGGGCTACTTCGTCGCGCCGACGGTGATCGCCGACGTCGACCCGGACAGCGCGCTGGCCCAGGAGGAGGTCTTCGGGCCGGTGCTCTCGGTGATCCCGTTCGACGACGACGACCACGCGGTCACGGTCGCCAACAACTCCCGCTATGGCCTGGCCGGTGCGGTCTGGTCCGGCGACGAGGACCGGGCGCTGGGCGTCGCCCGGCGGATGCGCACCGGTGCGGTCGACGTCAACGGTGCCGCCTTCAACCCGCTCGCCCCGTTCGGCGGCTACAAGCAGTCCGGCCTCGGCCGGGAACTGGGCAGCTACGGTCTGGAGGAATTCCTACAGGTCAAGGCGATCCAACGATGAGGGCCCTGGTGGTACGCGCCGCTGGCGAGCCGCCCCGGGTCACCGACGTCGAACTTCCCGGCCCCACCGAGGGCGAGGTACGGGTCAGCGTACGGGCGGCCGGCGTCTGCCACTCCGACCTGTCGATGGTCGACGGCACCCTCGCCCCGCCCTATCCACTGGTACTCGGGCACGAGGCCGCCGGGATCGTGGTCGAGGTCGGCGGCGGCGTCTCCCGGGCAGGCGTCGGCGACCACGTCGTGCTGAACTGGGCGCCGCCGTGCCGGCAGTGCTGGTTCTGCCAGCGTGCCGAGCCGTGGCTCTGTGCGAGCACCGGAACGCCGGCCAGCGCCCGGGGCCGTACGGCCGACGGAGAGCCGTTGCACGTCACCCTCGGGCTCGGCGCGCTGGCCGAGGAGGTGGTGGTGCCGCAGTCGGCCGTCGTAGCGGTGCCGGCCGAGCTGCCGTTCGAGACCGCCGCGCTGCTCGGCTGCGCCGTACTCACCGGTTCGGGCGCGATCCGCCGGACCGCCGCCGTCGCGTCCGGCGACTCCGTCGCCGTGATCGGGCTCGGCGGGGTGGGCCTTTCGGCGGTGTACGCCGCCCGGGCGGCCGGTGCCGATCCGGTGATCGCGATCGACCTCTCCCCCGCCAAGCGGGAGTTGGCGCACGCCGCCGGCGCCACGCACTTCCTGCTCGCCGACTCCTCGACCGTCCGGGCGGTACGGTCGCACACCGGCGGACGGGGCGTGGACCACGCGCTGGAGTGCGTCGGGCGGGGCGCCACGATCGGCACCGCCTGGCGGGCCGCCCGACGCGGTGGTCAGGTCATCGTGGTGGGCATGGGAGCCAGGGACGACATCGTCGGGCTCGGTGCGCTGGACGTGTTCCACTCGGCGCGTACGCTGCGTTCCTCGGTCTACGGCTCGTCGGATCCGGACCGGGACCTGCCGGAACTGGCCGCCGACGTGCTGGCCGGGGTGCTCGACCTCGGCTTCCTGGTCACCGATCGGACCACTCTGGACGGTGCGGCGGCGGCCTTCGACCGGATGGCCCGGGGCGAGGGCGCCCGTACCGTGGTCTGCCCCTAACCGAGACGAGCGGCGACGACCCGGGCACACTCCATCGCCTCGGCATGGGTGGTGTCCACCTCCAGGTCGTACGACACCCCCCGGTGTACGACTTCCGCCTGCGAGGCCGCCATCCCCGTCACCCGATCGCCCCGGGCAACCTCCCGGCCGGCGGCGACCCGGCTCTCACACCTGACGCCGACCCACAACACCGGCAGCCCGTCCAGGGCCTCCCTCCACTGCTGCTGGGAATGCGCCCCGCCGAGGAAGACGTCGTCGACGATGACTCGCGCGCCCGCCCGCACCATCGCGGTGACTCCCTCGATCCACGCCGCTTGCAGGGTCCGGAACTGCGGGCCGACGCTCACGCCGCCGTCCGGAGCGAACTCGATCCCCGCGTCCGACGTCCGCATCGACGTGGGCATCGCCTCGATCAGCGTGTCGATCCCGAGGAGCAGCCACGGATCGGGCAGGACCGCCTGCAGGCACCGGGCGATCCCGGACTTCCCCGAGCTGGAGCCACCATTGAGAACGATCACCCGAGCCGTCACGCTGCCAGGGTAGACGCAGACCGGACCGGTCAGCGGGCGGTCGGGTCGGCCAGCAGTGCGGCGACGGTACGCGTCATCACCGAACGCGCGTGATCCACGCCCAGCCCGAGGCCGTCCCGCAGCATCGACCAGGTCGGCCACATGCTGGTGGCGACCAGGGCGTTGACCAACTGCTCCCGGCCCGGTCCGGCCTGTTCCAGCTCGTTCGCGAACAGTTCCTCGACCTCGGCGCGTACCCGGTCGATGTGCTTGAGGCGGTTGCGGTGCAGCTGCGCGGAGACCGGTTCGCGCATCTGCGCGGCGCGGGCGGCGGGCGCGATCAGCTGGAGCAGCCGGGCCCGCTGCCGGCAGTACGCGTCGACCCGCTTGGCCAGCGGCAGGGCGGCGGAGATCGGTCGGTAGGCGGCGTCCTGCTGGCGCAGCACCTGCTCCCCGCTGGCCTCGAACAGCGTCTCCATGTCCTTGAAGTTCGTCCAGAGGGTACGCAGGGACACCCCGGCCCGTTCGGCGATCCGCTCGCCCGTCGGTCGGAGGTCTCCCTCGCCGATCAGCGCGAGGTGCGCCTCGACGATCGCCGCCCGGGTGCGTTCGGCCCGGGCGTTGCGTCCGTCGACCCGAATCGGCGCCTCGGCCCTGCCCATCCCTGCCCCCTCTGTCGGCACCACGGCGTCCGTTCCGGTAATTCCGGTCACGCCCGGCATGCCGAGTGTAGACACGCGGACGGGATGTCCCGGATGTCGAGACCGGGCAGCTCCGGCCTAGCTCTCCGCCGGCCGTTCCAGGTCCCGCTGGACCCGGTTCATCGCGTGCAGCCAGCGGTCCGGGTCGCCGGCCCGCCGGGTGTAGTAAGTTGCCACCTCCGGGTGCGGCAGCACCAGGAACCGGTCGTCGGCCAGTGCCGCCACCACCTGGTCGGCGACCTGCTCGGGGCTGACCGCCCCCTCGGCGAGCAGGGCCGCGCCGGGTCCCTCGCCCCGGGCCAGCATGTCGGTCCGGACGCCCTGCGGGCACAGCGCCTGCACGACGATGCCCCGGTGGGCGTAGCTGGCCCGCAGCCATTCGGCGAACGCCAGCGCCGCATGCTTGGAGACCGAGTACGGTGCGTCGCCGAGCAGGGTGAGTAGGCCCGCCGCAGAGGCGGTGATCAGCAGCCGGCCCCGACCGGCGGCGAGCCAGTCGGGCAGCAGTTCCCGTGCCGAGTACACATGGGACATCACGTTCACCCGCCAGGTCCGCTCCCAGGTCTCGTCGGACGCCTCGGCTCCGCCGCCGCCGATCACCCCGGCGTTGCCGCAGAACAGGTCGATCCGGCCGAACCGGTCCCGGGCGAAGCGGACCAGCTCGGCCACTCCGGCCGGGTCGGCGACGTCGGCCGGAAAGGGAACCCCGTCGACCTGGGTCGCCACCCGCTGGGCCGCGTCGGCGTCGAGGTCGTTCACGACCACCCGGGCGCCGTCGGCGGCGAATCTGGTGGCCAACGCCGCCCCGATGCCGGATCCAGCGCCGGTGACCACCACCGCCGCACCGGACAGGGTAAAGCGGGTACTATTTGCATCCACAATGCACGTAGTATCCCAGGCCGGCACCAGCAGGTCAACGAACCGTCCGGCCGACCCGGCGTCGGGCGGCCGCCGGTCAGCTCGCCGTCGGGATGCCGTTCGCCGGTGGTGGCACCGGAGCGGCGCTGTACTCCCGTACCGGCCCCTCCTCCTCGTCCGTCTCGTACGTCGGGCCGAAGTACTGCTGCACGCCCCCGCTCACCCGGGTCAGCCGCTCGCCGCCGTACCCGGAATGGTCGGTCGCGGAGAACCGCAGCGGCGCCAGGCCCGGCCCCTGGTACCCGCCCTTCTCCACGGCCGCGGTCACCGACTCCCGGGTGAGGTCCCGGCCGGCGGCGAGCAGCACCTGCACGAAGAGATAGCCGACCGACATGCCGTAGACGGTGTTCCCGTCGAACGGCGCGGCGCCGTTGTGCTCCTGGTTGATCCTGGTGAAGAGCTGGATCCACGGGTTGGCGGTGTCGTTGTTCATCGGCAGGTAGTTGACCCCGATCACCCCTTCGAGCAGCGGCGCGGCGGCACCGAGTTGCTTGGCCAGGGTCGGATGGTCGGCGCCGACGTTCGACACCAGCCACTGCGGCCTGAAGCCGAGCCTGGCTCCGGTGCCGATCGACAGGGCGGTGAACCCGGGGACGGTGGCCAGGATGACGACCTCGCAACCGGCCGCCTTGAACGCGCCGATCTGCGGGGCGACGTTGGTGTTGCTGGTGACGTACGTCTGCTTGGCCCCGATCGCGGCGGCCCCGAGGATCCGCTCCACCCCGGCCAGGCTGTCCCGGCCGAAGTCGTCGTCCTGACCGAGGTGGCAGACCTTCCGGCCGGCCAGGTTGTCGCGTACGTAACTGGCCAGGATCTTGCCCTCCACCGTGTAGTCGACGTTGAAGCCGAACGTGCCGGGATACCTGTCGGGCTGGTCCCAGCTCCGGCTGCCCGAGGCGACGAAGAGGTCCGGAACCCGGTTGCTCTTCAGGAAGTCGAGCACGCCGGTGTGGGTCGGGGTGCCGAGGCCGTTGAGGATGGCGAAGACCCGGTCCTGGAGCACCAGTTGCCGGACCACCTGCTGGGTGTTGGCCGGGTTGTAGCCGTCGTCCATGATCTTGTACGTGATCTTCCGGCCGTGTACGCCGCCGTTCGCGTTGACGTAGTCGAAGTACGCCCTGGTGGCCGGCGCGATCGTCGAGTAGCCGGCCGAGGCCGGTCCGGTGAGTGGCATGTGCGTACCGACCACGATCTCGGTGTCGGTGACCCCGGGCACGGCGTCCCCGGACCCGGAGCCCGAGCCGCCGCCCTCGCATCCGGCGGCGGCGAGCAGGGCCAACGAGGTGGCGATCGCGAGACCGCCTCTGATCGAGCGTCGCATGAGCGGTACCGACCTTTCTCAGTACGGAACGGTGCGGGTATGGAACTGGTGCCGGGGTGGAACTGGTGCGGATCCGCGTCAGGAGCGCCAGGTCAGCCGCTGGAGCGAGCGGAGCCCGGCGTGGACGGGCCGGGCTCGGGCGAGCCGGGACAGCAGCCCCTGCACGCCCCCCGGCGCCGCGATCATGACGACGATCAGGGTGATCCCGAAGATCGCCAGCGGAAGGTTGCCGGCCAACCGCTGCGCCGCGGCCGGCGACAGCGACAGCTGCTCGGTCAGGTGGTGACTCAACTCGGGCAGGATCACCAGGACGGCGGCGCCCCAGACCGCACCGGCGAGGCTGCCGAGGCCGCCCAGCACGACCGCCATCAGCAGGAACAGCGAGAGGGTCAGCGAGAACGCCCCCGGCGACACGCTCTGGGCGAGCACGGCGAGCAGACCGCCACCGAGTCCGGCGGTGGCGGCGCTCAGCACGAAGGCGATCACCTGGGTACGGGCGACGTGGATCCCGGCGAGCCGGGCGGCGATCTCGTCGTCGCGTACCGCCCGGAAGTCCCGGCCGTACCGGCTGCGTACCAGGTTCGCCACCAGCAGCAGGGCGAGCAGGGTGGCCGCACCGGCGACCCAGAGCTGCCACCGTTCGTAGGGGAAGTACGGGCCGAGCGCCGCCGGTGGTGGCGCGAGGTGGACGGAGAGGCCCTGCTCGCCGTTGAAGACCCCGTCGAAGGTGACCGTCAGGGCCGGTACGACGACCGCGACCGCGAGGGTGACCCCGGCGAGATAGGGCCCGCGCAGCCGGGCCGCCGCCACCCCGATCACGGCGCCGACGGCGACGGTGGTCAGCACCGCCGCCAGCAGGGAGATCGGCAGCAGCCAGCCTCCGGTCGCGCCCCGCTCGGCGAGCGCGTTCTGGCTGAGTGCCACCGTGTAGGCGCCGGTCGCCATCAGCGCGCCGTGCCCGAGGGACAACTGCCCGTTGAGTCCGATCAGGACGGTGAGCCCCGCCGTCGCGCAGAGGTAGGCCGCGACGGTGGCGAGCTGGAAGTTGCGGAAGGGATCCAGCAGGTAGCTCGCCGCCAGCAGCGCCGCCGCCGCGCCCAGCACGACGACGAGGTGGCGCAGCAGCGTCGAGCCGCGCGGCCCGGTCGGCCCGCCGGCGCCGCCCCGCTCCCGGGTCCGCGCCGGCCCGGCGCCCGACTCCGGCGGCGCGGCCGGCACCGCCCCGGCCCTCATGCCCGCCTCGCGGCAGCCGGCGCGAACAGGCCACCGGGCCGGACGAGCAGCACGGCGAGCAGCAGCACGAGTACGGCAAGCGGGGTGGTGTCGCTGCCGAGGTATCCGCCGACGTACGACAGGATCAGCCCGACCGCCAACCCACCGACCACCGCCCCGGGTGGACTGTCCAGCCCACCGACGACGGCAGCGGTGAACGCCGAGACGAAGACCAGGTCCATCGCGTTGGGGTGCAGGCCGAGCCCGGTCGGAATGACCAGCATGCCGGCGAGCGCGCCGACTCCGGCCGCCAGGGCCCAGCCGAGGGTGAGCATGCCGCCGACGTTGACCCCGAGCAGCCGGGACACCTCGGGCGCGAACGCGGCGGCCCGCATCCGCAGCCCCACGGCGGTACGGGTGAAGATCCAGGCCAGCCCGACCACCACCACCGCGACGGCGGCGAAGACGAACAGGTCGTACGGTGAGAGCACCGCCAACCCGCCGACCTCGTACCCGGTCCGGCTGAACGCGGTGGCGGCGGGCAGGAACTCGTTCCCGTACGCCATCCCGAGCACCGCCTGGATCAGCAGCACCAGCCCGAGCGCGACGATCACCGCGTTGAGCGGGGAGTCGGGTCCGACGAACCGGATCACGGCGACCTCGACCAGTGCGCCGAGGAGCAGCCCGGCGACCAGCGCGGCGAGGAAGCCGAGCCAGTACGACCCGGTCCAGGCCGAGACGCTGTAGGCGACGTACGTGGTCGCCACCGCCATCGCCCCCTGGGCGAAGTTGACGACTCGGGCGGCCCGCCAGATGAGCACCAGGGCCAACGCGAACGCCGCGTAGACGGCTCCCCTCGACAGCCCGTCGAGGGTGAGGAAGACGAAGCGGTCCACGAGTCCTCCTCCGAGGTGGACGGACGGTCAGAAGCCGAGGTAGGCGTGCCGGAGCTGGTCGTCGTCGCGCAGTTCGGCGGCGGCGGTGTCGATCACGACGCGGCCGAGCGACATCACGACGCCCTGGTCGGCGACGGAGAGTGCACTCCGGACGTTCTGCTCGACGAGCAGCACGGTCAGGCCGGTGCCGTTCCGCAGTTGCCGCAGCAGGGCCATGATCTGGGCGGTCACCCGGGGCGCCAGCCCGAGCGAGGGCTCGTCGAGCAGGAGCAGCCGTGGCCGGGCGACCAGGGCGCGGCCGAGGGCGAGCATCTGGCGCTCGCCGCCGGAGAGCTGGTGACCGGCGTGCCGCCGTCGCCGCGCCAACGGCTCGAACAACTGGTAGACCTCGTCGAGGGCCCGGCGTACGTCGGCCCGGTCCCGCCGCCACAGGCCGCCGAGGCGGAGGTTCTCCTCGACGGTGAGTTCCGCGATCACGCCCCGGCCCTCCGGCACGTGCGCCATTCCGCGCCGCACCCGGTGCTCGACGGGCAGCCGCCCGAGTTCCTCGCCGTCGAGGCGGATCTGCCCCGCGCTGGGCCGGACCAGCCCGGAGAGGGTACGCAGCAGCGTGGTCTTGCCGGCGCCGTTCGCCCCGACGACCGCGGTGATGGTGCCGACCGGGATCGAGAGGTCCACGGTCCGCAGCACCGGCGCCGCGCCGTAACCGGCCACCAGCCCGCGTACGCTCAGCAGTTCGGTGCCGGTCACGGAGCCATCCCGTCCACCGTTGCCCCGGCGTCGGCGGCGCCGAGATAGGCGTCGGCGACCGCGGGATCGTCCCGGACCTCGGCCGGGTCACCCGTGGCGATGACCCGGCCGAAGTCGAGTACCACGATCTCGTCGCAGACCGACATCACCAGGTCCATGTGGTGCTCGACCAGCAGTACCGCGCACGGGTCGGTGGCGTGGCGGGGCAGCCGCCGGATCAGCGCGGCCAACTCGTCGACGTCGTCGGCGGCCAGCCCACCGGCGGGCTCGTCGAGCAGCAGCAGGCGGGGCCGGGCGGCGAGCGCCCGGGCCAGACCCACCCGCTTCTGTACGGCGAACGGCAGCGTTCCCGGCACCGCCCCGGCATGACCTGCGATGCCGAGACCGTCGAGGACCTCGTACGCCCAGTTCCGCAACTGCCGCTCGTCGCGGTCGCTGCCGGGCAGGCCGAACAGCGCGGAGGCGAATCCGGACCGGGCCAGTCGCCCCGCCCCGGCCATCACGTTCTCCAGCACGGTGAGCCCGGCGAAGAGCCCGATCCCCTGTAGGGTCCGGGCGATGCCGAGCCCGGCGAGCCGGTGCGGTCGCGGCCGCAGGGCCCGGCCGTCGAGGGTCAGCGACCCCGACACCGGCGCCACGATTCCGCAGACCACGTTGAACAGCGTGGTCTTGCCGGCCCCGTTCGGACCGATCACGCCGACGACCCGGCCGGCGGGCACCCGGAGCGAGACGTCGTCGAGCGCGGTCAGGCCGCCGAACCGCACTCCGATGTGGTGCAGCGCCAGCCCTTCTTCCGGCATGACACACCCTTCGGCTCGCGACCGTTATTTACACGGTCAGTGTAGATTCTGATTGCGGGTCGTCAATACCACGGTGGTGCTCCACGGGATGTTGCTGCGGTGGGCACCGCCGCCGGTGCCCCGGCTGCGCCGCGCGCCTCAGCGCCCCCGGCGAGCCCTCGACAGTCCGCCGAACGAAGAGCACAATGCACAATCAGTGCAAGTCCAGGCTCTCCGCTGCTTCCGGAGGATCCGCGCATGACTCGCCGAACCGCCGCGCTCGGGCTCGCCGCCGCCCTTGTCCTGACGCTTGACCCCGGCACGGCGCGGGCCGAGGGCACACCCCGTCCGGTGATCTTCGTCCACGGCTCCGCCGGCTCGGCCCAGCAGTTCCAGACCCAGGCCAAACGGTTTGCCAGCAACGGCTACCCGGCTGCCCTGGTCGAGGCCCACGAGTACGACTCGACGTTCACCCTCAACACGATGGAGCAGGTGTGGGCCGGACTCGACGCCCGGATCGCGCGACTGTCGCGGGAGTCCGGTACGCGGCGGGTCGACCTGGTCGCACACTCGCTCGGCACGTTCGTGGTGCAGGGCTACCTGACCAGTTCACCGGACCGCGCCACCCGGGTCGCGCACTACGTCAACCTCGACGGCCGTACCGCCGCCGCTCCGCCGGGTGGGGTGCCGACGCTGGCGATCTGGGGTGAGGGCGATCCGACCCGGACCGTCACCGGGGCGACCAACGTCTCGCTGTCCGACCAGTCGCACACCCAGAGCGTCACCTCGGCGGAGAGCTTCGTCCACGTCTACCGGTTCCTCACCGGCCGGCCGCCGCGGACGACCAGGATCCGCGCCGAACATCGGGTCAGCCTGTCCGGCCGGGCGGTTCTCTTTCCGGTCAACGCCGGGGTTCCGGACGGCTCACTGGAGGTGTACGAGCTGAACCTGCTCGGCCTGCGCCAGCGACACGTGGCGACGGTGCCGCTGTCCGGCGACGGATCCTGGGGTCCACTGCGCGCACACGGCGAGCGCCGGTACGAGTTCGCCGTGGTCCGCGACGGCGCGCCCACGCACCACTTCTACTTCCAGCCGTTCCACCGCAGCGACCGGCTGGTCCGGCTGCTCACCAGCGCACCCGGCCAGGGGTTGGGTGCCCTGGTCGAGGCGGGCGACCGGCACGCGGCCATCGTGGTCAACCGGAACAAGGAGTGGTGGGCCGGCGCCGACCGGCTCTGGGTCAACGGCCGGGACATCCTCAACCCCGCGAACAGTCCCCGGGTCAAGCGGGTGATCGGGATCTTCGCGTTCGACCGGGGCAGCGACCGGACCACCGACCTGACCGCACCGATCCCGGCCTTCTACGCGCAGACCTTCATCACCGGCATGGACGTGTTCATCCCGGCCCGGGGCCTCACCATGGTCGGCGCACGGCAACGCGGCACCGATCGGGTGGACGTACTGACGATTCCCGCCTGGCCGTCCAGTGGGCACCGCAGCACGCTGAACTTCGACGACTCCGACTGAGCGTGCCGTACTCCCGCCCGATCAGAGCCGGAGCTGGGTGGCCCGGGTCAGGGTCGAGTCCCGATCGTCGTCGCCGCCGGTCAGGTCGAGGTCCTCGGCGATCCGACCGTCCCGGAGTCGGATGAGCCGGTCGCACCGGGCGGCGATGTGCTGCTCGTGGGTGGCCAGCAGGACGGTCATGCCGCGCTCCGCCCGCAGTCGCAGCAACAGGTCGAGGATCTCGGCGCCGGTGCCGGAGTCCAGGTTGCCGGTCGGCTCGTCGGCCAGCAGCAGTGCCGGCTCGCCGATGAGGGCCCGGGCGACCGCCACCCGTTGCTGCTGGCCGCCGGAGAGTTGCGCCGGCAGGGCCCGCTCCCTGCCCGCGAGTCCGACGGCGGTCAGCAGTTCCCGGGCCCGGGCCGCGCGGTCGAAGTCGACCCGGTACGGCAGGACCGGCGCTATCACGTTGTCCAGGGCGCTGAGCGCGGGCAGCAGGTGGTACCGCTGGAACACGAATCCGATCGTGCGGCGGTACGCGGCGAGCGCGGCGCGGCGGAGCTTCGTGATGTCCCGGTCGCCGACGACGATCGTGCCGGTGTCGGCGGACTCGATCGCCCCGACCAGGTGCAGCAGGGTGGACTTGCCGGAGCCGCTCGGGCCGGTCAACGCGACCATCGAGCCCGCGGCGATCTCGAGCGACAGCTCGTCGACGGCGGTCAGCGGCTCCCCGCCGGTCCGGAACTGTTTGGTCAGTCCGTCCACGGTGACCGCGACCGAAGTGTTCGGCATCGGCTACTCCTCGGCTAGCAGGCGTGCGGTGGGCAGGCGGCGGAGCAGTACCGCCGGAACGAGCGCGGCCAGGCCGGCGAGCAGCGTCCCGGCGACGGCGGTGACCACGGCGGTGACCAGCAGGCCGGTGCCGAGCCCGCCGACCAGCGCGGCGGTGCCGGCCAGCCCGAGGGCAGCCCCGGTGGTCGCGCCGAGGAGTCCGATGCCAACGCCCTCGTACGCGGCCAGCCGGGCGAGGGCGGGTTCGGTCCAGCCGGTGGCACGCAGCGTCGCCAGTTCGGCGGCCCGGTCGCGGATGTTCAGGTAGAGCACGTCGGCGACCGCCACCGCTCCGAGCAGGGTGGTGGCGAGCGCGGCCGTGGTGTCGGCGGTCCGGACGGTGAGCGAGACCGTGTCGCCGAGCAGGCTGCCGACCACCGTTCCCTGGAAGGCGTGGTTGATCCCGGCCAGCATGGTGAGGGCGGCGACGCCGATGCCCAGGGCGACGGCACCGAGGGCGGTCCGTCCGGGTACCCGGACGAGGTTGGCCAGGGCGAGGCCGAGAACTCCGCGCGGCCGGTGGGCCCGCCGGGCCGGGGCGCTGGCGGGCCGTAACGCGGCGGCCGGATGGGCCCGGCTGGCCCGCAACGCCGGCACCGCGCCGGCGGCCAGGGCCAGCCCCAGGGCCACCGGTACGGCGAGCGCGGCGTGCCGCCAGCCGACGTCGAGGTCGAGCAGTGCGGCGAGCGGCGTACTCAGCGCCAGTCCGAGCAGCCCGGCGGCGAGGCCGAGTGCGGCGACCTCGCCGACGATGGCGGCCCCGATGCGTCGTGCGGGCCAGCCGAGGCAGGCGAGCACGGCCAGTTCCGATCTTCGGTCCCGGACGGCGGCCGAGACGGCGTTGGCCAGGAACAGCGCGCAGACGACGAGGACGAGGAGGAACAGCCCGATGCTCTTGCGATCCACCGCGCGGACGATGACCGACGCCACCCCGAGCGCCGACCAGTCCTCGGTGAGGCGCAGGTCGGGTCGGCCGTACGTGCCGGCGGGCAGGGTGACGGTCTGCGGGGCGGGAGACGATCCGAAGGTCACGTCGACGTCGAGTCCGGTGCGCAGGGCGATCTGTTCGGCGGTGAGCCGGACCCGCTCGGCGGACTGCTCGGTGTAGCCGCCGATCCCGGCGACCCGGATCCGGATCGCGCTGATCGGGGCGGCGGCCTGCTCCCGGCCGCCCTGTCCGGCGAGGAGTTTCGGCAGCGCCGCGAGGCTGGTCAGCAGCAGGGGTGGGCTGGACAGGTATCCGCCGGGGTTGCCGCTGGGCAACAGTGGCCGGTCGCCGAGCGCGGCTCGGCTGGCCTCGTCGGCGCCGGTCGCCACCGGCGGCTGGTACGTCTCCAGGGGCACCTCGGAGAGTCCGCCGAACGCGGCCAGCCGTTCGGGGTCGAACATCCCCACTGGACGCCAGCCCCGGCTCGGCCGCTCGTTGATGGTCTGCACCACCAGCCGCCGCAGTGGACGGAACGAGGTGTCGCCGGCCAGCCAGGGCGCGGGCCAGTCCGCCATCCCGGCGATGCCGTAGACCTCCGGATCTCCGGGTACGGTCCGGGGCCGCAGGGTGCCGTCGGGAAGGATGTCGTACTCCGGCGGGCCCGCCTGGATCATGGTGAGCAGCGTGTCCGGGCGGTGCTCGGCGCCGATGGCGGACCTGATCCGCGCCTGGTAGGTGTCGGCGAGGTCCGCGCTGCCGGTGCCGACCGGCTCCCCCGCCGTGGCCGGCAACGTCCTGGCCAGCACGTCGGGTCCGACCCCGGCGACCCGGTCCGGACGCAGCCGGGTGTAGCTGGCACCGACCGTGCCGTCCACGTACGGGCGGCTGGTGGCCAGCACCGGAACGTCCAGGCCGGGGAACCCGCCCAGGTCGAAGTCGATCGCCTGCTCGTCGGCGCGCAGTGGGCGGCCCTCGACGACCGCGTCGGTCAGACCGAGCAACCGGTCCTCGGCGGCCGGGTCGACGGCGGCGAGCAGGAAGGGGACGTGCCAGCGGACCGGCAGCACGAGCCGGTCGGTCACGTTCGCCGGGCTCTCCGATCCCACCGCCGGACTGTGCGGCGAGTTCTCGAACCGGCCGTCGGGGAGCAGCCGGGCCACGAGGACCTCGGTGTGCTCGACGTTCGTCACGGTCGAGCCCGATACGATCGGGCGCGAGGCCAGGTTGCACACCGGCTCGGTGTGCCCGTCCGGAAAGATCTCTCGGGGGACCCACCAGCCGTTGCCGCACGAGTCGGAGGAGTATCGATTGCCGTCGGTGTAGGGCCTCGGATCGGGCACGTTCCCGTCCTCGATGGCCACCGGGTAGGTCAGCGGGTTCCTGGTCAGGTAGACGTAACGGGGCCTGGCCACCGCACGGGACAGCCCACGCTCGGCCAGGAACGTCGGATCGACCCGGATCACCTGGTGGTCGACGGACCGGTCCACCGTCGCGGTGAGGTCGAACTCGGCCTCCATTGCGAAGATGGAGTAGCCGACCATCGCCACCGGCGCGGCGATGTCCACCCCGGGGACCGCCCTGACCTGCTCGTACTGCGCCTGCGTGATGCCGCCGAACAGGCCGGAGAGATAGTTCGGCCGGACGACCCCACGGTCGGCCTCCTGTGGGGTGCGGCTGCCCTTGGGACGGACCAGAATGTCGTACGCGGCCCGGGTTTCGCGTTCCACCCGCTCACCAAGCTGCAACCGGGAGGTGGTGGTGGCGCCGGTCAACACCACGAAGCCGGTAGTCGCCACCAACACCCCGACCAGCAGAGCCACGGAACGAGCGCCCCGGCCCCGAAGCTGCCGCCAGATGAACCGGAACAACCGTGCCCTCCCCCCCGCTGGTTAAAGGACACTCTCCGCCATACATTGTGACAATGCAAGGCACCGACAACGCAAAGATGGAGGGGGCGTGGCGATCCAGCACGCGGTCCTGGCACTGCTCGCCGACCGGCCCAGCTACGGCTACGAGCTGAAGGGCGCGTTCGAGACCGCCGTCGGTCCACAGTGGGGGCAACTCAACATCGGCCACCTCTACCAGATCCTCGACCGACTCGGCCGGGACGGTCTCGTCGTCACCGAGCGACACCCCCAGCCGGTGAAGCCCGACCGCAGGATGCACGCCATCACCCCCGCCGGCCAGGCCGAACTGGCCCGGTGGCTGGCCGAACCGAGCCCGCGCAGCGGAGGATTCCGGGACGACTTCTTCCTGAAGATCACCGCCGCCGCCCGGTCCGGCTCGGCGCAGGTGCTCCGGACCGTCCTCGCCAACCAACGTGGCTACCTGCTACGCGAGCTACGCAACCTCGGAACGCTGCGGCGCGACGCGGACGATCCCGTTGTCGGCCTGCTGCTCTCCGCCGCGGGCCGGCATGTCGAGGCCGACCTCGCCTTCCTCGAGGACGCCGAGGCCGCACTGCTCGACGGCGACCGGGTACGCCTGCCGGCCCGACGAGCCGCCCCGGCCGACCCAGCGGGCGGCACGCTGGCCGACCCGATCGGGAACAGCCCGGATCCGAGCCTCGCGCAGGGCGCCTGAGAGGGCCGGATCGGGTCGAACGCCGTCGTATCCGCCATCGGCGAGAGTGCGGCGGGAACGGCCACACTGCCCGTCCGGTGGCCGCACCGGCTCGGCGTTTCGGCGTCCCGCGGCGGTCGGTGGTTGACTGGTGGGATGGGAGAGATCGTCCTCGTTCGCCACGGCGAGACCAACTGGAGCGTCAGCCACCGGCACACCTCGTACACGGATCTGGAGTTGACGCCGGACGGCGAGCGGCAGGCCCGTGAGATCGCCGGTGAGCTGCGGGGACGGCGCTTCAGCGCGGTGCTCTCCAGTCCCCGCAAACGCGCGCTGTACACCGCGGAACTGGCCGGGCTGACCGTGACGGAGATCGAGGAGGACCTCGCGGAGTGGAACTACGGCGCGTACGAGGGACTTACCTCCGACGAGATCCACCGGGAGCGGCCCGACTGGGTGCTGTGGACCGACGGCTGCCCCGGCGGTGAGTCACCGGAACAGGTCGGTGCCCGGCTGGACCGGGTGCTGGACCGGGCGACCGCACTGCTCGACGGTGGGGACGTCGCCCTGGTCGCGCACGGGCACAGCCTGCGGGTGGCCGGCGCCCGGTGGATCGGGCTGCCGCCGAGCGGCGGTGGACGGCTACGGCTGGACACCGCCACCGTCTCGACGCTCGGCTACGAGCACGGGCGGCCGGTCATCCTGCGCTGGAACTCGCCGGGTCCGGTGGGAGGGCGCGCAGCCGGGGCGCCGCCGGATCCGAACTGATCTTCGGCGGGCGACTCTCGTACGGGGTGGAGAGCACCACGGTGGTCCGGGTGGTGACGTTCGCGGCGGTACGGATCTCCTGTAGCACCCGTTCCAGGTCCACCGGGCTGGCGACCCGGACCAGCAGCAGGTAGAAGTCCTCCCCCGCCACCGAGTAGCACGAGTCGATCTCCGGCAGATGGGCCAGCCGGTCCGGCGCGTCGTCCGGCTGCGAGGGATCCAACGGACGGATCGCCACGAAGGCGCTCAACGGCAGGTCGAGCGCCTCGAAGGAGACCCGCGCCGCGTACCCCTTGATCACGCCGCGCTGCTCCAGCCGGCGGACCCGCTGGTGCACGGCGGACACCGACAGCCCGACCCGTTCCGCCAGGTCGGTGTACGACAGCCGGCCGTCCGCGGCCAACGCCGCGATGATTGCCCGATCGGTCTCCTCCACGGCGTGAAACCTACCGTCAGGAAGCCCGTGCGGCGACGTCAGACCGGTCGAGTCGGCAGACGTTACCAAGTTGCGTGCCGGTTCGGGACCGACCCGACCGGCCCCGAACACCCGATACTGCCCCGCCGCCGGGTCCCGGCGGCGTCGAACGGATGCCGAGCGGGACGGTCAGCGGGCGAACGAGCGGGCGATGACCACCCGCTGGATCTGGTTGGTGCCCTCGACGATCTGCAGCACCTTCGCCTCCCGCATGTACCGCTCCACAGGATGGTCGCAGACGTAGCCGGCGCCGCCGAGCACCTGCACCGCGTCGGTGGTGACCCGCATCGCGGTGTCGGTGGCGAACAGCTTCGCCTTGGCCGCCTCGGTCGAGTACGGCCTGCCGGCGTCGCGCAGCCGGGCCGCCGCCAGGGTCAACGCCCGGGCCGCGGAGACCTGGGTGGCCAGGTCGGCGAGGAGGAAGCCCAGGCCCTGGAACTCGATCAGCGGCTGGCCGAACTGCTCCCGTTGCCGGGCGTACTCCACCGCGTAGTCCAGGGCGGCCTGGGCCAGTCCGACGGCGCAGGCGGCGATGCCGAGCCGACCACTGTCCAACGCGGACAGCGCGATCCTGAACCCCTCACCCTCCGCGCCGATCAGCCGGTTGGCCGGCACCCGGGCGTCGTCGAAGGCGATCTGCGCGATCGGTGACGAACGCAGGCCCATGGTCCGCTCCGGGGTCTGCGGCACGATCCCGGCGGTGTTGGCGTCGGCGAGCAGGCAGGATATCCCTCGGCCACCGGGGCCGCCGGTCCGGCAGAAGATGTTGTAGAAGTCGGCGATGCCGGCGTGGGTGATCCAGGCCTTGGTGCCGGAGACGACGTAGTCGTCGCCGTCCCGCCTCGCCCGGGTGGTCAGCGCCGCCGCGTCCGAGCCACCCTGCGGCTCCGACAGGCAGTACGCCCCGAGCAGGTCGCCGCCGATCATATCGGGGAGCAACTTGCGTGCCTGTTCGCCGCCGAACGTGGCCACCGGGTAGCAGGACAGGGTGTGCACGCTGACCGCCTCGGCGACGGCCAACCAGCGGCCGGCAAGGATCTCCAGTACCTGGAGGTAGACCTCGTACGGCTGGGCCGCGCCGCCGTGCTCCTCCGGGTACGGCAGCCCGAGCAGCCCGGCCCGGCCGAGCGTACGCAGCAGCTCCCGGGGGAACACGCCCCGGTTCTCGAAGTCGGCCACCTTCGGCGCGAGTTCGCGGTCGGCCAGTTCGGTGACGAGGTCGAGGAGTTCGTACGCCTCGTCGCTGGGCAGGATCCGGTCGACGGTCATGACCGCTCCCCCCTCGCCACGATCACCCGGCACCCGTACCGCCGGGTCACAGCGCGACCAGTTCCGTGCCGATGGTGTTGAGCCGCTCGACTCCGTCCGGGGTGCAGACCACGATGTCCTCGATCCGAGCGCCGTGCCGCCCGGCCAGGTAGATCCCCGGCTCGATGGAGAACGCCATGCCCGGTTCGAGCGGCAGTTCGTTGCCGGCGACCAGGTACGGGTCCTCGTGTCCGTCCAGCCCGATGCCGTGTCCGGTCCGGTGCAGGAAGGCGGCGCCGTATCCGGCATCGGCGATGATCTCGCGGGCGACCGAGTCCACCGCTTCCGCGCTGACCCCCGGCCGTACCGCCCCGACCGCGGCCCGCTGCGCCTCGTGCAGCACCTGGTAGTAGTCGACGAAGTCCGGTGGCGGCGTGCCGACCACGTAGCACCGGGTGGAGTCCGAGCAGTAGCCGGACGGCATCGTGCCGCCGATGTCGACGACGACCGGCTCGCCGACCCCGATCACCCGGTCCGACGTCCCGTGGTGGGGGCTGGCCGCGTTCGGCCCGCTGGCCACGATGGCGAAGTCGGCGGTGGCGTGGCCGGCCTCCCGGATCGCGGCCGAGATGTCCTCGGCGACCTGCGCCTCGGTGCGGCCGGGACGCAACCAGTCGGCCATCCGACCGTGCACCGCGTCGATCGCCGCACCGGCGGCCCGGAGCGCGGCCACCTCGGACGGCGACTTGCGCATCCGCAGCGACCTCAGTACCTCGCCGGCCAGCCGTTGGGTGGCCTGCGGCAGCACGGCGCGCAGCGCGAGCACCTGCTCGGCCCACATCCGGTCGCCCAGCCCGACCGCCCGAACAGGCCCGCCGAGCGCCTGCACCACCAGCGGGTACGGGTCGACGCCGTCCGGATGGTCGACGATCCGTACGCCGGTGCGGGGCGCTGGCGACGCCTCGGCGGCCGGTCGTTCCAGGGTCGGCACGAGGAGCGTCGGTTCGCCCTCTGCCGGCAGCACCAGGCAGGTGAGCCGTTCGAGCGCGTGGGCGTGGTACCCGGTCAGGTAGCGCAGGTCGGAACCGGGCGGGATGAGCAGGGCGTCCAGTCCGGCCTCGGCCGTGGCCCGTTGCGCGGCCTCGAGCCGCTGCGGGGGATAGAGGTTTTCGTAACCCACGTCACTAGCTTAACGGTCGTTCGGGCAAGACCGGCCGGCAGCACTCGGCGCGATCTTGGGAGCCGGCCGCACCGCCGACCCACTCCCCTGGCGTACTCCCCCGCCGCGTCCTACCGACAATCGCAAATGTCTTGACAAGAAAAGTTGTCGGTGAGAGAGTCGTTCGTATCGCCAGCGGCCACCGCTGGGAAGTTGGACCCGAACCCGCAGCGACCGAGGGAGCCCGCGATGACCGCCACCACCATCACCCAGCCGAACACCACGAGCCAGCCGAAGACCACGAGCCAGCCCGACACCGCGATCCGCCCCGAGGCCGCCACGCCGACCCGTCGGCAGGTCCGGCGGTTCCGGCTCCTCGCGGTCGGCGCGGCGGTGCTCGCGAACGCCGCGCTCTACTCGATCGCCCACGCCGCGGGCACCGACTTCGTGCTCACCGACCCGGGCAACCCGGTGCCGCACCCGCTGATCCTGGCCGAGATCGTCGTGATCACGCTGGTGTTCTCCCTGCTCGGCTGGGGCACGCTCGCCCTGCTCGAACGGTTCACCCGCCGGGCCCGGGTCATCTGGGCCACCCTCGCGACCGTGCTCCTGGTCCTCTCCTTCGTGCCGCTCGGCATCGAACTCGCCACCGTGGACACCAAGGTCATGCTGGGCCTGATGCACGTGGTCGTGGCCGCCGCGCTGTTCCCGATGCTGCGCCGGACCACCGCACGCCGCTGAACCCGCCCCGTCCGCTCCCCGACGAGCGAGGGCGCGAACCGGGGGCGGTCACCGACGGTCCCACGACCCGAGAGCGGCCCGGATCCGGCAGCTGGTACGCCAGCCGC
>NZ_JBHSPR010000008.1:4706-76195 GCF_042658085.1 Plantactinospora solaniradicis | reverse complement strand
GTGGTCGCTGCCGCCGCTGGCCGACGCAACGCCGACGCCCCCCGACCGCACCGGACGAGGCTGTGCCAGGCTGTCCGGGTGAACGACAGCCGCCCTCTGCTTCTCGTCGATGCTGCCAGCCTCTACTTCCGGGCCTACTTCGGCATTCCGGAGTCCGCAGCCAAGGCGCCCGACGGCAGCCCGGTCAACGCGGTACGGGGATTCCTGGACATGCTCGCCACGCTGATCCGCTCCCGTCGGCCGGACCGGCTGGTCTGCGCGCTCGACTACGACTGGCGCCCGGCCTGGCGGGTGGCACTGCTGCCGTCGTACAAGGCGCACCGGGTGGCACCCGAGGGCGGTGAGGTGGTACCCGACACCCTCTCCCCGCAGGTCCCGCTGATCCTCGACCTGCTGGCGGCGATCGGGATTCCGGCCATCGGGGTGGACGGCTACGAGGCCGACGACGTGATCGGCACCCTCACCGTCACCCAACCGGCCCCCGTGGAGGTGGCCTCCGGCGACCGGGACCTGTTCCAGCTCATCGACGACGGCCGACCGGTGCGACTGCTCTACTGCGGACGGGGCGTGGCGAAGCTGGAGGACTGCGACGACGCCGCCGTCCGGGCCAAGTACGGCGTGCCGGCCGCCGGGTACGCCGATTTCGCCGCCCTGCGCGGCGACCCCAGTGACGGCCTGCCCGGGGTTGCGGGCGTCGGAGACAAGACCGCGGCCCGACTTGTCGACCGGTACGGCAGCCTGGACGGCATTCTTGCCGCGCTGGACGACCCGACGTCCGGCTTCGCCCCCGGGCTGAAGACCAAACTGAACGCCGCCCGGGACTACCTGGCCGTCGCGCCGAAGGTGGTCAGGGTGGCCCTCGACGTACCGGTGCCGCCGCTGACCACGACGCTGCCGGCGGCGCCGGTCGATCCCGACCGGCTACTCGCCCTGGCCGAGCAGTGGAACCTCGCCGGCCCGTGCCGCCGCCTGGTCGACGCCCTCGCGGCGAACGTCACCGCCTGACCGCGCGGGCGCGGATCGAAGCTCAGTCGAAGCGTCGGCTGCGCCGGCCGGGTACCGGACCGGCACCGCCGGTCGGTCGGCCGGTGGCCCGGCCCGCCCCGGGCCGCACGGCGTCCCCGTCCACGGCGGCCCGATCCGCGGCGGCCCGATCCGCGGCGGCTCGCTCGGCGGCCCGGTCGGCCAGGTACACCGAGGCGGCCCGGTCGTCCTCGGTCGGCGACGCAAGTAGCGCGTAGAACAGCACGAACGCGACGAAGACGACGATCAGCATGATCGGCAGCAGCAGGGTGGAGCCGTTGGCGCCGGACGGAGCCGGTGCGGTCGGCTGCGAGTGGACGGACATCGCCGCCATCCCGGTGTAGTGCATTCCGCTGACCGCGAACCCCATCACCAGGGCCGCACCGGTCACGGCCCGGGAGCCACGGACGTTCACCGCCAGCCAGAACGCCGCCGTCGCGGCGACCACCGCGATCAGCACGGAGACTGCCACCAGGGACGGCGCGTAGTCGACCTTCCCCCGCATCCGGATCGCCCCCATCCCCAGGTAGTGCATGCCCGCCACGCCGAGTCCGGCGAACAGTCCACCGAAGATGATCCTCGGCCAGGAGACCCGGCCGAACCCGACGATGACCAGGCCGACCCCGACGACGACGACGGCGATCAGCGCACTCAGAATGGTGGTCGGCACGTCGTAGCGGATCTGGGTTCCGGAGACCCGGAAGCCGAGCATGGCGGTGAAGTGCATGGTCCAGATCGCCGTGCCGCCGATCGCCCACGCCGCGAGGCCGATCCACCAGGCCCGGCGCCCCGTGGTCTGTGCCTCCCGAGCCCGTGCCGCGCAGAGCAGCCCCAGGAACGAGCCGAGGACGGAGAGCGCGTAGCTCAGGACGGGGGTGATCCAGCCGTACTGGAAATGATCGATCGTGGCCATGCTGATGATCCCCTTGTGCCGCTGACAACGGCGCTGTTCCGCACCCGGCACATGATGATCACTTGTGGCTCGACCAGCCACAACGGAACCTTCGGGCCCATCTGCCGGCCGAGCGGCCGTAGGCAGGCGGTACGGAAGATCAACATAGGAGGAGCCGAGGCTGACCGGCAGGAGCCGAGAACCGTCCGAAGGGCGGAGCGGAGCTGCCGGTCAGTGGTGTCCGGGCTCCACCGTTCCGATCGGCACCGGGCTCCTCAGGTCGCCCCGTGGTACGCGAGCACACCCCGGTTGATCGAGCCCATCGCCTGCCGCGCGGCGCCCCTCAGTTCGACGGAGGCCCCGGCGGAGTCGGCGACCTGGCCGAGCAGGTCCACCACCTGCCGGGCCCACCGGACGAAGTCGCCGGCCGGCATGTCGCCGTCGAGGTTGTGGCCGCTGGCCAGCACCTTCGCCAGCGGCTCGCCCTTGGCCCAGCGGTAGACCGGCCAGACGAAACCCAGGTCGGGTTCGCGGGTCGCCTCCAACCCTCGGGCCGCCTCGTCCGACTCCAACTCGGCCCAGATCTTCAACGTCTCGTCCACCGCCGCCGAGACCACGCCCCGGGGCACCGAGGCCCGCTCGTCGGTGTCCCGGCGTGCCTCGTAGACCACCACCGAAACGGCGGCGGCCAGCTCCGACGGCGACAGCCCGGCCCAGACCCCCCGGCGCAGGCACTCCGCCACCAGCAGATCGGCCTCGGTCCAGATCCGACCGAGCATCCGGCCGGCGTCGGTCACCTCGCCGGAATCCGACAGGTAGCCACGCGCGGTGAGGATCCCGCAGACCCGGTCGAACGTCCGGGTCAGCGAGCCGGTACGTCCGGCCACCCGTTGACGTATCTCCGCGGTGTCCCGCTCCAGACGCCGACGGCGCTCCGCCCACCGGGCGTGCTCCTCCCGATCCGGGCAGGCGTGGCAGGGATGCTGGCGCAGTTCGGCGCGGAGCTGGGTGAGCCGCTCGTCCTCACCACCGCCCCGGGACCGGCTGCCGCGCCGTCCGGCGTGCCGGTCCAGTCCGGTACCGCTCACCGCCGCGGCCAGATCCCGCCGGGCGGCCGGCGAGCGGTGGTTGAAGTTCTTCGGCACCCGGATCCGGGCCAGCACCTCGGCCGGGGTGGTGAAGTCGCCGGGGGTGATCCGGCCGGCCCACCGGTCCTGGGTCAGCACCAGCGGGCGGGGCTCACCGAACCCGCTGACGCCCGGATCGAGCACGACGGCCAACCCGGCCCGGCGACCCGACGGCACCCGGATCACGTCGCCGACCCGCAACCGCTCCAACGCGGTCAGGGTCGCCGTCCGCCGCTGGTTCTGCCCCTGCCGGGCGAGCGTCTGCTCCCGGTCCGCGATCGCCAACCGCAGCCCGAAGTACTCGTCGAAGTCCCCGAGGTGGCAGCGGATCTCCGCGCCGTACGCCTCGATCGTCTCGACGTTGCGCTGCACCTGGCGGGCCAGGCCGACCACCGAGCGGTCCGCCTGGAACTGGGCGAACGACGACTCCAGCAACTCGCGCGCGGGCGCCGCGCCGACCGAGCCGACCAGGTTGACCGCCATGTTGTACGAGGGCCGGAAGCTGGACCGCAGCGGATACGTACGGGTGGAGGCGAGCCCGGCCACGTGCCGGGGGTCGACCTCGGGTGACCAGACGACGACGGCGTGCCCCTCGACGTCGATCCCCCGCCGGCCGGCACGGCCGGTGAGCTGGGTGTACTCCCCCGGCGTCAGGTCGACGTGCGCCTCGCCGTTGAACTTGACCAGCCGTTCGAGCACGACGCAGCGGGCCGGCATGTTGATGCCGAGCGCCAGGGTCTCGGTGGCGAAGACCGCCTTCACCAGACCGCGTACGAACAGTTCCTCGACCACCTCCTTGAACGCCGGCAGCATGCCCGCGTGGTGGGCGGCGAGTCCACGCTCCAGGCCGTCGAGCCACTCCCAGTAGCCGAGTACCGCCAGATCCTCGCCGGGCACGCTGGTGATCCGACTCTCCACCACCCGCCGGATCTCGGTCCGCTCCTCCGGGCTGGTCAACCGCAGCCCGGCGGCCAGGCACTGCTGGACGGCCGCGTCGCAGCCGGCCCGGCTGAAGAGGAACAGGATCGCCGGCAGCAGCCCCTCCCGGTCGAGCCGTTCGACGATGTCGGCCCGCAGCGGTCCGCGCCAGCGGGGCCCCCGGCCGCCGCTGCGCCCCCAGCCCGGCCCGTGCGTACGGCCGTCCCCGAGTTCGAGCCGGCGCAGCATCTCCCGGGTGTAGCGCAACAGTTCAGGGTGCACGTCGTGCTTGCGGGCCGCGTCGGCGTCGTGGAAGAGGTCGAACATCCGCCGGTTGACCAGCATGTGCTGCCAGAGCGGCACCGGACGGTGCTCGCTGACCACCACCTCGGTCTCGCCCCGGACGGTGACCAGCCAGTCCGCGAACTCCTCCGCGTTCGAGACGGTCGCGGAGAGCGACACCAGGGTCACCGACTCCGGCAGGTGGATGATCACCTCTTCCCACACCCCGCCACGGAACCGGTCGGCGAGGTAGTGCACCTCGTCCATAACCACGTACGCCAGGCCGGTCAGGGTCGACGAACCGGCGTAGAGCATGTTGCGCAGCACCTCGGTGGTCATCACCACCACCGGCGCGTCGCCGTTGATCACGTTGTCCCCGGTCAGCAGCCCCACCTGGTCGGACCCGTACCGGACCACCAGGTCGTGGTACTTCTGGTTCGACAGCGCCTTGATCGGTGTGGTGTAGAAGCACTTCCGGGCCACCCCGCCGGCAGCGGGCAGTACGGCGGCGGCCGGACGGGTAACGGAGCCGCCTCCGGTCACCGCGCCGGCACCGCCACCCGAGGCGCCGGTGCCGGCGTGCAGCGCCAGATGCACCGCGAACTCGCCGACGACGGTCTTGCCGGCGCCGGTCGGAGCGCAGACCAGTACGCCGCTACCCCGCTCCAGGGCCTGGCACGCCTCCCGCTGGAAGTCGTCGAGTTCGAACCCGAGTTGCTGGGCGAACTCGTTCAGTGCAGGAAAGGTGCTGGCCTGCGCGGCCCGGCGGCGCGCCGCGGCGTACCGCTCGGCAGGGCTCGACATGACACCAAGATTAATGCGTAGTGCGAGGTCGTACCCCGGCAGGCCGTGCAGCGGTCCGGGTAGAGCCGGTCGGTAGGGTGCACGACGTGCCGGATCATGCCGAACCGCCCATGCCCCGTACGTCGAGCGGAACCTCCCACTCCGCCCAGCGGCAGCCGCCCCGACGGCCGGTCGACGCGGTGCTATTCGACTTCCATGGCACTCTCGCCCAGGTGGAGGACCCGGTCGCCTGGGTACTGGCCGCCGCCGCCGAGTGCGGGACGACGCTGGAGCGCCCCCGCGCCACCGCCCTGGCCGACCGGCTGGTGATGGCCGGACGCGCCGGTGGGCCGCTACCCGCCCGGGTACCGCCGCACCTGGCCGAGGTGTGGGCGGAACGGGACCTGTACGCGCCGTCCCACCGCGCCGCCTACGTCGGGCTGGCGTCGACCGTCGACGCCGGGGTGGACGGGCTCGCCGAGGCTCTCTACGAGCGACTGCTCTCCCCCGTCGGCTGGCTCCCGTACGCGGACACCGCGGACACCCTGCGCGCACTTCGGGAGGCGGGTGTCCCGGTCGCGGTGGTCAGCAACATCGGATTCGACCTTCGGCCGCACTTCGACGCCTGGAAACTCACCGAACTGGTCGACGCGTTCGTACTGTCGTACGAGGTGGGGCGCTGCAAGCCCGACCCGGCGATCTTCCTGCGCGCCTGCGGAATGCTGGGCGTCGACCCGGAGCGGACCCTGATGGTGGGTGACACCCCGGCCGACGCCGGGGCGGTCCGGGCCGGATGTGCCGCACTGGTGCTGCCGGCGGCCGAGGCGGGGCAGGCGAACGGGCTTGCCGCCGCGCTGGACCTGGCCGTCGCCGACGGCCGCTGACCGGGCGCCCCGCCCCGCCGGAGCGCGCCCGTGACGGGTCAGCGCAGCAGGCGTACCGCGGCGGGCACGGCGGTCACGGTCACCGGCAGTGGCAGGGCCCGTTCGCCGTCCGCGTACCCGACGATGTCCTCGGCGACGAGTTCGACCGTCCGGGCCCGCGCGCTGTGCACCATCGGATGGTCGAGGTGGGTACCCCGGTAGACCCGTGGCTTGATCCGGGTCAGGGTGGCCCGGCCGACCGGTCCGGCGTACACCACGTCGAGCAGCCCGTCGGTCGGGTCGGCGGCCGGGCAGATCCGCATTCCTCCGCCGTAGCTCGGGCAGTTGCCCACCGCCACCAGCACCGCCTCCAGCTCCTGTGGCACCCCGTCCAGCCGCAGCGTGTAGTGCCGGGGCCGGAGCCGGGCCAGTTCGACCAGGATGGCGAGGTCGTAGCGGCGCCGCCCACGGGGCCAGGACATCCGGTTGGCCCGCTCGTTGACGAGCGCGTCGAAGCCGGCGGCCAGCACCGCGCCGTACCACCGGACGGCACCGTCCCGCCCGGTCATCCGGGCCAGGTCGGCCGGACTGGTCCGACCCGATGCCAGCGCCCCGACCATCACGTCGACCGCCGCGAGCGGATCGGCCGGGAACCCGGTGCCGACCGCGAAGTCGTTGCCGGTACCCGCCGGCACCGGTCCGAAGCCGACCGCGGCGCCGGCGACCGCCTGGAGGGCCAGGTGGACGGTACCGTCGCCGCCGACCGTGACCAGGGCGGCGGCGCCGTCGGCGACCGCCGCGCGGCAGGCCTGCGCGGCCCGCGCGGGGGATTCGGCGTCGAGCAGCTCCACCGGCCGGCCGGCCGCGCCGAGCCGATCCAGTACGGCCGGCAACAGCCCTCGGTACCGGCCCCGCCCCGCGGTCGGATTGGCCAGCACGGCCACCCGGCCGTCCGGTAACGGGCCAGCGGAGGCGGACCCGGGAAGCTGATCGTTCACGGTCACGGCCAGCACCGTACCGCTGGCCGTGACCGGTCCGACAGGTCCGATCCGGTCAGGTCATGTCGTCGTAGCGCCGGTCGATCGGCCGCGGTGCCGCGATGGCATCCGGCGTCTCGATCGGCCCGACGGTGTCGACCCGCTCTCCGGCGGTGACCGGCTCCGGTTCGAGGTTCAGCGGCGAGATCTCGTCGTCGTCCAGCCCGGCGTAGACCTCCTTGCCCCGTCCACGCCGCCGATCGTTGATCATCGCCACCCCGACGGCCGCGAAGTAGAGCGCGCAGAGGCAGATGGCCAGCGCGGTCATACCGAACGGATCGGGGGTGGGCGTGACGATCGCTGAGAAGGCGAAGAACACGAAGACGGCGACCCGCCACCAGCTCAGCAGCCGCCGGCCGCTGGCGATACCGACGAAGTTGAGCATCAGCACGACCAGCGGGAACTCGAACGCCACCCCGAACATCAGGATCATGTTGGTGACGAAGGAGATGTACCGAGTGATCTCCAGCGTGTTGGTGACATCCTCGCCGGCCAGCCCGACCAGGAACTCCAGGCCCTTGGCCACCACGAAGTACGCCAGCACGGCGCCCGCGACGAACAACGGCGCCGCCAACGCGGTGAAGATGTAGGCGTACTTCCGCTCGTGCCTGTGCAGGCCCGGTGCGATGAACGCCCAGAGCTGGTAGAGCCAGATCGGCGCGGCGATGATGAGTCCGACCCAGAGCGCGATCTTCAGGTCGAGCAGCAGGACGTCCGCCGGACCGAGCTGGGTGAACTGGCACTTGCCGTTCACGGTCGAGCCGGGCAGGTTGCAGTACGGCTGCTGCAGCAGGCCACGGACGCGCTTGGCCAGCCAGAGGCCGACGCCGAAGCCGACCAGGATGCCCACCGAGGCCCAGAACAGTCGGTTACGCAGCTCCCGGACGTGCTCGATGAGAGTCATCGAGCCGTCGGAGGCCCGTTCGAACTTGCTCGGACCGCGCCGGCGCAGAGCGAAGGCCACGGTGACGAGCCCCGGTCAGTTGTCGCGGACGCGCTGCGGGTCGTTCACCGGCGCCGCGGGTGCCTGGTAGCCCGGCTGGTGAACGCTGGTCGGCTGGACCGTCGAGTCGCCGGGCAGCGGCTGCCGGGCCGCCTGGGCGTCGGCCTTCTCGGCCAGGTCCTTGTCGTCGTCCGCGAGGCTCTTGGTCTCGGCCTTGATGATCCGCAGCGAACGGCCGAGCGAGCGGGCCGCGTCGGGAAGCCGCTTCGCGCCGAACAGCAGGACCAGCACAGCAACGAGTACGAAGATGTGCCACGGCTTAAGGGCGCCCATGGAAGCTCCAGTTCGGTGTTCGTCCAGCAAAGGGGTGTTCTGGCCCATCGTACGTGCGTCGGGCGGGACCGCCACCCGCCAGGCTGATGACAATCCGGCCCGGAGGGTGAAGTCTTGACCAACGCCGGGCATCCCGTCAACCGGGTGACGACGCCGCCCGGCGGAAACGGCCGGCGCCGCCGTCGACGCCGATCGACCTGGCTACGCGCTCTCCCCGCGCCTGGCCTTGATCAGCGTGACGCGCCGCTGCATGGTGTCGACCTGCTGTTGCAGCGCCTCCGCCCGGTCCTGCACGGCGAGCGCGACGCGTTGCAGATCCTCTGCCTGCTCCTGCCGTTGCTGCAACGCCAACGCGGCCCGTTGCAGGCGCGGGAGCCGGCTGAGCACCCGACGGATCGCCAGCCCGAGCACCAACAGCCCGACCAGGACTACCGCGAGAACGATCCACTTCACCACGCCGGCCAGCCTAGTGGCTTCCGGTCGCAGCCGCCGGATCGGCGTTCCGGGCCGACGGGGAGCCCGACGCCGGCCCGACCACTACCGGCGGGGCGCCGGGAAGCGCACCGACGGGTGCCGGTCCGGTCCCGGCCGGCAACGTGGCGTACGCGTCGAGCGCCGCGGCGGCCTGGTCGCGTACCTCCTCGGCGAGTTCCGGCGGCGAGACCACGGTGACGTCCGGCCCGAGGCCGAGCACGAATCGGCGGGCCCAGTCCAGGTCGGTGACCCGCAGCGAGACCAGCCACTCCCGGCCCGCCCCGTCGGCACCGGCCACCTCGTCGCCGGGCTCGACCCGCTCGCAGGGGTAGTACTCGGTGATCCACCGCCCGCCCCGACCCACCCGCAGCGTCACCAGCGGCAGTTCGGCGGAGGGCTGGAAGATGCCGCCGCTCAGGTCGTGCAGCCGGGCCTGGGGCGGCGCCACGGCCGGCTCGTCGAGTTCGACGAGCGCGTCGATCCGGTCGGCCCGGAACATCCGCACCGACTCCGCCCGGCGGCACCAGGCCTCGACGTACGCCAGGCCGCCGACCATCAGCACCCGGATCGGGTCGATGGTGCGCTCGGTCGTCTCGTCCCGGGTCGCGGTGTAGTACGTGATCCGGAGCGCCCGCCGACGCTGCACCGCGCCCCGCAGCGCCTCCACCCGATCGCTGTCCCCGGGCATCCGTACCGCGACCGGGGCGTCGGCGAGTTCACCGGCCGCATTCTCGATCTTGGCCAGGGCCCGCTCGATCGCGTCCCGGTTCGCCATCCCCGGGGTCTCGGCGAGCATCCGCAGCGCGACCACCAGGGCGAGCGCCTCGTCCGGGGTGAGCCGCAGCGGGCGGTCGATGCCGGCGTCGTAGGTGATGGTGACCCGGTCACCGTCGAACGCCATGTCGATCAGGTCGCCGGGACCGTACCCGGGCAGCCCGCAGACCCAGAGCAGTTCCAGGTCCTCCCGCAGTTGCCGTTCGGTCACCCCGAGGTCGGCGGCGGCCTCGGACAACTCGATGCCGGGCCGGGCCAGCAGGTAGGGCACCAGGTTGAGCAGTCGGGCCAGCCGGTCGGCCGAGGCCCGTGCGCCGCCGGACCGTTGCGCCGGACGAGTCACGCCGGCTCCTCCCTCTGGTCAGTCAGTTACCAGGGCACCGGCCCTGCTCCCACCCGTGTTACGCCGACGTCCGGGCCACGACCACGTCGTCGTGCCGGGCGGCGATCTCCTTCAGCCGCTGGATGACGGCCTCCCGGATCTCCGGCGGATCGACCACCCGGACATCGGGACCGTAGCCCACGAGCCTACCGGCCAGTGACTCGGCTTCGGCGTACGGCAGGACCAGCAGGTCGCCGTCCGGTCCGCTGGTCACCTCCCGGGCCCACCGGCGCAGCCCGGCGGCCCGTCCGGGGCGGACCAGCACGGTGGCCCGGCCGGAGCGCTCCACCGGACCGGAGAAGCGGGCGACGTGACTGATCAGGTCGACGCCCACCGGCGGTTCGAAGGCGTTCGGCCTGCCGAGCACCCGGACCGCGCCGCCGACGATCCGGGACAGCCGGAAGCATCGGGCCGCCGCCCGGTCGAGATCGTGGCCGACCACGTACCACCGGCCGCGCCAGCAGACCACGCCCCAGGGTTGCAGCCGGCGGCTGGTCGGGGCGTCGCCCTCGGGCACCCGGTACTCGAAGGTGACCGCGCGGCGGTCCCGGGCTGCGCTGGTGAGCGGCGCGAACGCCGGGTCCACGGTGACCACGGGCTCCATCCCGAGGGTGGCCTGCGGGTCGACGTCGATGCCGGCGGCGCGCAGCTTGGCCAGCCCGGAGGAGGCCGCGGCGGCCAGCCCGGCGTGCCGCCAGAGCCGGGCGGCGATGCCTACCGCCGCCGCCTCGTCGGGTTCCAGCGGAATGTCCGGCAACGCGTATTCGCGGTGCGCGATCCGGTAGCCCGGCTCGGCGTCGAAGGCGCTGGCCGTGCCGGTCTCCAGCGGCACCCCCAGCTCGCGCAGCTCGGCCTTGTCGCGCTCGAACTTGCGCTGGAACGCCTCGTGGTCCCGAGGGTCGTCCGGATCATGCTCATAGCCGGGTACGGTCGCGGCGATCTGCGCGGCGGTCAGGAACCGTCGCGTGGACAGCAGGCAGATCACCAGGTTGACCAGGCGTTCGGTACGGGTCCGCGACACGACACAGACGCTAGCAGTGTCGGATCACAACGCGGGTACCCGCGCTCGGTCCCGTCCGGTCCGACCTTACGGCCGCCGACCGGCTCCTAGGCTGACCGTATGGCGGAGCGGGAGGGCACCTCGGAGAGCCTCGGCACGGTGGTGGTGGCCGGGCTGGCCAATCTCGCGATCGCCGTGGCCAAGGTGGTGGCCGGAACCATCTCCGGCTCCGCCGCGATGCTCTCCGAGGGCGCCCACTCGGTCGCCGACACCACCACCGAGGTGCTGCTGTTCACCGCGCTCCGCCGGGGCGCCCGGCCCGCCGATCCGCAGCACCCGTTCGGGTACGGCAAGGAGAGCTACGTCTGGGCGTTCATCGCCGCGATCTTCACCTTCGTGGTCGGCGCCGGCTTCTCGATCACGCACGGGGTCAACACCGTACGGGACGGGGTGCACAGCGGCGAGTACCTGGTCTCGTACGTCGTACTGGCGATCTCGTTCGGAATCGAGTCGGTCTCCCTGGCCCGGGCCGTCCGGCAGATCGTCCGGGCCTCCCGCGAGCGGAACATCAGCCCGGCCCGTTTCCTGCGGCACACCGCGGACACCACGATCAAGGCGGTGTTCCTGGAGGACGTCGCCGCACTGATCGGCATCTCCGTCGCCGCCGCCGGCCTCGGCCTGGCCCAGCTCACCGGCGACGAACTCTGGGACGGGCTGGCCTCGATCGTGATCGGCCTCCTGCTCCTGGTGGTCGCCGCCATCCTGGCCCGCAGCAACATCTCGCTGCTGGTCGGGCGGGCGGTGCCGCCGCAGATGTACTCCGAGATCTACCGCGAACTCTCCTCGCTGCCGACGGTGGACCGGGTGGACACGCTGCTGACCATGCACCTCGGTCCGGACGACATCCTCGTCGCGGCGAAGGTCGACTTCCGGGACGAGGCGACCGGGGCGGAGATCGAGGCCGGCTCGGACCAGGCCGAGCGGCAGCTCGTCGCCCGCTACCCGAACATCCGGTACGTCTTCCTCGACCCCACCCGGACCCGCCGACCCTGACGGTCGGGCACGGGTGTCGGACGGGGCCGGACGACGGAGCCCGGACGGCCGCCGACTACCCTGCCGGCCATGGTGCGATGGCGGTCCGGCACGGTCACGGCGCTCCGGCGGCACTGGCACGGTGCGGTCGAACTCGACGTCCGGCAGACCGACGGCGGCGTCGTCCGGGCACTGGCGTACCCGGAACTGGTCGGCATGCCCGAGCCGGGCGACCGGGTGCTGCTCAACGTGGGCGCGCTGGTGATGGGGCTCGGCACCGGCGGGTACGCCCTGGTGGTGGCGCTGCCGGACCGGCTGCCGGCCGACCCGCCCGACGCCGGCGACACGCGCGAGGGTGGTCACCTGGTCAAGGCCCGCTACACACCGTTGCAACCGATCGTGCTCGGTGTCGACGAGGAGGCCTCGCCGCACCGGGCGGTGCTGGCCGACGCCGACGGCCTCGACGGGCTGCCGGTGGTCACCGCCGATCTGCACTCCGCGCTGCCGGCGATCGTCGCCGGGATCCGGGCCGACGCGCCCGGAATTCGGATCGCCTACCTGATGACCGACGGGGGTGCCCTGCCCGCATGGTTCTCCCGGACCCTGGACGGGCTGCGGGCCGAACTCGCCGGAACGGTGACCGTGGGCCAGGCGTTCGGCGGTGACCTGGAGGCCACCAACCTGCACAGCGGTCTGCTCGCCGCCCGGCACGTGCTCGACGCCGAGGTGGCGATCGTCGCGCAGGGGCCGGGCAACCTGGGGACCGGCACCCGGTGGGGGTTCTCCGGGGTGGCGGTCGGTGAGGCGGTCAACGCCGTCGCCGCGCTGGGCGGTCACCCGGTGGGTTCGCTGAGGATCTCCGGCGCCGATCCCCGGTCCCGGCATCGCGGGCTCTCGCACCACAGCGTCACCGCGTACGGCCGGGTCGCGCTGGCCACCGCCGACCTGGTGCTGCCCACCGAACTGCCGCCGGACCTGGCGGCCGAGGTGGAGCGGGCACTCGCCCCGCTGGCCGGGCGGCACCGTGTCCTCCGGGTGGCCGTGGACGGGCTCGACGAGGCGCTGCGGGCGACGCCGGTCCCGCTCTCCACGATGGGGCGCGGCCTGGATGCCGACCACGCGTACTTCCTCACCGCGGCCGCCGCCGGGCGACACGCCGCCAGCCTGCGCTGAGCCGGACCCGCCGCCGGCCCGAGCCGAGCCGCCGGGGCATGCCGACGCGACGGGCGTGCCGACGCGACGGGGCGTGCCGGCGGGTCAGCTCAGGAACACCAGGGCCAGCCAGCCGGCCACCACCACGACGAGGGCCACCGTCAGCACCCAGGTGGGCACCTTGTACTCGCCACGGCGGTTGCGCTCGATCTCCTCCCGGATCTTCGCGCGCCGCCGCTCGACACGGTTCTGTCGCACCTGCTCGGGGCGGTGGTGCTCGCCCTCGTCACGACCGGATTCTGGATGTGTCATAGCGGGGGCCAGAATAACGAATGCCCGGGCGGGCCCGCCGGCCCCGCCCGGATGCCCGGTCACATGCTCGCGATCAGCCGCTCGACCCGCTCGTCGTAGGCCCGGAACGGGTCCTTGCACAGCACCGTCCGCTGCGCCTGGTCGTTCAGCTTGAGGTGCACCCAGTCGACGGTGAAGTCCCGGCGCTTCTCCTGGGCGTGTCGGATGAACTCGCCGCGCAGCCGGGCCCGGGTGGTCTGCGGCGGCGTCTCCTTGGCCTCGAAGATCTCCGGGTCGGTGGCGATCCGGTCGACCTGCTTACGCCGCTCCAGCAGCCCGTACAGGCCGCGTCCACGGCGCAGGTCGTGGTAGGCGAGGTCCATCTGGGCGATCCGGGGGTGCGAGAGCGGCAGATCGTTCTTGCGCTGGTACTTCTCGATCAGCTGAAGCTTCGTCACCCAGTCGATCTCCCGGGACACCGGGTCCAGGTTGCCGTTCTCGACGGCGTTGAGCACCCGCCCCCACAACTCGACGACCCGCTTCGCGGTCTGGTCCCCGCCCCGCCGCTCGACGAACTCGGTCGCCTTGGCGAGGTACTCCTGCTGGATCTCCAGCGCGCTGATCTCCTTGTTCGAGGCCAGCCGCACCTTCCGGCGCCCGGTGATGTCGTGCGAAACCTCCCGGATCGCCCGGATCGGGTTCTCCAGCGACAGGTCGCGCATCACCACCCCGGCCTCGATCATCCGCAGCACGATGTCGGCGCTGCCCACCTTGAGCAGGGTGGTGACCTCGTTCATGTTCGAGTCCCCGACGATGACGTGCAACCGTCGGTACCGCTCGGCGTCGGCGTGCGGCTCGTCCCGGGTGTTGATGATCGGCCGGCTACGGGTGGTCGCCGACGAGACGCCCTCCCAGATGTGCTCGGCCCGCTGGGACAGGCAGTAGACCGCCCCGCGCGGGGTCTGCAGCACCTTCCCGGCCCCGCAGATCAGCTGCCGGGTCACCAGGAACGGGATCAGGACGTCGGCCAGCCGGCCGAACTCCCCGTGCCGGGAGACCAGGTAGTTCTCGTGGCAGCCGTACGAGTTGCCGGCCGAGTCGGTGTTGTTCTTGAACAGGTAGATCTCGCCCGCGATCCCCTCGTCGTGCAGCCGCTTCTCGGCGTCGACCAGCAGACCCTCCAGGATCCGCTCGCCGGCCCGGTCGTGGGCGACCAGGTCGGAGACCGAGTCACACTCGGGGGTGGCGTACTCCGGGTGGGACCCGACATCGAGGTAGAGCCGGGCACCATTGCGTAGGAAAACGTTGCTCGATCGTCCCCAGGACACCACCCGACGGAAGAGATACCGGGCGACCTCGTCCGGAGACAGTCGCCGTT
The DNA here is from genome assembly GCF_042658085.1 of Plantactinospora solaniradicis. Classification (NCBI taxonomy): domain Bacteria; kingdom Bacillati; phylum Actinomycetota; class Actinomycetes; order Micromonosporales; family Micromonosporaceae; genus Plantactinospora; species Plantactinospora solaniradicis. The sequence continues at coordinate 61,511 of NZ_JBHSPR010000008.1, read as the reverse complement.
GACCGCGGTAGGTGCAGGTGACGCCGTACTCGGTTTCAAGGCCGAAGATTCGCCGCTCCATGGTTGGAGATTAGTCGCCCGGAGGCGTGGTTGGTCAGTGTCGGGACGTGGCGTTGCGCGGATCTGGTTCCGATGCCGGTCCGGACCCCCCGAGCGGGGCCCACGGATCGGCACCGACCGACCCCCGCGCCGCCGGCCGGACGGTCACCGGCCGGGGTCCTCCAGGATCCCGAAGAGATACTCACCGTAGCCGCTCCTGCTCAGCGGCTCGGCCAGTTCGCGCAGCTGGTCGTCGCTGATCAGCCCGCTACGCCAGGCCACCTCCTCGATGCAGCCGACCTTCAGCCCCTGCCGTTCCTCGATCACCCGGACGAACTCGCCGGCCTGCATCAGTGAGGTGACGGTGCCGGTGTCCAACCACGCCGTACCCCGGTCCAGGGCCGTCACCTTGAGGCGGCCCGCCTCCAGGTAGGTCTGGTTCACGGCGGTGATCTCCAGTTCGCCCCGCTCGCTCGGGGTCAGGCCGCGCGCGATCTCCACCACGTCGTTGGCGTAGAAGTAGAGACCCGGCACCGCATAGCGCGACTTCGGCTTCTCCGGCTTCTCCTCGATCGACAGTGCCACCCCGTCGGCATCGAACTCGACAATTCCGTATCCCTCGCAGTTCGCCACTGGATAGGCGAAGATCCGTCCACCTTCGGGCGCACCGTTGCGGGCCAGGCTCCGACCGAGTCCACCACCGTAGAAGATGTTGTCGCCGAGAATCAGGGCCACCGGCTCGCCCGCCAGGAAGTCCTCGCCGAGCAGGAACGCCTGGGCGATTCCGTCCGGGCTCGGCTGCATGACGTACTCCAGGCGGAGTCCCCATTGGGCGCCGTCGCCGAGCAGCCGCCGGAACTGTGCCTGGTCGCCGGGGGTGGTGATAATGAGGATTTCCCGTATTCCGGCCATGACCAGAGTGGACAGCGGATAATAGATCATCGGTTTGTCGAAAACCGGCATAAGCTGTTTCGAGACCGCCTGGGTGATCGGCCACAGCCGCGAGCCGGTACCGCCGGCCAGCAGGATTCCGCGCATTCGCGCAGGTTACCGGTGTGCGGTCCGACGTTGAGTCGCCTCGCCGACAGAGTTCTTTGCGGTCGAGCCACAGAAGAACGCGTAGACTTCCCGATTCATGAGGATCCTCGTAACCGGTGGAGCCGGATTTATCGGTTCTGAATATGTTCGTATGGTGCTCACCGGTACGGGCCCCCGACTCGCGCCCAGTGTGGTCACCGTGCTGGACAAGCTGACCTACTCGGGCAACCTGGCCAACCTCGACCCGGTCCGCGACGACCCCCGGCTCCGGATCGTGGTGGGAGACATCTGCGACCCGGCCGTGGTCGACGAGGCGGTGGCCGGTCACGACGTCGTCGTGCACTTCGCCGCCGAGTCCCACGTCGACCGCTCCATCCACAGCGCGGCGCCGTTCATCACCACCAACGTGCTCGGCACCCAGACCCTGCTGGACGCCGCGCTGCGACACGGCACCGGCCGGTTCGTGCACGTCTCCACCGACGAGGTCTACGGCTCGATCGACTCCGGATCCTGGACCGAGACCTGGCCGCTGGCGCCCAACTCACCTTACGCCGCCGCCAAGGCCGGTTCCGACCTGCTCGCCCTGGCGTACCACCGCACCTACGGGATGGACGTGGTGCTCACCCGGTGCTCCAACAACTACGGTCCGTACCAGTTCCCGGAGAAGGTCATTCCGCTGTTCGTCACCAACCTGCTCGACGGCGGCAACGTGCCGCTCTACGGCGACGGCGGCAACGTCCGGGACTGGCTGCACGTGCACGACCACTGCGTCGGTATCGCGCTGGTCCAGGACAAGGGCCGACCGGGCGAGGTGTACCACATCGGCGGCGGCACCGAGCTGACCAACCGCGAGCTGACCGCCCGACTGCTGACCGCCTGCGGTGCCGGCTGGGACCGGGTCACCCCGGTCGCCGACCGGCTGGGCCACGACCGCCGCTACTCGCTGGACATCACCAAGATCAGCGAAGAACTCGGGTACGCCCCGCAGGTCACCCTCGAGCACGGGCTCGCCGAGACGGTCACCTGGTACCGGGATAACCGGGCCTGGTGGGAGCCGCTGAAGGCGCGGCTGGGCGGCGAGGGAACCTGGCGACCCGGCGTGACGCCCCGATGACCACCGCCGGCCGGGTCCAGCCGGGTCGGCAGGCCGGATCCGGGATCGGGTGGCTGGTCACCGGGGCCGGCGGGATGCTGGGCCGGGACCTGGTGGCCGTACTCTCGGCCCGGCCGGACACCCGGGTCACCGCCGCCACCCGGGCCGAACTGGACCTGACCGACCCGGCGGCGGTTCGCGCCGGGGTGACCGGGCACCAGGTCGTGCTGAACGCCGCCGCCTGGACCGACGTGGACGGGGCGGAGAGCCGGGAGGCCGCCGCCACCGCGGTCAACGGTGCCGGGGTGGCCAACCTCGCTCGGGCCTGTGCCGAGGCGGGTGCCCGGCTGCTGCACGTCTCGACCGACTACGTCTTCGGCGGTGACGCCACCCGGCCCTATCCGGAGGACGCCCCGACCGCTCCGATCAACGCCTACGGCCGGAGCAAACTCGTCGGCGAACTCGCGGTGGCCCGTCTGCTCCCGCACACCGGATACGTCGTCCGAACCGCGTGGCTGTACGGCGCCCACGGCCCCAACTTCGTCGCCACCATGCTGCGGCTGGCCACCGAACGGCCACAGCTCGACGTCGTCGACGACCAACTGGGCCAGCCGACCTGGTCGTACGCCCTCGCCGAGCGCCTGGTCGACCTCGGCGCCGCGGCCTGGCGCGGCGACGCTCCGGCCGGGATCTACCACGGCACCGCCGCCGGCCAGACGACCTGGTACGGCCTGGCTCGCGAGATCTTCGTCCGCGCGGGCCTCGACCCGGACCGGATCCGGCCGGTCGACAGCGGCCGGTTCCCCCGACCCGCCCGCCGGCCCCGCTACAGCGTGCTGGGCCACGCCGGCTGGGCCCGGGCCGACCTGCCCCCGCTGGCGGACTGGCGATCGCTGCTCGCCGAGGCGCTGCGCCCGGCGGACCCGGCGATGGTCGCCACCGGGCCGTCCGGCTCGGGATCGCTCGTCAGCGGCTGACCCGCTACTCGTCAGCGGCTGGTCCTCGCTACTTGGCTGGCTTGGCCTTGCCCGGCTTGTCGTCCCCGTTCCCGGCGTCCTTGTCCGGCGTGGCGGAGCCGGTCGACTTGTCCTTGCCCTCCAGGTCCGCGGAGGCGGCCGACTCGGTCGGCTTGTCCGGGCCGGTGGCCGGCGGCTTCGGCTCCGGGGCCTCGGTCCCGGCGGCCTTGGCGGGCGAGCCGTTGAGCAGGGCGGTCAGCGGCGCACCGGTGATCCGCCGGAAGGTACGGCCCACCCGGCGGCGGTCCAGGATCGCCACCTCCAACTGGCTCGCGGCGATGGTCCTGGGTGCGCCGCCCTCGCCACCGACACTGCCGAGCGCCCGTACGGCCAGCCGGATGGCGGCCTCGAGCGACATGTCGGGCTGGTGGTCCTCTTTCAGCGCTCCGGTGACCGCCTCCGCCTGGCCCCCCATCGCCATCCGGCCGGGCTCGTCGTTGACCGAACCGTCGTAGGTGATCCGGTAGAGTTCGTCGTCCTCCGGTGTGCCACCCACCTCGGCGACGCAGATCTCCACCTCGAACGGCTTGGACTGCTCCGTGAAGATCGCCCCCAGGGTCTGGGCGTACGCGTTGGCGAGTGCCCGGCCGGTGACGTCCCGCCGGTCGAAGCTGAGCCCGGTGGTGTCCGCCATCCGTACGCCCGCCCGGCGCAGGTTCTCGAACTCGTTGTAACGGCCCACGGCGGCGAAGGCGATCCGGTCGTAGATCTCACTGACCTTGTGCAGGGCGCTGGAGAGGTTCTCCGCCACGAAGAGCACCCCGCCCTCGTAACTGAGCATCACGGCGCTCCGGCCCCGGGCGATGCCCTTGCGGGCCAACTCCGAGCGGTCGCGCATGATCTGCTCGGGTGAGGCGTAGAACTGCATGGCCACGGCGGCGGTTCTCCTTACCGGTTCTGCTGACGGCGGACTGCGGGTGTGCGGCGGCGTCAGCCGCCCGGGTTCTCCATCCGGGCGGCGACCACCGCTTCGGCGACCGTGGCCGCCTCGGCGTCGGAGAGCCGGTTGGTGCCCTCCGCGGTGGCCGTCATCACGACCGGGTAGATCCGGCGGCTCAGGTCGGGGCCGCCGGTGGCACTGTCGTCGTCGGCTGCGTCGTACAACGCCTCGACGGCGACCCGGATGGCCTCCTCGGTGCTCATCCCGGGGCGGTACCGCTTCTTCAGGGCCGACTTCGCGAACAGCGAGCCGGAGCCGATCCCGTCGTAGCCGACCTCCTCGTAGGGGCCGCCCGCGACGTCGAAGCTGAAGATCCGACCGGCGCGGGTCGGATCGGCGGCGGCCAGGTCGAATCCGGCGAAGATCGGAATGACCGCGAGGCCCTGCATCGCCGCGCCCAGGTTGCTCCGGACCATCGCGGCGAGCCGGTTCGCCTTACCGTCGAGGGAGAGCATCGCCCCCTCGATCTTCTCGTAGTGCTCCAGTTCCACCTGGAACAGCCGCACCAGTTCCATGGCGATGCCCGCCGTGCCGGCGAAGCCGACCAGCGAGTGCGCGTCGGCCGGGTGCACCTTGCGCATGTCCCGGCTGGAGATCAGGTTGCCCATGGTGCCGCGCCGGTCACCGGCCATCACGACGCCGTCGGCGGTGGTCAGGGTGACGATCGTGGTGGCGTGCGGGACGAGGCCGGTGGCGGAGCCGGGCGGCAGCGGCCGGCGACCGGGCAGCAGGTCGGGGGCTGCCGCACTCAGGAACTGGGTGAAGGAGGACGTCCCCACGTTGAGGAACACGTCGGGTAGACGCCCGCTTGGATCAAAAGCCGCTGCCACGTGCTTCCTCTCAGGTATCTCATCGCGTCGCCCCGGTCCCCCGCGTCAACGCGGAACCGGACGAGGCCACCGTTGCGGTGGAAGCAGAGTATCCTCCGGATCCCACCGGTGCGATCATCGTGGTCCTCGTGTTGCGAACCGGCGGGACGCCCGTCTCCCCGACCCGTCGGGGAGCTTGACGGTCACCGAACCGTGGTGCCGGGGTCGGTGACCTCGGGACCACGGGTCCGGGCCGGCACCGACGGTCTCCCGGGCCCGGAACGCCGTCCTGCGCTGGCGGCGAGGCCGGGCCGGGTCCGCCGACGGCGCCTACTCCCCGCCCTTCTGGACGTAGCCCCGGACGAACTCCTCGGCGTTCTCCTCCAGCACGGAGTCGATCTCGTCCAGCAGGTCGTCGACATCCTCGGTGATCTCCGCGTGCCGCTCGGCAACCTCGGGATTCGCCTCGGTCGCGACCTCGTCGACCTCCTCGTCCCGACGCGACTTCCCGGGCTGGGTCTGACCACCGGTGTCACGAGTAGCCATCTGGTGCCTCCTCCACGATCGCCTGCGAGAAACTTACCTCGGATGGACGACGAAACGTCGCCGCCGCGACTCCAGCGGCCCGCACAACCGATCTTTCTCGCCGCCGGCCCGGCCGTCAGCCGCCGGTGATCGTCTCCAGCAGGTCCTTGGCGCTGGCACACCGGTCGAACAGCGCACCGACGTGCTTACGCGTGCCCCGCTCGGGCTCCATCATCGGCACCCGCACCAACGATTCCCGCCCGACGTCGAAGATGACCGAGTCCCAACTCGCCGCCACCACCTCGGAGGCGTACTGGGCGAGGCAGCGACCCCGGAAGTAGGCTCGGGTGTCCTCCGGCGGCTCCACCATCGCGGCCCGGGTCACCTCGTCCGACAGCAGAGTGGCCATCGAGCCCCGGCTGACCAGGCGGTGGTAGAGGCCCTTCTCCGGGCGTACGTCGGAGTACTGCAGGTCGACCAGTTGCAGCTTGTGCGAGGCCCAGCCGAGCTTCTCCCGCTCCCGGTAGCCCTCCAGCAGCCGCAGCTTGGCCACCCAGTCGAGTTCACCCGCGCAGAGCATGGCGTCCCGGCCCAGCCGGTCCAGCACACTCTCCCAGCGATCGAGCACGTCCGCGGTCTGCTCGTCGACGTCGTCGCCGTACCGCTGCTCCACAAAGGATTGGGCCCGCTCGTAGTACGCCCACTGCAGGTCGAGCGCGGTCAGTCGCCGCCCGTCCCGCAGCCGGAGCCGGTGCGACAGCGACGGGTCGTGGCTGACCGCCTTCAGTTCGCCGACCGGATCGGCGATCGCGAGGTCGGGCGTGAGCGCCTTCTCCTCGATCATGGCGAGGACCAGCGACGTCGTGCCGACCTTCAGGTACGTGGAGATCTCCGAGAGGTTGGCGTCGCCGATGATGACGTGCAGCCGGCGGTACTTGTCGGCGTCCGCGTGCGGCTCGTCCCGGGTGTTGATGATCGGCCGCTTCAGCGTCGTCTCCAGGCCGACCTCGACCTCGAAGAAGTCGGCCCGCTGGGAGATCTGGAAACCGGGCTGGGAACCGTCCTGCCCGATCCCGACCCGTCCGGCACCGCAGACGATCTGCCGGGTCACGAAGAACGGCGTCAGGTACGCCACGATGTCCGCGAACGGGGTCTGCCGGCGCATCAGGTAGTTCTCGTGCGCACCGTAGCTGGCGCCCTTGTTGTCGGTGTTGTTCTTGTAGAGGTGGATCGGGTGCGTACCGGGGATGGTGGCCGCCCGCCGGGACGCCTCGGCCATCACCCGCTCACCCGCCTTGTCCCACCGGACCAGGTCGAGCGGGTTGGTCACCTCCGGCGTCGAGTACTCCGGGTGGGCGTGGTCGACGTAGAGGCGGGCGCCGTTGGTCAGTATGACGTTCGCCAGTCCCAGGTCCTCGTCCGCCAGTGCCTCGGCCGGGTCGTACGCCGCGCCGGAGTAGGTGAACCCCCGGGCGTCCCGCAGCGGCGACTCCTCCTCGTAGTCCCACCGCGCCCGGCCGCCCCGGGCCAGCTCCGGCCGGGCACCGTACGCGTTGACGACCTGGGAGGAGGTCACCATCGGGTTGGCTCCGGCCTGGCCGGGCACGGAGATGCCGTACTCCACCTCGCTGCCCATGATCCGCCGTACGCTCATGCCGTCGCCTCGCTCCGCTCGGCGCCGCCATGAGGCACATCCGCACTGAGCCCGATGATTCGCTCGCCACGCTCGCTCATGCCGTCGCCTCGCTCCGCTCGCCCATGTCGTTGAGCGTAGTCCGCCCCATCGCCGGATTGTTCGCCCGGCGTGTCGACACGGCCACGGTACGCCTCAATCACGCCGTCATCCGGTTCCACACCCCTGACGTACCCGGACAGCATCGTGGGCGCCGCGACCGCGACGCCCACGATGGTTCCGCACGTTACAGATACTGGCCGGTGTTGCTCGCGGTCTCGATGGACCGGCCGGCCTCCGCGCCCTTGCCACCGGAGACGAGGGTACGGATGTAGACGATCCGCTCCCCCTTCTTGCCGGAGATCCGGGCCCAGTCGTCCGGGTTGGTGGTGTTCGGAAGGTCCTCGTTCTCCCGGAACTCGTCGACGCACGCGTCGAGCAGGTGCTGCAGCCGCAGCCCCTTGCGCCCGGAGGAGAGGAACTCCTTGATCGCCATCTTCTTGCCCCGGTCGACGATGTTCTGGATCATCGCGCCGGAGTTGAAGTCCTTGAAGTAGAGGACTTCCTTGTCCCCGTTGGCGTAGGTGACCTCGAGGAACCGGTTCTCCTCGGTCTCCGAGTACATCCGGAGCACCACGGCCTGGATCATGGCGGCGACCGTCGACTGCGGGTCGTGACCGTGCTCGGCCAGGTCGTCCGGATGCAGCGGAAGACCGGTGAGGATGTACTTGGAGAAGATGTCCTTGGCCGCCTCGGCGTCCGGCCGCTCGATCTTGATCTTCACGTCGAGTCGACCGGGCCGCAGGATCGCCGGGTCGATCATGTCCTCCCGGTTGGAGGCGCCGATGACGATGACGTTCTCCAGGCCCTCGACGCCGTCGATCTCACTGAGCAGCTGCGGCACGATGGTGTTCTCGACGTCGGAGGAGACGCCGGAGCCACGGGTCCGGAACACCGAGTCCATCTCGTCGAAGAACACGATGACCGGAGTGCCCTCGCCGGCCTTCTCCCGGGCCCGCTGGAAGATCAGCCGGATGTGCCGCTCGGTCTCACCGACGTACTTGTTGAGTAGCTCGGGGCCCTTGATGTTGAGGAAGAAGCTGGTGTGCTTCTCCTGGCCACGCCGTTCGGCGATCTTCTTGGCCAGCGAGTTGGCCACCGCCTTGGCGATCAGCGTCTTGCCACACCCCGGAGGACCGTAGAGCAGGATGCCCTTCGGCGGACGGAGTTGGTGCTCCCGGAACAGGTCGGCGTGCAGGAACGGCAACTCGACGGCGTCCCGGATCTGCTCGATCTGGGCCTGCAGGCCACCGATGTCGCCGTAGTCGACGTCGGGAACCTCCTCCAGGACCAGTTCCTCGACCTCGCTCTTGGGAATCCGCTCGTACGCGTACGCCGAACGCGGTTCGATCATGAGCGAGTCGCCGGCCCGCAGGGCGGTGCCGATGAGGGTCTCCGCGAGGTGGACGATCCGTTCCTCGTCGGCATGGGAGATCACCAGTGCCCGGTCGCCCGCGCCGCCGGAGGGGCTGTCCAGCACCTCCTTGAGCATGACGACCTCGCCGACCCGCTCGTAGCCGAACGCGTCGACGATGTTGAGCGCGTCGTTGAGCAGGACCTCCTGGCCACGCCGCAACTCCGCCACCTCGAGCGAGGGTGATACGGCCACCCGAAGCTTGCGACCGCCGGTGAAGACGTCCACCGTGCCGTCGTCGTGTCGGGCCAGGAAGACACCATAACCGCTCGGCGGTTGCGCCAGACGGTCAATCTCCTCCTTGAGCGTGACGATCTGGGCGCGTGCCTCCTTGAGGGTGTTCACGAGCCGCTCGTTGTTCTCCGTGAGTCGAGCCAACTGCGCCTGAGTCGCCGCCAGCCGTTCTTCGAGCTGCCGGACGTGTCGAGGGCTTTCGGTCAACTTGCGCCGCACCAGAGCGAGTTCCTCTTGAAGAAACGCGACCTGGGTGGAGAGATCGTGGGCCTCCTTCTCCCACCGTGCGGCGCGCGAGTCCGCGTCGTCGCTGCGTGCCACGTCCCACCTCCCCGGGGGCTTGAACGTTCTGCCCTAACACTAACCGCTATGACGCTGATTCGGTTCCACGCAACACCCTCGTCACTGAACCTTGATCACTTTGTCCGCACCCAAGCTGATCATCTCGGCCCGTCCCGGCCGGGATCCCGGGCCGTGACTCGGGTACCGTCGCAGCGTGGTTGGCGACAGCACGCAACGGGCCGGGACGGCGATCCAGCCGGGGCCGGCGGAACTCCGGGTCTGGGTCGACCAGGACCTGTGCACCGGCGACGGGCTCTGTGTGCAGTACGCACCCGAGGTCTTCGAGTTCGACGTCGACGGCCTGGCGTACGTCAAGGACGCGGCGGGCGATCTGCGGCTCGCTCCGGGCAGCCGGGTGGACGTACCGGCCCACCTGCGGTTAGAGGTGATCGACGCGGCCAAGGAGTGCCCCGGCGAGTGCATCCACGTCCTGCGCGGCACGGACGACGTCGAGGTGGCGGGACCGGAAGCGGCCTGACCACGTCCGAGGCCTGTCGGGCGGCCGACATGGCCGGGGCCCGTCCGGGCGGCGCCGGTCCGGCCGGGCCGGCCGCCATTCGCTGCCGGCGCCGAACGACCGGACGGACCGTCAGAGGGTCGGACGGCCGACGACCGAGGCGACCAGCCGGGCGAACTCCTCCAGCCGGGCGATCTGCCCCGCGCCGCCGTCGTCGAGCGTCTTGCCGAACCGCAGCGCGTCGTGCCGGGGCGGTAGCTGCGCCTCGTCGCCGGGCACGCCCTCGTCGAGCGAACTGAGCAGCAGGTAGACGTCGATGCTGTCGACCCGGATCTGACCCGTGGGGCTGCGACTCAACCGGCGCCGGCAACCCACCTCACTCACCGTCGAAACGGGCACCACCCGCAGCGACGAGGTCATCGAGCCGGCCGGGCCGTCATCCGGCGGCACGTCCTCGCCGTGCCAGAGGATCAGCCGGCTGCCGTCGCAGATCGCGACCTCCTGCCAGACCCCGTTCACCTCGTTGACGAACCGCTCCAGGGTGAAGCCGAGCACCGACGCGCCCCGGAGCACGCCGGTCAGCGCCTCCATCGCGACATCGGGATCCCGCAGGTACGCCCTGGCTGCCGACTCCAGATCCTGGTAGGGCGACCAGTCCGGAAAGACCGCGGGCAGGTCGCCACCGCCGCCACCGTACGCCGGCCGGCTCATGGCGCCTCCTCGCGAAGGGTCATCCCGCGGCTCCCCCGGGTGTCGCCTCGGCCTCCTGCCGCGCCTGGCGACGCAGCGCGTACGCCTCGGCGCCCTTGCTCGGCTTACGCCGGCGGGGCGGAGCCGTGACGCCGGGGGCGAGCCTGCGGCTGGAGACGAGAAAAGCAGTGTGCGCGATCATCCGGTGGTCCGGACGTACCGCGAGTCCGTCGGCGTGCCAGTCCCGCACCAGGGACTCCCAGGCTCGCGGCTCGGTGAAGCCGCCCCGCTCGCGCAGTGCCTCGACCAGTTCGGAGAGCTGGGGCGTGGTGGCGACGTAGCCGATGAAGACGCCGCCCGGCACCAGGGCGCGCTCGACCAGGTCGAGTGCCTCCCAGGGAGTGAGCAGATCAAGGATAATACGGTCGAAACCGGACTCCTGGCAGGCCGCGACGTCCCCAACCCGGAGGGTCCAGGCCGGATGCGGTCCACCGAAGAAGGATTCCACATTTCGACGGGCGATTTCGGAAAAGTCCTCGCGGAGCTCGTAAGAATGCAGTTCGCCCTCCGGACCGACCGCCCGGAGCAGGGAACAGGTCAGCGCGCCCGAACCGACGCCGGCCTCGAGCACCTTGGCACCCGGAAAGACGTCCCCCATCGTCACGATCTGCGCGGCGTCCTTGGGATAGATCACCTGGGCACCGCGCGGCATGGACAGCACGTAGTCCGAGAGCAGCGGCCGCAGCGCGAGGTACGGCGTGCTGCCGGTCGAGGTGATCACGCTTCCGTCGGGCAGCCCGATCAACGCGTCGTGCTCGATCGCGCCCCGGTGGGTGTGGAAGGACCGTCCCGGTTCCAGCGTGATCGTGTGCATCCGTCCCTTCGGGTCGGTGAGCTGCACCCGGTCACCCGGCCGGAACGGGCCTCGATGTGCCGGCACCGGGGCGGCCGGGTCGGTGGGAACGGCGGTGGGCTGTGCGGTCACTGAGTCATCTTCCGTTTCGGCTCCAGGAGCTGCGCCAGGTCGGCGATATGCAGAACACCGATCACATCTTCGCCTGACGTCACGAGGTACTGCGCGCCCGGGTGGGCCTGTACCGCGTTGATCACCTGCTCCCCGCCGAGTCCCACGGCGAGGCTGGGCACCCCGTCCACGCCCCGGGCGACGGTGTCGACGGCCACCCAGGGCCGGCGCTCGACCGGCACCGCCTCGGCCGCGGTCCGGTCGACCAGCGCCACCAGCCGGCCGGACGAGTCCGCCACGCCGAGCGTCGACGCGCCCTGCCCCGCGTCCGCTCCTCGGCGTTGTGCCTCGGCCAACGGGGTGCCGGTGGGCACCGAGAAGACCGGTCGGGCCAGCCGGGACAAATCGATCAGTGGGAACCGCCGGCTGATCCGGGCCGCCCGGATCGTCTGGCCCGCCCCCTGCCAGAGCGTGAACGCGACCAGCAGGATCAGCACCAGGCCCAGCGGCGGAAGCCCGCCCAGCCAGGTCAGCAGGCTGAAGAGCACGACGGTGCCGATCGCGACGGCCCGACCGAACCAGCCGGCCACCTCGGTGGCCAGATTGCGGTCCTTGGTCAGCGCCCAGACCCCGGCCCGCAGTGCCCGACCGCCGTCCAGCGGCAGTCCGGGCAGGATGTTGAAGAGCGCGACCAGCACGTTGCTCGCGGCGAGTTGGAAGGCGAACTCGTTGAGCAGGGTCCGGTCCGGCAGGGCGAGCGTGACGGCCACTCCCAGCAGCCCGAGCACCAGGGAGACGGCCGGACCGGCGAGCGAGACCAGCAGGTCCACCCGGGGGCTCGGCGCGTCCCGGTCCATCTCGGTGTAGCCGCCGAGCAGCTCCAGCGTGATCCCGCGGACCCCGATCCCGTACCGGCGGGCGGTCAGCGCGTGGCCCAGCTCGTGCAGCAGCACCGAGCCGAGCAGGAAGACCACGAACCCGAACCCGACCAGGTAGCCGGTGAGCTGGGACAGGTCGAGCTGCTGTCGGACGAACTCGCCGTACATGATCGTGACCAGGGCGACCAGCAGCAGCATGGAGGCATTGACGTAGACCGGGACTCCGAGCACCCGACCGACGGCGATTGCGGGCCGACGGTCCGGGTTACGTCGCGGTCGCGAGTTTTCCTCCATTGGTCCGATGCTACGGAACATCCTGTCGTGGGCACCCGCCGGTTCGGCCGGGGTCGACGCGGACGATCGGCGCGGGTACGCACGGCGGGGTGGGTGAGGCGGGTTAGGTCGTACCCGTGACATAGCCTTCCGGACATGACGGCGGAGACGGTGACATCGCAGACGGCCGCGCGGGGTCCGGAGACTGCCCCGGCGTCGGGCCGGCCCACCCCGCCGGTCACCGCCTCGCTGTCACCGTCCCGGGCCGCCGACTTCAAGACCTGCCCGTTGCTCTACCGGTTCCGCAGCATCGACCGGCTGCCGGAGCGGACGAGCGTCGACCAGGCCCGCGGCACGCTGGTGCACGCGGTCCTGGAACGGCTGTTCGACCTCCCCGCCGACCAGCGGACCCCGGCCGCCGCGGCCGACCTGGTCGCGCCGCAGTGGGAACGACTGGTGACCGAGCAGGCCGAACTGGCCGACGTGTTCACCGCGGACGACCTCGCCGGCCCGGTCGAGTTCCTGGAATCGGCCCGCGGCCTGCTCGACGGCTATTTCACGGTGGAGGATCCACGCCGGCTGGAGCCCGCCGAGCGGGAGAGCCTGGTGTCCACGGTGGTCGACGACGAACTGCTCATCCGTGGCTACATCGACCGGCTGGACGTCTCGCCCGACGGCGCGCTGCGGGTGGTCGACTACAAGACCGGCGGCGCACCCCGCGAGGCGTTCGAGGCGCGGGCGCTGTTCCAGCTGAAGTTCTACGCCCTGGTGCTGTGGCGGACCCGGGGGGTGGTGCCGAAGGTGCTGCGCCTGCTCTATCTGAAGGACGCGGAGATCTGCGACTACGCGCCCGACGCCGACGAACTGGTCCGGTTCGAGCGCACGGTGCTGGCCCTCTGGCACGCCATCGAACAGGCCACCCGGGCCCGCGACTTCCGCCCCAGGCCCAGCCGGCTCTGTGGCTGGTGCAACCACCAGGCGCACTGCCCGGCCTTCGGCGGAACTCCCCCGCCGTTCCCCGAGCCGGCCACGGCGGTCGGGCCGGCCACGATCCCGGCGACCGTTCCGGTGCCCACCCAGGCAAGCCCGACCGACCCGGCGGTCCCGACCCGTTCCGGCCAGGAGGAGCGGTCCTCCTCCTGAAGGAGGAGACCCAGGTCGCCATCGGCGACGACCTGTTCGGCCGCACAGCGATTACCGTCGCCAGCATGACCCGTACCGATGTCCCGGCACCACCGGGCAACACCCGGGACCGTTGGGCGTGGGTCCGGTTCCGGTTCACCCCCAGACAGCGCGGATGGTTGGTCTGGGACGGACTGCTCGCCATCGCGGCGATCATGGTGGAGACGGTGGTGGCGGTCACCGCCCCGCCGGAGGTGACCCCGCCGGGCTGGCCGGTGGCACTGGTCTGGAGCATCGCCTGCGCCGCACCGATCGCGCTGCGCCGGGTGGCGCCGTGGCCGGCGGTGGCTCTCGCGGTGCCGACCTTCATCGTCTCGGTACTGGCCGGAACCCAGCCGGTGACGGTCGGCGTGACGTTCGTCGCCCTGACCTACACCACCGCGGCCCTGCTGCCGCTGCGCCAGGCCGCGCTCGCCGCCGTACTGCTCTGGGCACCGGCCCTCGCGGTCGCCCTCGCCCAGCCGACCCCGGACAGCCGCACCGAACCGTCCCCCGCCTACGTGGTCTTCACCCAGGTGCTGCTCGCGCTGGTCTGCTTCTTCGTCGGGCGTACGGTGCACGCCCGACGGGCCACCATCCGGGCCCTGGAGGAGCGGGCCCGGGTCGCGGAGGAGAACCAACGCTCCCTGGCCGACCAGGCGGTCGCCGACGAACGGCGACGGATCGCCCGCGAGTTGCACGACGTCGTCGCCCACCACGTGAGCGTGATGGGGGTGCTGGCCACCGGCGCCCGGCGCGTACTGCCCCGCGACCCGGCCGCCACCGACGGTGCGCTGAGCACCATCGAGGACACCAGCCGGACGACCCTACGCGAGCTACGCCGCCTGCTGGACGTGTTGCGCACCGACGCCGAGCCGCCCGCGGACCTCTCCCCGCAGCCGGGGCTCGCCGGGATCGAGGCGCTGGTCGAACAGGTCAAGGAGGCGGGCCTGCCGGTGACGCTGCGGGTGGACGGTACGCCGGGACCGCTGGATCCGGGGGTGGCACTGACGATCTTCCGGATCGTGCAGGAGGCGCTGACCAACACGCTCAAGCACGCCGGGGCGGCCACCGCCCAGGTCCGGTTGAGTTTCGGCGTGTACTGGATGATCGTCGAGGTCTCCGACACCGGCCGCGGCCCGGCGCCGGAGCCCGGACGGCTGGGGCACGGACTGGTGGGCATGCGGGAACGGATGGCCCTCTACGGTGGGACCCTGCGCACCGGGCCCCGCCCCGGCGGCGGTTACCGGGTGTACGCGAAGATGCCGATGGAGCAACTGGGCGCGCCGATCAACGAGGGGGCATCGTGAGGGCGAGAAGCGAGCGTGCCGGGGTGGCCAGGGCAGGACGGGTCCCGTCACCGCGAACCGGCGGTACGGCCGCATGACCGACCGCCAGGAACCGGCCCGGCCGATCCGCATCCTCCTCGCCGACGACCAGCCCCTGCTGCGTACCGGGTTCCGGATGGTGCTGGGCGCGGAGGACGACCTCGACATCGTCGGCGAGGCCGGGGACGGCGCCGAGGCGGTGGACCTGTCCCGTCGCCTGCTGCCCGACGTGGTGCTGATGGACATCCGGATGCCCCGGATGGACGGGGTGGCCGCCACCCGGGCGATCATCGACGCGCGGCTGCCGGTCCGGGTGCTCATCCTGACCACCTTCGACCTCGACGAGTACGTCGTCGGTGCGCTCCGGGCCGGTGCCAGTGGCTTCCTCGCCAAGGACGTGCCGGCCGAGGACCTGGTGACCGCCATCCGGACCGTCGCGAACGGCGAGGCCGTGGTCGCCCCGCGCATCCTCAAGCGGCTGCTGGACCGGTTCGCGGAGTCGCTGCCCGATCCGTCCGCCACCCCGCCGAAGGCGATCGGCGTGCTCACCGAGCGGGAGCGCGAGGTCCTGGTCCAGGTCGCCCGTGGCCTCTCCAACGCCGAGATCGCCCGGGTACTGACGGTGAGCGAGACGACGATCAAGACCCACGTGGGCCACGTGCTGACCAAGCTCGGACTGCGCGACCGGGTGCAGGCCGTCGTGCTGGCCTACGAGACCGGCCTGGTCCGTCCGGGCGCCTGACCGGCACCCGTCTTCCTCGCCGACGCCCACCCCTGAGCGGGTCGGGGTGGTCGACCGCCCCACGGCGTACGCCTGCGGCACGACCGGGCGTACGACCCGCCGGTACCGGACTCGTCCACCCGGAGGAGAGCCCCGGTACGTCGGGCGGACCCGGGAACCGTCCCGGCGTACGACGGAACGGCGGCCGACCGCGCCTACCGTTTGGTCAGGTACGAAACGGGGGACGGCGGCGCCGCCGAGCCACCGTGGCGGGAATCACACGTTCCCGGTACGGACAATCGCATTCGAGGAAACAATCGCCGTGCGATAAGAAAACCGGATAGGAATGGTCCCGGGGGTGCACCGACCGGGGACAAACCGATCCGGACGCCGGGTCAGATTATTGACACACGCATTCTGGTGAGGGCTGGCAACACAGGTTGGGTTCGACGGGGCGAGCCGTACCAGTCAGGGGCAACCCTGATTCGGTATCAGGGCCGACCCGCACCGAAAATCCGCGTCGGGCTCCGTCCGGGGACGGACGACCGGGTTGCCTTTGTCACCGACGATGGATGCTGCCGGCCGGACCTCGTGGTCCGGCCGGACCAAGATTTTCTAGGGGGAGATGAAGTGACGGCGACGGTAGCCCGGGATGCGCAGATGGCCGCGCGGGCCAGCGACGTATGGAAGGTGTACGGCAGCGGTGAGGCCCAGGTGGTCGCCCTGCGGGGGGTCAACGCGGAATTCGAGAGCGCTCGATTCACCGCCATCATGGGGCCGTCCGGCTCCGGAAAGTCCACTCTCATGCACTGCCTCGCCGGGCTGGACTCGGTCACCCGCGGAACAATCCATATCGGCGATACCGCCGTTACCGGACTGGGTGACGCCGGTCTCACCAAACTCCGCCGCGACAAGGTCGGTTTCATCTTCCAGCAGTTCAACCTGCTGCCCACGTTGACCGCGCAGGAGAACATCCTGCTGCCGTTGTCCATCGCCGGCCGGAAGCCCGACCCCGAATGGCTCGACACGGTCATCGACACGGTCGGACTCCGTGACCGGCTCAACCACCGCCCGGCACAGCTCTCCGGCGGTCAGCAGCAGCGTGTCGCCTGCGCCCGGGCCCTCGCCTCCCGACCGGACGTCATCTTCGCCGACGAACCCACCGGAAACCTGGACTCCCGGGCCGGCGCCGAAGTGCTCGGCTTCCTCCGTCGTTCCGTCGCCGAGTACCAGCAGACGATCGTCATGGTCACGCACGACCCGGTCGCCGCCTCCTACGCCGGCCGCGTCATCTTCCTCGCCGACGGTGAGATCGTCTCGGAACTCGTCGAGCCGACCCCGGACACGGTGCTGGACACGATGAAGAAGCTGGACGGGCTCTCCGAGGCGGGTCACTGATGCTGCGCGCCACCCTGAAGAGCCTGCTCGCCCGCAAGCTCCGGCTGATCCTCTCCGGGCTGGCCGTGGTGCTCGGCGTCATGTTCGTCTCCGGTGCCTTCGTCCTCACCGACACCCTCGGGCGGTCCTTCGACACCATCTTCAGCGACGCGTACGTCGGCACCGACGTCGGCGTCAGCGCCAAGCCGAAGATCGACGTCGACGAGATGGAGGGCATGCCCGTCGCCGCCACCTTCCCTGCCGCGACGCTTGACCAGGTCAAGGCGGTACCGGGGGTGGCCAGCGCGACCGGCCTGGCCATGGCCGACGGCGCCCGGGTGATCGGCAGCAACGGCAAGGTACTGACCTCCTTCGGCCCACCGCAGATGGGTTCGAACTGGACCGGCGAGAGCGGCCTCGTCAAACTGCGCGAGGGCCGTGGCCCGACCGCCGACGACGAGGTGACGATCAACGCGGGCGTGGCCGAGGCGGCCAAGCTGTCCGTCGGTGACCGGGTCGGGGTGCTGACCCTGCAACCGAAGCGCGAGTTCACCGTGGTCGGCATCTTCGGCTACAGCGGCGACCGGGACAGCCTCGGCGGAGCCCAGGAGGTGGCGTTCACCGAACGCGCCGCCCAGGAACTGATGCTCGGCCAACCGGGGGTCTTCTCCGAACTGACCGTCAAGGCGGCCGACGGTGTCGACCCGGCGGCGCTGCGCGACGACATCGCGAAGGCGCTCGGCGACGGCTACGTGGTCAAGACCGGGGAACAGCTCTCGGACGACGCCACGGCCGGAATGAAGGAGGGCCTCGCCTTCTTCAACAACATCCTGCTCGGCTTCGCCGGCGTGGCCCTCTTCGTCGGCATCTTCCTGATCCTGAACACCTTCTCGATCATCGTCGCCCAGCGCACCCGGGAACTCGCGCTGCTCCGGGCCATCGGTGCCGGCCGACGCCAGGTGATCGGATCGGTGCTGGTCGAGGCGGTGGTGATCGGCCTGGTCGCCTCGGTGCTCGGGCTCGCCGCCGGCATCGGGATCGGCGCGCTCCTGGCGTACGTGTTCGGGCAGGCGGTCGGCGGGCTGCAACTGGCCGGAATCGGCGTACCGGCGAGCGCCGTGATCAGTTCGTTCGTGGTCGGCCTGCTCGTCACGGTCGTCGCGGCGGTGCTGCCGGCACTGCGGGCCTCCCGGATCCCTCCGGTGGCCGCGATGCAGGACATCGCCACCCCGGACCGGCCGCTGACCAAGATCTCCGCAGCCGGCGCCGTGGTCTCGGCGCTCGGCGGCACGCTGTTGGCGCTCGGCCTGAGCGGCAGCACCGGTGACAACACACTGTGGACGATCCTGGGTGGGGTGCTGCTCTGCTTCATCGGGGTCGCGTTGTTGACCCCGCTGATCAGCCGGCCGGTGGTCTCGCTGCTCGGCAGGCTCTTCGCCTGGTCGGTACCGGGCAAGCTGGGCCGGTTGAACTCGGGCCGCAACCCGCGTCGTACCGCGATCACCGCCGCCGCGCTGATGGTCGGCATCGCGCTGGTCACCGGCGTGACGGTGATCCTCGACTCGGCCAAGAGCAGCATCACCGCGCTGGCCGAGGACACGATCCAGGCCGAGCTGGTCATCTCCGGCGCGCAGACCGGTCCCCGGCCGCCGAGCTTCGACCCGGGGGTGCTGCAGAAGGCCGCCGAACTGCCCGGCGTCGCGATGGTGGCCGGGTTGTACGGCGACCGCGCGAAGATCGGCGACGACCAGGCCTGGATCACCGCCACCAGCGACGTGACGGCGCTGCGGGAGATCTACCGGGCCACCCCGACCGCCGGCAGCATCGACTCGCTCGGCCCGAACCAGTTGTTGGTCGACTCGGGCACCGCGAAGGACCGGGGCCTGTCCGTCGGCGACACCGTGCCGGTGCAACTGTCCCGGGGCGACGCGCAGACGTACACGGTGACCGGGATCTACGCCGAGTCGGACCTGTTCAGCGGGTTCCTGGTGCCGGCCTCGGCGGCGACGAACTTCGGGGTACCGCAGCCGATCCAGGCGTACCTGAAGCTGGCGCCGGGTGCGTCGGTCGACCAGGTGATGCCGCAGGTCGAGACGCTGCTCGCGGACAGTCCCGAGGTCTCCGTCGCCGATCGGGCCGACTTCATCGACCAGCAGACGAGTCAGTTCGACCAACTGCTGACGATGATCCAGGTGCTGTTGGCGCTGGCGATCCTGATCGCCGTACTCGGCATCGTGAACACGCTGGCCCTGTCGGTGCTGGAGCGGACCCGGGAGCTGGGCCTGCTGCGGGCGATCGGGCTGCGCCGGGCCCAGACCATGCGGATGATCACCGTCGAGGCGGTGGTGATCTCGGTCTTCGGCGCGCTCCTCGGCGTGGTGGTCGGCGCGGGCCTCGGCTCCGCGGTGGTCCGGGCGCTGCGCGAGGACGGAATCACCCAACTCGTCCTGCCATGGACGGAGATGGGGCTGTTCCTCGGCCTGGCGGCCGTGATCGGGGTGGTCGCGGCGGTACTGCCGGCGATCCGTGCCGCCCGGCTCAACGTACTCGGCGCGATCGCGCACGAGTAACCCGCCCGCATCCAGGGGGTGGATGCGGGCGAAACAGGGGCGGTGTCCGAAAGGACACCGCCCCTGTCGTGCGTTCCGGCGGATCAGTGCGGCAGGTCGATCGGTGCCAGCAGGCCCGCGAGCAACTTCAGGTCGACCCCGGTCAGCGTCTCCAGCATCCGTACGCCGTCGGCCGGTTCGATCGGCACCTCGCTGGGCACCGCGAGTACGGCGGCACCCGCGGCGAGCGCACTCGCCACGCCGGCCGGCGAGTCCTCGATCGCGACGCAGCGGTTGATCGGCACATCCAGCAGCCGGGCGGCGGTCAGGTACGGCGCCGGATCCGGCTTGGTCGCGCTCACCTCGTCGCCGCAGACCACCACGTCGAAGCTGTCCCGCCCGAGGGTCTCCAACGCGACCTCGACCACGCTGCGTCGGGTCGAGGTGACCAGCGCGGTCGGCACCGTCGCGGCGCGTACCGCCGAGACCAGGGCCAGCGCGCCGGGCCGCCACCGCAGATCGGTGAGGAACAGCTCGGCGACCCGCTTGTCCAGCCACGCGGCGCCGACCGCCGGGTCACGCCACGGCTGTCCCAGATCGGTGTGCAGGATCTCCATCGACACCGCCGCACTGGTGCCGACCATGGCGAGCCGAGCGGCCGTCGACACCGTGCCGCCGTAGTGTGCGGCCAGCTCCTGCAGCCCGATGTCCCACAGCCGCTCGCTGTCCACCAGAGTGCCGTCCATGTCGAAGAGCACGGCCGCGGGGTGCTGGCTGTTCAGGATTTCCTCCCGGATCGGACTGGTTCTGTAGTCCCGATCCTGCCAAGGCCGCGCGACGATCTCCGGATGTCGGCCTCGAAATGTGGCGGATCCCTCAGCCCGTCAACCGAGATCGCAGGCCTCGATCGAGCCCCGGTAGCCGGCGAAGAAGGCGTCCGTACGCTGCTCGGCGGTGCCGTGCGAGCCCTCGGCGAACCACGGCTGCCCCGGATCGTCGGCCACTGCCATCAGCCCCGCGGCCAACTCCTCGAGGTCGCCCTCCTGCACCGCCAGCACCTGGTCACGCTCCGAGTCCCCGATGTACGCCCCGGCCATGCAGTCGGCCTGCAACTCCTGCTGGATCGTGAACTCGTACCGGATGCCGAGCCGGATCTGCACGCCGTGCGCGTACTCGTGGCCGAGCAGGTAGTACAGGAACGCGTCGCCGATCTGCCGGAACGCGGCCACCGCCCAGTTGATGTCGTACGCGATGAAGTCGCCGTCCGAGCAGTAGACCGCGTTGTTCCGGGGCAGCGACTGGCCTCCGCACTCGATCTCACCGTCCCGCTGGTAGGCGGTGATCCGGCTGACCCGCTCGAACCGCTCCCCCGCCTCCCGGAACTCACCGGCCCAGTACAGCTCGGCGACCCGGACCGCGCTCCGGATGTCCTGCTCGAACTCCTCGACGGTCATCGTGCCGTCCGCGCCGGCCTCCGCCGTGCCGGTCGCGACGGGCGTACCCGAATCGTCCGGTGCCGGATCCTCCTCGCCGCCCGGGGCGGCGAAACAGGCACCTGCGACGACCAGCGTGACGGCGAGCGCGAGCAGCCGCCAGAATCGGTCGCTACGGGGCAACGGGCTCATCGCAGCCACCACCTCGAAGTCGGGGCACCAGAACATCTCCGCATGGCGACCGAGCCAAACCGTCTCCGGGTGGTACCCGGGGCCCTGCCGGAACCGGTGTGCACAACGCGGCGACCGGTCGACATAGTACGCCGCACCAGCGGTGCCGAACGGCGCCGGCGATGGCCGGCCCAGGCCGGCGTTCGGCCTCCTCGACGAGCACCATCGCGCACATATCCCGCGTTCACGTGAGATTGCCGCCCCGCTTCCGGGCTAGACGGCAGGGGTGACGACCAATGCTCCCGTCCGGACGGTCGAGGTCCGGCCGCCCGTACGCACCCGCCGCCGACTCAATCCACTGCTCGGTCCGGCGCTGGTCGCGGCCATCGCGTACGTCGACCCCGGCAACGTGGCGACGAACCTGACCGCCGGCGCGGTCTCCGGATACCTGCTCGTCTGGGTCGTCGTCGCGGCCAGCCTGGTGGCGATCCTGGTCCAGTACCAGGCGGCGAAGCTCGGCGTGGCCACCGGGCGGAGCCTGCCCGAACTGTGTCGCGCCCGGTTTCCCCGCTGGGGCAGCCGGCTGTTGTGGTTACAGGCCGAGGTGGTGGTGCTCGCCACCGACCTCGCCGAGTTCGTCGGTGCCGCCATCGGGCTGCGGTTGCTGTTCGGCATGCCGGTCGCACTCTCCGCTCTGGTCACCGCCGCCGCGTCGCTGCTGTTGCTGGAGCTGCGGCGGCGGGGCCGGACCCGCCGGTTCGAGCTGATGAGCGCGGCGGCACTGCTGCTGATCGGCGCCGGCATCGGATACGACCTGCTGGTGGTGGGTCACCAGTCGGCCGGTGGCCTGGCCGAGGGCCTGGTCCCCCGCTTCGACGGTGCCGAGTCGCTGGTGCTCGCGATGGGCATCGTCGGGGCGACCGTCATGCCCCACGCCGTCTACCTGCACTCCGCCCTGGTACAGGGGCGCGGGCTCTCGGCGGCACGCGCCCGGCGCCAGCCGGCCCGGGTCCGCCGGGCGATCCGCCTGGACTGTACGGTCGGCCTGGGCGCCGCGACCCTGGTCAACATCTCGATGATCATGCTCGGTGCCGGGCTCGGCGCGGCCACCGGCGGCGGCTGGACCGGCGACCTGTTCGAGGCGCACGGCGAGTTGGCCGGACTGGCCGGCGGCGGTGCGGCGCTCGCCTTCGCCATCGCACTGCTCTCGTCCGGTGTGTCGTCCTGCGGGGTGGGCACCCTGGCCGGAGACATCGTGATGAGCGGTTTCCTGGCCCGACAGGTGCCGCTGCACCTACGACGGCTGCTGACGATGACGCCCGCGGTGCTCGCGCTGCTGCTCGGGGTCCCGCTGACCGGCCTGTTGATCCTCAGTCAGGTGGTCATCTCGCTCGGCATTCCGGTCGCCCTGTTCCTGCTCGTCTTCTTCTGCCGGGACCGCGACACGATGGGGCCGCTGGTGAACGCGCCGCTGACCACGACGGTCGCGGCCACCGCCGGCGCCGTCGTCGCCGCACTCGGTTGCAGCCTGCCGCTGCTCATCCTGTTCTAGCCAGCCCTCCCGCTGCCACCTGCCCGCCTTCCCGCTTCCATCTGCCCGCTCGCCGTGACCGTCCAGTTTCGGCGTGAACCGTCCGGTAAGGAGTCGCCGATGACCGTCCCGCTGAACCGGAGCCGACGCAACCTCGGCGTCCTCGCCCTGCTGACCATCGGCGCCGCATCGGTGGGCGCTCCCCTCTGGACGCTGGTGGTACTGACCCTGACCTGCCTGATGATTCCGGTCGCCGTCGGCCTGCACGGCGGGCCGGCACTGGTCCGGACCCTCCTGCTCGGCGACCGTCGGCCCGTCCCGGCGCGGTCGACGGACCGGACCCGGAGTGGTCACCGGGTCCGGCGGAGCGGGACCTGTTCCGGGTGAGCGAGCCCCAGGAGTTCCACCAACGAGAGGAAGAGTTGAGATGAGCGAACGGTCCGAGCGTGATCTCCCTCAGCCGAAGCGCGGCGCCGCCGGTGGCATCGACGTCGGTCCCCGCAACGTCGGGCTGGACCGGCAGAATCCCGACCTGCTCGTGCCGCCCGTGACCGACCGGGGCACGGTGCCCAACCTCAAGTTCTCGTTCTCCAACGCACACGTCAGGATCGAGGACGGCGGCTGGACCCGGGAGGTGACCCAGCGGGAACTGCCGATCGCCACCCAGATGTCCGGGGTGGACATGGCCCTCGAACCGGGTGCCTACCGCGAGTTGCACTGGCACCAGCAGGCCGAATGGGCGTACGTGCTGGCCGGAAGCTGCCGGATCGGCGCGGTCGACCAGGAGGGGCGCAACTTCCTCGACGACGTGTCCCGGGGCGACCTGTGGTTCTTCCCAAAGGGAGTGCCGCACCACATCCAGGCGTTGGACGACGGCGTGGAGTTCCTGCTCGTCTTCGACGACGGCGCGTCCTCGGAGAACTCCACCTTCATGATCAGCGACTTCTTCGCGCACACCCCGAGGAGCGTGCTGGCGAAGAACTTCGGCTGGCGTACGGAGCAGCTCACCGACCTGCCGGAGCGGGAGAAGTACATCTTCCCCGGGCAGGTACCGCCGCCGCTCGAGTCGGATCGGGTGGTCAGCCCGACCGGGGACGTGCCGCGTACCTTCAAGCACCGGCTGCACGCCCAGGCACCCCAGCGGTTCGACGGCGGCTCGGTACGGATCGCGGACGTCAGCAACTTCGCCGCGTCGACCGCCATCTGTGCTGCCCTGGTCGAGGTCGAGCCGGGCGCGATGCGCGAGTTGCACTGGCATCCCACCGACGACGAGTGGCAGTACTACATCTCGGGCACCGGCCGGATGGGGGTGTTCGCCAGTTCCGGCCACAACCGGACCTTCGACTACCGGTCCGGTGACGTCGGGTACGTGCCCTACGCCTACGGTCACTACATCGAGAACACCGGAGACCGGCCGCTGGTCTTCCTGGAGATGTTCCGCAACCCCAGGTTCGAGGACATCTCGGTGGCCCAGTGGATGGCCAACACCCCGCCGCAGGTCGCCGCCGACACACTCAACCTGCCCCGGTCGCTGATCGAGTCGATGCCGAGGACGAAACCGGTGATCGCCTCCTGAGGCGTACCGGCGCGGCGGGTCAGCCCGGATCCTGGTCGGGGGTCCGGGTCGTCCACAGGCGGGCAAGTTCCAGCCGGTTCCGGATGCCGAGCTTGGCGTAGACCGCCCGAAGTTGGGTGTCGACGGTGTGGAACGAGACGAACAGGGCGGCCGCCGCCTGCTGCTTCGTCGCGCCACCCGCCAACAGTTCCGCCACCCGGACCTCGGCGGCGGTCAGCGCGTCGAACCCGGCATCGGTCCGCTCGGGCCGGTGCCGGCGGTCCGGCGCCGGGCCGGCGCGAGCGCACCGGCCCGCCCGTTCCTGGTCACCCGTCGCGCCGAGCCGGCCGAACAGCGCCGCCCCCTCCTCCGCCGCCTCCCGGGCCGCCGCTTCCGGCGTCCCGGGCATCCGGGCCAGATCCAGCAGCGCATCGGCCAGGGCCGGCCGGGCGGACGTGGCGCGCAACTCGTCAACCGCGTCCCGGACCAGGCCGGGCTCCCGGTCCACCAGGCCGGCGACGTGTTGCGCTATCCCCCACCAGAGCGGGCGGTCGACCCGCTCCGCCACCCGGGTCGCGTAGCAGCTCACCAGGTATGCCCGGTGCCGGTCACCGAGCAGTAGCGCGGCCCGGGTAAGCGCCGGCGCCTGCTGCGGAACGAGCAGCAGCGGGCGTACCGACCGGGCGAGCGCGTCGACGGCGCCCCGGAGAAGTTCGGCGTGCCGGTCCGGCTCCGGGTCCATCGCGGCGGCACAGGCCAGCCGCACCCAGTGCAGGTTGTCGGGCCAGTCGGCCGGCGGATCGACGCCTGCCAGCAGTTTCCGGGCGGCACCGGGATCGCCCTGCCGGCACGACACCTCCACCAGCACCGCCAGCAGTTCGGCGCGCACCTCGTCCGAGACCTGGCCGGTCGGGTACCGGCGCAGCGCCAGACCGGCCCGGGCCGACGCCTCCGGCAGTTCACCGATCGCCACCCGGAGCCGGCAGTCGCACGCGGTCAGCATCGGTCGGGTCGCCGCGCCGAGACTGCCGATCTCCGCGTCGGCGATCCGGAGCGCGGTCGCGGCCTCGTCGTACTCGCCGAGCACGAGCTGGTTCACGATCCGGTCGACCCGGAGGAACGCCGCCTGGGCCCGCGCCGCCGGTGCGCTCGGGTCGACCCGGGCGAGCGCCTGCCGGGCTCCCGGAACGTCGCCCCGGGCGAGGGCCACCCCGGCCCCGGCCAGCGCCAGCCGGAGCTCACCGTCGGGCGTCGGCGCGGCCGCCTGGCCCCGTACCGCCGCTGCCAGGAACTCGTCGACACCGGGATGTCCCACCCGACCCGCAACGTACGCCAGGGTGGTGAGCAGCAGACTCCGGTGCCCGGGATCCAGGTCGGCCTGGGCCAGTGCCTGGTGCAGGTAGTCGATGGCGACCGACGGCCGCCCGGTGGCGTACCAGGCGCCGAGCCGGCCCAACAGCTGGGCCCGGTGCCCGGCCCCGTCCCGGTCGGCGGCGATCTCCTCCGTCAGTACCGCCAGCGCCGGCTGGAGCCGCCCGGCGAGCATCAGATGGTCGACCGTGGCGAGGGCCCAGTCCCGGCGCAGTTGCGGTCCGACGGCGGCGCCGCGAACCGCTCGCGCCGCCAGCAGCAGGTCCGCCGCGACCGAGGGATCCACCCCGGGGTCGGCGACGAGTCGGGACACCAGCGGAACGTCGACCCGTCCGGTCGCGGCCATCGCCCGCAGAAGCTGGTTCGCGGCCGGCCCGGGAAACGACTCGGCGGCCAGTACGGCGGCGGCCCGCGCGTGCAACGCGGACCGCAGCGACGGCGGCGTGGCCCGGAGGACGTCGCCCCGCACCCGCGCCGAGCTGAACCGCAGCCCGTCGGCCGAATCCGCTAGCACGTTCCGGCTGATCAGCGCCTCGACGTCGTCGTGCAGCTCCGGTCCGGTCCGGTCGGTCATCCGTTCGAGGAACCAGATCTCGCAGGCGCCCTCGCAGACGGCGACCGCCCGGAGGATCCACCGCTCGGCGGCGGAGTTGGCCGGTGACCCGTCCGCCGCCGGCCCTTCGAGCCGGTCCAGCGTGAACGACGTGGGCATGGCACCCCCTCCGCGGCGACCTCGACCGGAACGCGAGACGGATTCAGCCTCCACCGCGAGGCTATCCACGGTCGTCCCGACCCCGCCGGAATTCCACCGGAATACCCCTGCAAGGGATGCTCGGGCCGGCCTGGCCCTGGTCTGGGCGTTCCAGGACGAGGCGGGAATGGTGCGCCACCTGGAGACGACACAGTGGTTGCTCGCGCGGCGGTGACCCGCCCCGGCTCAGCGGGCGTTGAAGTAGTTGGCGTCGGGGTGGTGTACGACTATCGCGTCCGTCGCCTGCTCCGGCACCAGCTGGAACTCCTCCGACAGCCGCACCCCGATCCGCTCCGCGCCGAGCAGGTCGACGACCTTGGCCCGGTCCTCTAGGTCCGGACACGCCGGATACCCGAACGCGTACCGGCAGCCCCGGTAGTCCGTACCCAGGAGTCCGGCCAGCTCCGCAGGGTCGTCGTCGGCCACGGTACGACCGCCCGGCAGCGTCAGCTCGGCCCGGATCCGCCGGTGCCAGTACTCGGCGAGGGCCTCGGTGAGCTGCACGGACAGCCCGTGCACCTCCAGATAGTCCCGGTACTCGTCGCCGGCGAACAGCTTGGCGGCGTACTCGCTGATCGGCTGCCCGACGGTGACCAGTTGCAGGGCGACCACGTCCGGCTCTCCGCCCCGGGGCCGGAAGAAGTCGGCCAGGCAGAGCCGGCGTTCCTGGCGCTGCCGGGGAAAGCTGAACCGGGCCCGTTCGGTGCCGCCGTCCTCGTCGAGCACGACCAGGTCGTTGCCCTCCGAGTAGGCCGGGAAGTAGCCGTAGACCACGGCCGCCTCCAGCACCTTGTCGGAGGCGAGCCGGTCCAGCCAGTACCGCAGCCGGGGGCGGCCCTCGGTCTCCACCAGTTCCTCGTACGTCGGTCCGGTCCCGCCGCGCGACCCGCGCAGGCCCCACTGCCCGCCGAAGGTGGCCCGCTCGTCGAGCAGTGCCGCGTAGTCGGCCAGCGCGATGCCCCGGACGACGCGGGTGCCGTGGAACGGCGGCGTGGGCACCTCGACGTCGGTCGCCACGTCGGAGCGTACGGACGCGTCGGTGAGTTCGGGCAGCGCCTCGGCGACGATCGCCCGCTGCCGCTCCCGACGGGCCCGCCGCGCCGCGAGGGCGGCCTCCCGTTCGGGGTCGACCACGGGCGTCCCGCCGCGCTTAGCCGCCATCAGCCGGTCCATCAGGGAGAGTCCCTCGAAGGCGTCGCGGGCGTAGTGCACCTGACCGGCGTAGACCGCCCGGAGATCGTCCTCGACGTACGCGCGGGTCAGCGCCGCGCCGCCGAGCAGCACTGGCCAGCGGTCGGCGACGCCCCGGGACGCCATCTCGGCGAGGTTCTCCTTCATGATGACGGTGCTCTTGACCAGCAGGCCGGACATCCCGATCGCGTCCGCGCCATGCTGCTCGGCGGCCTCCAGGATGGCGGTGATCGGCTGCTTGATGCCGATGTTGACCACCTCGTAGCCGTTGTTGGACAGGATGATGTCCACCAGGTTCTTGCCGATGTCGTGCACGTCGCCCTTGACGGTGGCCAGGACGATCCGGCCCTTGCCGCCGTCGTCGGCCTTCTCCATGTGCGGTTCGAGGTAGGCCACCGCGGTCTTCATCACCTCGGCGGACTGGAGGACGAACGGAAGCTGCATCTGGCCGGAGCCGAACAGCTCGCCGACCACCTTCATCCCGTCCAGCAGGATCTCGTTGATGATCACCAGGGCCGGTCTGGTGGTCAACGCCTCGTCGAGGTCGGCCTCCAGGCCGTTACGTTCCCCGTCGACGACCCGCCGCTTCAGCCGCTCGTCGAGCGGCAGCGCCGCCAACTCCTCCGCCCGGGTGGCCCGGGCCGAGGCGGCGTCGACGCCCTCGAACAACTCGATGAACCGCTGCACCGGATCGTAGCCGTCGCGACGCCGGTCGTAGATCAGGTCGAGCGCGACCTCACGCTGCCCGTCGGGGATCTTCGCCATCGGCAGGATCTTGCTGGCGTGCACGATGGCGCTGGTCAGACCGGCCTGTACGCACTCGTGCAGGAACACCGAGTTGAGCACCTGCCGCGCCGCCGGGTTCAGCCCGAACGACACGTTGGAGATGCCCAGGGTGAAGTTGACCCCCGGGTACCGGCGGGCGATCTCCCGGATCGCCTCGATGGTCTCGATGCCGTCCCGCCGGGTCTCCTCCTGCCCGGTGGCGATCGGGAAGGTCAGGCAGTCGACCAGGATGTCCTGGACACCCAGCCCCCATCGGCCGGTCAGGTCGTCGATCAGCCGCGCCGCGACCCGTACCTTCCAGTCCGCGGTCCGGGCCTGCCCCTCCTCGTCGATGGTCAGCGCGACCACCGCGGCGCCGTGCTCGGAGATCAACGGCAGCACCCGGGCGTACCGGGAGTCCGGACCGTCACCGTCCTCGAAGTTGACCGAATTGACCACACACCGGCCGCCGAGCGCCTCCAGCCCCGCCTCGATCACCGCCGGCTCGGTCGAGTCGAGCATGATCGGCAACGTCGACGCGGTGGCGAACCGGCCCGCGATCTCCCGCATGTCCCGCACCCCGTCCCGACCTACGTAGTCCACGCAGAGATCGAGCAGATGCGATCCGTCCCGAGCCTGGCCACGGGCGATCTCGACACAGTTCTGCCAGTCGCCGGCCAGCATCGCCTCCCGGAACGCCTTGGAACCGTTGGCGTTGGTGCGCTCGCCCACCATCAGCACGCTGGCCTCCTGGGCGAACGGGACCTGGTGGTAGAGGCTGGCGACCCCGGGCTCCGGCTCCGGCTCCCGAGGCGCCGGCACCGCGCCGCGCAGCCGGGCCACCACGGTACGGATGTGCTCCGGCGTCGTCCCACAGCAGCCGCCGACCAGGGACAGCCCGTATCCGGTGACGAACTCCTCGAGGGCATCGGCCAACTCGTCGGGGGTCAGCGGATAGCGGGCGCCGTCGGCGGTCAGCTCCGGCAACCCCGCGTTCGGCATCACCGACAGCGGTATCCGGGAGTGCTGGGAGAGGTAGCGCAGGTGTTCTGTCATCTCGGCCGGGCCGGTCGCGCAGTTGAGCCCGATCAGGTCGATGCCGAGCGGCTCCAACGCGGTCAACGCGGCGCCGATCTCGCTGCCCAGCAGCATCGTGCCGGTGGTCTCGACGGTGACCTGGCAGATCACCGGCACCTGCCGGCCGGCGTCGGCCGCCGCCCGTCGGGCGCCGACCACCGCCGCCTTGACCTGCAACAGGTCCTGGCAGGTCTCCACGATCAGGCCGTCGGCCCCGCCGGCGACCAGCCCGGTCGCATTCCGCTGGTACGCGTCCCGCAGCTCCGAGTACGAGACGTGCCCGAGCGTCGGCAGCTTGGTCCCCGGCCCGATCGAGCCGAGCACGTACCGGGGCTGTTCCGGGGTGCTGGCGGCGTCCGCGGCCTGCCGGGCCAGTCGGGCCCCGGCCTCGGCCAGCTCGGCGATCCGGTCCTCGATGCCGTACTCGCGCAGGGCGGAGAGATTCGTTCCGAAGGTGTTGGTCTCCACGCAGTCGGCGCCGGCGGCCAGGTAGGCGTCGTGCACCGATCTGACCACGTCCGGGCGGGTGACGTTGAGGATCTCGTTGCACCCCTCGTGGCCCTCGAAGTCGTCCAGGGTCAGCTCGGCCGCCTGCAACATCGTCCCCATCGCGCCGTCGGCGATGAGCAGCCGAGCGGCCAGCGCGTCCAGTAACGGAGTCGGCACGCCTCCAGGCTAGTGCCCGGCAGGGGTGGACGACCGGCCGTAGGCGTACCGCTCCATCTGGTGTGTCCCGCGCCACTATCGCCCCCTCCGCCCCAGATGTCCTGCCCAGCACCCGTCGGGATCCGGCCGACCCGACCCCACGCCGGGGCCGGACGGCGCGGCCGGCGGGCCGCATCCGAATCCGGGACGTAGGCTGACGGACGTGAGGGACAACAGGGACGCCAGTACCAGGCACATCGGGGGGACCACCGCGCGGCTGTACGCCGCCCGGGTCGGCGACGGCGCGCACCCTGGGGGTAAGGCGTGACCGAGTTCGACGGCTTGCCCGTGCTGCGCTCGCCGGTCGCGATCGCGGCCTTCGAGGGCTGGAACGACGCGGCGGACGCCTCGACCGCGGCGGTGGAGCATCTTGAGCAGGCCTGGCAGGCCCGCCAGATCACCGAACTGGACCCCGAGGACTTCTACGACTTCCAGGTGAGCCGGCCGACGATCACCATGGCCGACGGCGAGACCCGCCGGGTCGAGTGGCCGACCACCCGGTTCATGGTGGCCAGCCCGGAGGGTACGGACCGGGACGTGGTCCTGATCCGGGGCATCGAGCCCAGCATGCGTTGGCGGACCTTCTGCGAGCAGGTGCTGGAGCTCTGCCACAGCCTGGAGGTCAACCGGATCGTGCTGCTCGGCGCGCTGCTCGCCGACGTGCCGTACACCCGGCCGCTGCCGATCAGTGGCAGCGCCTCGGACAAGGACGCCGCCGAGCGCTACCAGCTCACCCCGACCCGCTACGACGGCCCCACCGGCATCGTCGGCGTGCTCCACGACGCGGCGACCCGGGCCGAGGTCGACGCCGTCTCGTTCTGGGTGCACGTGCCGCACTACGCGAACAACCCGCCCTGCCCGAAGGCGACCCTGGCGCTGCTGCACCGGGTCGAGGAGGTGCTCGATCTGCCGGTCCCGATGTCGGACCTGGCCGAGGAGGCCGCCGAGTGGGAGCAGCGGGTACGCACCGCCGCCGAGCAGGACGCCGAACTCGGTGAGTACGTCCGCGAACTGGAGGAACGGGTCGGCGACGCCGGCATCCAGCCGTTGACCGGGGACGAGATCGCCCAGGAGTTCGAGAAGTACCTGCGTCGCAGAGGCGGCTCGGCCGGGCCGACCGCCGGCTCCTGGTGACCCGGCACCCGTACACCTGGTGACCCGCGACCCGTACACCTGGTAACACCCACCCGCAGCAGCCCGAGGGACGGTCTCCGAATGGGGCCGTCCCTCGGCCGTACGCCTCTCCGCGTGTCCCGGGGTTGCCCGGCGCACACCCCGTACGGCATCCTAGGAACCTAGTGTCATTACCGACCGGGACTGACGGGGGCAGCATGCAGATCAACCCTGGGGCGGCCGAGTTTCCCCACCGGCAGATCGCCGCGCAGTTGCGGGCCCGGATCCGGAACGGTGACTGGGCTGCCGGGGACCGACTGCCGTCGATCCCGGCCATCGCCGAGATGTTCGGCGTCGCGAAGCAGACCGTCCAGCGGGCGATCGACCAGCTACGGGTCGAGGGCGTCCTGATCACCAAACCCGGCTCGGGCACCTACGTACGCGGTACCCGGCGCCGGCTGAACCGCCTCTCCCGAGGGCGGTACGGCGGCCACCGTGGTTACCACGCCGACCTCGCCGCCCGGTACCGGCAGCAGTTGGTGCAGGTCGGCCGGGCACCGGCACCACCCGAGGTGGCCGACGCGTTCGGCGTACCGGACGGGACCGAGCTGATCGTCCGGCGGCATCTGGTCCGCACCGAGGAGGTGCCGGTCGAGGTCGGCGCGTCCTGGTTCCGGACCGCCGACGCCGCCGGAACCAGTCTGGAACGGATGGAGGCGTACGGGCGACCGCTCTACCAGGAGGCGGAGGAGGCCATCGGCCGACGCTACATGTCGGCGACGGACCAGATCAGCGCCCGGCAGCCCAGCCGGGACGAGGCGGAGATCCTCCAGATCCGGCCGGACACCCCCGTGCTGCACCTGCTGCACGTCGCGTACGACGCCAGCCACAAGCCGATCGAGGTGGCCCAGGCGACCTGGCCGGGCCCGATGACCACCCTCACCGAGCAGTACCAGGTCCCCGCCCCCACGCCGGATCCCGATCTCGGAGGTTAATAAGGGGCCCTTCCTATGCAGAAAGCGATAAGAAGGGGCCCTTCCTTACAGGCGGATGCCGAGGAGGGCGTCGACGGTGGCGGCGGCCAGGTCCGGGGCGGCCGCATCGGTGCCGGTGTGGGCGAGGGTCGCGTCCGCCCAGCGGTCCATGGCGGCGAGCGCGCCGGGGGTGTCGAGGTCGTCGGCGAGGCGGTCGCGTATTTCGGCGAGGAGGGCCGGGCCGGGGGCGCCGAGTGGGGCGGCGGCGGCCTCGCGCCAGCGGGCCAGTCGCTGGTGGCCGATCTTGAGCACGTCGTCGGTCCACTCCCGGTCGGTCCGGTAGTGGCCGGCGAGCAGGCCGAGCCGGACCGCCATCGGGTCCACGTGGTCGGCCCGCAACCGGGAGACGAAAACCAGGTTGCCCTTTGACTTCGACATCTTCTCGCCGTCGAGCCCGATCATCCCGGCGTGTACGTAGTGCCGGGCGAACGGGGTCACGCCGGTCAGCCGCTCGGCGTGGGCCGCGGAACACTCGTGGTGCGGGAACAGCAGGTCATTGCCGCCGCCCTGGACGTCGATGCTGTCGCCGAGCAGGGCCAGCGCGATGACGGCGCACTCGATGTGCCAGCCGGGGCGGCCCGGGCCCAGGGGTCCACCCTCCCAGGCCGGCTCGCCGTCCCGGCTGCCGCGCCACAGCAGCGGATCGAGCCGGTCCCGCTTGCCGGCCCGGTCCGGGTCCCCGCCGCGCTCGCCGAAGATTCCCAGCATCTCCTCGCGGCTCAGGTTGGACTCGTAGCCGAACCGGGGCGCGGCGGTGATGTCGAAGTAGACGTCCCCGGTGCCGTCGTCGAGGCGGTACGCGGCACCGCCGTCCAGCAGCACCCGAACCTTCTCGGCGATCGCCGGGATCGACTCGACCGCGCCGACGTAGTGCGCCGGCGGGATCATCCGCAGCGCCTCCATGTCCTCACGGAACAGCGCCGTCTCCCGCATGGCGAGGACGACCCAGTCCTCGCCGTCCCGCTCCGCCCGCTCCAGCAGCGGATCGTCGATGTCGGTGACGTTCTGCACGTACGTCACCGGGTGGCCACCGTCCCGCCACACCCGTTGCAGCACGTCGAACGTGATCATGGTTGCCGCGTGTCCCAGGTGGGTCGCGTCGTACGGGGTGATGCCGCAGACGTACATGGTCGCCGCGCCGGAGGGACGGGTCGGCTGCACCGAACGGCGCGCGGAGTCGAACAGGGCGAGCTGCCGTCCCCGGCCCGGCAGTCGCGGAATCTCGTGACCCACCCACGTTTCCATGGTCACCAGCCTAGCCAGCCGAGCGGCGTTGATCACCTGGGCCGGCGGACGAGGTGATCAGACCGACACGACGCCTCGGACCCGGACCGGCCAGGGTCAGATCGGCGGCCAGGGAATGGCGGGCCATTCCTCGGACGGCTCCGGAAAGCTGGTCGTCGCCAACAGCCGGGCGACCCTGCCCCGCACGGCGGTGATCTCGGACAGGGTCAGGTGGTCGGCCAGTGCCTCGCCGAGCGGGCCGGCGAGCCCCTCGGCCAGCTCTTCCAGCATCTCCAGCGCGTCGGGTGGCAGGATCCGCCGCGACCAGCCCCAGAGCACCGTCCGCAGCTTGTCGTCGACGTGGAAGCAGACGCCGTGGTCGACACCGTAGATCCGGTCGTCCGGCCCGACGAGCACGTGGCCACCCTTGCGGTCGGCATTGTTGATCACGACGTCGAGTACGGCGAGCCGGGCCAACCGGGGGTCGTCGGCGTGCGCGAGGGCGTACGGCGTGCCGTCGTCGTCCCGGGCGGCCGCGATCCGGAACCAGCGGGCCGGCAGGCTTCCGGCCGGCACGAACCCGACCAGCGGCTCGGTCTCCTCCGGCTCGTCGATCCAGAGCTGGCACGCGCCGGGACCCAGCGGACCGTCCCGGAGCACGGTCGGCGGAATGAGGTCCCAGCCGGTGGCCCGGGACACCAGATACGCGCCGACCTCCCGGCCGGCCAGCGTGCCGTCCGGGAAGTCCCAGAGCGGCCGTTCCCCCCGTACCGGCTTGTAGACGCAGCGGACCGTCACCCCGTCCAGGGTCAGGAACCCCCGCAGGGTGGTGTTGGAGGCGTCGACCAGTCGCCCCTCCAGCTCGAACTCGCCGCCGAGCAGGAGGCGGAGGGCATCGCTCTCGTCCAGCACGGGTCGCAGGTCGGCCGAGGTCACCGGGACGATCCCGGCCCGAGGGCGGGAACCATCACCGGTGGTAGCCGTTGTGACGGGGACAGAGGTGTCCGGCGGGATCGAGCGGCTGGCCGCAGAGCGGGCACGGCGGTCGGCCGGCCGCCACCACCCGGCGGGCCCGGTCGATGAACTCACGGGCCGCCTGGGGGGTCAACCGGACCCGGAGCCGATCGAGGTCGTCGTCCGGCTCCTCGTCCTCGTCGACGTCGTCCTCCCCGGCACCGAGTTCGACCTCGGCCTCGGCCTCTCCGGCGGCGATCGCCTCGATCACCACGGTCGCGGTGTCGACATCGAAGGCCAGGCCGAGGGTGCCCACCCGGAACTCCTCGTCGACCGGCGTGTCCAGCGGCTCGTTGTCCGAGGTGACCGCGACCGGAGCCTCGGGCAGCTCGACGCCGAACCGGCGGTGCGCCTCGGTCAGCAACTCCTCCAGCTTCTCCGCCAGCAGCGAGACCTGGACCTTCTCCAGGGCGACACTGACCAGCCGGCCACCGCCCCGCGCCTGGAGGAAGAACGTCCGCTCACCCGGCGGACCCACGGTCCCGGCGACGAACCGCTCCGGCGGCTCGAATGCGTGCACCTGGTGGGTCATACCCACGACCCTATCCGGCCGGATACCACACCGTGCAGCCCACCGACCCGAATCACCGTGAGCCCCGGTCCGACCGAGGTCAGGGCCCGGTCCGGGGCGCCGGTCCGGCCCGAGGGGCCCGTTCCGGCCGCAGAACCGATCATCATCTCCGCCCGTCGGCGGCGGCCGGCACGTCCGATCCCGCGCCCGCGCCGACGGCGCCCGCCCCGCCGCCGACCGGGGCATCCGACTCGGCCGCCCGGGGACGCCGCCGCCGGCCCCGGCGCGGCATCACCAGACCGGTCAGGTCACCCCCGGTGTCGTTGAGCCGCAGGACGAACGGGCGCACCGGGGTGTACCGGATCCCGGTCACCGAGCCGGGATCGGCGACGATCCGCTGGAAGAGATCCAGGTGCATGCCCATCGCGTCCGCGACGATGGCCTTGATCACATCGCCGTGGCTGCACGCCAGCCAGATCGCCTCCGGCCCGTGCTCGGCGGTGATCCGGGCATCCCAGCGACGTACCGCCTCGACCGCCCGGGCGGCCATCCCGGCCATCGTCTCGCCGTCGGGGAAGACGACGGCGCTCGGATGCTGCTGTACGACCTGCCACAGTGGATCCTTGGCCAGCTTCTTCAACGGCTGCCCCTGCCAGGCGCCGTAGTCGCACTCGACCAGCCCGTCCTCGACGACCGGGGCGGCGTCCGGCAGTGCCAGTTCCAGCGTCTGGCGACACCGGATCAGCGGGCTGGTGACCACCGCCGCCAGTGGGATCGCGCGCAGTCTCGCCCCCACCGCCGACGCCTGGGCCCGGCCGGTGTCGTCGAGTTCCACGGGTTGCCGGCCAGCCAGGCCGCCGTCCGCGTTCGCCGTGGTCCGGCCGTGCCGGAGGAGGAGAAGGGTCGCCACGATCACCACCCTACGACCCGGCCCCGCCGCCCGGCCGGCACCCTCGCCGACCAGGCGGCGGGCCGTCAGGTCGCCGAGATGGTGCCGGTCAGCAGCAGCGCCAGTACGAGGCTGCCGAGCGCGACCCGGTAGAGCACGAACACGTAGAGGGTGTGATGGGCGACATAGCGCAACAGCCAGGCGATGGCGGCGTAGCCGACCCCGAAGGCGATCACCGTGGCGACGATCATCTGCGCCCCGGACGGGATCGAACCGCCGCCGCTGCTGTCGAAGACGTCCGGGATGCTGAACACCCCCGACATCACCACCGCCGGAATGGCCAGCAGGAACGAGTAGCGGGCCGCCGCCTCCCGGGTCAGGTTGAGGAACAGCCCGGCGGTCAGCGTGCCGCCGGACCGGGAGACCCCGGGGATCAGGGCCATCGCCTGGGCGAGGCCCATCACGATGCCGTCCCGGAGGGTGAAGTTCTCGAGCCGTCGGGTCTGCCGGCCCCAGTACTCGGCGAAGGCCAGCACGAAGGCGAAGACGATCAGCGTGGTCGCGACCAGCCACAGGTTCCGGGCCGCGGTACGGATCTGGTCCTTGAACAGGAAGCCGAACAGCCCGATCGGAATCGAGCCGATGATGACGTACCAGCCCATCCGGTAGTCCAGGCTCGACCGGACCGAGGAGTCCCAGATCCCGATCACCCAGACCCGGGTGATCCGCCAGATGTCCTTGGCGAAGTACAGCAGCACGGCGGACTCGGTGCCGAGCTGGGTGACGGCGGTGAACGACGCCCCGGCGTCCTGGTCGAAGAAGATCGCCGAGGTGATCCGCAGATGCCCCGACGAACTCACCGGCAGGAACTCGGTGAGGCCCTGGACGATGCCCAGGACGATTGCCTCGATCCAGCTCACCCGCGCACCCCGATCGTCGCCGCGTCCCGTCGCCGCCCGCCGCCCAGCCTCCGGACCCCCCGCTCGCTCACTCGCCGACCCCGGCGAGATCCAGCGCCTCGGCGCAGGTACGCAGGGTCTGGATGCCGCTTTCCGCGTCGGCGACGAAGAGGCTCACCGAGAGCGTGGTCACACCCGCGGCGGCGTACTCGCCCATCCGCGCGGCGATCCGCTCCTTCGGGCCGATCAGGGAGGTGCGGTCGATGAACTCCAGCGGCACCGCCGCCGCGGCGTCCCGCTGCCGCTTCGCCAGGTAGAGCTCCTGCACCTCCCGGGCGGCGTCGCCGTAGCCCATCCGGGTGGCGAGCTGGTTGTAGAAGTTCTGCTCCCGGCTGCCCATCCCGCCGACGTAGAGCGCGGCGTACCACCGGACCAGTTCGGCGCAGTTGGCGATGTCGTCGCCGACCACCACCGGCACCGTCGGCACCACGTCGAACCCGGCGAGTTCCCGACCGGCCCGGGCCCGTCCGGCGGCGACCGCGGCGAGCTGCTCGGCGGCGAACTCCGGCGCGTAGAAGACCGCCAGCCAGCCGTCGGCGATCTCACCGGCGAGTTCCAGGTTCTTCGGCCCGACCGCGGCCAGGTAGATCGGAATCCGCTCGCGCGGCGGATGGAAGCCGAGCCGGAGCGCCTTGCCGGGGCCGTCCGGCAGCGGCAGCGTGTAGTGCGCGCCGTCGTACTCCACCGGCTTGCGGGCCAGGGCCAGCTTGACGATGTCGACGTACTCCCGGGTCCGGGCCAGCGGCTTGGCGAATCGCACGCCGTGCCAGCCCTCGGAGACCTGCGGACCGGAGACGCCAAGGCCGAGCCGGAACCGGCCGCCGGAGACCGCGTCGATGGTGGCCGCCGTCATGGCCGTGGCCGCCGGACTACGGGCCGGGATCTGCATCACCCCGGCACCGAGGTCGATCCGCTCGGTCTGACCGGCCAGCCAGGCCAGCATGCTGGGAGAATCCGAGCCGTACGCCTCCGCGGCCCAGACCACGGAGTAGCCGAGCCGGTCCGCCTCGCGGGCCAGGGCCAGGTGGTCGGCGGGGGTGCTCCACGCCGTCTGATATCCGAGGCTGAGCCCGAGTCGCACTGGTCCCTCTCCCCCATCCATGCGCAAGTCGCATCAGGGTACGCAATGCTCCTCCGGCAGCCGACGACCGGTGGGCCCAACGCGCCGGTACTGCTCGCCACGACCCGCCAGGTCGCCCGCCACCTGCCCGTCAGGTGCCCGCCACCTGCCCGTCGGTGCCGGACCCGTGCCCGGACGTCGGCTTTGTGCCCCGCGACGCGAACGGCGATGGCGGGAGCGAGGATATCGGCGGAGCGATGTTCTGAATAAAGTTCAACCATGCAACAGCGACCGCTCGGCCGAAGCGGGCTGGCGGTTTCCCGGCTCGCGCTCGGCACCATGACCTGGGGTCGGGACACCGATGCGGATGACGCTGCCGCCCAGCTGAAGAGTTACCTGGACGCCGGGGGCAACCTCGTCGACACGGCCGACGTGTACAGCGACGGCGACGCGGAGGCGGTGATCGGCTCCCTGCTGGGCGCCCTGGTGCCCCGGGACGACCTGCTCATCGCCACCAAGGCCGGGCTCCGGCCGGGCGCCGCCCGCCGCCGGGACGGCTCCCGGGGCCACCTGCTGCGCACCCTCGACGCGTCGCTGCGCCGGCTGGGCACCGATCACGTGGACCTGTGGCAGGTGCACGGGTACGACCCGGCCACCCCGCTGGAGGAGACGCTGGCCGCGTTGGACCACGCGGTGGCCAGCGGCCGGGTCCGCTACGTCGGGGTCTCCAACTTCTCCGGCTGGCAGACCGCACAGGCGGCGACGTGGCAGGCGGCCTTCCCGGGGCGGGCTCCGGTGGTGGCGGCGCAGGTCGAGTACTCGCTGCTCGAACGGGGCATCGAGCGGGAGGTGCTGCCGGCCTGCGAGAGTCTGGGGCTCGGCGTGCTGCCCTGGTCGCCGCTGGGTCGTGGGGTGCTGACCGGGAAGTACCGGCACGGCCGCCCGGCCGACTCGCGGGCCGCCTCGGCGCACTTCGAGCGCTTCGTGGCCAGCTACCTGGAGCCGCGCTGCTCCAGCATCGTGGAGGCGGTGGCGACCGCGGCGGGCGGGCTGGGCGTGTCGCCGCTGGAGGTGGCCCTCGCCTGGGTCCGGGACCGGCCCGGGGTGGTCGCCCCGATCCTGGGTGCCCGTACGGTCGGCCAACTGCTCGGGGCGCTCCAGGTGGAGCGGATGACGTTGCCGGACGAGATCGCCCGCGCTCTCGACGACGTCTCGGCGGTGCCCGTGGGCTATCCGGAACGCGACAGCTGACCCGGAGCACCACGACCGGCGAGGAAAGGGACAGCCGACCCGAAATGGGACGAGAGATCTCCAGGCGTACGGGTCCCCGCGCCCGACCCAGCTCACCCCGGCGAAGGACTGGTGTCTCCCAGCCGGCGTGGGCAGGATAGAGGACATGGACTACGAATACGCGCCATTACGGTTACCGCCGAATGTCGACAGGATGACCGCGACGGCGCAACTGGCGATCCAAGCCGAATTCTCCGGCTGGGAGCTGGCCCGGGTACGACTGTTCCGCGACGGTACGCGGCAGGTGATGCTGCGGCGACGCGTCGTCAACCAGTCGCAACCGGGCCTCTCCTACTGACCGCCGGGCCGCCTCGCCCGGCCCCGCGCGCCAGCGGCCGGACCGCTGACACCTGGACGGGTCGACCCGACCCGGCGGATCGGTGCTACCGGGCCCGCTCGGGCTCCTCGTCGACGTCCGAGACGAACGGGTGCTCGTCCAGCCGACCGACGAGCCGGTCGTCCGCGCCCGGCGTGAACGGCCCGCTGCTGTCCTCGTCGTCGAACGACTCCAGATCGAGTGGAACGGTCACCTCGCTGACCATGACCACGCCGTCCAGGGGCTCCAGCTCGGGGATGTCCAGGGCACCGAGCGATCCGTCACCGGTCTGCAGCAGCTCCAGTACCGCCTCGCCGACGCCCTCGACCGCCGCCGCCTCCTCCTCGTCCGGCACACCGGCACGCCGGGCCGCCTGAGCCACCCGCAGCAGGGCGGCCACGCTGGGGACCCGGTAGTCACGCCGGTGGCGTACGGAGAGCACGAGCGGGTGCGGGTCGCCCGGCTCGGTGCCGTCGACGCCGCCGAGGCCCACCCCGTAGCGCTCGTCCGCCTCGTCGGGGTCGATCGCCTCCACGTCCCACGGCGTGACCTCGCCGAAGGCATCGAGCAGTTGCTCGTCGTAGTCGTACGACGCGTTGTTGAGCTCGACGTACGCCTGCCAGACGGCGTCGTCGTCGATCCGGCCCTCGGCGGCCCGGACCGCGGCAAGGTGCGCCCGGGCGGTCTCGATGACCCGTTCCAGGGCAACGTCCAGCTCGGCGTGCTGGTCGGTCATGGTGTGGCCTTTCCCTTCAGTGCGATGTTCACCAGCCCGCCGGACGACCGCCACGTGGGCGGTCGTCGACTCCGACGCGGGCCGAAATGGGTGGACCGGACGTTGGAATGCGTGGACCGGAGGTAGCTGAACCGGAAGTGGATGGATCGCCCAGGATGGTAGGTGGGTGCCGGGCGTCTGTGCCAGCCGGACGGGCGGTCAGCTCTGGCGCAGAAACCGGTCGAGCACCCGCACGCCGAACTGTAGTCCGTCGACCGGCACCCGCTCGTCAATGCCGTGGAAGAGCGCGGAGAAGTTCAGGTCGGCCGGCAGCCGCAACGGCGCGAAGCCG
Organism: Plantactinospora solaniradicis; assembly: GCF_042658085.1. Taxonomy (NCBI): domain Bacteria; kingdom Bacillati; phylum Actinomycetota; class Actinomycetes; order Micromonosporales; family Micromonosporaceae; genus Plantactinospora; species Plantactinospora solaniradicis. The sequence goes on along the minus strand of NZ_JBHSPR010000008.1, from coordinate 20,904 downwards.
AAGCACCGGATGCCGAGCTTGGCGAACGCCTTGGCGTCGGTGCCGCCGGAGAGCATGTACGGCACCGGCCGGGCGCCCGGATCCTCGGCCCGCAGCGCCGCCCCCATCGCGGCCACGAGATCGCCGTCGAAGCTGGTCTCGAGCGCCGGCTGCCGCTGGATGTGCTCGATCTCGATGTCCGGCCCGACCACCTCGCGCAACTGCTCCAGGAAAATCTCGGCCTGGCCCGGCAGGCTCCGGCAGTCGATGGTGGCGCTGGCCCGGCTGGGGATCACGTTGTCCTTGTAGCCGGCGGCCAGCCGGGTCGGGTTGGCGGTGTTGCGGACCGTCGCGCCGATCAGATTGGCGATCGGACCGAGCTTGGCGATCGCCAACTCCGGATCGGTCGGGTCGAGTTCGATGCCGAGTGCCTCGGAAACCTGCTCCAGGAACGCCTGCACGGTCGGCGTGAGCACGATGGGGAACCGGTGCCGGCCGACCCGGGCGACCGCCTCGGCGAGCGCGGTGACGGCGTTGTCGTCGTGCACCATCGACCCGTGCCCGGGACGGCCCCGGGCGTGCAGCCGCAGCCACTCGAGCCCCTTCTCCGCGGTCTCGATCAGGTAGAGCCGGAGATCGGAGTTGACCGAGTAGGAGAAGCCGCCGACCTCGCCGATCGCCTCGGTGCAGCCGTCCAGCAGGTCGGGATGCTGGTCGACCAGGAAGTGCGCGCCGTACTCGCCGCCGGCCTCCTCGTCGGCGGTGAAGGCGAGGACGAGGTCGCGGGGTGGGCGTACCCCGGTGCGCTGCCAGTCCCGGACCACCGCGAGCACCATCGCGTCGAAGTCCTTCATGTCGATCGCGCCCCGGCCCCAGAGGTAGCCGTCGGAGATCTCGCCGGAGAACGGGTGCACCGACCATTCGCTGGCGTCGGCGGGTACGACGTCCAGGTGCCCGTGGACCAGCAGGGCCCCGCGGCTCGGGTCGGTGCCGGGGATCCGGGCGACCAGGTTGGTCCGGCCCGGTGCCGACTCGCGGACGTGCGCCTCGACGCCCACCTCGGCGAGCTTCTCCGCGACGTACTCCGCGGCCACCCGCTCGCCGGCGCTGGTCTCGGTGTCTCCGGTGTTGCTGGTGTCGATGCGGAGCAGGTCCCGGCACAGCTCGACGACGTCGTCGGTGGCGCTCGGGTGGGCGGACGCGGACTGGCTACTCATGCGGTTCTTCATACCAGCCGGCCGTCCCCGGGTATCCGCCCGACCCACCCTCGGGTTTCGCCGTCCGGGGCCGGGGGTACCTGCGCGTTGTCCACGGAGCAGCGTCGGTCGATCCAGCGGCGGTGGATCCGGGACCAGCCTGTAAGGAGGCCAACGTGACCCTGCCCCTGCCCCCGCTACCCCCGACCGGTGAGGACGAGGACTACCGGCCCGGCGGGCGCAGCATGGTGGAACTGCTCGCCGAGGAGCACGACCAGATCGTCGCGCTCTGCGGGGAGCTGACCGACGACGTCGCGCCCGAGCGACGCAGTCAGGTCGCCGAGGTGCTGACCGCCACCGTTGCCCGGCACCTGTCCGGTGAGGAGCAGTACCTCTACCCCACCGTCCGGAGCGCGTTGCCCGACGGCGGGCCGCTGGCCGACCGGGAGATCGCCGCGGACAACGAGATGCTGCGTACGCTCCGGGAACTCTCCAGCGTCACGCCGACGGAAACCCGGTTCGACCAGCTCGCCGGCGAGGTCGCCGGACAACTGCTCCGGCACGCCGAGACGGCGTCGCGCCAGATCTTCCCGGCCCTGCGGTCCGCGGCCAGTGACGCCGACCTGATCCGGCTGGGCAACCGGGTGGAGATCGCCGAGGAGGCCGCGCCGACCAGGCCGCATCCGGCCGCCCCGGCCACCCCGCCGTGGAACCGCGTCGTCGAGCCCGCCCTCGGCGTGGTCGACAAGGTCCGGGACGCGGTGAGCGGCCGACCCACGTACGTCGACGACCTCACCCCGCCGCCACCGGCGACGTGACTGTCGAACGAGTGTCATGATCGGCCCAGCCCGGCGCGTTCCCGCGTCGGGCCGGTCGGCGTACCGACGCGCGGCGCGGGTGTGTCGGGCCGGATCGGGCCGGCCGAGGACGACGGTGGACGGGTGGTGGCGGTGCGAGACGCGATAGTGGTCCGGGGCGGCTGGGACGGCCACGTTCCGGTGCCGGCGACCGAGTTGTTCATTCCGTTCCTGCGCGGGCAGGGCTTCGAGGTGGAGGTCCACGACGATCTGGCGGTCTACGCCGATCCGGACCGGATGGCCGCCGCCGACCTGGTGGTGCAGTGCTGGTCGATCGGGACCGTCACCGACGAGCAGGCGGCGGGACTGATCGCGGCGGTCCGCGCCGGCACCGGATTCGCGGGCTGGCACGGCGGGATCGTTGGCGCGTTCCACCACAACGCGTACCACCAGCTCACCGGCGGTGTCTTCGTGCACCATCCGGCCGGGTTCGTCGACCACGAGCTGACGGTGCTGCCGGACCGGGCCGAGCACCCGATCGTCCGGGAGATCGGTTCGGTCCGTCTGCACACCGAGAAGTACTGGGTGCTCACCGACCCGCTCAACGACGTACTGGCCACGGTGACGTTCGACCCGGGGCCGGACGCGGACGTGCCGCCGGCGGCGGACGGGACGCCGACGGCGACGCCGTGGCGGCAGTCCGTCACCCTGCCGGCCGTGTGGACCAGATCGTGGGGCGCGGGCCGGATATTCGTCTCGACGGTCGGCCACAAGCTCGACGACCTGACGCTTCCGCCGATCCGGACGATCACCGAACGAGGGCTGCTCTGGGCTGCCCGTCAGAAATAGGTGTCCGTTCGGTCGCAGTTTGGGTTTCCTTTGGGGGATCTTTCACTAGCCAAAGGTCTTCCCGTGAATCCCTTTCGGGTCCTACCGTCACGCTATGAACCTGGAGCTGCGGCACCTCAAGGTGGTCTGCGCGATCGCGGAGACGGGCAGCGTGACGAAGGCGGCCTCGACCCTCGGGCTGGCGCAGCCCGCCCTCACGGCACAGCTCCAGCGCATCGAGCGCACTCTCGGCGGACCGCTGTTCGAGCGGGACCGGCGGGGCGCCCGACCCACCGCGCTGGGCGAGCTGGTGTTGGCCCGGGCCCGGGTCCTGCTGCCCGCGATGAAGGGCCTACAGGACGAGGCCGCCCGACTCGCGGGCACGGGCGCGGCGCTGACCCGGTTCCGGTTCGGCGGGGTGAACAGCCCGATCCTCGGCGGGCTGGTGCACAGGCTGGCCGCCGACCAGCCGCACGCGCAGATCAGCACCTTCGCGTCCTGGTCGGTCGACGAGCTGGCCCAGATGGTGCTCAGCGGACGGCTCGACTACGTCCTCTCGGGCGTCTGCGGCGACGCCACCCCGTCGGCGGAGTTCGGCCTCACCTGGCGGGCGGTGGCGAACGACGCGGTCTTCGTCCTCCTGCCCGAGGCGCATCCGCTGGCCTCCCACGACGAGGTGCACCTGGCCGACCTGGCCGAGGAACGCTGGGCGGCGGCGCCCGGCGACGGTTGCTTCGCCGACTGCTTCGCCGCGTCCTGTGCCCGAGCCGGATTCACGCCACGGAAGATCTACGAGACCGACATCCGCAGCTGCATCGACCTGGTCGAGGCGGGCGAGGCGGTCGCGCTCGCACAGGCGACCTTCCGGCCGGTGTCGGGCCTGGTCACCCGCCCGCTGGCCAACACGCCCCTGCGCTGGCGGCTCCTGCTCGGCTGGCATCCGGACGCACCGGCGGCTGCGATCGCCGACCGGGTACTCGCACAGGCCATCGCCGCCTACACCGACTCGCTGTCCCGTAACCCGCACTACCTGGCCTGGCTGGCCCGCAATCCCAGCTTCGGCCCCCAGGACCTGGCCGCCGCCTGACGGTCAGCCGGGGGTGACCCGGCGGGCCAGCCGCCACCAGATCGCGAGTTGGGCCAGTGCCAATGCCAGGCTGAACGGCAGCAGGGTCCACACTCCGGTGGCCTGGGCGATCGCGCCGGCCAGCCACGGGAACACCGCCCCACCGACCACCGAGACCCCGTTCAGGACACCGATCGCCGTGGCTACCAGCCGGGCCGACGTCAGGCGCGGCACCATCGCCATGGCGGTCGGGAAGATCGGGCCCAGGAAGAAGCCCAACAGCACCAGGCCGACGCTGGCCAGCGCCGGAACGGGCGACAACCACGTCAGTACGGCGCTCGCCGTGACACCGGTCAGGGAGGCGGTCATGGTGCCCGCCGGGGTCAGCCCGATCCGGACGGCGATCGGGCTGATCAGGAACCGGCCCACGGTCAATCCGAGCCAGTACCCGCTGACGGTGTACCCGGCGAGCACGGCCTGCTGCCCGTACCCGTCCACCAGCAGGCTGAAGCCCCAGTCGCCCACACTCATCTCGAGCCCTACGTAGACGGTCAGGAACACCGCTCCCAGCAGCACCGCCGGCTGGCGTAGGGCGGTGCCGAGCAGGCCGCCGCCGGCTGCCCGGGATCCCCGCACCGCCGGCTCTCCGGTGCCGTCCCCGGTCCGGAACCCGGTGTCGGCCCCGGCGCCGTCCCGGCCGTCGTCCGGCCGGGCACGCGCCGGGTACGACAGCAGGAAGCCGGCGACCAGTGGCAGAGACGCCAGCGCGAGCACCAGCCACACCGCCGTCCAGGGCAGCGTGCGCAGCATCCAGGCGGCCAGTGCGGGCCCGAGCAGCGCACCCACCCCGAAGAACGCGTGCAGCCGGTTGAGCAGCGTCGTCGCTCCGGGCAGTTCGCTGAGGTACGCGTTGAGCACCGACTCCAGTACGCCGATGCCGTAACCGGCCACCACCTGCACCGCCACGAACGCCAGGAACGGTGGGCGGACCGCCGTGTAGAGCGCGGCCGCGACGAAGGCGCCCCCGCCGACGACCAGGGCGGCACGGGTGCCGAGGCGGTGCATCAACCCACCGGCGGTGATGCCGGCCAGCAGGAACCCGGCGGAGAACGTGAAGAAGGTGATCCCGACCGTGGCCTTGTTCACGCCGTAGTCGAGGATCTGGGCCGGCAACAGCACGCCGCCGACGCCGGCAGTCAGCCCCACCAGGACGAAGGCGGCGTACGCCACCAGGACCGCCGGACGTCGGCGCGCACCGGTGCTGGACAAACACGTCTCCTCGATGGCTGTCCTACCCGGGCCGGTGCGGACGCCGACGTCGACCACCGCGGCGCTGGCCCTCCCGGAGGTGGCAACCTTCCAGGCGCGGTATGAGCTAGGCGGTATCTGGCTGGGTCGATTGCTGCCGGCTACCTTAACCATGTCCTACCCGATCCAGAACCGACGGTGTCGGTGGCGACCGTCCACATCGCCGCGACACCGCCGATCTGACCCCCGGTCGGCGGGGCACCGGCCACCGTGCGCCGTCCGGTTCCGGGCCGGGCGGCGCACGGGCCGCCACCCTCCCACCCGCTCCTGACGCCCCTCTGGTCCCGCTGCCCGGGTATCCGCCCCGGCGCCTGCCGGGCCCCTCGCCCGGACCGGGGATCCCGCCGGAGCTCCCTGAGGGTCGCGCTCGCCGGGGAGGACGGACCCGGGTCCGCGCCCGAGCAGGTATCTCCGCCCGGACCGGTGCGAACCGGCCCCGAGCGGGTACCGGTAACGGCATGACCGACCTCATCCCGCCCGAGGACGACGGGGAGACCGCACGACGGATCGCGGCCGCGCACACCGCCGCCTCCCGTGACGTGGAAGCCTTCCTGCGTCGGGTTCCGACGCTGCCCACGCCGGAGGACGTCGCCGAGTACGCCGCCCTGCTGGCCCGGGAGGAGGCGATCCGTACCGAACGCACCGACGCCGCCGAGGCGGCCGGGCTGGGGGTGTCCACCATCGGTGGCGAGTAGGCCCACGCGTCGACGACCTCTCCGGTGTACGCACCGGAGAGGTCGGTCGGGGTCAGCAGCGCCGGCAGCAGCGCCGCTGTCGGGCTACGGCTGGCGTCGGTAGGTCGTGGTCGTGTTCGGCTCGATCAGCGGGTCGTGCCCGAGGTCGAGCAGCGCCCGGCGCCAGTCCTCGTCGGTCACACCGACGGCCGGACGGGTGTCGACCAGATCCTGGATCTCGCTCACCGTCTCCCGCATAACCTGGATGTCGTCGCTGGTGAGGTCGACCTTGCGCTTGCCCAGGATGGCGAGGATCCGCCGGCCGGGTTCGGGCAGCCCGAGGTCCGGATCGGAACCGAACGCCTGCTCGCCGGAGCCCTGGGTGAGCAGCCAGCTCCGCAGTTGGTCCGAGGTGACGTTGACGCGACTGTGGAAGTCCTGCCACAGCTGCTCCACCTCCGGCTCCACCCGTTGTTGCCGAGCCATCACGCTTCCTCCTCCTCCGACGGCGGCGCGGCGGGCGCCGGCTCCTTCTCCGCGGCCTTGCGTCGACCCGGGGCCGACGGGGGCGGCGCCGGCTTGGGCACGGCGGACGGTGGACGCAGTACCGCGTCGGTCTTGGCGCTCTTCTCGCGGTTCTCCTCGGGCTGGCTCACGTTGGACTCCTCTCCTCGAGCCGGCCGCCAGCGGCGAACACCACCCGGCTTCCCGGCCACCGCCTTCGCTGACGTCCCGGCCGTCGCCGCCTCACCGTCCTGCGGAGAGGGCGGCCGGACTCCGGCCTCCGGACCGTTCGCCGGTGGACACGTCGAAGGTCAGCTCGCCGTTCCGGGCACCGACCGTGACCCGTTGACCCGGTACGAGTGTTCCGTCGAGCAGCATCCGGGACAGTCGGTTGTCGACCTCCCGCTGGATCGTCCGGCGCAACGGGCGGGCCCCGAACTCCGGCTGGTAGCCGTGCTCGGCGAGCCAGTCCACACCCTCGGCGGTGAAGTCGACCCCGATGTCCTGGGCGTGCAGTCGTCGCCGGGTGTCCTCCAGCAGCAGTTCGGTGATCTGGCGCAACTGCTCGCTCTCCAGCCGCCGGAAGATGATCACCTCGTCGATCCGGTTGAGGAACTCCGGCCGGAACGACTCCTGCAGCCGGCGCATCAGCCGCTCCCGCAGCTCGGTGTTCTCCTCCTCGGCACCGCCCTCGACGCCGCCACCGAAGCCGACGCTGCGCTGGGTACCGGTGATCAGCTCCGAGCCGAGATTGCTGGTCATGATCAGTACGCTGTTGCGGAAGTTCACCGTACGACCCTGGCTGTCGGTGAGCCGGCCGTCGTCGAGCACCTGCAACAGGATGTTGAACACGTCGGGATGCGCCTTCTCGATCTCGTCGAGCAGCACCACGGCGTACGGGCGGCGGCGTACCGCCTCGGTGAGCTGGCCGGCCTCCTCGTACCCGACGTAGCCGGGCGGGGCACCGACCAGTCGACTCACGGTGTGCCGCTCCTGGAACTCGCTCATGTCCAGCCGGATCATCCGGTCCGACTCGCCGAACAACGCCTCGGCCAGCGCCCGGGCCAACTCGGTCTTTCCCACCCCGGTCGGCCCGAGGAACATGAAGCTACCCATCGGCCGGTCCGGGTCGGCGAGCCCGGTCCGGGACCGCCGTACCGCCTCGGCGACCGCGCCCACCGCGTCGTCCTGGCCGACCACCCGCTCGTGCAGGTGCCCCTCCAGCCGCAGCAGCCGGTCCCGCTCCTCCTCGGTGAGCTGGCTGACGGGGATGCCGGTGGCCCGGGACACCACCTCGGCGATGTCCTGCGGCCCCACCTCCGGCACGGAGGACTGGCCGCCGTTGCCGTTGGCCGCCTCCAACCGGTCGCGTACCTCCTGGAGTCGGTCCCGCAGCTCGGATGCCCGCTCGTACTGCTCGTCGGCGACCGCCTGGTCCTTCTCCCGGCGGACCTCCTCGAGTTCCTGCTCCAGTTCCCGTACGTCACCGGCCGGAGTGCGGGTACGCAGCCGGACCCGGGCACCCGCCTGGTCGAGCAGGTCGATCGCCTTGTCCGGCAGGAACCGGTCGGTGAGGTACCGGTCGGAGAGTTCGGCGCAGGCGATCAGTGCCTCGTCGGTGAACCGGACCTGGTGGTGGGCCTCGTAGCGGTCCCGCAGCCCGCGCAGGATGGCCACGGTGTCGTCGACGGTGGGCTCCGGCACCAGCACCGGCTGGAACCGCCGGGCCAGCGCGGCGTCCTTCTCGATGTTCCGGCGGTACTCGTTGAGCGTGGTGGCGCCGACCACCCGCATGTGGCCCCGGGCCAGCGCCGGTTTGAGCATGTTGCTGGCGTCCATCCCGCCCTCGGCACCGGCCCCGCCCGCGCCGACCAGCGTGTGCAGTTCGTCGAGGAAGATGATCAAGTCGTCGCCGTGTGCCCGGATCTCGTCGATGACCTTCTTCAGCCGTTCCTCGAAGTCGCCCCGGTAGCGGGTGCCCGCGACCAGCCGGGCGAGGTCCAACTGGACCACCCGCTTGCCGATCAGCGTCTGCGGCACGTCCCCGTCGGCGATCCGTTCGGCGAGCCCCTCGACGATGGCGGTCTTGCCCACCCCGGCCTCGCCGATCAGCACCGGATTGTTCTTGGTCCGGCGGGACAGGATCTCGACCGCCTGCTCGATCTCGTCGGCCCGGCCGATCACCGGGTCGATCTCGTCCGCCCGGGCCAGATCGGTCAGGTCCTGGCCGTACTGGTCCAGCGTCGGGGTACCCCGGTCCGGCGTGCCGCCGTTCCCGCCCCCGCCGGCGCTCGCGGCCTGGAGTGACTGGGGCTGGATCCGACCCGCGGCGAGCATCCGGCCGGCCGGCGACTCCGGGTTGAGCGGCAGGGCCATCAGGATGTGCTCCGGCCCGATGTACGACGCGCTCATCGCCCGGGAGAGCTGGTGGGCGTCGAGCAGCGCCCGCTTCGCGGCCGGGGTGAGGGACATGTTCGACGGGACCTGGCCGTGCTTGGCGGGCCGGTCCACCCGCTGCTCGCCGCCGAGCGCGCCGAGCAGGGTTTCCGGGTCGGCTCCGGCCCGGGTGAGCAGGTCCCGCAGCGGTTCCCGTTGCAGTGCCGCCCAGAGCAGGTGGTCGGTGTCCAGGTCACTGCTGTTCGCCTGCGCCGCCCGACGCGCCGCGTCGGCGAGCAGTTCCCGCGCGTCCGCGGTCATCAGCCTGGTGATGTCCACCCGCTGCCCCTGCCGGCGGTTTTCGCCGCGGCCGAAGTACCGGGCCAGGAACTCGTCCCACGGGTCGGGGCCGAGGTCGCCGGGTCCCTGGGTCATCTCTTGTCCCCCTCACGGGCGCGGGCACTGGCGTCACCTGGGCTACCCGGCGGAAGGCCCGACAAACGCGGCGTAACGGCGGGTGAGGCACCGCGCCGGCGGGCGTGACGGCAGCCTGGCGGCGCCCGGGCGGCAGCGTGGCAACGCCGGGGGCGGCAGCGTGGCAACGCCGGGGGCGGCAGCGTGGCGGCGATCACGGGCGGACCGGGATGGCAGGCTGGGCGGATGACAGCCGAGCCGCTCCTCGTCGTGGACGCCGCCAACGTCGTGGGATCGAGGCCGGACGGCTGGTGGCGGGACCGGGCGGCGGCCACGGCCCGCCTGCGCGACCGGCTGGCGCCGCTGCGGGCGGGCGGCCTACCCGGACTGCCGCCGCCGGTCGAGGTGGTGCTCGTGGTGGAGGGGGTGGCCCGGCGGGTCGCCGGCACCGACGAGGTCCGGGTGGTCGCGGCGGAGGGCTCCGGCGACGACGCGATCGTGGACCTGGTCCGTGCGGAGGCCGCCGATCGGAGCTGCGTCGTGGTCACCTCCGACCGCGAGCTGCGGGCCCGGGTCGCCGCGCTCGGCGCCGAGGTACGCGGGCCGCGCTGGCTGGCATTGCCGGTCGAGCCGGCCTCGAACGACTGAGGATCGCCTGAAAGTTGCACCGCTGAGCGGCGTATCCGGCTTCCGGCCAGAGAAGTGTCGGAGATCCGACTCTGTAGTCGGACGGTGGCACAAAGTGGGAGGAAGCTCGGCGTCCAGCCGCTGTCGACCGATCTAGCTGGGAACGGTCAGGCGGGCAGCAAACGCCCAGGGGCCTGAGAACCGCTCATCGGGATAAGCTCTAATAAGAGCCCTCCCAGCCCCCAGGAGGTTTCGCCGTGGCGAGCGTTGCCGAGCTGAAAGCGGCCATCGATGCCGCCCTGCAGCAGATCGGCGACGGCCAGGCTGCGGTGCAGGCCGCCAGCGACAAGCTGGCCGAGGCGCAGCAGACCCTGGCCGGGGCCCTGGAGGGCAGTGGCCACTCCACAGTGGATGCCGCACAGGCGTCACTCTCGCAGGCCGCCCAGGAACTGGAGGAATGCCTCGCCGCGACGCTCGCCGCCGTCGAGCACGCCCAGCTCTACGTATCGACGCTCTGACGACGGATGTCCATCATCGAGGAACTGGGAGCCCAGGTACGGGCGACGTCCGACGAACTGCCCGTCGACCTGGTGATCAAGGCGCTCGACCACCTCAAGCTCGCCTCCGAGCGGCTGCGGTGGGTCCGGCAGGAGTCGTCCGACCCGATGGGCGTGCCCGAACTGTCCGCCGCGACCGAGCACGCGGAGACCGCCGGTTCCGCGCTGCGGCTCGCCCAGGACCAGTTGGCGACGTACCTGGCCGCGATCGGTCTGGCCCGCGACGGCGCCCCCGCCGCCACCCCGGGCCGGCGGCCCGCCGCCCCCGGCGCCCCGGCCGCGGACAAGCCCACCGGACCCGCCCGGCGCGGCGTTCCCGCACCGACCGGCGGCTGGTGGTCGGTGCGGGTCGCCGAACTGTTCGGCCGGCACGGCACCCCGGCCCCCAAGCCGAACCAGGAGATCACCGACGCGGAGGAGTTGCTGCGCCGGGTGACCAGCGACGTCCGCTCCGGCGACCACGGTCGGCTGCACACCGAACTGCGGGGCGTGGAGGCCAACATCGGGCTCGGACTGGCCTCGGTGGCCCCGCCGGTGCTGCGCGACCTGGCCACCGAACTGCTCGGCCACCCGCCCCGGGCGGCGGACCTGCCGCGGCTGCGCCGTGAGGTCACCGGGCAGGTGCGGGACCTCGTGCCGAACCTGCCACCGGGGGTGCTCGACACGTTGCTCAGTCGGGTCTGCCGGATGCCACCGCCGAAGGATCCGGTGGAGCAGCCACATCCGGCCGATCCGGCGGTCGCGGCCGGCGTACTCACCGGCCTGCTCATGCGCCGGCTCGGCCTGGACCAGCGCCCGGTCACCGCTCGCGCCCCCCGGGACACCCATGCCTGACCTCCGGACCCAACTGGTCACCCGGGTCCGCACCATGCTGTCGCACGCGCTGGGCGCGTCCCGGGCCCGACTCACGGCGGCCCGGTCCGAACTCGGCACCGCGCAGGACCGGCTGCGGCGTACCCGGGACGCCGCCGGGCGGGTACCCGCCCGGGTCGGCGCGGAGCGGGACCGGCGGGTCGCCGACCTGGCCGACCGGTACGGCGACCAGATCTCCGGCCTCGCGGAGCGGGCCGCCCAGGCCGCCGCCCGGGAGGCCCCCGGTGCCGCCGGGGCGGACTGGCCCGGCTGGCAACCCACCCCGGTCGTCCGCGGCGAGGCTCCCGGGCCGCTGCGGATCGGCACGGTACGCCTGCCCGGCAGCGTTCCCGTGCCGGCACTCGTGCCACTGCTCGACGCGGGTCACGTACACCTGTCCGGGCCCGACCGGGCCGGCTGCGACGCGGTCGTCGCCGCCCTGCTGCTCCGCGCCCTCGGCCGCGCCACCCCCGGCGCGGTCCGGCTGGTCGGTTACGACCCGGAGCACCTCGGCGGCGGACTCGCCGGGTTCGCCCCGCTCTCCACCGCCGGCCTGCTGACCTTCGTCGGACCGGGCGGCCTGGCCCGGCTGCTCGACGACCTCGTCGACCAGATCCGCCGGATCAACGAGACGGTGCTCGCCGGGGAGTACGGATCACTGCGCGAGCTGGCGACGGCGACCGGACGGCGTCCCGAGCCGTGGCGGGTGGCGGTGCTGCTCGGCGGCGACGAGCTGTCCCGACACGAGCGCGGGCAGTTGGACCGGGTCGTCCGGACCGGAGCGGCCTGCGGGGTACACCTCGTGGTGCGCGGGATCGACCTGCCGGACGAGCCCACCGTGCACCGGGTGGTGGTGGCGGCCGACGGTACCCGGATGGACTCCTGCCCCGGGCTGACCGTACGCACCGATCCGGCGCCCCCGGCGGCGCTGGTCACCGAGACCTGTCGGGACGTCGCTACCCAGGTCAACGCCGGTCCGCCGCCGACGCCCTTCGCCGACCTGCTACCACCGGTCGACGCGATGTGGCGGGAGGACTCGGCGCACGGCCTCGTCGCACCGATCGGCGACGGCCCGCAGGGGCGGCCGGTGTCGCTGACCCTCGGCGACTACCCACCGCACGCGCTGATCGGCGGCCCCTCCGGCACCGGCAAGACCAATCTGATCTTCGCCTGGATCGGCTCGCTGGCGGCCCGGTACTCCCCCGCCGAACTCGAGTTCTATCTGCTCGACTTCAAGGAGGGGGTGTCCTTCGCCCGGTTCGCCCAGGGCCGGCGGGATCCGAGCTGGCTGCCGCACATGCGGCTGGTCGGGATCAACGTCAACACCGACCGCGAGTTCGGGCTGGCCCTGCTGCGGTTCCTGGCCGAGGAGCTGCGCCGCCGGGCCGACGCCGCCAAGCGGCACGAGGTGACCAAGCTCGCCGAGTTGCGGGCGGTCGACCCGACGGGCCGCTGGCCCCGGATCGTCGCCGTGGTGGACGAGTTCCAGATGCTGCTGGCCGGTCGGGACGCGGTCGCCCGCGAGGCCGCCGACCTGCTGGAGGATCTGGCCCGGCGCGGCCGTTCCCAGGGCATCCACCTGGTGCTGGCCTCGCAGGACGTCCGGGGCATCGAGGCATTGTGGGGCCGCCCGGCACTGGTCGCCCAGTTCACCCTGCGGATCGCGCTGCCCAAGGCGTTGCGGATCCTGGCCGAGCGCAACGACGCCGCGCAGTCGCTCCCCCGGCACCACGCCGTGGTCAACGCCGAGTCGGGGATGTCCGAGGGCAACCAGGTGGCGCGGATCCCGGCGGCCAGCGACTGGGGCACCTGGAGCGACCTGCAGCACCGGCTGTGGCGGATGCGCCCGCCGGACGCCGCCCCGGCCCGACTCTTCGACGGAGACGCGATTCCCCGACTGGAGGAGGCACCGGACTTCGTCGCGCTGCGTCCGCCGGGCGACCCCGACGGAATCCAAGCGGCCGTTCCGCCCGGAGCCGACGGCGAGCCGGCCCACACCGGTGCCCCGGCCCACACCGGCGCCCCGGGCCACACCGGCGCCCCGGCCCCCAGGGGTGCCCCGGGTCCGCCGGACGGCGGGCCGAACCGCTCCGGCAGTAGCCCGAACCGGGGCGCGGGCGGCGCCGACCGCAGCGGCGGTGGCGTCCGGGGACCGGTCGCGCTGCTCGGCGAGATCATCGACGTGCAGGCACGGTCGGCCGGGATGCGGCTGCCCCGCGCGCCCGGCCGGAACCTGGCGGTGCTCGGCACCGGGGTCGACGAGGCGTGCGCCGTGCTGGACGCGGCCGCCCGGTCCCTGCGGCGCCAGCACCGGCCCGGCACCGCACGGTTCTCGATCGCCTGTCTCGACCCGGACGCGGACACCGCCGCCCGGTCGCTCTACGACGCGCTGGGCACCGACGCCTCCTGGTACGAGGAGGAGGACATCGGCGAGCTGATGGCCGAGACAGCGAACGGGCTGGGCCACGGCGGCACCGTGGGCGAGCCGCACTACCTGCTCCTCTACGCGGTGGACGCGGCCGCCAGCCAGCTCTCCGGCACCGTCGGCGGGCGGTCCGGGCTGGAGCACCTGCGGCATGTCCTGCACAACGGCCCGGAGCGGCGTACCCACACCCTGGCCTGGTGGCGTGGGGTTGCCCGGATGCGGGTGGACCTCGGCGGGCCGGCGTCCCGGACCGATCAGATCGGTGCCTGGGTGGCGCTGGACGTCCAGGGAGCCGAACTCACCTCGGCGCTGTACCCGGGACCGGGCGGTGGCCCCGACTGGTACCCGCGGCCCTGGCGTGGGCTCTTCTTCGACCGCTCGGTGCACCGCACCGGCCAGGTGATCATTCCCTACGGACCCTCACGATGACCGACCATCCGGAGCAGAACGACTCCTCCACCCGCCCGACTGACTCCCCGCCGCAGTCGACCGGCACGTACGACCGGTCGATCCGGGAACTCGCCGAGGTGACCCGGCAGGCCGAGGCCGAGCGGGCCGAGGCGGACACCTGGTACGAGCGCCAGTGCGCCGCCGCCACCCGGGCCGTCCGGGACGCGGAGCACTCCGTACGGCGGGCCGAGGCGGAGGTGGCGGCCGCCCAGGAGGAGGTCGACGGCACCGAGGCCGAGGTGATCCATCTCTGGAGCACGCTGCGTGGCCACCTGGGGGCGGCCGACCGGCGGATCGGCGAGCCTCCGGTGCCGCAGGGCGGTGCTCCGGCCGACGCCGAGGCGCTGCTCGACGGGGTCCGTGAGCTGCTCGACCGTACCCGGAGGCCGGGCGAACTGCCGGGCGCGACGCGACCGTTGCTGGCGGCGTTCGGAGTGCTCGGCGCGGCCGGCGCGTACGCCCTCGGGGTCGCCGCCCGGGCCGTCGGCGCCCGGTACGGCGGTGACCTGGCGGTGGCGATGCCGGTGCTCGCGCTGCTGGTGACGCTGCTCGGGCCGGTGGTCGGGCTGGCACCGGCGAGGGTGCTCGCCGACCGGCGACACGCCGGCCTGGACGTCCGGGCGGTGCTGGTGGTGGTCGGCGCCGGCCTGCTCACCACCGGCGCGCTCTTCGCGCTGCTCCGCTGACCGCCGCCGCTCGCCGCGAGTACGGAGCGGTTAAGAGGGGACCCTTCCTATACAGAAAACGATAAGAAGGGGCCCTTCCTTTCAGGCGGGCACGGCCACCGCCTCGCGGAGCAGCCGGCGGGCCAGCACGATCCGGTCGGCGTCGTCGTCGAGGCCGGGCAGGTCGCCGACCCGGGACACCCCGCCGGAGAGGAATGTCCGGACGGCGAGCGCGCACTGTCCGGGGAGGGTGATGGTGCGGTCGAAGAGGTGCAGGGCGACCTCGCCTTGGCCGGGGGCGCCGTCGGCGTCCGGGGCGGGGGCGCCGTCGGGGGCGGGGGATGGTGGCCGCAGTTGCCAGCGGAGGCCGTCGCGGGGGGCGAGTCGGGTGTCGGCGTCGACCGTGCTGATCGCCGCCGCCTGGGCCAGTGGGCGGATCGGCGCCGGTCGGGCCGCCGGCCAGGCACGGGCGCGCAGCCGGTCGGCGACGGCCGCCGGATCGACGCGGAGCAACCAGTCCCGTAGCGCCTCGACCGTCTCGGTCAGCTCCGGTTCGACCTGGTCGACGTCGGCGACGTCCACCCCGAACGGCAGCGACGCGCGCAGCCTGCGGTCCTCGGCGGCCAGGTCCAGCAGGGCCTCGACCATCGTGTAGCGGGTCAGCGCCCGGACGCCGACCGTCAGGTGCAGGCTGCTCTCGTCCTGGGCACGGGCGCTGTGCAGCCAGCCCCGGGGCAGGTAGAGAGCGTCCCCGGGGGCGAGCACCACGTCGAGTGCGGGAGGCCCTTCGGCGACCGCGGTCACCTCGTCGGCGCGCCCGCCCCACGGCTGCCGCTCCAGCGGCTCGGGGAGGACGGGCTCGTGAACCTGCCAGTGTTTGTGCCCGTCGACCTGGAGCACGAAGACGTCGTGGGTGTCGTAGTGGGTGCCGAATCCCTGGTTGCCGGCCGGGGTGAGGTAGGCGTTGACCTGTAGCGGCTGCCCGAGGGTCAGACTCAGCTCGCGGGTGAAGTCGATCAGGGGTGGCCAGGTCCGGTGCAGGCCCTGGAGCACCAGCGTGGCGCCGTCGGCGTAGAGGGCGAGGACACGCTCGTCGAGCACCTGGTCGGTGATCTCCGCCCCGGCTCCGCCGCTACCGGTGTACTGCCCGGTGGGCAGCACCTGCCCGTTCCGGGCCGCGCGGAGGAACGGGGTCCGCAGGCCGCGCCGGCTGAGCAGTTCGTCGGCGTCGGCCGGGCTGAGCAGATCGGTGAAGCCGTCCGGGTTGGCGAGTTCGGCGGCCCGGGACAGCAGTGCGGCCCGCCCCCAGTACGCGGCGGCGAACTTGGCCGGCTCGACGGCCACGCACCGGGCGAGTGCCGCGGGTCGGGCGGTGGTGGTACCGGCGGGTCGGGCGGTGGTGGTACCGGCGGGTCGGGCGGTGGTGGTACCGGCGGGTCGGGCGGTGGTGGTACCGGCGGGTCGCGCCGGGCGGCGGTCG
>NZ_JBHSPR010000008.1:0-4685 GCF_042658085.1 Plantactinospora solaniradicis | reverse complement strand
GACCGGAAGGTTCGGGCCGCCGCTCCCCCGCCACCACGTCGGCCAGACGTCCGTCCTCGATCATCGTGGCAATCCGGCGCTACCGGGCGCCGCTATCGGCGCCACCGTCCTGCTGCCCCTGGGTGGCACCGGCGTCGGCCGGGCCCTCGGCGCTACCGTCCGCCCCACCGTCGTGCTGGCCCGGGGTGGCGCCTCCGTCGGCCGGACCTTCGGCGGCACCGTCGGCCCCACCGTCATGCTGTCCCAGGGTGGCGCCCGCGTCGGCCGGGCCCTCGGCGGCACCGTCGGCACCGCCGTCCCGGCCCATCGGGTTGGCTCCGCCGTCGGCCGGACCCTCCCCGCCACCGCCGCCCGTGGTCCGAATGTCGTCGTCGTCGAGTCTCATCGGTGCTCCCTCGGGTCCAAGCGCCCCGCCTTGCGGCAGGGCGTCGCTACCGCGGGTGGTACCCAGCACCCGATCACCTCTAACCCGGCAAACCGGTCCGGGCCGCCGGATGGGGCGGGTTGCGGCGGAGCGGCCCGACTCGGGCACGTCGGCGACGCCGCGCGTGACCAGGTCGGCCCGGGACGGGCGGGTCAGGTGGCCGTCATCGACGACGGACTCGTCGCCATCGGTGGGAGCGTTTCCAACTGTCGAGCGCTATGGATCGACCCGGCAAGTCGTACCGGAAATCTCCCGGTAATCCAGGGTCGTCCTACCGGAAATCCGACCTCAGCGACCCGGAAACGGTGCCGAGCTGTCCCGGACGACCAGATCGGTGGAAAGCTCCACCCTCGGGGTGTCCAGCGGCTCGCCCTGGGCCAGCCGGAGCACGGTACGGGCGGCCAGCAGGCCCATCTCGGCCAACGGCTGGCGCACGGTGGTGAGTGGCGGCGACGCCCAGCGCGCCTCCGGAAGGTCGTCGAAGCCGACCACGCTGACGTCGTCGGGCACCCGCAGTCCCCGCCGCCGGACCGCCTCGTACGCCCCGAACGCCATCTGGTCGCTGGAGGCGAAGATCGCCGTCGGCGGCTCGTCGAGGTCGAGCAGCGCGGCGCCGCCGGAGTATCCCGACTCGTGGTAGAAATCGCCGGGCACGATCAGATCGTCGCGCAGCGGGATTCCGGCGGCGTCCAGTGCGGCCCGGTAGCCGTCGAGGCGGGCCCGGCTACAGAGCAGTCGGGGCGGGCCGGCGATGAAACCGATCCGCCGGTGCCCGAGCGAGAGCAGGTGCTCGGTGGCGCGCAGCCCGCCCGCCCAGTTCGTCGCGCCGATCGTCGGGATGTCGATGTTCGGCACACCGGCGGGGTCGACCAGCACCATCGGCACGTTGAGCCGACGCAGCTCGGCGTGCACCGGCGGGGCCAGGTCGCTGGCGACCAGGATCACCCCGTCGGTGGCCCGGGTGCGGAGGTTCTGCAACCACTGCCGGGTGGAGGTGGAGCGCCGGTGGATGGCGGAGACCACCGTGCCGACCCCGGACGCGTGCGCGACGTCCTCCACACCTCGGATGATCTCCACCGCCCACGGGCTGTCCAGATCGTTGAAGATCAGGTCGATCAGACTGGCCCCGGCCCGGGGCCGGGTCGCCCGGCGGCGGTAGCCGTGTCGGCGGAGCAACTCCTCCACCCGCTCGCGGGTCTGCGGCGCCACGTCGTTGCGGCCGTTGAGTACCCGGGAGACCGTCGGCACCGACACGCCCGCCTCCTGGGCGATGGCGGTGATCGTGATCCTACGTCCTTCGTCGACCGTCACGAGGAAGCTCCTTTGTTGAGGCTTCAGCCTACGACCGAAACACTTCCGAGGCTGCACCGGCGTCCACAGCCCGGGTGCCCAGTATTTTGCCTCAGGTTTCGGGCTTGACTGTCCGGACAGTGGGCCATAGCGTTCCGATCTAGTTACGGAATTATTCCGGAAAGTTTTCGCCGGAGAGGATAGTCGATGAGGGTGACCCGTTCCCCCGGGACACGCTGCGGGCGCGGGACGAGGAAGTCACCGACAACTTCGCCGTGCCGATGGCAGTGGTCGGCGGCCGAGTGATGATCGACGACTGATGCGGACGTTCGCCAATCCGGTCATCGCCGGCTGCTATCCCGACCCGAGCGTGTGCCGGGTCGGTGACGACTACTACCTGGCCTGTTCGAGCTTCGAATACTTCCCCGGGGTACCGATCTTCCATAGCCGGGACCTGGTCGGCTGGAATCAGATCGGAAACGTCCTGGATCGGCCCAGCCAACTGCTCCTGCCGCCCGGCACGCCGTCCTCCGGCGGCGTCTACGCACCGACCCTGCGGCACCACGACGGCCGGTTCTGGCTCATCACGTCGAACATCCCGCACGGCGGCACGATACTGGTCACCGCCGACGACCCGGCCGGGAAGTGGTCCGAGCCCGTGCACCTGCCCGACGTACTCGGCATCGATCCCGACCTCGCCTGGGACGACGACGGCAACTGCTGGTGCACCTTCGCCGGCATCGGCCAGGTCCGGATCGACCCGGTCAGCGGGGCGGTGCTGAGCGAGCCGAAACGCCTCTGGTCGGGCACCTCGGGCGCCCAGTTCCCGGAGGCGCCGCACCTCTACCGGATCGGCGACGTCTGGTACCTGCTGATCGCGGAGGGCGGCACCGAACGCGGCCACGCCATCTCGATAGCCCGTGGTCCGGCTCCGGACGGCCCGTTCGAACCGTGCCCGGCCAACCCGATCCTCAGCCACCGCAGCACGGACCATCCGATCCAGAACACCGGCCACGGCGACCTGGTCCAGGCCGCTGACGGCTCGTGGTGGCTGGTCTTCCTCGGCGTACGCCCGCGCGGCGGCACCCCCGGCTGGCACGTGCTCGGCCGGGAGACCTTCCTCGCCCCGGTGACCTGGTCCGACGGCTGGCCGGTGATCGGTCCCGTCGCCCCGGTGATGCGTGCTCCGGCCCTGCCCCCGGCACCGGTGGCGGCGACGCCCGCACGGGACGACTTCGACGCGGCGGAGCTGCATCCGCGCTGGATCTCGCTCCGGACCCGCCCTCCGGAGGACGTCTCGCTGGTCGAGCGCCCCGGCTGGCTGACCCTGCGGGCCCGGGGCGGCTCGTTGGACGACCCGACGGTGACCTTCGTCGGACGTCGGCAGGAGCAGCACGACGTCCGGGTACGGGCCCTGGTCGACGCCCATGAGGGCTGCGGCGGCCTGGCGGTTCGCCTGGACGAACAGCACCACTACGCGGTGGAGGTGGACGCCGACCAGGTCCGGGTACGGGCCCGGATCGGCCCACTGTCCGAGCAGCTCGCCAGCCGTGCGGTCTCCGGACCGGTGGTGCTGCGCGTCGAGACCTGGTCCTCCGGACCCGGCATGGACCACCCCCGGCAGGAGCCGGACGTGGTACGGCTGGGCTTCGAAGCCTCGGACGGCGAGTTCGTCGCCCTCGCCGAACTGGACGGGCGGTACCTGTCCACGGAGGTCGCGGGCGGCTTCACCGGCCGGGTCATCGGCTGCTACGCCGCCACCGGGGCCATCCAGATCGACTGGTACGACTACCGTTTCCTCTCCTCGCTCGACCGCGTCGACGTCGTCGACGACCTGGTCGACGCCTGACCCCTGTCCCGTACCGTCTCCGTCCCGGACGGCGAGGTCAGGGCGTTGCGGCGACGGTCCGCTCGAAGACGTCCGCCTCGTACCTCGGGCTCATCCCCGCCGCCCGGTAGAGGCGGACGGGCTCGGCCGGATTGCTCAGGTCGACGCCCAGGCCCGCGTACTCGCGTCCCTTGGCCGCGTAGCAGGCGAAGGCGCGGGCGAGCAGCGCGGCGCCCACCCCGCGTCGGCGGTACGACCGCAGCACGGCCAACTGCTTCACCCAGCCCTCGTTCTGGTCGAGCGTCTGGTCGGCGGACTGGAGGATGCCGACCGGCTGGTCGTCGATCGTGGCCACGAACCACTCGTCCCAGGCGACGCTCGGCAACGCGGCGATCTGTGCGCGCCACTGCTCGTACGTCGCCGGCTGGTAGTCCGGGGTGTCCCGGAAGGCGGTGTCCAGGATCCGGTGGAACTCCCGCAGGTCGATCTCGTCCGTCGACCGGACCGGCCGGATCAGCACCCCCGGCGGGGGCGTCGGCGGTTGCGCCGGTAGCCCGGCGAGCGACCGGCGCATCCGGGCGTAGCGCTTCACGAACTCGAACCCGGCGTTCCGGATGATGCCGATCCAGTGCTCCTCGGTGGGCAGTGCGATGGCCCGTACCGTCATCCGGTCGAGGCCGAACTCCGCCGCGCGCTCGCCGGAGCGGGACAGTTGCAGCGCCAGCAGCGGCGCCTGGGCCGGCAGGCCGCGCTCCGGGTGCACGTAGACCTCGACCGTCTCCCGTGGTCCCCGGTTGGAATCCTCCAGGTAGGCCCAGCCGACGATGCCGCCGCCCGGCTCCAGCGCGAGCCAGGAGTCCCGGGCCGGGTCGACGTCCGGGGCGGTCAGCACCTCGCGGACGTCCTCGGCGCTGAAGTCGGCGTGCCCGAGGGCCGCGATGTCGCTCGCCTGCACGACGGCAAGGATCGCCGGAACGTCGTCGAGGGTCGGTCTGCGTACCGACCAGCCCGGGGGGAACCGCATGCCGAGCATCTAACCCGACGGCACGGCCGTCGCGCCGCTGGTTTTCCGGCCCGCTCCAGCTAGTAGTACTTTGTCACCTTTCGGGTGAATGGCCGTCACCTTTGGGCTGTTGATTCGTG
>NZ_JBHSPR010000007.1:838741-861045 GCF_042658085.1 Plantactinospora solaniradicis | reverse complement strand
GTACCACCGACACATCGTCAACGATCAACCACTACAAGATCGACAGGACACGCCCTAGTCGCCCTACTCCGAGAGGCCGGGGAGCGCCGGTCGTGTCACGGTCGGTGCGCGCTGCCGTCGGTCGCGCGCAGCAGCGCCCAGCGGTCGTGGTCGAGCGGCGCGGTGACCGGGTGCCGCCGCGCCGCCGACTCGTCGAAGTCGACGCCCAGGCCCGGCGCCGGGCTCGGGTGGAACCGGCCCGCGACCGGTACCGGCGCGCCCGGAAAGACCTCCAGCGTGGCGTCCCGGAAGGTCGCCGCCTCCTGCACGCCGAAGGCCGGCGAGGAGATGTCGAGCGCCACATTGGCCGCCTGCCCGACCGGGCTCACGTCGCCCGGTCCGTGCGGAGCGGTCCGTACCCCGAAGAGTTCGCAGGCGGCCACCAGCTTGCGGGTCGGGGTCAGCCCGCCGAGCGTGGGGATGCGGATCCGGGCGTAGTCGATTACGCGCTGCTCCAGCAGCGGCAGGTACTGGGCGACGTCCGCGTAGAGTTCGCCGACGGCGACCGGGGTGCTGCCGGCCGTGCGCAGCCCGGGGAAGTGGGCGGCGTCCTCGGGTGCGAGGGCGTCTTCGAGGAAGTACAGCCGGGCGTCCTCGACCGCCCGGACGAACTGGCGGGCCTGGGCGGGCGTCATCCGCTCGTGCGCGTCGTGCAGCAGCTCGACGTCGGGGCCGACGCGGTCGCGTACCGCGACGAGCGCCGGGGGCACGTGTCGCAGGTAGGCCAGGCTGTCCCAGGACTCCCGGCGCATCCGCCGGCGTTCGGCCTGCCGTTCGTCCGTGGGCGCCGTGCCGTAGGTGTCCGTTCCGGGTACGGCCAACTGGACCCGGACGTGCCGGTAGCCGCGGTCCCGGGCGGCGAGGACGAGGTCCGCCACCTCGTCGACGTCCACCCCGTCGACGTGGGTGTACGCCTCGGCGTACTCGCGGGCCCGGCCGCCGAGCAGTTGGTACAGGGGGAGGCCGGCCACCTTGCCCTTGATGTCCCAGAGCGCGACGTCGATCGCGGCGAGGGCGTTGTTGGCGATCGAGCCGCCCCGCCAGTAGCCGCTGTTGAGCAGCAGCCGGTGCAGGTCCTCGATGTCCGCCGGGTCCCGGCCGAGCAGCATCGGCCCGAGGTAGTCGTCCACGACGGACCGGATGGCGAGGGTCCGTTGCGGATCGCTGGCGCAGCCGAGCCCGTACAGGCCGGGCTGGTCGGTCTCGACCCTGGTGATGACGTACGGGCAGCCCTGTGGGGCGCACAGGAAGGTCCGGACCCCGGTGACCCGGGCGCCACCGACGCTGGGAACGTCCCACGGCGCGGGGGCCAGGACCGCTGCGTGGCCGGGTGATTCCACTGAGGGGGGCGGCGCCATCGCAGTGCCCTTCCTGGACTCGTCGACGTTGTTGACACTATATATCAAATTGATTTACGTTCTGTTTCCTTGGCCTGACCAGGAGCCGCCCGCAGGGATGGAAGAGGCGCAGCGTGAACCGATACTTACGTCGAACGGCCCGCACCTACCTCTCGATCGCGACGATCCTCGCGCTCGCCGGCGCCGCCACCGCCTGTAGTCCGGGCGGAGACGACCAGGCGAACGGCAACAACCTGACGATGTGGACGTTCAAGCAGTCCCACGTCGCGGCGCTACAGAAGGCCGCCGAAACCTTCAAGCAGAAGACCGGCATCGGAGTGACCGTCGAGGCGATCACCCCGGATGACGCGTTCATCGCCCGCGTCCAGGCCGCCGCGCAGACCCGCGGCCTGCCCGACGTCTTCGAGGTGCACACCAACGGCGACGACTTCACCTTCGGTGCCGCCGGCCTGTTGGAGGACCTCACCGAGGAGGCCAGCTGGACCGGCCGCTACCTGCCCTCGGTTGCCGCCGAGGGGACCGTCACCGAGCGGTACTACAAGCAGTCCCAGGAGAAGGGCGCCAAGACCGCCGGGATCAAGCTGAACCAGCGGTTCAGCGTGCCGCTGACGATCGGAACCTTCGGCATCGTCTACGCCAACAAGGAGCGGCTGGCGGCGGCGGGCGTGACCGGGTCGCCGAAGACCTGGGAGGAGTTCGTCGCCGCGCTGGAGGCGGTCCGGAAGGTGCGTCCGAACGACGGTGGGCTGAGCATCGGCTTCCAGGCGCCGACCACCGGCATGGAATGGCTGATGCAGCCGATGGCCTACGGAAAGCTGGGCAAGGACGGTTTCACCGGGCTGTTCTCCAACGACCCGGCGAAGAACTGGACCTCGCCCAACGGCCGGGCCGTGCTGGAGACGTACAACCAGGTGACGCCGTACTGGATGCCGGGCACCCAGACCCTGACCATCGACGACGCCGACATCGCGTTCGCCCAGGGCAAGTCGTCGTTCGACATCGGCGGCACGTTCACCCTGGCGTTCCTGGTGCAGAACGGGATGAAGGCCGACAACATCGTCACGTTCCCGGTGCCCTCGCCCACCGGCGGTGCGGTGCCCGACCTGAGCCTCGCGCCGTTCGCCCTGACCGGGCTCTCGGTCTCGGCGACGACCGGCAACAAGGACGGCGCGGTCAAGTGGCTGGACCACCTGGCACAGCCCGAGGTCGCGGCCCAGTTCGCCAAGGACGCGCTGGACGTACCCCCGGTCGATCTCGGTGCCGACCCGACGGCGACGCTCGGCCCGGTGCTCGGCGCGATGATCAGCTCGTTCGGCTCGGGCGCTCAGGCGTACAACCCCGGTGACACCACCCACCAGCCGCCGTCGTACGACGCGGCGGTGGTGGCCCGGTCGCTGATGGAACTCACCCCGCTGAAGAAGGCCGACGTGCCGGCCGCCGGAGCGGGGCTGCAAAAGATCATCGACGGGTACTGGGCAGGGAAATGACCACCGATGTTCCTCCGTCGCTCGGTGCGGTCACGGTCACCCGTGGCCGCGCCGGGCGGGGCTCCGGACGGCGGCGGCGTTACCAGGGCCGGGAGGTGGCCTGGGCGTACGCCTTCGTGGCCCCGGCGATCGTCCTGTTCGCCGTCATGGGCGTCTACACGCTGTTCTGGGGCCTGCAACTCTCGTTCGTACGCTGGAACGGGCTGACCCCGACCTGGATCTGGGTCGGCGTGCAGAACTACCTCGACCTACTCTGGGCCAGTCCGGTCTTCTCGCCGCCGGTACGGGCGGCGGCGACGAACACGGTCTGGGTGATGATCGCGGCACCGCTGCTCACCGTCGTGATCTCCTTTCCACTGGCCCTCGCCCTGAACCGGGCCCGCCGATTCGTCGGGCTGCTGCGCTCGGTCTACTTCGTCCCGTACATCACCACCGGGATCGCGGTCTACCTGGCCTGGCAGTACGTCCTGGAGCCCAACGGCGCGATCAACACGCTGCTCGGCGCGCTCGGGCTCGGCTCGCTGGCCCAACCGCAGGGGTGGCTCGGCAATCCCGACACCGCCCTGCCGACGCTGATCGTGATCATGGTCTGGTCCGCGGTTCCCGTCGCGACGCTGCTCTACCTGACCGGACTGCAGACCATCGACCCGGCGCTGACCGAGGCGGCCCAGATCGACGGCGCGGGGTGGTGGCGGGTGAACCTCAGCGTGGTGTGGCCACTGCTGCGCGGCATCACCGCGGTCATCGTGCTGCTCAACCTGCGCGACGCACTCCAGGGCTTCCAGATCTTCCTCATCATGACCGACGGCGGTCCCGGCGACCACACGAACGTGCTCGGCCTGCAGACGTACCGGCTCGCGTTCCAGTCGGAACTCGCCCCGACGCTGGGGCTCGCCAGCGCCCTGGGCTGGATGCTCTTCCTCGCCGCGCTCGTGGTGGCCTTCGTCAACCTCCGCGTCACCCGGGAGCGGTGATGGCGATCAGTGCCGCGCCGGCCTCGACCCGGGCCACCGCCGCGCCCACCCGCGCGCCGAAGCGGGCCCGCCGGTGGCCGCTCCAGGTCGTCATCGCCCGGACGGTCGTCGCGCTGCTGCTCGCCGGGTACGCCGTGGTGAGCCTCTATCCATTCCTCTGGATGGTCTCGGCGGCCTTCAAGACCCAGCAGGAGGTCATCGCCGGCGGCCACCTCGTTCCGCGCGACCCCACCCTGGGCACGCTGGTCGACACCTGGAACCGGCTGCACTTCTTCGACTACTTCGTCAACAGCCTCCAGGTGACCGTGGCCACCACCGTCGGCGTCGTGGTGATCTACTCGGCGGCCTCGTACGCCTTCGCCGTCCTGCACTTTCCCGGCCGGGTCGCGCTCTACCGGCTCTTCGTCGCGCTGCTCTTCGTGCCCGGCGTCGTCACGCTGCTTCCCGTCGTCCTGCTGGAGAACCGGCTGGCGATCCTCGGTACCCACCTCGGCCTGGTCCTGCCGTTCATCAACGGGACCGCGCCGTTCGCGGTCCTGCTGCTGACCAACGCGTTCCGGGCGGTGCCGGCCGAACTGCGCGACTCGGCGCGGGTGGACGGCGCCGGCGAACTGCGGATCTTCGCCCGGGTGTACCTGCCGCTCGCCCGTCCGGCCCTGGTGACGATCGCGCTGCTGACCGCGATTCCGACCTGGAACGAGTACCTGCTGACCCGGGTCTCGCTCAACGACCCCGCCACCTACACCCTGCCGATCGCCCTCCAGGCGCTGAAGTCCTCGCAGGTGGTGCAGTACAACTCGTTGATGGCCGGCGCGCTGATCGTCGTCATCCCGGTCATCATCGGATTCCTCGCCGCCCAGCGGTACTTCGTCAACGGCCTGACCGGGGCGATCAAGGGTTGATCGGGAAGTAGAGGGAGAGCATGTCCGAGCAGGAAACCCGGCGCTCCGCGCTGGGCGCCGACGACGTCGTCCTGGTCACCGGTGCGGCCGGCGTCATCGGCGGGGTCGTCGTGCCACACCTGGCCGACTCGGGGCTGCGGGTCGTCGCCGTAGACCGGTCGCCGTTCGCCAGCCCCAAGGCCGAACTGGTACTCGTCGGCGACGTCCGGGACCGGGCGTTCGTCGAGGAGAGCCTGCGCCCGTACGGCCGTCCGGTCGACGCCGTCGTGCACCTCGCCGCGATCCCCGCCCCCGGCCAGGTGCCCGAGGACGAGACCCTCGCGCAGAACGTCCAGGGCGCCTACCTCGTCCTCGACGGCGCCGGCCGGGCGGGCGTACGGTGCGCGGTCGCGGCATCCAGCGTCGCGGCGTACGGGTACGCCTGGGCCGGGCGGGACCTGTCCCCGCCGTACGTGCCGATCGACGAGGAACAGGCGTCGGTGGCGGTCGACTCGTACGGGCTGTCGAAGACGGTGACCGAGCAGGTCGGTGCGTTCGCCACCCGGCGGTGGGGAATCCCGACCACCCTGCTGCGGTTTCCGTTCGTCGGCGACGGTGAGCGGCTGGCGTCCCAGTTGGCGCGGATCCGGCGGGACGTGGCCGGCAACCGCCGGGAGCTGTGGGCGTGGCTCGACACCCGGGACGCGGCCCACGCCGTCCACGCCGTGCTGACCTCCGGGCTCACCGGCCACCACGTCGTGAACATCGCCGCACCCGACACCTCGACGACGGTGCCGACCGCCGAACTCCTTTCCCGGTTCCACCCGGCCACCCAGGTCCGGGCACCGCTGCGCGGCGTCGACTCGCTGGTGGACAGCTCCGCCGCGCGCCGGCTGTTCGGCTTCGAGACCCGGCACGGCTGGCGCGACGAGCCCGCCATCCGCTGACCGGTTCACGGTGATCGACGCCGCCATCCGCTGACCGGATCGCCGCGACGACGCGAGCATCTTCGCCGCCGTGCCCGAATCTTGTCGGAGCGGATGGATTGCGCCCGCCGCGCTCGTCGTTCCGGACGAATACGCACCCGCCGACCGTCCCTACGGTGAGGCGCATGGTGAATCTGGACGAGACCGGGACCTGGCTGCGACAGCACCTGCCGGCGCTGCTCGCCGAGCACCAGGTGCCCGGCGCGGCGGTCGCGGTGCTGGTCGACGACCAGGTGGTGGACCACGCGGCAGGGGTGCTCAGCATGTCGACCGGGGTCGCGGCCACCGTCGACTCGGTGTTCCAGATCGGCTCGATCACCAAGGTCTGGACGGCCACCCTCGTCATGCAGTTGATCGACGAGGGCCGGCTGGACCTCGACGCGCCGGTCCGGCGGTACCTGCCGGAGTTCCGCCTCGGCGACGAGTCGGCGGCGGCGACCATCACCGTGCGGCACCTGCTGTGCCACACGTCCGGCTTCGAAGGCGACGTGTTCACCGACACCGGCTCCAATGAGGACTGCGTCGAGAAGTACGTCGGGGCGCTGGGCGAGGTCGGCCAACTCTTCGCGCCGGGGGAGATGTTCTCCTACAACAACGCGGCGTTCTGCGTACTCGGTCGGGTCGTCGAGGTGCTCCGGGGGATGCCGTTCGAGCGGTGCCTGCGCGAGCACCTGTTCACCCCGCTCGGGTTGACCCACGCGGCGAACGGCGCGGACGAGGCCATCCTGTACCGGGCCGCCGTCGGGCACGTCCAGCCGACACCGGACGCGCCGCAGCAGCCGGCACCGGTCTGGTCGCTGGTCCGCTCGAACGCTCCGGCCGGGTCCCGACTGGCGATGCGTCCCCGGGACCTGCTGGCGTTCGCCCGGATGCACCTCGACGAGGGCGTGGCGGCGGACGGCAGCAGGGTGTTGAGCCCGGCCAGCGTGGCGGCGATGGGGCAACGGCAGGTCGAACTGCCCGAGGTGGGCCTGATGGGCGGCGCCTGGGGTCTCGGCTGGGAGGTCTACGACTGGCCGGGCGGCCCGGTCCTGGCTCACGACGGCGGCACGGTCGGGCAGGCGGCGTTCCTGCGGGTGGTGCCGGGCCGGCGGGTCGCGGTGGCCCTGCTGACCAACGGCGGCGACGCCGTCGCCCTCTACACCCGGCTCTACGGACACCTGCTGCCGGAACTCGCCGGAGTCGAGGTGCCGCCGATGCCGACGCCGCCGGTCCGGCCGAAGCGGGTCGACGCCAGCCGGTTCGTCGGCACGTACGCCTCCGAGGTGGTCGACCTGACCGTCAGCCAGGACGACGACGGGCGCGTCTGGCTGGAACAGGTTCCGAAGGGGCTACTGGCCGAGATCGGCCGTCAGGTCGAGCGCAAGGAACTCGTCCGCCCCGACCTCGTCCGTTCCGATGCAGCCGGTTCCGATGTCGTCGGCGCCGACGGGGACATCGAGCCGGACGACGGCACCTTCATCCCGGTCCAGCCGATCCAGGGCGTACATCCGGCGCTCAGCTTCGTCGGGGCCGACGGAACCGGCCGGGCGCTGTACCTGCACAACGGGCGGGCCAACCGCCGCGTCAGCCCGGCCTGACCGGCGCCGACACCCGTACGGAAAGGAGGCGTGACGAGGCCGGCGGCGACAGCCGGTGCGGCCGAGCGAAGACAGGCCGGGTCGGCGCGGGGCGGCTGCGGCAGAGGAAGACCGGCGGTTGTGGAGGCACGATGAAAACTTTTCTGACCACCGCGGTAGTCGGCGGGGTCGTGCTCGCCCTCGCCGCCTGCGGTGGCGGCGACGGCTCCGGGGACGGCTCCGGAGGCCAGCAGTTGGTCAACGGCAAGACGTTCACCATGGTGCTCGGCTCCGACCCGGGCAACCTCGACCCGCACTTCACCTCGTTGGCCAGCGCGCAGCAGGTGGACCGGTTCCTCTACGACTCCCTGCTCAACGTCGACGAGAAGGGCACGATCGTCGCCGGCCTGGCCGAGAAGTGGGAGGCGACGACCACCACGGCCACGTTCACCCTGCGCAAGGGGATCACCTGCTCGGACGGTACGCCGCTGACCGCGACCCAGGTGGCCGAGAACATCAGCTTCGTCGGCAAGCCGGACAACGCCTCGACCCGCCTCGGGTTGTTCGTGCCGGCGGGCGCGACCGCCACCGCCGACGACGCGGCCGGCGTGGTGACGGTGACGTCGCCGAACCCCGCCTCGTTCCTCGCGCTCAACGTCGGCTCCCTGCACATCGTCTGCGGCAAGGGTTTCGCCGATCGTGGCCTGCTGGCCAGGGGCGCGGACGGCACCGGCATGTTCACCGTGACCGAGGCGGTCGCCGACGACCACTACACGCTGACCCGCCGCAAGGACTACGCGTGGGGACCCGGGGACTGGAAGACCGACCAGCAGGGCCTGCCGGACAAGGTCGTGTTCCGGATCGTCGCGAACGAGACGACCGCCGCCAACCTGCTGATCTCCGGAGAGGTGAACGCCGTGCAGCTCGTCGGCGCGGACAAGCAGCGGTTGCAGTCGATGCGGAAGTTCCAACGCGAGGTGGTCGCGCCGCTCGGTGAGTTGTGGTTCAACCAGAAGCCCGGGATGCCCGGTGCCGACGAGGCGGTCCGGCGGGCACTGACCCAGGCACTGGACCTGAACCAGCTCGGCCAGGTGCTCAGCAGCGGGACGGGCAAGGCGTCGACCAGCCTGGTCGCCCCCCGGCTGAGCCCGTGCAGCGAGAACACCGTCGGAACGAGCCTGCCCGGCCACGACGTGGCGGCGGCGAAGTCGGCCCTGGACGCCGCCGGCTGGACGGCCGGGGCGGACGGCGTGCGGGCGAAGGGCGGCACGAAGCTGTCGATGACGTTCTACTACCCGACCAGTGTCGGGCCGACGTTGAAGGCGGGCGCCGAACTGCTGCAGAAGCTCTGGGGCGAGGTCGGGGTCCAGGTCACGCTCCGGAGCGTGACCGACGCGGAGATCGGTGAGCTGATCGTCGGAGGCAAGGGCACCTGGGGCGCGACGTTCCTGCCGCTCAGCGTGACGCTGCCGACCGAACTGGTGCCGTTCCTGTCCGGTCCCACCCCGCCGAACGGCAGCAACTTCTCCGGGATCCAGAACGAGCAGTACGCCGCGGCCGTCCGCGAGGCCTCGGCGATCGCCGGCGCGGCCGGCTGCGCCAAGTGGGCCGAGGCGGAGCGGGCGCTGTTCCAGCACGTCGACGTCGTCCCGTTCGTGGACTCCACGGTGCCCACGTTCGGCAGCGGTGCCACGTACGAGTTGACCCGCGGCAGCGTCGCGCCGTCCTCGGTCCGGATGCTGGGCTGAGGGGGCCGTATTGGTGACGAGTGCGACCGTCGACGCCCGCAGCCTCGCCGGACTGGCCGACAACGCCTGGCTGCGGTTCGCGGTGCGCCGCCTGGCGCGGCTGCTGGTCTCGGTCTGGGTGCTGGTCACGGCGGCCTTCCTGATGATCCACCTGATCCCCGGCGATCCGGTCCGGGCCTCGCTCGGCACCACCGCACCGCTGGAGCTGGTGAACGAGCGCCGCGCCGCGCTCGGCCTGAACGACCCGTTCTGGTTGCAGTACCTCCACTACCTGCGGAACCTGCTCACCGGCGAGCTGGGCACCTCGATGACGTCCGGCCTGCCGGTGTCGCAGGTGCTCGGCGATCGCCTTCCGGCAACCGCGGAACTGGCCGTGTCGGCGTCCGCGCTGGCCCTGGCGATCGCGGTCCCGCTCGGCCTGCTGATGGCGGTGCTGACCCGTGGGGGCCGGCGCCGGCACGTCGAACTGGGCTTCACCTCCGGCAGCGTGGTCCTCGCCGCGGTTCCCGAGTTCCTGCTGGCGGTCGGCCTGGTCTACGTCTTCGGCGTGACCCTGGGCTGGGTGCCCGTCGCCGGGCGCGCCGGCCCCGGCTCGTACGTGCTGCCGGTCCTGGCTCTCGCGGTGAGCCCGGCCGCCGTGCTCGCCCGGATCGTCCGGGTGGAGACGCTCACGGTTCTCCAGGCCGACTACGTCCGCACCGCGCGGGCCAAGCGCCTGCCGGCCCACCTCGTCTACCTGCGGCACGCCCTGCCGAACGCGATGACCGCGACGCTCACGCTGGGCGGGCTGTTGCTGGGCGGCATGGTCGCCGGGACCGTACTGGTGGAGAACGTCTTCGCCTGGCCGGGCCTGGGCAGCACGATCGTGGCGTCGATCCTCGGCAAGGACCTTCCGGTCATCCAGGGCGTCGTGCTCGTCTACGGCCTCGGTGTGCTGCTGGTCAACCTGGCCGTCGACATCGCCCTGGCGCTGCTCGACCCCCGCTCGACGATCAGGGAGGACTGACGGTGGCCCGGCGACGATGGGGGCGTGCCCTGGCCACGCCGCTCGGTGCGAGCGCGGCGACGCTGCTGGTCGGTGTGCTGCTGCTGGCCGCCCTGGCGCCGGTGCTGTGGTCGGACCGGGCCACCGAGGTGGACACCGGCCAGATCCTCCAGGGGGCGTCACCGGCGCACTGGGTCGGCACCGACGCCCTGGGCCGGGACATCTTCTTCCGGCTGCTGGTCGCCACCCGGCTCTCGGTCGGGCTGGCGCTGCTGGCCACCGCGATCGGCGTGCTGACCGGTCTGCTGCTCGGTACCGCGCCACTGCTGCTGGGCGTCCGGCTGGGCCGGCTGGTGACCGCCGCGGTGAACATCGCCGTGGCGTTTCCCGGACTGCTGCTGGCGCTGTTCTTCGCGGTCATCTTCGGGGTCGGCGCGACCGGCGCGCTGCTGGCGATCGGCTTCGCGATCGCGCCGGGCTTCGCCCGGCTGACCCACACCCTGGTGTCCGGCGTGGCCGCTCTCGACTTCGTCGCGGCGGCCCGGATCGCCGGGATCGGGCGGTTCCGGGTCCTGGTCCGGCACATGCTTCCCAACGTCGCCGAGCCGCTGGTGGTGAACGCGACCATCACGGCCGGCAACGCACTGCTGGCGTTCGCCGGGCTGTCCTTCCTCGGTCTGGGCGTGCAGGCGCCGTCCTACGACTGGGGCCGGCTGCTCGGCGAAGGGCTGGGCGGCATCTACGTCCATCCGGAGGCCGCCCTCGCGCCCGGCGTGGCCGTGATCGTCGCCGGCCTGGCGTTCAACCTGTTCGGCGAGGTCGTCGCCAAGGGCATCGGGTTGCGTACCCCGGTCGTCCGGGCGGGGCGGCGGGACAAGCTGGCCCCGCCCCCGGCACCGGCACCGGCACCGGCCCCGGCGGTGCCGGCCGCCGCGCCCGCCGACGGGCCGGTGCTCGCCGTCGACGACCTACGGGTCAGCTTTCCCGGCCCGGACGGTCGGGTCAGCCCGGTGCGCGGGATCAGCTTCGAGGTGCGCCGGGGTGAGGCGGTCGGGATCGTCGGGGAGTCCGGATCCGGCAAGAGCCTGACCGCGCTCGCGGTCGCCCAGTTGATCGAGGAGCCTGGCCGGGTGAGTGCCGGCCGGCTGGAGTTTCTCGGCCACGGGCTGCTGGGCGGCCCGACCCGGGCCCGCCGCAGGCTGCTCGGCGCCTCGTTCGCCCTGGTGTTCCAGGATCCGACGGCGTCGTTCAACCCGACCCGCCGGATCGGCCGGCAGCTCGCCGAGGTCGCCGAGGAGCACGGCGGCCTGAACCGCAGGGCGGCGCTGGCGCGCGCCGTCGACCGGCTCCGTGCGGTACGGGTGCCGGCACCCCGTCGACGCGCCGGGCAGTTCCCGCACGAGTTCTCCGGTGGGATGCGCCAGCGAGCCATGATCGGCATGGGACTGATGGGCGACCCGGCGCTGATCGTCGCGGACGAGCCGACCACCGCGCTGGACGTGACGGTGCAGCGGCAGGTGCTGCGGCTGCTGGCGGACATCCGGGCCGCCGACGACGTCGCGCTGCTGCTGATCAGCCACGACATCACCGTCGTCGGTCAGGTCTGCGACCGGATCCTGGTGATGTACGCCGGGCGGATCGTGGAGGAGTTGCCGGCCACGGACCTGTCCACCGGCGCCCGGCACCCGTACACCCGGGCCCTGCTGGCGGCGGTGCCCGACATGGCGACCGATCGGACGGTACCGCTGCCGGTCATCCCCGGCCGTCCGGCGGACCCCGCGCGGCCGCCCGCCGGTTGTGCGTTCGCCCCGCGCTGCACGCTGGCCGACGAGCGGTGCTCGACCGAGGAGCCTCCGCTGGTGGCGGACGTTCCCGGCCGCCGGGTGGCGTGCTGGTACGCCGATCCCGGCCCGGCGGCGGTGCTGCGGATCGGGCACTCCGCACCGGTCGGGGCGGGTGAGCGTGGTGAGTGACCTGACGTTCGAGAACGTCACGGTGCGGTACGGCACCCGTCGACGCGGTCTGACGGCCGTCGACGGAGCGGACCTGACCGTACCGGCGGGCACGGTGGTCGGCCTGGTCGGCGAGTCCGGCTCGGGCAAGTCCACACTGGCCCGGGCGGCGGTGGGACTGACGCCCGTCACCGGCGGACGGATCCTGCTCGGCGGGGATCCGGTGCACCGGATCGGCGGAGGCGGCAACCCCCGACCGCTCCAGATGGTCTTCCAGGACCCGTACTCCTCCCTCGATCCCCGGATGACGATCGGCGACTCGATCGCCGAGGCGGTTCCGCGCCGCGTCGTCCGGGGCTCGGTCGCCCGCCGGGCCGAGGTGACGCGGCTGCTGGAGCTGGTCCACCTGCCCACCGACGGCGCGGACCGCTATCCGGCGGAACTCTCCGGCGGCCAGCGGCAACGGGTGGCACTGGCCCGCGCGCTGGCCGGCCGACCCGAGGTCGTCATCGCGGACGAGATCACCTCGGCGCTCGACGTGTCCATTCAGGGCACCGTGCTAAACCTGGTCCAGGACCTGCGTCGGCAGATCGGGCTCTCGATGCTGTTCATCTCGCACAACCTGGCGGTGGTGCGCTACGTCAGCGACATCATCGCGGTGATGTACCTCGGCCGGATCGTCGAGTACGGATCCGTCGACGAGGTGCTGGGGGACCCCCAGCACCCGTACACCCGGGAGCTGCTCGCCGCCGCACCGCGGCCCGGGGGCGCCTTACTGGCCGTACCCGACGACGATCCGGCCCTGCTCGCCGTCGCCGACACCGAACCCGCCGATCCGCACCATCCGCCGCCCGGCTGCCGATTCCATCCGCGTTGCCCGGTCGGCCCGCTGGTGCATCCCGACCGCCAGGTCTGCCTGACGAGCGAGCCGTCAGCCACCCCGCACCGCCACCGGGCCGCCTGCCACTTCGCCGCGACGACCGATTCCGCAACCCTGCCATGAGCCCTGTGGCCGCCACCCCAGCGAGGAGAAGCCGGTGACCCGACGCCAGCGCATCGAGGACCTGACCCTGATTGCCGTGCCGGAGCAGCCCGCGTTGTCCCCGGACGGCACCCGCATCGTGTACGTGCTGCGCGGCAGCGACGCCGAGGCGGACCGGACCGTGCGGACGCTGTGGCACGTCGGCGCCCGGGACGGGAAACCGACGCAACTGACCCGGGGCCGGAACGACTCGTCGCCGTCGTGGTCGCCGGACGGCACCCGGCTGGCGTTCCTGCGCGCCGAGGACGGTCCCGCACAACTGTGGCTGCTGCCCCCCGACGGCGGCGAGCCGGAGCAGGTGACGCGGCTGCCGCTGGGTGCCGGGGCACCGGTGTGGAGCCCGGACGGCAGGACGATCGCGTTCGCCGCCCCGGTCGACCTGCACGCCGACCCCGACGAGCCCGACGACGTCCGGAAACGCCGCGCCGACCAACCGGTCGTGGTGGACCGGCTGGACTACCAGGCCGACGGCACGGGCCTGCTGCGGGGCGTCCGCAAGCATCTGCACGTGCTCGACCTGGCCACCGGGAACTGCCGCCAGGTGACCAGCGGCGGTTGGCACGCCGGCACCCCCGCCTGGTCGCCGGACGGCGCCCGGTTGGCCTTCGCCGCGGCGACCGGGCCGGACGCCGATCTGACGATCCGGGCGCCGATCCACGTCATCGAGGTCGACGGCGACCGGGCCGACCCCCGACCGGTCGGGCTGACCGACGGAGTTGCCGGTCCGGTCCGGTGGACCGCCGACGGTTCCACCCTGCTGGCCGTCGGCATCGCCGGTGCGCCGGTCGGCCACGCCGGCCTGCTGCGGGTACCGCTCGACGGTGGCCCGGTGCGGGACCTCGCCGCGCCGCTGGACCGGAACGTGATGCCCGGCGGTCCGGGGTACCCGGGCGCTGTGCCGCAGCTCACCGGTGACGGCGACACCGTGCTGTTCTGCGTCCGCGACCGTGGCTGCACCCACCTGTACGCCGTGCCGGCCGAGGGCGGCACGCCGCGTCCACTCGTCACGGGCGCCGGGCGCAACGTCGCCGGGCTCTCCGTCGCCGGGAACACCGCCGCGATCCTGCTCGGCACCGCCACCTCGTTCGGCGAGATCGTGACGGTCGACATCGCCACCGGTGCCGAGTCGGTCCGCACCGACCACGGCGCGAGCCTGGGCGAGGTCGAGCTGTTCCCGCACGAGGAGCGCGAGTTCGTCGTGTCGGACGGCACGGTCGTGCACGGCTGGCTGCTGCGCGACCCGGAGGCGGCCGGGCCGCTGCCGCTGCTGATCGACATCCACGGTGGACCGCACAACGCCTGGAACGGCGGGGCCGACCAGATCCACCTCTACCACCAGGAACTCGCCGCGCGCGGCTGGGCGGTACTGCTGCTCAACCCCCGGGGCAGCGACGGATACGGCGCACGGTTCTTCACCGCCGGGCTGGACGCCTGGGGAGTGTCGGACGCGAAGGACTTCCTGGAGCCGATCGACGCGCTGGTCGCCGAGGGCCTGGCGGATCCGCGTCGGCTGGCGGTGGCCGGGTACAGCTACGGCGGCTATATGACCTGCTATCTGACCAGTCGTGACGACCGGTTCGCGGCCGCGGTCGCGGGCGGCGTGGTCAGCGACCTGACCAGCATGGTCGGTACCTCCGACGAGGCGCACTTCCTCAGCGGGTACGAGCTCGGCGGCCCACCGTGGGCGGATCGCGACCGGTACGCCGCGATGTCGCCACTGACCCGGATCGACGAGGTACGCACCCCGACCCTGATCGTGCACGGTGCCGCCGACCTGCGCTGCCCGATCGGGCAGGCCCAGCAGTGGCACACCGCGCTGCGCGAGCGGGGCGTGCCCACCCAGATGGTGCTCTACCCCCAGGCGTCGCACCTGTTCATCCTGGACGGGTCGCCGTCGCACCGGATCGACTTCAACCGGCGCATCCTGGACTGGGTACAGCGGTACGCCGGAGACGTCGGCGGCCCCGCTCCGGCCCCGATCGATGCCCGGCACTGGCAGCGTCGGCTGGCCGTGCTGGCGGAGCGCCACGGGGTGCCCGGTGCCGCACTGGGCATCCTGCGCCTGGGCCGGGGCGGCGAGGACGAACTGGTCGAGGCGGCGTACGGGGTGTTGAACAAGGACACCGGGGTGCCGACGACCACGGATTCGGTCTTCCAGATCGGCTCCATCTCCAAGGTGTGGACGGCGACCGTACTGCTGCAACTCGTCGACGAGGGCCTGCTCGACCTGGACGCCCCGGTCGTGGAGGTGCTGCCGGAGCTGCGGTTGGCCGACCCGACGGTGACCAAGCAGGTGACGGTCCGGCACCTGCTCACCCACACCAGCGGCATCGACGGCGACGTCTTCACCGACACCGGCCGGGGCGACGACTGTCTGGAGAAGTACGTCGCCGGGCTGGCCGAGGTGACGCAGAACCATGCCCTCGGTGTCACCTGGTCGTACTGCAACTCCGGCTTCTCGCTCGCCGGACGGGTGATCGAGAAGCTGACCGGCGGCACCTGGGACGCCGCCATGCGGGAGCGCGTCTTCACCCCGCTCGGCCTGCGGCGTACCGGCACCCTGCCGGAGGAGGCGCTGCTGCACCGGGCCGCGGTGGGACACGTCGGCGAGGGCGGGGCGGAACCGACCCGCGCGCCGGTGTGGGGACTGCCCCGGGCGCTCGGACCCGCCGGCCTGATCACCTCGACCGTCGCGGACGTGCTCGGCTTCGCCCGGGCGCACCTGACCGGCGGACTGGCGCCGGACGGCAGCCGGTGGCTGAGCGAGGCGAGCGCCACGGCGATGGCAGCCAAGCACGCCGACCTGCCGGACAGGTACACGCTGGGCGACTCGTGGGGCCTGGGCTGGATCCGGATGACCTGGGACGGCTCCGGGCTGATCGGCCACGACGGGAACACCATCGGGCAGGCGGCGTTCCTGCGGCTCCTGCCCGAGGCCGGGCTGGCGGTGACCCTGCTGACCAACGGCGGGAACACCCGCGACCTGTACGAGGACCTGTACCGGGAGATCTTCGCCGAGCTGGCCGGCGTGACGATGCCGCACCCGCTCGCTCCACCGGCCGACCCGGTGACCGTGGACGTCGGTCCGCACCTGGGGACGTACGAGCGGGCCGGTTCCCGGCTGGAGGTGCTGGCCGGCGACGACGGGCCGGTGCTGCGTACCACGGTCACCGGGCCGCTGGCGGCGCTGGTGCCCGACCCGGTCCAGGACTACCCGATGGTGCCGCTGCACGGGGACCTCTTCGTGGTCCGCCAGCCGGGCGCCCGTACCTGGACGCCGGTGACCTTCTACCGGCTCGCGGCGGGCGAGCGGTACCTGCACTTCGGGGCCCGCGCGACCCCGAAGGTCGGCTGAGATGGCCGGCGAGGCGCCGCTGGACCGGTTCCGGGCGGCGCTGCCGGCGATGCTGGCCGACATCGAGGCGCTGGTGACGTGCGAGTCACCGTCGGCGGACCACGCCGCG
Source organism: Plantactinospora solaniradicis (assembly GCF_042658085.1). Lineage (NCBI taxonomy): Bacteria > Bacillati > Actinomycetota > Actinomycetes > Micromonosporales > Micromonosporaceae > Plantactinospora > Plantactinospora solaniradicis. The sequence goes on along the minus strand of NZ_JBHSPR010000007.1, from coordinate 844,570 downwards.
GTGGCGGCCAGCGCCGAGGTGGTCGCCCGGATCGGTACCCGGCTGCTCGGGGTGGCACCGGAGCGGATCGTCCTCGACGGCTGCACCCACCTGCGCTGGCGGCTCGGGGACGGGCCGACCCGGGTGCTGCTGCTCGGCCACCACGACACGGTGTGGCCGCTGGGAACGCTGGCCACCCATCCGTTCGACGTGACCGACGGCGTACTGCGCGGACCGGGCTGCGTCGACATGTTGGCCGGTCTGGTGCTGGGGTTGCACGCCGTGGCGACGTTGGCCGACCGGTCCGGGGTGACGATCCTGGTGACCGGCGACGAGGAACTCGGTTCGCCGAGTTCGCGGGCGCTCGTCGAGGCCGAGGCGGCCGGCTGTGCCGGTGCCCTGGTGCTGGAGGCGGCGGCCGGCGGCGGCGCGCTCAAGACCGAGCGCAAGGGCGTGTCGCGGTACCGGGTGGAGGTGACCGGGCTGGCCGCGCACGCCGGGCTGGAACCGGAGCGTGGCGTGAACGCCACGGTGGAGCTGGCGCACCAGGTGCTCGCGGTGAACGCCCTCGGCGACCCGGCCCGGGGTACGACCGTCACGCCCACGCTGATCGCGGGCGGCACCACCACCAACACCGTTCCGGACGCGGGCGGCTTCGCCGTCGACGTGCGGGCCCGGGACGCCGCCGAGCAGGACCGGGTGGACGCGGCGATGCGCGCGCTGGCGCCGGTGCTGCCCGGGGCCCGGCTGGCGGTGACCGGCGGGCCCAACCGGCCGCCGCTCGCGGCGAGCGCGTCGGCGGAACTGTTCGCGCTCGCCGAGGTGCTCGCCGCGCGACTCGGGTTGCCGCCGCTGCGCGGCGCCGCCGTGGGTGGCGGCTCGGACGGCAACTTCACGGCGGGGATCGGCACGCCGACCCTGGACGGTCTGGGTGCGGTCGGTGGTGGGGCGCACGCCGACGACGAGCACGTGCTCGTGGCGGAGCTGCCCGGCCGGGCGGCGCTGGTGGCGGCGCTCACCGAACATCTTCGCGGTCAGGGCGGGGAGCGGCCCGCCGCCGGGTGCCGGTCCACCCCGACCAAATCGCCCGCCGGCTCTGGTCCCCGCTGACCATGACGCGGCTCGATCCGGACGGGACCATGGAGTGCGTGACCGACCCCCACCCTTACCACCCGGGAGTGCCGCCGTCGCCCGACACGGCCGTCGCCCCGGCCGTCGGCGCGATGGCCGACAGCGCGGCCGACACGGCCGCGCGGGCGGCCGGCGTCACCGTCCGCCACCTCGCCGACCTCGCCGACTTCCGCGCGGTGTACCGGCTGTACGAGGGGATCTGGCGACCCGAACCGACGAATCCCCCGGTGACCACGGAACTGTTGCGCGCGCTGGCGAAGGCGGGCAACTACGTCGCCGGGGCGTACGACGGTGGGCTGCTGGTGGGCGCCTGCGTGGGCTTCTTCGGCCCGCCGGGGGAGCGGTCGATGCACAGCCACATCGCCGGGGTCTCCGGGGCGGCCCTGGGCCGCAGTGTCGGCTTCGCCCTCAAGCTGCACCAGCGGGCCTGGGCACTGCGTCGTGGAGTGTCCACGATCGGCTGGACGTTCGACCCGTTGGTCTGCCGCAACGCGTACTTCAACCTGTCCAAGCTGGCGGCGGTGCCGGTGCAGTACCTGCCGAACTTCTACGGCGCGATGAACGACGGCATCAACGGCAGCGACGACACCGACCGGTTGCTGGTGAGCTGGGAACTCGCCGCCGCCACCGTCGTGTCGGCCTGTGCCCGGTCGCTGGCACCCCACGACGTCGAGGCGGAGCGGGCGCGCGGGGCCGTGGTCGCGCTGGGACGGTCCGACCGCAACCGCCCGGTGACCGGCAGGACCGACGGTAACGTCCTGCTGGTGGCGGTGCCGGCGGACATCGCGACGGTGCGCCGGACGGATCCGGGTGCCGCGAAGGAGTGGCGTGTCGCGGTCCGCGACGTGCTGGCGCCGCTGATGGCCGAGGGGGCCCGGGTGGCCGGCTTCGACCGCTCCGGGTGGTACGTGGTGACGCGGGAAACGAGGAAGGACAGCCGATGAAGCTCACCGGAGTGGAACTGCGCCGGATCCGGATGCCGTTGGTGGCACCGTTCCGGACCTCCTTCGGAACGGAGACGTCCCGGGACGTCCTGCTGCTCCGGGTGGTGACGGCGGAGGCCGAGGGCTGGGGCGAGTGCGTGGCGATGTCGGAGCCGCTCTACTCCTCGGAGTACGTGGAGGCGGCCGGGGACGTGCTGCGCCGGTTCCTGATTCCGGCGCTCGCGGCGCAGCCGGGCCTGGACGCCAACCGGGTGGCCCCGGCGCTGGCCCCGGTCAAGGGCCATCGGATGGCGAAGGCGGCGCTGGAGACCGCGGTGCTCGACGCCGAGCTGCGCGCCGCGGGCCGGTCGCTCGCCCGGGAGCTGGGGGCGGTACGCGAGAGCGTCCCCTGTGGAGTCTCGGTCGGCATCATGGACTCGGTCGGCGAACTGCTGGACGCGGTGGACGGTTACCTGGCGGCCGGATACGTCCGGATCAAGCTGAAGATCGAGCCGGGGTGGGACGTCGAGCCGGTGCGCGCCGTACGGGAGCGCTTCGGTGACGACGTCCTGCTCCAGGTGGACGCGAACACCGCGTACACCCGGGCGGACGCTCGGCACCTGGCCCAGCTGGACCCGTTCGACCTGCTGCTGATCGAGCAGCCGCTGGACGAGGAGGACCTGCTCGGGCACGCGGAACTGGCCCGGGTCATCCGTACGCCGGTCTGCCTGGACGAGTCGATCACCTCGGCGCGGGCCGCCGCCGACGCCATCGCGCTGGGGGCGTGCGCGATCGTGAACGTCAAGCCGGGCCGGGTCGGCGGCTACCTGGAGGCGCGCCGGGTCCACGACGTGTGTGTGGCGCACGGCGTGCCGGTCTGGTGCGGCGGCATGCTGGAGAGCGGGATCGGCCGGGCCGCGAACGTGGCGCTGGCGGCGCTGCCCGGTTTCACGCTGCCCGGCGACACCTCCGCCTCGGATCGCTACTACCGGACCGACGTCACCGCTCCGTTCGTGCTCGCGGACGGCCATCTCGCCGTGCCGACCGGTCCGGGGATCGGCGTCGAGCCGGTTCCCGACGCCCTGGCGGCGCTCACCACCGGCACCGAGTGGCTGCCGCTGTGACCTGATCTTCGTGCGGCCGGACGAGCCGGCCGTACGATGTTGTGCGCCGCGACGAACTAGGCTGGGCAGCCAGATTCTAGCTTCGGACGGTGCTCGTTCCCGTGATCCGACGACCCCATGCCAGCCTCGGCCGCGTACTCGACGACCTCGGAGCGACGCTGCTGGAGTTGATCCACGGTGACCCGGACCAGGTGGTCGACATCGGCGGGGTCGCCATCCACGATCCGCTCGACGAGCCGGCCCTGCCCCGACAGGCGCTGGTGCTGGGGATCGGGGTACGGGAGCCGGACGAGATCGCCCTGCTGCTGCGTACGCTCGGCCGGCAGCGGGCGGCCGGCCTGGTGCTGCGCTCCCCGGTCGCGGTGACCGAGGCGGTGACGGCAGCCGTCGTGGAGTCCGGCGTGGCGTTGCTGGGGCTGACCCGGGGGGCGTCCTGGGCGCAGTTGGCGGCGCTGCTGCGGTCGTTGCTCGCCGAGGGCGACGTCGGTGACGTGGGCCGGGAGACGCTGGGCGGTATGCCGTCCGGCGACCTGTTCGCCCTCGCCAACGCCGTCGCGGCGCTGCTGGACGCGCCGATCACCATCGAGGACCGCAACCTGCGGGTGCTGGCGTTCTCCGGCCGGCAGGACGAGGCCGACCGGTCCCGGGTCGAGACGATCCTCGGCCGGCAGGTGCCGGAGCGGTACTCCCGGGTGCTGACCGAGCGGGGCGTCTTCCGAGAGCTGTACCGAAGCGACCAACCGGTGTACGTGGAGCCGCCCCGTACCGGACTGGACGAGTTCTCCATGCCCCGGGTGGCGGTCGCGGTGCGGGCCGGGGACGAGGTGCTCGGCTCGATCTGGGCGGCGGTCCGCGAGCCGCTGAGCGAGGAGCGCACCAGGGCGCTGTGCGACGCGGGCCGGCTGGTCGCCCTGCACCTGCTGCGGATCCGTGCCGGGGCGGACGTCGGACGCCGGCTGCGCGCGGACCTGGTCAGCACGGCGCTGGAGGGCGGTGCCGGTGCCCGGGAGGCCCTGACCCGGCTCGGCCTGGCGGACCAGCCGGTCGTCGTGCTCGCCCTCGCCGTGCTCGATGCCGGCCCCGACGGCGACCCGGTGCGGGTGGACCCCGGGGTCGCCACCGAGCGCCAGCGGCTCGGCGACGGGCTGGCGATGCACCTCAGTGCGCTGCATCCGAGGTGCGCGGCGGCGCTGGTCGGCAACGTCGCGTACGGGCTCGTGCCGGTGGCCGACGGGGTCGACGGCGAGCAGCGGGCGGTGCGGATCGCCACGGACTTCCTCGACCGGGTCGGCGACCGGGTGCGGACCGTCGTGGGCATCGGTCCGGTGGCCCGGGACGCGGCCGGGCTCGCCGCCGCCCGGGACAGCGCGGACCGGGCCCTGCGGGTGCTGCGCTCCGACGGTGGCCAGAGCCGCCGGGTCGCCCGCCTCGCCGACGTGTACGTCGAGGCGCTGGTGCTCGAGCTGCGTGACCTGGTCGCGGCGCGCGGCGATCGTCCCGCCGGCCCGGTCGCCAGGTTGTTCGCCTACGACGCGCAGCACCACACCAGTCTGGTCGAGACGCTCCGGGCCTGGCTGGACGCGTTCGGCGACGTGGTGGCGGCATCGGCCGCGCTGTACGTGCATCCCAACACGTTCCGCTACCGGCTGCGCCGGCTCGCCGAGGTGAGCGGGCTGGACCTGACCGACCCGCGGGCCCGGTTCGCCGCGATGCTCCAACTGCGGATCGTCTCGCCCCCGCCCGGCCCGGCGGATCCGCCGGACCGGGCCGGACCGTAGGGCCCCGCCCGGCCCGGTCCTCGATCAACTCGTGCTGTCGGGCCAGTTCACGGTGGGTGGCGACGCCTGCCCTGATGTGATTGGCGCATCACTGTCGACGCGTCGTACGCCGGTTATGGTTGACGCGTCAACGAAAGGGGGCGGGCCGTGCGGGCGATCAGGAAACGGTCATGACCGAGTCGTTGTCGCTGCCACGGATCGCCGTACTCGGCGCGGGGCACGTCGGTCCGGTGTTCGCCCGGGTCGCGATCGCCGCCGGCTACCAGGTGACGGTCGCGGCCTCCGGAGATCCCGAGAAGATCGCACTCATCACCCAGGTGCTGGTGCCGGGCGCCGAGCCGCGCTGGGCGGCCGACGCCGTCACCGACGCCGACATCGTGATGTTGGCGATCCCGCTGCACCGGTTCGCCGCCCTCGACCCGGCCCTGGTCGCCGACCGGCTCGTCGTGGACATGATGAACTACTGGCCGCCCACCGACGGCGTCCAGGAGATGTTCGAGGATCGCCGGTACGGCAGCAGCGAGATCGTCGCGCGTCGGCTTCCCCGGTCGACGATCGTCAAGACCCTGAACCACACCGGCTACCACGAACTCGAAGAGCAACGCCGGCCCGTGGGCTCTCCGGAACGGCGGGCGCTCGGTGTCGCCAGCGACGACAGGGGCGCGCGGGACCTCGTGGCCGACGTCGTCGAGCGAATCGGTTACGACGCCGTACGCCTGGACAGCCTGGCCGCCGGCCGGCTCCTCGAACCCGGCGGCCCCGTCTTCGGGGCGTCGCTGCGCCGCGCCGAGTTCGAGCGGGCCGTGGGCGCCGAATCCGCACCGGAACCGAGATCGCTGTAGCGCCGGCCGCCAGCCGGGTCGTTCCGCGCGTACCCGAACTCCTGCCCTGACC
>NZ_JBHSPR010000007.1:661669-838709 GCF_042658085.1 Plantactinospora solaniradicis | reverse complement strand
TCGTCAAGAGTTGCTGATGATGAGGGCGTTCGGGGAGGGCGAGCCCCAGCCGATGGTGCACTGACCGACCGGGACCGGACCGTAGACCACGCGCCAGCCCGCCGGGATCGACGACCAGGCGCAGACGGTGAGGCTGTTGCCCGCCGGCATGCCCTCGGCCTGTTGGATGAACTGGTAGCTCGCCCGGGGCGTCGCCGGTGTGGTGCAGGTACCGCCGTAGGCGAGGACCACCCAACCCGACGGCACGGCGCCGCACGACCACGTCTGATCGCCGGGTGCGGCCTGGGCCGGCGATGCGGCCGTGACGATGCCGACCGCCATGGTGAGCGCGGCCAGGGTGGCGGAAATCCGAGGCATGAGGTGCTCCGATCGGTGACGGTGCCGGTGACGACATCTCGACCGAAGCCTGACCCACCCCACTGGACGTGGACTGTACGGCGACTGGAATGGACTCGACCGACGGCCGGACCGCTGTCCGGCTTGTTGCCTGAAGTCCTGATCGCTACTCTTCCTCGGACGTTGTCGATGGTCACCGGGGGAGGAAATCGTGGCGGAGCCCGTCAGTCGCCGGGTCGCGATCGGGATGGGTGCGGCGGCGGCAACGCTGGTCGCGACCGGTCGGGCCGCGGTCGCCGCACCGAGCGGACCGGTCGAGCCGGCGGTCCAGGCCAGCATCGCCGCGAACCGGAACAAGATCCGGCGGACGTACGGCGAGCAGAAGACCCGGGCGGGTGGGGTGTGGCACTCGCACATCGCGATGGTCAACCCGGCCGGTGTGCTGGAAGCCGTCGTGGAGGATGACGCCGACCACGTGACCCACGGGTACAGCGTGCAGAAGCTCGCGGTCGCGGTGGCGGTGATGGACAAGATAGACCGTGGCGAGCTGCAACTGGACCAGCGGCTCGACCTCAGCGCGGACATCATCCTCGGCGGCAGCGGCATCTACTTCCTGCAGACCGTCTGGGGCGACCAGGTCACGGTGGCCAACTTCCTCACCGCGATGCTGCTCGTCTCGGACAACACGGCGGTCCGGATGTGTGGCCGGGTCGTCCCGGCATTGGAGATCAACGAAATCCTCGCCGCCAAGGGCTTCACGCACACCAGGGTGGAACCGGTCGCCAATCCGAACCGGTTCTTCCTCGGCGTCACCACGCCGCGCGAGACCCACGACCTGCTGTGGCGGCTGGCCAACAAGACGCTGCTGTCCGCGAGGTCGGCGGACTTCCTGCTCGGCATCCTGCGGTGGATCAACGGGTACCACGACGGGATCCGCCGCAACATGTCCTCGACCGAGCGCAGCCGGATCGCCACCAAGTACGGCGCGGACTTCGACGACCTGGGCGCCGCGCGGCACGAGGCCGGCATCATGTTCGACGCGAACGGTGCACCGACGCTGACGTACGCGCTGTTCGCCGACTCCCTCGGCGACCTCGACAACTACGGGGCGACGCATCCGGCGGTGCAGGCGCACGCCGTGCTCGGCCGGGTCATGTTCAACGCAATCGCGGCGACCACCAACCGGACGGCGAAGGCGCGGCACGCCGTCGATCCCTTCCGGCCGGTCAACGGCGGCTGACCACCGCCGCCGACTGACCACCACCACCGCCGATCACCGCCGATCACCGCCGGCCACCGCTGCCCAGACCGAATGGAACCGATGGACCGGCCCACCCCCACCGGCGACCCGGACCGCGTTCGGGTGGCCGACGTCGGGCGGATGCGGCAGGGCGCCTGGCGGATGGTCGGCGCGGCCGTCGTCGTCCTCGCCCTCCTGACGTTCTTCAGCGCCGGCGGCACCGCCCTGCTGGTCGCCGGCGAGGCGCCGGGGTTACCGTTCGCGGTCGGCGGTCTGGTGACGCAGCTGTCGGTGATCGCACTGGTAGTCGGAGTACTGCGGGTCCGGGCGACGCTCGTCGGCGACAGCGTCGCCCGGACGGCCGTGGCCGCGACCCGCCGGCTGCTCGCCGTGATCCGCATCGTCCTGCTCGTGACCGTCGCCCTGCTCGTCGGGTACGCCGTCGTACGGCTGGTCGCGGGCGATCCCTGGGCGCTGCTCACCACCGGAATCGTCGGCCTCGTCCTGTGGATGCTGGCCGGGGGAGTGAAACGGATCCGCGACGGCATGGACGATGCCGCTGCGGATCCGTCCGCCCCGCACTGACCGGGCCGGCCGCGACGGGCCGGTTGAGCGGGTCGGGTCAGCGAGCCGGCCGGATCTCGTATTCCGTCCCGGTGGCCGTCAGGTCCCAGCGCTTGCCGAGGGCGTTGCAGCCGACCACCTCGATCCGGCCGATCTCCTCGGGAATGCACGGGTCGAGGACCAACCGGCCCTGCTCGATCTCGAGACCGAGCAGCGTACGCAGGAACAGCTTCGGCGCGCTGGCCGCCCAGGCCTGCGGCCGGCAGGCGGTCGGGTACGGCACCGGTGCCCGACCGAAGGACCGGTCGTAGCCCGAGAGGGCCTCCGGCAGTCGGAACTCGGAGAACCGCGCCGCCTCCATCATGGCCAGGATGATCCGGTTCGCCTCCTGCCGGAAGCCGTAGCGGGCCAGCCCGTAGGCGATCAGCGCGTTGTCGTGTGGCCAGACCGTACCGGTGTGGTAGCCGATCGGGTTGTAGCCACGGTCGTCGGTGGAGGTGCAGCGGACGCCCCAGCCCGAGAAGAGCTGGTCGGACATGAGCTGGCGGGCCAGCGTGGCGGCCCGGTCCGGCGGGACGATGCCGCTCCAGAGCAGCTGACCCATGTTCGACGACATCATGTCGATCCGACGCTTGTCCCCGTCCAGACCGAGCGCGTAGTAGCCGCCCCGCTCGTCGATCCAGTAGGCCCGGTTGAACCGCTCCCGCAGCTCGGCGGCCTCGGCGCGGAGCCGCTGCGCGAGGGCCGGATCGTCGAGCGGCCCGTCGGCCAGCTCCGCCATCCGTAGCTTCGCGTCGTAGGTGTAGCCCTGCGTCTCGCAGGTCGCGATCGGCAGCACCGGGATCGACGCGTCCGCGAACTGGATTCCGTCCCACGAGTCGCGCCAGCACTGGTTGCCCAGCCCTTGCGGAGAGCGGGTCGCGTACTCGACGAACCCGTCCCCGTCCCGGTCGCCGTACTCGTCGATCCACCGCAGCGCCGCGTGCGCGTTGTCCCGCATCTCGCGTACGCAGTCGTCGTCGCCGCTCCACCGCCAGTACTCGGAGAGCACGATCAGCCACAGTTGGGTGGCGTCGGCGGCACCGTAGTACGGGTCGTGCGGCTTGACGCCGAGTCGGGTCAGCTCGCCGCTGCGGACCTCGTGCAGGATCTTGCCCGGCTCCTCGTCGCTGAAGTCGTCGACCCGGCTGCCCTGCACCGCCGCGAGCGAGACCAGGGCGCCGTGCGCCAGCCGCTGCGCGAAGGCGACCGTCTGGTACGAGCAGATCAGCGTGTCCCGGCCGAAAACGGTGAGGAACCACGGCAGCCCGGCCGCCGGAAGTACCACCTGCTGGCCCCGCACCTCCTTCTCGATCCGGAGCGCGGTCATGTCCGACGAGGCCTTGTTGTACACGTCGCAGAGGAGCGCGGAATCGGACCGCACCTCCGGCACGCCGGCCCGCCAGCGGGTCACCACGTCGTCCGAGTCGGTGTCGAAGACGTCGCCGAACTGCCGGTGCGCCGGCAGCAGATTCCGTGGTCCGTGCTGCAACGGCACGCTCAGCTCGCACAGCCAGTCCTGGTCCGGCGCCAGTTCGAGGTCCCAGACCAGGTCGTCGCCGTCGATCGACGTCGCGGGTGCGCTGACCCGGACCTCGGTCCGGGCCCGGAAGGTGCCGTTGCGGTACTCGAAATCCAGCCCGGCCCCGTCCTCGGAGTGTCGCCGGGTGATCTGCCCCGAGCGGTCCCGGACCGCCTCCTTGATCTCGAAGAGATCCGCGAAGTCGGCGCGGACCGCCATCCGGAGCCGGATCGGCACCGGATCGTCGGCAAAGGACTGCAACTCGATCCGCTCGTGCATGCCGTCGCCGACGAAGCGCTGCCGGCGGATTCCGATGGTGTTCGCCGGCAGGCCCGGCAGCTCGGGGTTGGTCAGGAAGAACGCCGCCGAGTAGTCGTCGACGGTTCCGGAGCCCAGGATGAGCAGCCGTTCCTCGTTGATCATGAGTTCCCAGCGGCTCAGGAACCGGGTGTCGTCGTGGACCAGGCCGCCGATCGACCCCTCAGGCACGTCGCCGAGTGCGTTGGAGACCATGAAGGTGCGCCCCTCCAACACCGAAACCGCGTCCGGCCCCAACTCCGGAGGCAGGTTGCGGGCGACCGAACTCCCTACCCGGTCCGCGCGCGTACCGGCGGGTGTCGGGTCGGCTGGGGTGGGCCTACGGCCTGTCGTGGACGTGGCGCGCCTCCGCATCGGAAGAAGCTGGCGGGCTTCGCCTTCGTCACTCACGGTAGTGGACCGGCCCGAGGTGCGAGGCATGATCGATCGACGCCGACGGAAGGGTGTCCCTTTTGCTGCCGCCCAGCTCAGACCGATCCCGTGTGCGCGGTCTGTACCCCGTCGACCGGGCCGGGCGGTTCTGCTCCTCCTCACCGCTCCTTCGGCGCGAACGCGCAGAACTCGTTGCCCTCGGGATCCTTCATGATCCACCAGCTGATCACGTCGTCGGGTTCACGGTGCACCGTGGCGCCGGCCTCGACCAACTTCGCCGGGTTCCGGTCGACGAGGTCCACGTCCCAGTGCATCCGGTTCTTCACGGTCTTCGGCTCGGGAACCGCATCGAAGACCCAGCGGTCCCACGGAAAGCCGCTGGCCGCCACGACCGACGCGGCCGAACCCGAGACGTCGACCCGGCCACCCGTGACGGCGGCCCACCACCGCGCCTGGGCGACCGGGTCGCGACTGTCGACGACGAGTTCGAACACGGTCGGCCGGGCGACGCCGGTTCCGCCGTCGGCACTGGGTGGAAAGGCACAGAAGAGATTGCCGTCGGGGTCGGCGAGGACCCACCAGCCGGTGTCGTCGTCGGGCTCCCGCACCAGGGTCGCGCCCGCCGCGACCAGGGGGGTCGGGTCCGGCGTCGGCAGGCGGAGGTCGAGGTGGACCCGGGTCTTTCCGAGGCGGGGCTCCGGGACCGGGTCGATCCAGATCGACTCGGTGCCCGGGACACCCTCGGCGCGGTCGAACCGGGCCGATCCGTCGCCGAGGTCGACAAGGTGGCCGGAACGCACGTCGGTCCAGAACCGGGCGAGCCGCAGCGCGTCGGTCGCGTCCATGCACAGGTCTTTGAAGTGGGCGATGGTCACCGGCATATGGTGCCGGACCCGTCCGGCCGACGGTTGCCCGAGCGCGTCGCCGCCGGTGAGCGCCGGGTCGGCTCGGTGAGATCCGTCATCCCGGATAGGCGTGCCGAACTTCGGATCGTAAGGTTAGCCGATCCTAATTCGAGGGGTGCGAGGAAACATCGTGACAACCGTTGCGACCCGGCTGACCAGGCCGGGGGAGACCCGGCGGCGCCGCCGCGCCGCCCGGCGCGTCGCAGTCACCGCCGGTGCCGCGGTGCTGCTGATGCTGGTGGTGCTGGCGAGCCTCGCGCTCGGCAGCAAGCCGCTCGCCCCCGGTCAGGTATGGCACGCTCTGGTCGCGCCGGACGGTGGCGAGGCCAGCACCATCGTCCGGGAGCTTCGGGTCCCGCGTACCCTGCTCGGTCTCACCGTCGGACCCGCCCTGGCCCTCGCCGGGGTGCTGCTACAGGCGCTGACCCGCAACCCCCTCGCCGAGCCGCGGATTCTCGGCGTCAGTGCCGGTGCCTCCCTGGGCGTGGTGGTCGCGATCGCGGTCTTCGGCATCGGCAGCCTCGCCGGGTACGTCTGGTTCGGCGTCGTCGGCGCGCTCCTCGCCGGCCTGCTGGTCTTCGGCATCGCGAACCGGGCCCGGGAGGGCGCCAGCCCGGTGACCCTGGCCCTGGTCGGCGTCGCCCTCGACGCGAGCCTCGGCGCGGTCGTCATCGCCCTGCTGACCGCCGACGCCCGCACCTTCGAGGAGTACCGGTTCTGGGTGGTCGGCGGGCTGACCGGCCGGGACGCCGGGGTCACCGCCCAGGTAGCGCCCTTCGTCCTGGCCGGCGTCCTGCTCGCCGGCTTCGCCGCCCGGGGCCTGGACGCGCTGGCCCTCGGCGATGACGTGGCCCGGGGCCTCGGCCACCATGTCGGGCTGGTCCGGCTGGCCGGCGGTGCCGCGGCGGTACTGCTCATCGGGGCGGCCGTGGCCGGGGCCGGGCCGATCGCGTTCATCGGACTGGCCGTGCCGCACCTGGCCCGCGCCCTGGTCGGCGCCGACCACCGCTGGACCCTGGTGGTGGCCGCGCTGCTCGGCCCGGCTCTGCTGCTCAGCGCCGACGTCGTGGGCCGGCTGGTCGCACCCCCGGGAGAGGTGCCGGCCGGCATCGTCACCGCGCTGCTCGGCGCGCCACTGCTGGTCGTGCTGATCCGCCGGGCCCGGGTGGTGACCGCATGACCGCGCTGCCCGTGGGCCGGACACTGGTCCGGCTCGGCCCCGCCCGGCTGGTCGTACGGCACCGGCCGCTGCTGGTCGGCGGCATCCTGGTCGTCCTGCTCGCCGCCGCCGTCGTACTGAGCCTGTCCGTCGGCACCCCGTACGTCGCCCCGGTCGACGTGCTCCGGTCACTGTCCGGGGCCGGCACCCAGTACGACCTGGTCGTGCTCGACCTGCGGCTGCCCCGGGTCGTGCTGGCCGCGCTGGTCGGTGCCGTGTTCGGCATCGCCGGCACCCTGATCCAGAGCGTCGCCCGTAACCCGTTGGCCAGCCCAGACGTCGTCGGTGTCACCCAGGGCGCCGGGCTCGCCGCCACGGTGGCGTTGACCAGCGGTGCCGCCGCGTCACTGATCGCGCCGGCAGCGCTCGCCGGCGGGCTGGCCGCGACGGTCGTGGTGCTGCTGCTCGGACTGCGGCACGGGCTGGCCGCACACCGGTTCGTGCTGGCCGGGGTTGCCGTCGCGGTGGCACTGCGGGCGCTGACCGAGGTCGTGATGCTCTCCGCGGACCCGATCGACGGGCTGCGTGCGCAACTCTGGCTGGTCGGCACCCTGGCCGGCAAGGGATGGCGCGAGGCGGCGTACCTCGGGGTGACCCTGCTGGTGCTGCTGCCGGTGCTGCTCTGGGCCGGCTGGGCGTTGAACGGCAGTGCGCTCGACGACGACACCGCGCGCGGGGTCGGGCTCCGCCCGGTGGCCCGCCGGGTGGGCCTGGCCACCACCGGCGTCCTCGCCGCCGCGATGGTCACCGCGCAGGTCGGCGCGGTGGACTTCGTGGCCCTGGTCGCCCCGCAGGTGGCCCGGCGGCTGGTCCGTGCCGAGCGACCGCCGCTGGTCTGCGCCGCGCTGGTGGGCGCGCTCCTGGTCGTCCTCGCCGACCTGGCCGGACGACGGCTGTTCGCCCCCACCCAACTGCCCGCTGGCGTGCTGACCGCCGCCCTCGGTGGGCCGTACCTGATCTACCTGCTGCTTCGCGGTCGACGGAAGGTCTCCTAGATGCTCTCCACTCGCGATCTCGCGGTCGGGTACGACGACCGGACCGTTCTCGACGGCCTCGACCTCGACCTGCCCGCCGACGCGTTCACCGTCATCGTCGGGCCGAACGCGTGCGGCAAGTCGACGCTGCTGCGCACCATGGCCCGGCTGCTCACCCCGCGCCGGGGCACCGTACTGCTGGACGGGGCGGCGATCCGGGACCTGCCGACCCGCGCGGTGGCCCGCCGGCTGGGCGTGCTCCCGCAGAGTCCACTGGTGCCCGAGGGGGTCACCGTCGCCGACCTGGTCGGCCGGGGGCGGCAGCCGTACCAGCGGTGGTGGCGGCAGTGGTCGCCGGAGGACGAGGTCGCGGTCTCCGAGGCGATGGCGTTGGCCGACGTCCAGGAGCTGGCCGAGCGGCCCGTGGACACCCTCTCGGGCGGGCAGCGGCAACGGGTCTGGATCGCCATGACACTGGCCCAGGACACCGAGACGCTGCTGCTCGACGAGCCGACGACCTTCCTCGACCTCGCCCACCAGGTGGAGGTGCTCGACCTGCTGCACCGGCTGCGTACCGAGCGCGGCCGTACCGTCGTCGCCGTCCTGCACGACCTCAACCAGGCCGCCCGGTACGCCGACCACCTGGTCGCGATGCGGGCGGGTGCGGTCGTCGCCGCCGGGCCACCCCGGCAGATCCTCACCGTGGACCTGGTTCGCGACGTCTTCGGGCTCGACTGCGTCGTCGTGCCCTGCCCGGTGACCGGGGCGCCGTTGGTCGTCCCGACGCTCAGCACATCATCGTCCGTTACGAAAGGTTCGTCATGCGCCGCAGAGTTCTCGTCCTCCTCGCCGTCGCCGCCATCGGTGCCGGCCTGACCGGATGCGCCAGCAGCGATCCGGTGGTCGGAGAGGAGGCCGCCGGGGAGAGCCGGACCATCACCCACGCGATGGGCAGCACCAAGGTGCCGGCGCATCCGAAGCGGGTGGTGGTGCTGGACTCCGACAAGATCGATTCGGCGCTGTCGCTCGGCGTGACCCCGATCGGCGCGGCGCAGGCGGGTGAGGTCGCCGGCTGGCCGACGTACTTCGGCGCCGACGCCGTCGCCGGGATCAAGCAGGTCGGCCTGCTCACCGAGCCCGACCTGGAGGCGATCAGCGCCCTGCAACCGGACCTGATCCTGGGCAGCAAGTTCCGCCAGGAGAAGTTCTACGACGAGCTGTCCGCGATCGCGCCCACCGTCTTCACCGAGCGGGTCGGCATCACCTGGAAGGAGAACTTCCTCCTCGACGGGCAGGCGCTCGGCAAGGAGCAGGAGGCCAAGGACCTGCTCGCCGCGTACGAGAAGCGGGCCAAGGATGTCGGTGCCAAGATCGGTAACCCGGGAGAGCGGAAGATCTCCATCGTCCGGTTCCGTCCCACCGAGATCCGGGTGTACGGGCCGGCGTCGTTCTCCGGCCTCGTGCTCGGCGACGTCGGACTGGGGCGTCCCGAGCGGCAACTCCTGGCCGACAAGGAGGACAAGCGGTTCGACAAGGTGAGCCTCGAACGGATCGCCGAACTCGACGGAGACATCATCTTCGTGACCGCCTTCGGCGAGAAGGCCGCGGCCGAGCAGACCAAGGTGACCGGCGGCAGCCTGTGGCAGAACCTCGGGGCGGTCAAGGCGGGCAAGACGTACGTGGTCGCCGACGAGACCTGGATGACCGGGATCGGGGTCACCGCGGCCGGGAAGATCCTCGACGACCTGGAGAAGTACGTCCCGGCGGCCTGAGGCGTCGCGGGCCGGGATCGCCCCTGCGACGAGGGGTGATCCCGGCCTGAACAGCGGTCGAGGAGGCCGGGGCCCTGCTTTGCGTATCCCAGACGGCTTCGGTGGGGTTGAGGTCCGGAGCGAAGCTTTTCGGGCGGGCATGTCCGCCCTGATGGGGGACAGCAGAAAATGGTCCATCGTGCATTGCCCGGCGCTGGCCGGGTCTTATGAGTAATGAGATGGTCCGATCCGCCGCAGCTCGGCTTCATGACGTCAACCCGGGCGGCGAACGGTTGATCGACATAGCTGAGTGTCCATTAGACTCTGGCTGCCCGTCATCGCATTTGACGTAGCCTCTCCTGCTTCCTTCTCCTAGTGTTGGCCGGAACTGCCGACGAGTGCGGGAGGGGCCGGCTGTGTCTGCTCAGAAACAGGTTTTCATCAGCCATACCGATGATCAGGTTGGCAACGCGATGCAGGATGTCGTCCAGCGCGCGTTTGATGGCAAGGTGAGATCGTTCAACACGTCGCGTGCCGCCCGTGGCCTGGCTGCGGGAGTTCGCATCGACGAAGGCCTGCTGGAAGGCTTGCAGAGTTCGGATCTGTTCTTGTCGTTGTGGACCCCTGGGGCCGTCGCTCGACCAGCGTGGATGTCGTGGGAGCTCGGTGTGGCCGCTGCCATGCGAGCGACAGTTCTGGTTGGTCGTGCCCTGGGTGTCGACGTGGGACAGTTGCCACTCGGCCTCGGCGCCCGCTTCGCCAACGATCTGGGCGACGAGGATTCACTCGTCCGGCTCGTCGAAGATATCTCAGCCATCCTGGACGTCGATAGCGACACCGCGCGCGTTCGGGAACACTTCTCCGGCCCACGTCATTCGGTGTTCCGCGCCCGCCACAGTTCAGCGCCCAAGTTGAGTATCAGCGTGCACCGCAAGTATTTCTTGATCGAGAACGTGAGTACGACCGAGTTGGACGATCTGCGGGTCGTTCCCGTCGAAACCGACACTCTTGGTGTCAGCGTGGTCAAGGCGCTTGATCGTGCGCTCCACAAGGACGGACGCAAGTTGTCTGCGTCGGGCCGGCTCGTTGCCACCCTCCCTGACGGGGGCGGCGATGATCGACAGCCACCGGACCTCGCCATACTCAGAGAGCGGGACTTGATCATGCAGGCGGAATGGCGCGCGCCGGAAATCGGCCGCGAGTGGGCCGAGGTCACCATCTTTGGTCGAGACTCGGAGGCCTGAGCATGCGGTTCTATCTCGATTTGAAGTACCAGTTGAAGCCGCACGACGACGTGGACGAGTTTATTACGAGGATGCGACGTGACGCGATTCTGGCGATCGACGGCGCGGGTGACTGGACCCGGAGCGTCGGGCGGGATTTCGAGCTGTTGATCAAAGAGATGGTCACGCAACTGCCGGAGGAAGACGCTGACCGCTTCCTGCGGACTGTCGACTTTGGCTTTCGTAGCAGCGGACTTGAGACCGGGATGACTGTCAGTGTGCTGCAGGTTCCCCTTGCCGAGGGGGCCACGGGTGTTCGTCTGAGAGTACGAATCCTTACACTGGCCGAACTGGAGGCCAAGCTGCCGACGATCGGACTGATGATTGCGAACCTGCTTCTTCGCAAGCTGCCGTACCTTGCATTCGCCGCCATGATGATATGGAAGGACCGCAACCGCAAGCCGGTTCTTGAGGGCGATATGAGACCGCGACGTACCCGCCGCGAAGTCACCGCTGCGGCTGCCTCCTCCGTGATCCTGTTCATTCTGTCGGCAGTCGCACTCCTGGCCCTGTTTACTGGAGCGCTCGTGCAGGACGGGACCGGATTCACTCTCAGCTTCCTGCGTTCCGATGCGTTGGACTGGTTCAAGCGCCTTGTCGGACCCTTGTTCTGGGCAGCAGTCACCGCGTTGACCCTGATTCTGCTGGAAATACGGAAGGATCGCGAGCCTACAGCCTTCTGGCGGCTCGACGCAGTTCGTACCTCACACAGCGACAGGCATCCCTCCCGAGCGCGTACGAAACGCAGAAGAGCGCCTCGGCTCCGTAGTGGCCGTTGATCTGGCATCCCTCGGGGTGACATCACTGGTTCCGCCCAGCCCCGCCAGCCGGACGGTCAGTCAGTCAGTCGGGAATGTCCCTACGGGTCTAGCCCTTGCCCGGATCACTCCGGCGGAACGTGGGTCCAGGCCAGCTCGTTGCCGCGGGCGTGGGTGACGTCGGTCAGCGCGATGGCGCTGCACCGCCAGCCCTCGCGGGTACGCACGAGCCGGTGGGCGTAGTTTCCCCACACCTCCCACAGTGCGTCGCCGAGCGGGCGGGTCAGCCTGTTGAAGGCGTACCCCTTCGACCGGACGCCGGCCCGGTCGCCGTCGACGGTGACGCGGTGGTTCGACCGCATGTGAAAACTGGTCTTGTCGGCGAACAGGTTGCGCCGCCATCCGGCGACGAGGTCGTCGGCCGGCATCCGGCTGGCCGGCCCGCCGTTCAGGGCGGCGAAATCCACGTCCACCTCGTCGGTGAAGAACGCGCGACAGCGTACCCAGTCCTTGGCGTCCACCGCGTCGTCGATGCCGTCGACGACGAGGCGTACGGCGTCGACGTCGTACGAGGAGGGCGGGCCGGCCCACGCGGGTGGTGCGGGTGCCGTGACGGCGATTCCGGTGCCGGCCACCGCACCACCGGCTACCCCGACGACCCCGGCCAGGACCGCCCGGCGGTGTACGGGGCCGGGCCCGACCGGGCCGGTCACGGCCGACGGCTCCTCCTCGGGGATGTCACGTCCTTCGTTCTGGCACATCTCTCGGCTCTCCTTCTCAGGCGTACTGGAGATCGGCGACGGCGATGAGATCGCCCGCGTACGTGAACCGGTAGTGGGCGCGCCAGCCGGTGGAGCCCGCCGGGGCCCACTGGACCAGCAGGTCCTGCCCACCCGCCGTCTCGCTCACCGTGATGACCTGGAGCCGGCCGCCGATGACCTCGTTCTCCGCCCAGGTGCGGATCGCGGTCCGGCCGGTGATCCGGCGGGTCACGTCGACGATGGTTCCGTCCTCGGCGAACGCGGCGACGAGAGCGTCCAGGTCCTCGCTGTTCACCGCGTCCACATAGGCCTGCCCGGCGCGGGCGACGGCGTCGTCGGCGGAGGTGGGGCGCTCGGCGGAGGTGGGGCCTCCGGCACAGGCCGCCAACATCGCGATCGCGGTCGTCGCCACGATCCGGATCGGCCACCGGGCCGTACGTCGGGACCAGCCACCGGTTTCGTTCCGCACGTCTGCGCCTCCTAGCTGCGACGATCGCCAGATCTGTCGCCAGCGTAGGAGGGAGCGACGTCCGCCCGGTTGTACGTTCTTGCGGATCTGGCGTACCGGCCGGGCCGCATGCCGACCAGCCGGGTGAAGTGCCGGGTGAAGTGGCTGGGGTCGTAGAACCCGGTGCGGTACGCCACCTCCGTCACGCTGCCGGCCTGGAGCAGGAGCCGCCGGGCGAGGTTGATCCGGGCCTGGAGCAGGTAGGCATGGGGGGAGAGCCCGAACTCCTGGGTGAACGTGCGCGCCAGGTGGTACGGGCTCAGGTTTGCCACCCGGGCCAGCTCGACAAGTGACACGTTGCTGGCCAGGTTGTCCAACAGGTACGCCCGCGCCTGGCGTACCGGGTGCCTGGCGCCGGTCGTCGTTCCTCCGCCGCCCGGCCGGCGACCACCGTGCCGTCCCAGCAGTCCCGCCAGCGCCGACTGGAGCAGACAGTCGCGGGTCAGCCTCGACTCGCCGACCTGGTAGGCCCGGTGCAACCGGCTGAAGCGGTGGAACAGGTCGTCGTCGGGCACGACCAGGTCGGCGAAGCTCGGGCGGGCCGCCGGGCGACCGACGAGTTCGGTGGCCAACTCGTCGACCGGGCCGGGGCCGAGATAGAAGACCCGGTAGTTCCCGCCGGCCACGCGATCGTCGACATCGCGGGTCTCGTGCACCTCTCCGGAGGCGACGACGGTCAGGCTGCGTGGCGGTACCGTGTGCCACGCCCGGTCGTACCAGACCCGGCCGGGCAGTTCGAAGTTCAGGCAGAGCTGGTATTCCTCGTGTGCGTGCCGGGGATAGGCGACCCGGGGTCCCGGGCCGTACCGGTACCGCTCCAGCACGACGTCGTCCACGGTCCACGCCTCGATCTGCGGCTCGCCCACCCGTGTCGGCACCGCGCCGTCCCCCTTCGCGTGTCCGGCCCGCCGCAGGCGGTACGTCGCCGCGCCCCGATGTTCGTTCCTGACCTGTTCCGACCGCATTCGATCGAACTATGGCCGGCACGCGCGCAACCAGGTTATCGATGTTGTACACGGACCACACGCTTTCCGGAGGCTCGCGGCGACCACCTCCCGGACTGTTCGAAGGGGAGAGACGTTGTCGGAGAGAACGAAGCCCACCGCGCTCGTGGTCATGGATCGGCCGTCGTTCCGGGCCCACTTCGACCCGGTACGCCTCGAACGGCTCGGACGGCTGGTCACCCTGCCCGATCCGGTCTGGGTGGACGAGTTGGACTCGCCGTCGGCTCGCGCCCGGCTGGCCGAGGCGGAGGTGCTGCTGACCTCGTGGGGAGCGCCGACGCTGACCCCGGAACGTCTTGCGGCGGCCCCCGCGCTGCGGGCGGTGTTCCACTGCGCGGGCAGCGTCCGCTCGCTGGTCACCAGCGAGGTCTGGCGCCGGGGCATCCAGGTGACCAGCGCGGCGGACGCCAACGCGATCCCGGTGGCCGAGTACACCCTGGCCGCGATCATCCTCGCCGGTAAGAAGGCACCCTTCATTGCCGCGAACCCCGACGCGGCCAATCGGGGCTGGGGTCACCTCGCCGGCTACGGCGACCTGTCGAACTACCGCCGTACGGTCGGCATCGTGGGCTTCTCCCGGGTCGGCCGTCGGGTCGTCGACCTCCTGGGGTGTCTCGACTCCACGGTGTGCCTGGTGGCCGACCCGTACGCGGACCCCGAGGTGGTGCGGTCGGCCGGCGGCACGCTGCTCGACCTGTACGAGGTGCTTCCCCGCAGCGAGGTGCTGTCGCTGCACGCACCCGCCCTGCCCAGCACCCGTCACATGATCGGAGCGACCGAACTCGCGCTGCTGCCCGACCACGCGACCGTGATCAACACGGCGCGCGGGAGCCTCGTCGACTCACCGGCCCTCGCGGCGGAATGCCGGTCCGGCCGGCTCTTCGCGATCCTCGACGTCACGGAGCCCGAGCCGCTGCCCGCCGACTCGCCGTTGCGTGCCACACCCAATGTGATGATCACCCCCCATCTCGCCGGTTCGCTGGGTTCGGAGATCCTGCGGCTGAGCGACCACGCCCTGGACGAACTCTCGCGCTGGACCGTCGGGGAGCCGCCGCGGGCCGAGGTCACCCCCGAGGCATTCGTACTGAACGCCTGAACCCGGCACCGGGCCCGGGCGACACCGATCCGCGGCGCCCTCGGCAGCCTGCGCGGCCGGCCCAGGGCGCCGCAGATCGGCGCGGGGTCACTGGCGGGCGACCGTGCCGTGCCGGCAGCCGGGGCAGTCGATGCGGCTGATGCCCGACCAGTTGTTCAGGTCCGAGCTGGTCGCGGTCCAGATCCCGCCGTTGGTGTACCGGTCGATGTAGATGCGCCAGGTGCCGTCGTCCATCTGGATCACGGACGGCCCCTCGTGCCCGGACGTCCAGAGGCTGCTCACGGGCACCCATCCGCTGGTCAGGTTGGCGGTGGTCGTCCAGTGCTCGATGTACTTCGACGTCTCGTCCTTGACGAAGGCGTGGTACGTGCTGCCGGACTTCACCACGAACGTGTCGATGTGGTTCGTTCCCAGCCCCCACATCTGCGCGGGTCCGCTCCAGGACTCCAGGCCGGTGTTCTGGGCGGTGTAGACGTACGGCCGGAAGCAGTTGGAGCAGGTGGTCTGGGCGACGCTGGCGATGATCCGGACGGTGCTGCCCTCGACGAAGAACTCGGGGGCCCAGACGAACCTGGTGTTGGCGATGCCCGAATTCACGGTGGCCACGTGCGTCCAACTGGTCAGGTTGGTGCTGGAGGCGACGTGGAAGTACGTCGAGTTCGTCGTCCACGACTGGACCGTGTACGCGATGAAGTACCGGCCGTTGTGCTTGATGATGCTGGGGTCCCGCAGGACGCCGGTGGGGCCCCGGTAGTTCGTGTCCGCCAGCACGCTGAAGCTCGTGCCGTTCGTCGACCGGTAGATCCACAGTTCCTGGTCCGCGGCGCCGTCGCCCTTGAACGTCGGGTAGACGTAGGTACTGGCCGCGTGTGCCGGCGGCGCCGCGAGGACGAGGCCGCCGACGAGGACGAGCAGCGCGCTGGTCAGGCTGGCCAGCCAGCGCCGGGCGCCGGGCCGCCGATCCAACTCAGCTCTCATGGCCGTCTCCTCTCGGTTCACGACTGGGTGCGGGACCATTGCTGGTTGGTCTGGCTGCCGCAGGCGTACTGCTGGATGTCTCCGCCGTCGGCGGTGGAGGAGTTGACCACGTCGAGGCACTTGCCGCTGTGCCGGGCGCGGAGCTGGAAGTAGCTGCCGGTGGCGACCCATTGCCATTGCTGGTTGGTGCCGCCGCCGCAGGCGTACTGGATGATGTTCGCGCCGTCGGCGGTGGAGGAACTGGCGACGTCGAGGCAGTGTCCGCTGTTCTGGTTGATTATCTGGTAGTAGCCGCCGCCGGTGTCCTGGAAGAGCCACCTCTGGTTCGCGCCGCTGTTCCAGCCCCACTGCTTCACCTCGGCGTTGTTCGCCGTCGAGGAGCTGATCACGTCCAGCACCTTGCCGCTGTGCCGGGCGGTGATCCGGTAGTAGGTGCCGGTCGGTGGTCCGCCGCTGCCGGAGATGGTCCCGGTGGCGGTGTCGATGGTGACCTGCGGATACCAGCTCAGGCTCATGCTGGTGCTGGAGGGAAAGGCGATCGGCAACCAGACGTACTGGGAGTCGTTCGCCGGCCCGCCCCAGGCGCCGGCCCACCGGTCGCCCATGTACAGGTAGCTGGTCGTCGACGAGCCCTGGACCGGCAGCACGTACGTCGGCTGGGAGTCGAAGGTCGTCGAGTTGCCGGCGTTCGTCCACCCGGTCCACGGCCCGGAGATGCTCGACGCGGTCGCGTATCTCGCCTGGTTCGGGCTCCAGCCCGTCGCCCCCGAGGTCAGCAGGAAGTAGACGCTGCCCCGCTTGAACATCGCCGGGGCCTCGCGGTGGGCGCCGTCCCAGAAGTTGCCGACCAGTGTGCCGATGCTCAGGTAGTCCGAGGTCAGCCGGTAGATGTGCAGGTCGTAGTTCTCGTCGGCCGCCGAGATCATGTACGCCGTGCCGTTGTCGTTGTAGAGCGTGATGTCCCGGGACATGTGTCCCAGCGGCCGGAAGCTGCCGTGGTACGTGTAGGCGCCGTCGACGGTGGCCGAGGAGGCGACCGCGGCCCGCGCCTCGCCGTAGTCGGATCCGTTCTCCTTGTGCATCCACATGACGTACCGGCCGGTGGAGCTGTTGTAGATGACCTTCGGGCGCTCGATGTTGGCGACGTTCAGCTCGGAGTGCGACGACTGGGTCAGGACGTTGTTCCGGAACTCCCAGTTCCGCAGGTCGGTGGAGCGGTAGACGGAGACGGCCCGGAACGTGTTGTTCGAGTTCCGGTTCTCGCCGAACCAGTAGTAGTAGTCGCCCACCTTCAGTACGCCGCCGCCGTGGGCGTGCAGGACGTTGCCGCCGGTGTCGCGGAACTGGGTGCCGTTGGTGATCGTCACCGGCGCCGCCTGGGCCGCCGGTGCGCCGTAGCCCACGACGACGGTGGTGAGCAGAAGCGTCAACACGAGCGCCGCACGCCGCACTGTCCCGAGCGGGGAACGCGCCGGGTGACGAGGTTGGTCCACTGTGGTCGGCCGCGGTGCGGACGGGTGTTGACGAGCCATCATGATGATCCTCTTGGATGAAAGACATGGAAGCTGGTCACTGTGTAGGACCCGAGTGCATCGTTTCGATGCGGTAACGTCAAGGCTTCTGAAAGGTTTCGATCTGAAACGGTCACCAATGCTTACCCAGGAACGTCACGATGTGATCTTGGAGGAGCTTCGCCGCGTCGGTGTGGTCCATGTCGACCGTCTCGCGGCCAAACTCGCGGTCAGCGCGGTGACCGTTCGGCGCGACCTCCGCGAACTCGCCGACCGGGAACTGCTGCGCCGGGTCCGCGGCGGTGGGGTGCTGCCGGTGGTCCCGGGCGCGGCCGGGCGCAGCACCGCCCGGCCCACCGGCCTGGTCGTCGGCATGGTCGTTCCCTCGCTCGACTACTACTACCCGCAGATCATGCGGGCCGCGCAGGCCGCCGCGAACGCGTACGGGCTCCGGATCGCCTTCCGGGGCTCGATGTACGGCTCGGCCGCCTCCGACCAGCGCCAGATCGAGCGGCTGCTCGGCGAGGGCGTCGCGGGCATGCTGCTCACGCCCTCGTCGCCACTGAGCGACCGGGAACCCCTGCTCGACTGGGTGGGCGCGCTGGACATGCCGGTGGTGCTGATCGAGCGGCAGCCACCGAGCGACAACGCACGGTGGGCGAGGCTGGAGAGCGTCAGCACCGACCACGAACTCGGCGCGGCACTCGCCGTCGAGCACCTCACCGCCCTGGGGCACAAGGCGATCGGTCTGGTCGTGCCCCGGACGAGTCCGACCAGTGAGCCGTTGCGCGCGGGCTTCCTCGCCTCGATGCGACGGCTCGGTGCGACCCGACGCCGGATCACCGAGATCGACGGCGACGAGGTCGCAATGGGGGGCGCGGGTTCGGCCAGGGCCCTGGAGGCGTGCCTGGCGATGGGGGCGAGCGCGCTCCTGGTGCACGCCGACCGACACGCCGCCGCGCTGACCCAGGCGGCCCGGGACGCCGGGATCGACGTACCGGGGACGCTGTCGGTGATCAGCTACGACGACGAGATGGCCGGGGCGTTCGACCCGCCGCTCACCGCCGTACGGCCACCACGCACTGCCATCGGTCAGGCGGCGCTGGAGCTTCTGGCCGCCCGATTGTCGCCGAGCCAGAACCGCCGCCCACCCTGCCGGATGCGGCTCGCTCCACAGCTGATCCTGCGCCAGAGCACCGCCAGACCGGCCCGCGTCCCCGCGCCGAGATAGCGGAGAGGCCCGGTCGTCCCGACCGGATAGCTCCCGAGATGTACTAAAGTCGATCACCGGCCGGCGCCCCGTCCGACCAGCCCTCCGTCGGACCCGGGCGGCCACCCACCCACCGCCGTGATGATCGCACGCATCCCCTGGAGCCTCCGTGACCACTCCTCACCCGTCCGGCGTCCACCCCGCCTGGTTGCCGCCGGAGGCGTTTCGCGCGCTCGGTTCGCGCCGGACCCTGGTGCACGGTGCCGGAGGGCTCGTCGACACCGTGCTGCGCGAGGTGGCGCAGGCCGGCGCCGGGCACGGCGGCCAGGTGCGGCACCAGGAGCCGCGGCCCGCCGACGGGCAGCGGGTGGTGGCGGGGGAGGTCGACGCCGGAGCCGGGGAGTTCGACCTGGTGCTCGCGCTCCGCACCACGGCACCGCTGCCGGACCAGGCGGTGGCGGTCGAGGCCGAGTTCCGGCAGAGGTACGGGGAGCACGCGGACCCGCTCGGCGACGAGGGTTTCGTGCTCGGCCGGCACGGCCAGGGCACGGTGGTGCTGGCCGACGCGCCGGCCGGACTGCTCTACGGGCTGTTCCACGTGGTCCGCCTCGGCGAGTCCGCGTTCGGCGCCGACCGTCCGGTGGAGCGGCACCGGCCGGCGATGCGACTGCGGATGCTCGACCACTGGGACAACGTCGACGTGCATCACGACTCGGGCCAGGTCGAGCGCGGCTACGCGGGTGGGTCGATCTTCTGGCAGATCGGTGAGCCGCGCCGCGACCCGGACCGGGTGCGGGCGTACGGACGGCTGTTGGCGGCCTGTGGGGTGAACGCGGTCGCGGTGAACAACGTCAACGTGCACGCCACCGAGGCGCGGCTACTGACGGACCGGATCGGTGACGTCGCCGCGATCGCGGAACTGCTGCGTCCGTACGGGGTCCGGGTGTACCTGTCGGTCAGCTTCGCCGCGCCGATCGTCCTCGGCGGACTATCGTCGGCCGATCCGCTCGACGAGGAGGTCCGGGCGTGGTGGGCCGGGACCACCCGCCAGGTGTACGAGACGATCCCCGACTTCGGGGGCTACGTGGTCAAGGCCGACTCGGAGGGGCAGCCGGGCCCGTTCGCGTACGGGCGCAGCCACGCCGACGGCGCCAACGCACTCGCCGAGGCGCTGGCCCCGTTCGGCGGAGTCGTGCACTGGCGTGCCTTCGTCTACAACCACCGGCAGGACTGGCGCGACCGGTCGACCGACCGTGCCCGCGCGGCCTTCGACCACTTCGCCCCGCTCGACGGTCAGTTCCGGGAGAACGTGATCCTCCAGGTGAAGCACGGCCCGATGGACTTCCAGGTGCGTGAGCCGGTTTCGCCGGTGATCGCCGCGATGCCCGCCACCCGGTTGGCGGTGGAGTTCCAGGTGACCCAGGAGTACACGGGTCAGCAGCGGCACGTCTGCTACCTGGGCCCGTTGTGGCGCGAGGTGCTCGACTTCGGCCCGTGGGGTGCCGGCGGACCGACCGTCGCCACCGTGGCCGCCGGCCCGGCGGTGGACGACGGCGGCTCGGCGTCGGCGGCCGGCGGCTCGGCGCCGACGGCCGGTGGCGGGCTGGTCGCGGTGTCCAACGTGGGCGACGATCCCTTCTGGACCGGGCACCCGCTCGCCCAGGCCAACCTGTACGCCTTCGGCCGGCTGGCCTGGGCGCCGGGAATGGATCCGTCGGCCATCCTCGACGAGTGGATCGACCTCACCTTCGTGCCGTCGACGACCGCCGACCCCGAACTGCTCCGACGGACGTTGCACGAGATCATGGACGACTCCTGGCACACCTACGAGCGGTACACGACGCCGCTGGGGGTCGGCTTCATGGTCCGCCCCGGACACCACTACGGCCCCGACGTGGACGGCTACGAGTACACCGCCTGGGGCACCTACCACTTCGCGGATCGGGACGGCATCGGCGTGGACCGGACGCGGAGGTCGGGGACGGGGTTCACCGGCCAGTACCCGCAGCCATGGTCGGACGTGTACGAGTCGCTGGAGCGGTGTCCCGACGAACTGCTGCTCTTCTTCCACCACGTCCCGTACGGGCACCTCCTGCACAGCGGTTCGACGGTGATCCAGCACATCTACGACACCCACTTCGCCGGGGTCGAGGAGGTGGCCCGAATGCGGCGGCGCTGGGAACGGCTCTCCGCCGCCGGCCTGGTCGACCCGGGCTTGGACGCCCGGGTGCGGGAACGCCTCGACGAGCAGTTGCGCTCCGCGCAGGAGTGGCGGGACCAGGTCAACACCTACTTCTTCCGCAAGTCCGGGGTGCCGGACGCGCGGGGACGCCGCATCCACTAGAGCCGCATCTCACTGACGCCGGGACCCGCCGCTGCCCGGGTCAGGTACTCCGCAGCCACCGGTCGAGCCAGCGGAACGCCTGGTCCTGCATCTCGGGCGGGAACACGTGGCCCAGTCCCGGCCAGAGCACCGGGAGGAGCCGGTCGTCCGCGCGCTGGGACCGCCAGACGGCCCGCATCTTCGCGTAGGCGTCGTGTACTCCGGCGACGGGGAAGAGGGTGTCGAGTTCACCGTTGAAGAACAGCATCGGCTTCGGTGCCGCGATGCTCGCCACGTCGGGGATGTCGAGGTGCCGATGCAGGCCGGGGTGCAGCATGAAGTACGCCGACTGGCCACGCAGGGTGTTGTTGCCCGGCACCATCATCGCCTTGAGGGTGGTCATCCAGCACACGGATGCCGCCGCGGCGACATGGTCGGAGAGCGCGGCCACCTGCCATGCCCGGTAGCCGCCCATGGAGAAGCCGAGCGCCGCGATCCGCCGCCGGTCCACGTACGGCAGCGTGCCGAGGAAGGCGGCCATCCGTACGTCCTCCCGGGCCGTCAGACCGGCCAGGGAGGAGCCGAGGTGGAACAGGTTGCTGGCGAGCGCCTGCTGCGCCTCGTAGCCGAGGCCGGATCGGTCGCCCCAGCCGAGCGCGTCCACGGCGAGAACCACGTACCCACGGCGGGCGAGTTCGTCGCCGACGAACCGGCCGCCGAAGTACCGGTCGGACCAGGCCTGGGCCGACCCGAGCCGGTCCTGGTCGTACCAGGGCCGGATGAGTTTCTCCTTGCCGATGTCGAACTTCGAGCCGTGGTCGTGCAGGAGCAGCACGGCGGGGTGCGGCCCGCGACCCCGGGGCACGAGCATCGCCGCCCGGACCCGGCTGTGCCGGGTCAGGTTGACGCTCAGCGTGCGTTGCAGGTAGCCGTCGCCGTCCCGCTCGTCGAGGATCTCGGGATCGAACCGGGTGGCGTCGTCCGGCTGGCAGAGCAACTCCTCGACCTTCGCCCGGGCGGTCCGGCGCCAGGTGCGGAAGCTCCGGGTCCGTGACCTGGTCCAGGCCAGTGGGAAGGTGAGTTCGTCGGCGAGTGCCGGGTAGAACGCCGGCAGGTTGCCGTCGACGATCGCGGGCGAGGAGAAGGCGGCGCCGGCCGACGCGGTCACGCTTCCGCCGGTTTCGGTCAACCCGGTCGGGGGCGCCGCCCCGGGCATGGTCGGGGGCAGCATCGCCAGTGCGGGAAGGGACACGAAGGACCGTCTCTTCATCCGGGACTCCTACCGGTCCGGACACCGGCACCTGCCGCCGGGGCGGTACGACTGCTGGGGCTGGGGCGGCGGGGTCGGTGACATCGACGTCTGTCGTGCCGAGTCTAGCGGGAAAGCGGTTACCTCTACGCCTCTGGCAGCAGGGAGCGTTGCAGCAGTACGGTGTCCAGCCAGCGCTCGTGCTTGTGACCGACCCTGCGCAACCGGCCGACCTCGGCGAATCCGAGCCGGCGGTGCAGCCTCATCGAGGCCGGTTCACCGGTGTCGACGATCACCGCGATCAGCTCGCGGACCCCGGCGACGGTGCTGACCCGCAACAACTCGGCGAGCAGTGCCGTGCCCAGTCCCCGGCCGACGGCCCGGGGCGCCAGGTAGATCGAGTTCTCGGCGGTGTGCCGGTACGCCGGTCGCGACTTCCAGCGGGTGCAGTACGCGTATCCCGCGATCCGTCCGTCCACCTCGGTCACCAGGAACGGCAGTCCGGTCTCGGCGATCGCCCAGTAGCGCGTCGACCAGTCACGCCGGCCCGGCGCCCGCAGCTCGAAGGTTGCCGTCGTGTTCGCGACGTAGTGCGCGTAGATCTCGCCGATCGCGTCGAGGTCCGCGGGCGAAGCCGGTCGGATCGTCGCGAGGTCCTCGTCCATCGGGCACCCCGTTGCGCTATAGAGGAATTGATTGCTACTATAGCGTACATGGATCTGGAGCTTCTCGGCCAACGGGTTCGCCGGCTGCGCCTGGACGGTGACCTGACCCTGCAGGGACTGGCCGACCGGTGCGGGGTCAGCGTGAGCATGCTGTCCTCGATCGAGCACGGCGACAAGGCGGCCACCGTCGTGCTGCTGGACAGGATCGCCACCGGGCTGGGCGTCCGACTGGTCGACCTGCTGACGGACGAGACGGACCGCCGGTTCACCGTGCGCCGGGCGGCCGAGCAGGACGTCGCCGACGAGCCCGGCGGCTGGCGTCGGACGATCCTCACCCCGGTGGTGCCCGGGGTGAACTTCGAACTGGTCCGCACCTCGCTGCCGCCGGGGTGCGACGCCGGGGAGTTCCCGGCCTACGCGCCCGGCTCGCACGAATTCGTCGTCGTCGACTCCGGAACATTGCGGCTGACCGTCGGCGACCGGACCGCCGACCTGACCGCCGGGGACTCGGTCTACTTCGCGGCCGACCAGCCACACCGGTACCTGAACCCGGGGCGTACCGCCTGCGGCTACTACGTGGCCGCCATCATCATGCGTCCCCGAGGCCCGGCGGCCCGGTTCGTCCGGCCGTAGCGTCGACCGGACGGGCCCCTCGGCTGGCCCGGCCCCACCCGCCGGTCCCGTCACCGCCGACGGCGGCCGAGAACGGGAGCCAGGTCGGTAAGGTCACCATGGGCGGAGCGATCAACCGAGAGTGGAGCGATACGGGTTCATGGATCCAGGCGAGGGGCGTCCACGACCCATCCTGTGGCTGAAGATCGCCGATCCTGCCGTGCCACTGCCCGAGATCCCGCCCGGCGCCGACATCCGGGTGCTGCTCCCCACCGACGACGGCTGCACGGCACTCGCCGAGGCACTGGCGGCCCGTGGCGCCGAGGTCCGCCGGGTTCCCTTCCTGCTGGAAACGGAGTTCGTCCACGATCCGGGTCCGGGTGCACCGTTGGTCGGGCAGAGCGAACCGTGCGGACTCGTCCGGGGCGGCCGACGCGGCATGGTGCGCAGCTCCGGAGCGGCCGCCCGAGCCGCCCGTGACGCCTTCGCGCTGCTGTGGCACATGCACGCCCCCAGCATCGAGTCACGGCCGCCGAGCCCCGTCGCGGACATCCTCCCGACGGACTGGGTGCGGTTCCTCGCGCATCCGACGCTGAATCCCGCCCAGGCCGAGGTGATCCCCGCGATCCTGGACAGCGACCGGAACCTCGTCGTCGTCGCGCCGACCGGAGCCGGTAAGACCATCATCGGCATGGCCGCCACCCTGAAGGCGATGCTCCACCAGGGACGGCGTGCGGTGTGGCTCGTACCGCAGCGCTCGCTGACCGACGAACTCGACCGGGAACTCGACGCCTGGCGGCGCCAGGGCGTCACCGTGGAGCGGCTGTCGGGCGAACACGCCATCGACGTGGAACGACTGCGGCACGCACAGCTCTGGGTGGCCACGACCGAGAAGTTCGAGGCGGTATCCAGGACCTCGAGCCTCCGCGACGCGATCGACGCGGTCGGCTGCGTCGTCGTCGACGAGATCCACCTCCTCGGTGACGACGCCCGCGGCTCGACCCTGGAGGCTCTGCTCGCCCGCATCCGCGACCTCGGATCGAGTGTCCGCGTCGTCGGCCTCTCCGCGACGGTGAGCAACGCGGACGAGATCGCGGACTGGCTGCACGCCGCGCTGATCCAGGTGTCGTGGCGGGCCA
The DNA here is from genome assembly GCF_042658085.1 of Plantactinospora solaniradicis. Taxonomy (NCBI): domain Bacteria; kingdom Bacillati; phylum Actinomycetota; class Actinomycetes; order Micromonosporales; family Micromonosporaceae; genus Plantactinospora; species Plantactinospora solaniradicis. The sequence goes on along the minus strand of NZ_JBHSPR010000007.1, from coordinate 814,372 downwards.
GCCAACTCACCTGGCAACTCCCCATGATCGCGGCGCACGCCGACTGGAACGTCACCGACGCCACCCGGACGAGACTCGCGGCGGCCATCACCCACCTGGTCGCCGGGACCGGCGGCAGTGTGCTGGTCTTCTGCGGCAGCAAACGCAACGTCCGGCGGACCGCGTTGGTGATCGCCGCCGGGCGGGGCGCCAGCGTCACCGGTGTGCACCCCGATGACGTCCAGCGGGTCCACGACACCTGCGCCGCCGTCGGGATCGGGCTGCACTACAAGGGCTGGGACCACCGGCACGACGCGGAACGCGCGTTCCGGGAGCGGCGCTTCGACGTACTCGTCGCCACCCCGACCGTGGCCGCCGGAGTCAACCTTCCGGCGCGTGCGGTCGTGGTCCGCGACACCCAGGTCGGGCTGGGTACGTTCGACGTCGCGATCGTGCAGCAGATGTTTGGCCGTGCGGGCCGGGTCGGCACCGGCGAGCGCGAGGGGGCCGCGTTTCTGATCACGGACCAGGACGAGCGTGCGCAGTGGCAGGCCCGCCTCGTCGCCGGAAACCGGGTACGGTCCCAGATCCACGCGAGCCTGCCGGACCACCTGCTCGGCGAGATGGTACGGGGCACCGTCGGCACGATCGGCGAAGCGGAACAGTGGTGGGTCCAGACGCTCGCGTTCCACCAGGGGAACCGGAGCCTCGACGCGCTGCACGGGGCCGTCCGGTTCCTCGACGACGCCGGTCTGGTCGCGAGGGGCGGGCAGGACGACGACGACAAGGGCGTACTCACCCCGACGGATCTCGGCTCGCTCACGGCCCGGCTCATGGTCCCCAGCACCATCGGCCACGCGCTCAGGGCCGCGGTCGGTGCGGTGGCCACACCCACCGACGCCGATCACGCCGAGGACATCCTGATCGACATCCTCGCCACCCAGGTCCCCAAGCTTGCGCAGGCGTCGGTCGGGGACGACGGGAAGGCCGCCGTGACGAACCTCGTCGCGGCCCGCGGAAGGGTGCTGCACGGCGATGCCGACCGCCACGACGAGGGTTCGGCCGCGCCGGAGCAGGCGGCCGAACCACAGCGGGGCGACCTGGCCCGGGCGGCGCTCCTCACGGCCGCCAACAGCCCCGAGATGTTCGGACGCAGCACCCGGGACATCGCCGGGGTACCCTCCGCCGCGATCTACCCGGTGCTCGAGGAGGCTCCGCGCTACCTGCACTGGCTCGCCAGCCAGGGACTACTGGGCACCGTGCATCCGTGGATCGCGATCGTCGCCGCCGACCTCGGCCGCCGCATCCGCTGGCGCCGATGCCAGCCACGGCGCGGCGCCGGGCGGCTGTTGTGGATGTGCGAGCAGATGGCGACGGCCACCCACCTGACGGAGTTGGTGCCCCGGATGTGGGAGGCCGCGACCGCCCGAGGCTACCCGGCGCCCGACTGGCGTCCGGGGCCGCGACCGGCCCTGTGCGAACTCGACGACGCCGCATACCAGGAACTCCTCCGGGAACGGGCCTGCAACGTCGCCATCACCGTCGACGACGCACAGGTGGTGGCCGAGGGCCCGGCATCGTCCGTGCTCGTCGTCTGGAACGAGACCGGATACCACGTGACGCCGCTGCGCCGGGGTACCGCGCAGGTCTCGGCGGCGTCGACGGTCGGCGGCGGGGCGGCGGTCTTCACCTGGCGCGGCGACCACAGGGCGACGGGTTGGCTGGCCCGGTACGCGGGCGTTCCCGGCTCTGCGGGTGACGGCCGGCCCCGCCCTCCGGCCCCGGCCCCGTCCTCAGCCGGTGGCGGCCGGCGGGCTCAGGTCCCGGGAGGCTCGGGCGATGACGGCGATCGCGGTACGGCGCGGAAGCAGGCGGGACATCAGAGCCGACGAGACCCGCATGGCGAGGCCCGGAATCACCCGGGGACCATGGCCGAGACCGCGTAACGCCGCCGCGGCGACCTGGTCCGGTGTCTGAGTGCCCGGGGCCGGGCGACTCTTCACACCGGTCAGGTTGGGTGTGGCGACCGCACCGGCAACGCAGGTGACCACGTCCACGCCGGTGCCGCGTAGTTCCGCCCACAGACCCTCGGCCAGGATCGCGCCGAACGCCTTGGTCGCGGCGTACACGCTGATCGGCGGGGATCCCTGCATGCCGGCCAGCGACGACATCACGACGAAGCCGCCGCGTCCCCGCGCCGTCATCGGCGGAAGGAAGTGGTGGGCGAGCGCCAGCGGCATCCGGCAGTTCAGGTCCACCGCGCGACCGGACTCCGCCGGGTCCAGCTCGACGAACCGGCCGATCGGCGAGTAGGCGGCGTTCGCCACCACCAGTCCGACGGCCCGACCCTGCGCCGCGTCGACGACCTGGCGTATCCCTTCCACGGTGGCCAGATCGGCGTGGACCCCGATGGTGTGGGTGGGCAGCGTCGCCGCCAGGTCGGCCAGTGGTCGCGCCCGGCGTGCGGCCAGGATCAGGTTGAGCCCCTGTCCGGCCAGCCGGTGTGCGAAGGCGGCGCCGAGACCCTCGGACGCACCGGCCACCACCGCCCAGGGCCCGTACCGGTCGGCGAAGTCGGCCCTCATGGCGCCACCGGCTCCGGCCGGGTGAACGGGTGCTCCCGACGCATCCGCCACATCATCAGGAACGGGGTCAGCAGCCAGGTGCCGTTGGCGGCCAGCACGATCGCGAAGTTGGGCGCCGGGGTGACGCCGTACCGCTCGTCCATCAGGATGATCAGCACGTTGGCCAGCATGGTGCCGGACCAGACCAGCGCCGGTACCTTGATCCAGTTCCGGCCCCGGACGAAGGCGTACACGGCGAACAGGTAGAACGGTCCGAAGAAGACGATGTCGATCCAGATCGTCATCCGCCAGAACGGGGGCCGGGCCATCAACAGCGGGTCGTAGGTGTCGCCCCACCAGTGCACGAGGTCGATCGCGGCGGGCGGTGGCCACACCGGATAGTCGAAGTCCGTCGGGTCGGCGACCACCAGTTGTTCGAGGTCGACGATGTAGGTGATGACCAACGCGTTGATCGCGAAGAAGACGATGAAGAAGACGTCGTACGGACGCTGGCGCAGCGGTACGGTCATGGCCCCTGATCCTAGGAACTGGATGGGCTCGCGCCACCCTGGACCGAGATCGGTCCGCATTGATCAAACCCGTCGCCGTGGCTATCTTGCGGTTATCGGCCACTGAAGGCCGGGTCGGAGGCGGGGGATGCACACCGATCGACGGATCACACGTACCCGGCGGGCGCTGTACCGCGCGCTGGTGGATCTGACCACGGCCGGCGGCTTCGACGCCGTGACGGTCGCGGACCTCACGGGACGGGCCGGGGTCAACCGGACCACCTTCTATCGGCACTACCAGGATAAGTACGTCTTCGTCACCACCATCGTCGAGCAGGGCCTCGACCGACCGGTACGTGCGTTGCGCACGGCGTACCGGACCCGGTCACGGGTGGCCCAGGTGGGTGCGCTGGAGGCGGTCTTCGGCCACGTCGAGCAGCACCGGCAGTTGTATCTCGCCCTGCTCGGCCGGCGCCAGAGCCCGTGGTTCGCGGACTGGCTGCACGGCTACTGGCGGGAGACGACGACCAGCCTGCTCTGCGAGGATCCGGCCCACGACGTACGGGATCCGCGCACCGGCGTGGCGGCGGTGCTGGCCGCGCACGCACTCATCGGCGCGGTGAGCTGGTGGCTCGAGCCGGACCTGCCGGCACCGGCGAGCGACATGGCCGAGTGGTACGCCGACTTCCTGCGCGGCGGGCTGTCCGGGCTGCTCGCCGACGACGCGCCGCCGGAGGTGACCGTCGGGGTCAACTAGGTTCGGCCGGGATCGCAGGTCCTGCCGGCGCCGGAGGTGTCGGGTTCGCCGCCTCCCGGATGCGCCGCAGCAGCGCCAGCGCGTCCGTGCGTTTGGCGTCGGCGGCGGGATCGGCCAGGTATGCCGCCAGCCCGGCGCACTCCGGCTCGCCGACCTCTGCCGCCAACAGCCGAAGCACCCCGGCGCGGGTGCGCTGCGGGAAGTAGGTCGCCTTGCCCAGCGCCAGGAACCGCCCGGCCAGTGGCTCCGGCACCGCACCGGCGGCGACCCCGGCGGCGAGCGCGATCCGCCAGTTGACCAGCGGCTCGGACATCGCCCGACCGGTCTCCTCGTCGTAGGCGATCGCCACCTCGTCGTCCGCGTCGACCCGGCCCGAGGCGTACTCGTCGTACACCTTGCCGACCCCGATCATCCCGTACGGCGCGCACTCGACCGCCCGCAGCGCGCCCATGCTCGACGAGCCGTAGACGGCGATGCCGGCGTCGATCGCCCGCAGCACCTCCTTGGGGGAGATCGCCATGCTGTGCAGGAAGCGTCCGTCGACGATTCCGATCGTGTCCGGGCGCCGTGGCCGGGTCAGCAGGGCGTCGATGTCTCCCCGACGCACCGGAGGGAGATACTCGGCGTCGAGTTCCCGCTCCGCGTCCGCCCGGTCGAGGCTCGGGCCCAGGAAGACCACCGCGTTCATCCGGCCGTCACCGACTCCCGTCGCACCTCCCGCAGCGCCGCGTTCCAGGCCGCCGTGGCTCGGGCACCGATCTTCGACCGGTCGATCGCCCAGGACTCCAGGCCCGGCACGATCATCCGGACCACCTTGACGGGTATTCCCGGCGGCGACAGGTCCACGGCGATCGCCCGCCGGATGCCGGCCGCGCGCAGCCGGTCCAGGATGAACCGGAGGTCGGCCATCACGTCGTCGCCGCGGAACGACTCGTCGGCCCCGCCGTCGGCCGGATCGCCGTGGTCCTGCCAGATCCAGGCGTGCCGGTTGAGCATGACCGAACGCTCGTGCGGCCTACCGAATCCGCCGGGATCGGTCGGCATGACCAGGTCCTCGCGCATGGCCTGGATGTCCACCGCCCGGCCCTGGGCGCACTCGGTGATCGCCCGCATCATCGCGACCTCGGCGTTCGGATGCGTGCCGATGCCGCTGAAGTTCGTGGACATGGTCGGTCCGAAGTCCTCGGTGTTGGTCGCGAAGTACGTCGGCACGCCGAGGTCGGACGTCAGCCGGATCAGCCGGACTTCGAGCCCGGCCTGGTGGAACCGGTCGGCGACGGCCTGTACCCCAGGTGGGGTCGCGGCGAGGTCCACCCGGGGATGCCGCATCGCGAGGGGCGTGACGTCCACCGTCGTACCCCTGGCCTCGGCCGTCCGCACCAGTGACTGGCTCAGCCGGTGGCTGATCAGTTCGGCCAGCGTCATGGCATCGCGTTCGACCAGCTCACACAGCGCGTGGCAGATCGCTTCCTCGAGGCTGTTGCCGGACGCCAGGCCGTTGGTGGTGGTCATCGGGTACGGCGTCTGCTCGTGCGGTCGTCGCTGGTAGACCGCCGCGTCGTGCGGCACCAGGACGGTGCACTCGGAGAGCAGGTCCCAGCCTTCGACCCAGGAGATCGGCCCGTCGTCACGGTAACCGGGCACGACCGCGAAGCTGTGCTCGCGCGGATCCAGCACCGGCCGGTCGGCCGCGGCCAGTTCCGCGTACGACGCCACCGCGGCCGGACGCACCGGCAGCCAGGCGGAGAACCGCTCCACCGCCTCCATCGCCGCCGACGTCCGGGCCGCGAGCGGAGTGACGCCCTTGCCGTTGTAGACCGAGATGATGTCGTTGGAGCGTGGGGAGATCGCGTTATAGACCGGGATGCCGAGCCGGTCGAGGCCGGTGAGGTCGGCCAACCGGGTCACACCGATCCGGCGGAGATGACCGCTGATCCGCTCCCAGGTGACCTCGACCGGAAACTCGTGGGTGGCACCGCCGCCCTTGACCACCCGATCGCGCAGTCTCAACCCTCACCCCTTCCGTAACCGCGACCGCCGAATGGCCCGTCGACTCGCTCGGCCCGGGCGGTGACCCGGGGGCCGGGCGGGCCGACGGGCCACCGGCGATCAGTTCCGGATCTCGGCGGGCAGCAGCGCGAAGGGCTGGCTCAAGCCCTGCATGCCGTCGGCGACCGAGGAGCCGAAGCCCGCCTCGAGGAACTCCTGGAGCCCCTCCGGCGTGAACTCCTCGGTGGTCCACTCCGCCGTGTCGAGGCCGCGTACCTCTTCCAGAGTCGTCTGCGCCATCGTCAGTCTCCTTCGCTGGACGTGCCCGAGCCTCCGGGCCGGCCCGGCGGGCACCGAACCGTGCGACCAGCGTGCGGCAGCGCTTGCCGTGGGACAAGCAACACCTGCCGGCAAGTGTCGCTTAGCCAACATCAACGACCATCTGTGCCGGATCAGGAAACAAGCCCCGAACACGGCGCGGCGGGCATCGCGCGGGTCAGGTGCGTTCGTACACCGAGATGTGGCTGCCGCTGCCGGAGTCGAAGGGGCGCCGGTCCCAGTCGCTGTAGCGTCCGCGCAGCCGGAGGCCGGCCAGCCGCGCCATCAGGTCCAGTTCGCTGGGCCAGCAGTACCTCAGCGTGACCGGATGCAGTTGCATTCCTTCCGCGCTCAGCCGCACGTGCTGGTACGTCACCCGTTGCCGGCTCGAGTCGTGCCGGGCGAACGACACGTCCACCAGGTTCTCCGAGACGGCCCTCGTGTGGACGAGCTGGCCCCGGTCGAACGGGAGATGGTCCGGCATGAAGCACTCGATCACGAAGAACCCGCCGGGATCGAGCACCCGCGCGACGTTGCGGAAGCAGTCGACCTGCCGTTCCTGGCTGGTGAGGTTGAACAGCGTGTTGTAGATGAGGTACACCAGTCGGTACGGCCCGGTCACCGGAACGTCGGCCATGTCACCGATCGCGACCGGTATCGAATCTCCACCCGGCTTCTCGCGCAGCCGGTCGACCATCGCCTGGGACGCCTCGACACCCTCGACCTCGATCCCCTTGGCGGCGAGCGGCAGCGCGACCCGGCCGGTCCCGATCGCCAGTTCCAGGGCGCGACCGGTGCCGGTCAGCCAGACGAGGAACTCCACGGCCGGGGCCGGGTCGATCTCGGTCCGCTCGTCGTAGACGGCCGCCCACCGGTCGCCGAAGAACGCGGGATCCTCAAAGCCAGACATGCGCCACACCCAACCAGACCGACCGGGGCGGCGCCACCGGCTGTCGATCTCACCAGGTGACCGGTACCGCGACCGGTCCGATGTCGACCTGGCCCTCGCTCCACCGGATCTCCTCGACCGGGCGGGCGAGCCGCAGGTCGGGCAACTCCCGGGCGAGGGCGAGCAGGGCGGCGCCGACCTCGATCCGGGCGAGCGCGGCACCGAGACAGTGGTGGGGACCGTGCCCGAACGCCAGGTGTGGATTGGGCTGCCGGTCGGGGTCGAACCGGTCCGGGTCGGAGAATCGGGCCGGGTCACGGTTCGCGCCGGAGAGCCGGACGAGGACCAGGTCGCCGGCCTCGACGCGTACCCCGTCCAGGTCGACCTCCTCGTGTGCCCAGCGCGGCATGGCCTCGCCGGTGAGCCCGGCCTGCCGGCGGAGCAGCTCCTCGACGTACGCCTCGACGCGTCCCGGCTCGGCGGCGAGGTCCGGCAGCCGCCCGGTCGTGATCAGCTGGATCGCGCCGACGGAGATCGCGTTGCTGGAGCTGAGGTAGCCGGCCGAGACGAGGGTGGCCGCCATCCCGACCAGTTCGCCGTCGTCCAACCGTCCGTCGTCGCTGTCGCGCACCGCGATCAGGTCGCTGAGCAGGTCGTCGGCGAGCGCGTCGCGCTTGGCGGCGATCAGGTCGCCCATGTACGTGTAGAGCCCGCGCCATGCCTGCTCCATGGCGGCCGGGTCGAATCCGCCGTCCGGGCCGGTGGTGTCCACCATGAACGCGGCGTCGGCCCAGCGGCGGAACGGCTCACGCTCCTCGACCGCGATGCCGAGCATCTCGCCGATCACGGTGATCGACAGCGGTGCGGCGAGGAGGTCGACGAGGTCGGCCGGCGGGCCGGCGGCGGCGAGGGCCGCGACGCGCTCGGCGGCCAGCCGTTCGACGGCCGGTCGCAGGGTGGCGATCCGCCGGGGCGTGAAGACCTTCGCGACCAGTCGGCGCAGTCGGCCGTGTGCGGGACCGTCCTGGAACAGGGTGTCGTTGCCGGCGATCGGCGCACCGGCCGGGGCGACGCCGATGCGCGGATCGGTGAGTACCCGACTGACCAGGTGGTACGAGGTGACGAGCCAGGCGGGTTGCCCGTCGGGGGTCCTGACCCGGGTCACCGGTGCGGTTTCGCGCAGTTCGGCGTGGGCCGGTGGCGGCTCCATCGGGTTCGGCTGGTCGAACGGCAGTGTCGGGCTGGTGGTCGTCATGACGGGTCCTCTCCGCAGCGCTTACAATACGACTGCAATGTAAAAGCGCTGCGGCGGACATGTCAATACGACTGCAATGTGAAAGAGGGGCCCGAGGTGGGCCAGGGCCGACGGTGCGCGGCCCTGGCCCCGGCCCGGACTCAGCCGACCGACTTGTTGTAGCTCTCGATCTCCGGCTGGACGCTCGCCGCGGCGTCCTTCATCGCCTGCTCGGCCGGCTTGGTGCCGACGATGGCGGCCTCCAGGCCGTCCTCGGACGCCTTGCGCGCCTGCGGCATCGTTCCCAGCAGGCACCCGGCCGACGCGACCGACGGCGGCAGCGCGTGCAACTGGTCGACGGCGGTACGGAACTGCGGGTACTGGGCGACCCAGTCCTTGTCGATCTGCTCCTCCAGGGCCTTCGGGTTGATCGGCACGTAGCCGGTGCCGGTGTGCCACTGCGCCTGCTGGGCCGCGCCGGAGGCGAACTTCACGAACTCCCAGGCGCCCCGCTTCTCGGCGGCGCTGTGGCCCACCCCGTTGATCCAGAGCGACGCGCCGCCGATGATCGGTCCACCGGCGGAGGCGTCGTTCACCTTCGGATAGGGCGCGGTGAGGACGGTGAACCTGCCCTTCGCGGCGTCGACGTACCCGCGCAGCACGCTGGTGGACTCGAGGTGCATCGCGACCGTACCGGCCTTGAACGCCGCCTGGGCGTCGTCGGTCTTGCGGCCGGTGTTCGTCGCGTACCCGTTCCGGACGAGATCCGTCCACCACTGCGCCACCTGCACGCCGGTGGCCTGGTCGAACTGGACCTTCGTCGCCAGCTTGTCGCGCCCGTTGCCGTTGTCGCAGTACTCCTTGCCATCGGTCGCGAGCAACTGCTCCAACAGCCAGCCGTAGATGGCCGCGCCGAAGCCGTACTGGGTGGTCTTGCCGCCGCTGTCCTTGACGGTCAGCCGCTTGGCCAGGTCGCCGATCTCGGCGAGGGTCTTCGGCGGCTTGGTCGGATCGAGGCCGACCCGCTCGAACGCCTCCTTGTTCAGGTAGAGCAGCGGGGTCGACGAGTTGAACGGCATCGACCAGAGCTTGCCCTCGACCGAGTAGTAGCTGGCGATGTTCGGCTCGATGTCGGCGGTGTTGAAGCCGTCCTTTTCGATGAACCGGTGCATCGGGACCACCTGCTTGGAGTCCACCATGAACCGGCTGCCGATGTCGTAGACCTGGACCAGGGCCGGGGTGCTCTTCTGCTGCACCGACGCCTTGTACTTGGCGATCGTCTCGTCGTAGCTGCCCTGGAAGACCGGCTTGACCTCGACCTTGCCGCCGCTCTGGGCGTTGAAGTCGGCGACCAGCTTGTCGACGGCGGCGGCGTTCGCACCCTTCATGGCGTGCCAGAACTCGATGGTCGTCCTGCCGTCGGCGGAGTCGAGCGCCTCCGCGCCGGGCGCGTCCAGAGCGTCGGCCGAGTTGCCGTCGTCGGAACCTGAGCCGCACCCACCGACCAGGGTGGTGGCGACGAGCACGGCGAGGGCCAGCCTGCCCGTCCGAGGTAACCGCGGAGATGCCATTGCTGCTCCTTTTGAGAGATTCGACGGTCCTTCAGTAGGGGTTCACCGCAGTGCGCCCGCCGTGAGTCCGCGGACGATGTACCGCTGGCCGAAGAGCACGACGGCGAGGGTGGGAAGCAGCGAGAGTGCGACGCCGGCCAGGACGAGACCCGGTTGGGCCGCCTCGGCGTCGTTGAGCTGCGAGATGCCGATCTGCAGGGTCTGGTAGTCGGCGTCCCGGATCAGGATCAGCGGCCAGAAGTACTGGTTCCACGCGGAGAGGAAGACGTAGACCCCGACCGCGGCGATCGACGGCTTGGACAGCGGCACGATCACCCGCCACAGCAGTCGCCAGTGGCCGCAGCCGTCGATCACCGCCGCGTCCCGCAACTCGGCCGGGAACTGGAGGAACGCCTGGCGCAACAGGAAGGTGCCGAACGCCGAGGCGAGGAACGGCAGGACCAGACCGAGATAGGTCAGCCCGCCCCGGGTCAGTCCCCAGTCGGAGATGGCCAGGTAGTTGGGGATGATGATGGCTTCCCACGGCACCATCAGGGTGGCCAGGAAGAGACCGAAGGTCGCCGCCTTCGCCGGCATCCGGAGGAACGCGAAGGCGTACGCGGCGAGGATGCTGGTCACCACCTGGGCGAGGGTGATCACGCCGGCCTGGATGGCGGAGTTCAGGTAGAACCGGCCCAGCGGCACGGACCGGAACACGTCGCCGAAGTTCTCCCAGCGCAGCGCGCTCGGCACCAGTGACGGCGGATAGCTGGCCAGGTCACCGGGGCCCATCACCGCGCCGGCGAACGCGTAGTAGACCGGGAACAGCACCGGGATCAGGGCCAGCCCGAGTACGACGTAGACCACGATCCGCCCGGCCTGTGGTCGTCTCATCGGTAGTGCACCCGCCGTTCCAGGACGCCGAACTGGACCGCCGTGCAGATCAGCATGATCACCAGTAGCACCACCGCCTGGGCGCTCGCTCCGCCGAAGTCCGACGAGCCGAACGCGAAGGCCCGCTCGTAGATCGAGTAGACCAGGGTGGTGGTCGCGTCGTCCGGGCCTCCCTTGGTCAGGATGTGGATCTGACCGAAGCTCTGCAACGCGTGGATGGTGGAGACCACGACGAGGAAGAACAACTGCGGCGAGAGCAGCGGGATGGTGATGCCGGTGGCCAGTCGCCACCCCGTGGCGCCGTCGAGCCGGGCCGCCTCCACCACCTCGGGCGGGATGGCCGCCACTCCGGCGGAGAGCACCAGGACGTTGTAGCCGAGGTTCATCCAGACCGTGGCCAGACCGACGGCGGGCAGCGCGATCGAGGGATCGGTGAGCCAGTTGACCCGGTCGACGCCGATCGCTCCGAGCAGCCCGTTCGCGATCCCGATCGCCGGGTTGTAGATGACGGCGAAGACCACCGACGCGGTGGCCACGGAGAACGCGAACGGCAGGGCGAAGGCGGTCCGCAGCAGTCGTACGCCCCGTAGCCGCGCCTCCAGCAGCAGCACCACGACGAGCGCGCCGAGCACGGCGGGCAGCACGCTGACCAGTGTGAACAGCGCGGTCGTGGCCAGCACCCTGCCGAACTCGCCGGTCAGCATGTCGGTGTAGTGGTCGACGCCGACGTAGGTGCTCGGCGCCCCGAAGATGTCGTTGCCGTGGGTGGACAGATAGAAGGTCCGGGCCAGCGGCCAGAAGATGAACAGGGCGAAGACCACGACCGAGGGCAGTAGCAGCAACCAGGAGAGCCCGCGTTCACGCCGTGGCCGGCCACCCGTTGGCGGCGGCGGACCGGCGGCCACTCCGGTCCGAGAGCGCTCTACAGCCAGAGGGGGAGACACTGCCGCACAGTACCAACGGACCCGGGTCGGCGAAATCGTCGCGACTCGATCTTTTTATCCGCTGGTAACAGCCCTGCTGCCCCGGCCGAGCGTCGAAGGTGGTCATGATCAGCGAATCCGCGTGCCGTCATCGGCATTGGAGGTCGCCGATCGGGTCCACCAGATCTCGGCCGGGGGCAAGAGGCCAGGGGTGCGGTCCGAAGGTCAGGGGTGCGTCCAGCCGGCCGCGTGCAGGGCATTGTGGAAATAGTTGCCCTGGTGCGCGTACGCGACGGTGCGCGGTTGCCACCAGGTGGCGCGGATCTGCGGCTGGTCCTGGTGCGGGAAGGCGGCCAGCGTCTCCGCCAGGCTCTCCGCTTCGGGCCGGGGCAGCGTCGCGATGGCGGCCTCCGGGGTCAGGCCGAACGGCTCGGTCAACTCGGGGTGCGCCCGGAGGTGGTTCGCGGCGTGCCGGACCACCGCGGCCAGTCGCCGCTGGAGCAGCCCCGGGTCGGCCTCCCCGGCCGATTCCCGCAACTCCGTCAGTTTCCGGGTCGGGCCGAACACCGGCAGCAGCCGCCGGCCATTGACGTCGAAGAATTCCAGGTCGTTCCGATGATCGCTGTCCGGAGCCATGATCGGGTCTTCCCGCAGGGCCCGCAGATCCGGGTACGTGTGCGCGAACGTGTCGTCACTGGCGACGGCGACGATGCCGTCTCGGGATTCCGCTCGTTGTCCTTCCACAGCCGTGTCCTCCGTGTTCGTCTGCTACGCGGCCTGATGATGGTTGTCGATTCTATTTCCGGACGCGGGCGGTCGGTTGTCCCCATCCGCGCTCCATTTGCAGAACGCGTGGGAAGCGACAACCCGCGGGTCCTGGCGTGCCGGCGGATCCGAACGGTCTGCGGTGGCCGGGGCGGCCGCGGTGGCCGGGTCGGCGGCCGGTGGGAACCCGGCATCGGCCCGGCGGCTCGTGCTGGGTGGAGGTGGTCAACGATGCGTACCCCGCGCATGCTCGCCGCCGTGGCCGCGACGATGGTCGGGCTGATCGGCGTACCGGTCCTGGCCCCGGCGCCCGCCTACGCGGGCAACTGGGCGGTCACCGTGCTGGACCCGCTGCCGGACCGGCTGGAACCGGGCAAGGGTTACACGATCGGGCTGTGGGTGCTCCAGCACGGCTTCCACCCGTACGAGGGCGACCTCGGCAAGGTCGCGCTGCGGCTGGTCGACGAGCAGGGCGCCTCGGTGTCGTTCCCGGCGGTGGCGCTGCCCGAGCCGGCCCACTACGCGACGGCCGTCGCGGTGCCGCGTCCGGGTTCCTGGACGGTGGTCGGCGTCCAGGGTCGGTTCGCCGACTACCGGGTCGGCACCCTCACCGTGCCCGGCACGCTGTCGGTGCTCGGGGTGCCGGCACCGATGCAGTCGGCGGAGACCGAGAGGTACTGGCCCGGCGCGATCCGTCCGCCGGTCGTTCCGGTCGACGCCGACCGGGACCCGTTCGCCGCGGTCGTCGGTTCGGCACCGCTCGACAACGCGCCGGCTCCGGCCGTCGAACCCGCCGCCCAATCCTCGGCCGCGCCGCCCGCTCCCACGCCCCGCCGGGCCGCGCTGGTCGGCGTCGCGCTCCTGGTCGCGGCCGTAGTGGGCCTCGGCCTCGTCACCGGGCATCGCCGGCTGCGAACCCGGGCCGCCGGCGGCCCGCCGCGGGGATAGCGCAGGCCCGGACGGTCTCAGTGCCCCGGCCGGTAGTGCCCGGTGAGGCGACCCAGCTTCAGCGCCAGGTGCAGGCAGAGCCGTTCGTTCCCGTCCTTGAGGTCGGTCTCGGCGAGTTGCTCCACCCGGTGCAGCCGGTAGTAGAGCGTGGTGCGGTGCAGCCGTAGCTGCTCGGCGGTGGCGTGCGCGTTCCCCGCCAGGTCCAGGTACGTCTCCAGCGTCTCCAGCAGTACCTGGTTGGTGTCCTCGCGGAGCAACCGCTCCAGGCCCGGATGGACGCCGGCGAGGTCGAGGTGCTGGTCGTCCATCCGGGACAGCATCCGGTAGATCCCGAGGTTCGCCCACGAGATGATCCGGCCCAGCGCGGGGAGCTGCACGCCCACCCGGGCGGACTGGAGCGCCTCGTCGTAGGAGTGCACGGCGTCGGCGAGCCGGGGGCGGGGCTCGCCGACGCCGACCACCACCCGGGCCACCGAGGTCAGGTTCCGGGTCGCGTTGTGCAGTGCCTCGCTCAGATACCTGGCGGCGGCCTCGGTGGACGGGCGACCGGCGACCTGAGCGCCGCAGATCAGCAGCACGCCCTGGTCGTGGCGGATCAGATGCAGTGCCTCGCGTACGCCGATCCACCTGCGGGTCGCCACCAGCACCTGCTCCAACGCGATCCGGGCGACCTCGTCCAGCACCTGACCCCGGGTCGGGACGAGCTGGGCGACCAGCGCGGTGGCCGGCCGGTCGCTCGCCACCACACCGTCGGCGAGCAGCGAGCGGACCACCTCGTTGCGGGTCTCCGCGCTGTCGACCAGCAGGGTCCGGGCCGCCTCGGCCTCGCGTTGGGAGGCCAGCTCCCCGAGCAGGTTCTCCCGGTAGAGCGCGAGCGACAGTTCCCCGGTCGCCCGGCTGACGACCTCGATGTCGGCGTCCGTCATGCCGCCGTCGGCGTCGATGAACCAGACGAAGCCGAGCAGCAGGTCGTGGTGGAAGATCGGCACACAGAGCCGGGGCAGCAGGTCCAGCTCCGGGCAGGCCGGCGTGCGGATCGGATCGCGGGCCTTCATGATGCCCGCGTCGCGGAACCACGAGATGACCTCCGGCGTCGTGTGCCGGCGCAGGATCGAGGTCCGGCGTACGTCGTCCATCAGCCCGGTGTGCTCGCTGTACACGACCACCCGCTGCCGGCGGTCCTCGATCAGCGCCGGCCGGCCGACCCGGGTCGCGACCGCGTCGACGATGCGTTGCAGCTCCGCGTGCATGCCGTCCCCTGACCGTCATGGCCCGTCGGCGGCATCGAGCCCCGCCGGGTTGTCGAATCCACGCCGACCGCCGGTCCTTACCCTCTGACGGGCCGGGCCGCCCGCGCAAGGGTCTCGCCCAACGTGCGAGGCAAGTCCCAACAGGAGTCCTGATCCGGCGACCGGGCTTTCTGCACTTGTTCGAAGACTTCGGCCCACCGCCGTCCGTACCGTGCTGCGGTATCCCCGGCTCCGACCGAAGGAGACGCGTTGCGCCGCCTCATCCGCAGTAACCAGCTCCGCAGGGCGTACGTCACCTGCGTCGCGGCCCTCGCGGCGACCGCCCTGCTGACCGGGCCGGGAACCGCACCGGTACAGGCCGGTCCGGCCGCCGGAACCAGCCGACTGGATCCCGTCGATCCGCAGTACTGGCAGGACCAGGAGACCATGACCTGGGACGACTACCGGGCGGTGCCGGGCGGCAACTGGGCCGACCCGGCTCGGCAGCCCAGCCAGCGGAAGCTGAGGATCGCCCTGGTCGCCGCCGACAATTCGGACCAGCCGTTCGTCATCACCCAGCCCCGTGGCTCGGACCCGTTCCGCAACCCGCAGGTCGCCCCGGTCGCCCGGGCGGACGTGGCCAAGTTCTACGCCGACTTCTGGGGTACCCCCAGCGCGCTGAACCACGGGCACACCGTGCACGAGTACTGGATGGAGCAGACCAACGGGCGGGTCGGAGTGGAGTTCACCCCGTTCGGTCCCTACCGGCTGCCCCGGCCGCAGTACGAGTACGGCCTCAACGACATCGGGCAGGAGCGGGCGGGCTGCCCGGCCGGGCACACCTGCGACGGCAACCTGGACCGGGACGTGGACGCGCTGTGGCAGGCCGCCGAGGGCGCCGACGTCCGCAGCCGGTTCGACCTGGTCCTGCGGGTGTACGCCGGCTACGACGAGACGTCGGTCTGGCAGGAGTTCGGCGAGATGATGTTCCAGACCCGGGAGGACGTGCCGGACGCCTGGGGGCCGCCCGACCCGAACCTGCCCAACTGGGTACGGTCCCGCTACGTCGACTGGACCTCCTGGAAGGCCGGCTCCCAACTGTGGGGCTCGTCCAGCATGCGGCAGGGCGAGAGCTCGGGCACCATCACCCACGAGATCGCCCACACCTTCGGGATCGCGGACAACAACAACAATCCGTACGTGTCGCCGTACCGGCGGGTGGGGTCGGGGACCTGGGACGTGATGGACCGCGGCTCGTTCAACGGGCCGGGTGGTCCACACAACCGCTGGGTGGTGCCCGCCAGCCAGGGCGCGGCGATGCCGGCCGGGCAGACGCTCCGGAGCAAACTGAAGCTCGGCCACATCGACGAGGCGCAGGTCGTACGGCTGTCCCGGGAAGCGCTGCGGACCACCGGACTCGCCGTGATCACGGTCAAGGCCCGCTCGGCGGTGCCTGGCGCCCGGGACGTGCAGGGCGTACGGATCGGAATGGACCGGGACCTGACCCCGGCCTGTGACATCAACGCCGATCCGCTCTGCCCCGGCAGCCCGGTCTACGACTTCTACAGCCTGGAGACCGTGCAGCGGATCGGGGCGGACTCGTTCACCCCGGACAACGGTGTGCTGATCGCCAAGAACAAGACCGCCGAGACCAACACCTGCGGCTACACCTGCTTCACCTGGGTCGTCGACGCCAACCCGCAGGACATCGACATGGTCGACTACTACAAGCCGGACGGCACCCCGGTCAAGCGGACGGTCGCCGACTACCGGCAGCTCAACGACGCGCTGTTCCACGCCGGCACCCGCTCGGGCAGCGAGGACGAGTACGTCGACGAGCCGAACCGGCTGCACTTCTACGTACTCGACCGGGTGGTCGACGCGGACGGGCTGCTGTCGTACACCCTCGGGGTCCGGCACCTGGACGGGGCCGGACCGTCGCAGCGGGGTGTCGCCGTGGCCCGACCCTCGGGCGGTCCCACCGGCAACCCGACCGGTGCCGGCGCGACCTGCACCTTCACCCTCACCAACACCGGCCGGTACTCGGCCGGCGGCCAGGCCCATCCGGAGGACGTCTCCGCGTACCTGAAGTCGGACGTCTACCGGCTCTCCGCCGCGATCGACGGGCGGGGCTGGACCGTGGTCCTGCCGACCGAGCTGACCAGCGCCGCGTTCGGCAGGTCTGTTCCGGTGAAGGCGGTGGCCACGGCCAGCGGCTCCTCGGCGTCGAGCGGCCGGATCACCCTGACCGCCAGGTCGGAGAGCGATCCGAGCAGGACGGCGACCGCGACCTGCCGGGTCGACAAGTAACGGAACGAACCGGCTGGGCCGCCTCCGCGCTCCGACGGGGCCGGGGCGGTCCAGCCAGCCGGGGGAGGGGCGTCATGGCAGGCAACTTCGACGTGGCGGTCGTCGGCGCCGGCATCGTCGGTGCGGCATGCGCGTACGCCTGCGCCCGGCGCGGCCTGACCGTGGTCGTGCTGGAGCGGGCCGGGCTGGTCGCCGGTGCCACCGGTTCGGGCGAGGGGAACCTGCTGGTGTCGGACAAGCCGCCCGGCCCGGAGCTGGACCTGGCGTTGCTGAGCAACGGGCTCTGGCAGCACTGGGAGGCCGAACTCGCCGGCCGGTACGGGGACATCGAACTGGAACGCAAGGGCGGGCTCATCGTCACCGAAACCGCGGCCGGGCTGGTCGGGCTGCGGGCGACCGCGACCGCGCAGGCCGAGGCGGGGGTGGTGGTGGAGCCGCTGGATCCGGCCGGGGTGCGCGGGCACGAGCCGGCCATCACCCGACAGGTGGCCGGTGGCGTGTTCTATCCGCAGGACATGCAGGTCATGCCGGCCCGTGCCGCCGCGGCGCTGCTGGCGGCGGCCCGGGATCACGGCGCCGAGGTCCGGCTGCGTACCGAGGTCACCGCCCTGCTCCGGAACGCCGCCGGCCGGGTGGTCGGGGTGGACACCGATGCCGGCCCGGTGGCCGCCGGACACGTGGTGAACGCCGCCGGTGCCTGGGCCGGCCGGCTCGGTGGGTCGGCCGGAGCCGCCGTCCCGGTCGCGCCTCGCCGGGGCTTCGTCCTGGT
Organism: Plantactinospora solaniradicis; assembly: GCF_042658085.1. Taxonomy (NCBI): domain Bacteria; kingdom Bacillati; phylum Actinomycetota; class Actinomycetes; order Micromonosporales; family Micromonosporaceae; genus Plantactinospora; species Plantactinospora solaniradicis. The sequence goes on along the minus strand of NZ_JBHSPR010000007.1, from coordinate 796,745 downwards.
CACCGAACCCGTCCCGCCGCTGGTCCGGCACAAGGTCTACTCGGCCGACTACCTGGACAACGTCGCCAGCGGGGACGCCGCGCTACAGACGTCCACCGTGGTCGAGGGAACGCCGGCCGGCACCATCCTGATCGGCGCCTCCCGGGAACTGGTCGACTTCGACCGGCGGCCCAACCCCGACGCGGTACGCCAACTCGCCCGTGGCGCGGTACGGCTCTTCCCGGCGCTGGCCAGGGTCCGCCTGATGCGGGTCTACCACGGCTTCCGGCCGTTCTCCCCGGACCACCTGCCGGTGATCGGGCCCGACCCGCGCGCTCCCGGCCTGGTGCACGCGCACGGGCACGAGGGTGCCGGTATCGGGCTGGCACCGGCCACGGGCCGGCTGGTCGCCCAGGTCATCGCGGGTGACGCACCGGAGGTGGACCTGCGCCCCTTCGATCCATTCAGGTTTCCGGCTCCGAGGGAGGACGCCCGTGCTGCCGCCTGAGGCCGGCGCCGGCCCGGCCGAGTTCACCATCACGGTCGACGGCGATCCGGTACCGGTGCTCGCCGGGCAGACGGTGGCGGCGGCGTTGCTGGCCGCCGGTCGGCGTTCGACCCGGCGGACCCGGTTCGCCGATCGGCCCCGGGGCGTCTTCTGCGGCATCGGGATCTGCTTCGACTGCCTCGTGGTGTGCAACGGCGAGCCCGGGGTGCGGGCGTGTCTGCGGCCGGTCGCGCCCGGGGACACCGTCGACACCCAGCACGGAGCCGGGGAGGTCACGCCGTGAGGAACGCCGGAGCCGCCCCGCTGGCCGTGGTCGGTGCCGGTCCGGCCGGCCTCGCCGCGGCGGTCGCGGCGGCGGACGCCGGTGCCACGGTCGTCGTCGTCGATCTGGGCCAGCGTCCCGGCGGGCAGTACCTGCGCCAGCCGACCGTGGCGGGCGTACCGGCGGTCGCGCACTCCCGCCGGGCGGACGGGCTGCTGCGCGAGGCCCTGGCGCACCCCCGGATCACCTTCCGCACCCGCCACCAGGTCTGGTCGACCTCCATTGCCGGGACGTCGGCCGACGGGAGGCCGACCACCGCAGACATCTCGGCGGCCAACGGAAGAGCCGCCGGGGACGGCGGTATGGACGGAGTGACGCTGCGGCTGATCGGCCCGGACGGCCCGGCCACCCTGACCACCCTGGTGCTGGTGCTGGCGCCCGGCGGGCACGACCGGGTGGTGCCGTTCCCCGGCTGGGACCTGCCGGGCGTGGTCACCGCAGGGGCCGCCCAGGCGCTGGCCAAGGGGCAGGGTGTACTGGTCGGCCGGCGGGTGCTGGTGGCCGGCACCGGCCCCTTCCTGCTCGCCGTGGCGGCCGGACTGGCGCAGGCCGGCGCGCAGGTGGCGGCGGTGGTCGAGGCCGCGCCGCTGCGGCGGTGGGCCCGGCACACCCGGGCGGTCGCCGCGACACCGGGCAAGCTCGTGGAGGCGGCCCGCTACCTCGGCGCGCTGCGCCGACGCGGCGTGCCGGTCTGGCGCGGCCAGGCGGTCACCGAGGTGCGGGAGTACGACGACGGCCTCCGCGCCACGGTCAGCCGGGTGGACGCGGACTGGCGACCCGGCGGGGTGACCCGGACCGTGCCGGTGGACGCCGTCTGCGTGGGTCACGGCTTCACGCCGTCGGTCGAGCTGGCCGTCGCGCTCGGCTGCGCCACCCGGGTCGATCCGGCCGACGGCAGCCTGGTGGTCGACGTGGACGAGTGTGGCCGCAGCAGCGTGCCGGGGGTCCTGGTGGCCGGCGAGGCGACCGGGGTGGGCGGCGCCGACCTGGCGATCAGCGAGGGGCGGCTGGCCGGACTCGCCGCCGCGCACCGGCTCGGACTGTTGGACGACGCCGGACTGGACCGGGCCGTCGCGCCGGTCGCCCGTCGGGCGGTCCGGCAGCGGCGGTTCGCCGCCGCCCTGCACCGGGCGCATCCGGTGCCGGACGGCTGGACCGGCTGGCTCACCGACGACACCGTGGTGTGCCGCTGCGAGGAGGTCACCGCCGGCCGGCTGCGTGCCGACGTGGCCGCGTACGGGCTGGACGACGTGCGCGCGCTGAAACTGGTCACCCGGATCGGCATGGGGCTGTGCCAGGGGCGGGTCTGCGGTCGGGCCGCCGCCGGCCTGCTCGCCGCCGCGTCCGGCCGGGACCAACCGCTGGAAGGCTTCGCCAACCGTCAGATTGTGCTGCCGGTACCGCTGGGTGCCGTCGCCGAGGAAGGAACACCCCAGTGACAGCTCGGAAACCGTGGCAGGGCGTCGTGGTCGCGATTCCCACGCCGTTCCGCGATGATCTCTCGGTCGATTTCGACCGGCTCCAGGAGCACGTGAGGTGGCTGGCCGACGAGGGCTGCCACGGGGTGACTCCGTGCGGTTCGTTGGGGGAGTACCAGAACCTCTCCGACACCGAGCGCGCCGACGTGGTCCGGGCCGCCGTGCAGGCGGCGCCGCCGGGCTTCTCGGTGGTACCCGGCGTGGGCGGGTACGGCAGCCGCCAGTCCCGGCACTGGGCCGAACAGGCGCAGACCGTCGGTGCCCACGCGGTGTTGGCCCTGCCGCCGAACACCTACGCGGCCCGGGACACCGACGTCCTGGCGCACTACCGGGAGGTGGCCGGGGTCGGGCTGCCGGTGGTGGCGTACAACAACCCGTTCGACACCAAGGTGGACCTGACCCCCGAACTGCTCGCGCAGATCGCCGAGACCGACGGTGTGGTGGCCGTCAAGGAGTTCAGCGGTGACGTCCGCCGACTGCACCGGATCCGGGACCTCGCCCCGCACCTGGACGTGCTGGCCGGGGCGGACGACGTACTCCTGGAGCTGGTGGTGTGCGGCGCGACGGGGTGGATAGCCGGCTTCCCGAACGCGCTGCCCCGACTCTCCGTACGCCTCTACGAGCTGTGCCGGGCCCGCGACCTGGCGGCGGCCCTGCCGCTCTACACCGAGCTGCATCCCATCTTCGGCTGGGACTCCCGGCCGGAGTTCGTCCAGGCGATCAAGCTGGGCATGGAGTTGGCCGGACGGTACGGCGGCCCGTGCCGGCCGCCGCGCGGCGCGTTGCCGGCGTCGGCGCGGACCCAGGTGACGAAGGACATGGAGCGGGCGCTGAAGGCCGACGCCGATGCGTAGCCGGCTGGTCCTGCACGCGGTCGACTCACACACCGAAGGCATGCCCACCCGGGTCATCACCGGTGGCGTCGGCACCCTGCCCGGCGCCACCATGCTGGAGCGGAAGCTGCTCTTCGAGCGGGACCGGGACGGCCTGCGCCGGCTGCTGATGTCCGAGCCGCGCGGGCACTCGGCGATGTCCGGCGCGATCCTGCAACCGCCGACCAGGCCGGACGCCGACTACGGCGTGCTGTTCATCGAGGTCTCCGGCTGCCTACCGATGTGCGGGCACGGCTCGATCGGGGTGGCCACGGTGCTGGTCGAGACCGGGATGGTGCCGGTCGTCGAGCCGGTCACCACGATCCGGCTGGACACTCCGGCCGGGCTGGTGGCGGTGGAGGTCGCGGTGCGGGACGGCCGGGCGACGGCGGCGACCATCCGCAACGTGCCGTCCTTCCTGCTCGCCGCGGACCGGAAGGTGGAGGTGGGCGGGGAGATCGGCACGATCCGGTACGACATGGCGTTCGGCGGCAACTTCTACGCCATCGTGGAGGCCACCGACCTGGGACTGTCGGTGGAGCCGGCGACCGTGCCCGAACTCATCCGCCGCGGGCTGCGGATCATGGAGGCGATCAACGAGCAGGCGCCGCCCCGGCACCCGACGATCTCCGCCATCGACGACTGCCGCCACGTGCAGATAGTCCAGGACGGCACGGACGGTGCGGACGCCCGCAACGCCGTGGTCATCCATCCCGGCTGGGTGGACCGCTCGCCGTGCGGCACCGGGACCTCGGCGCGGATGGCCCAGCGGCACGCCCGGGGCCTGCTGGGCCTGGACACGCCGTTCGTCAACGAGTCGGTGATCGGGACCCGGTTCACCGGCCGGCTGGTGGAGACCACGACCGTCGGCGACCTGCCCGCCGTGATACCCACGGTGACCGGCCGGGCCTGGATCACCGGCACCGCGCAGTACCTGCTGGACCCCGAGGACCCGTTTCCCGAGGGTTTCCGGATCTGACCGGTTCCGTTAGCCTGACGGCCACTCCTGCACGTGTCGCAAGTGGTCGATCCACCTACCGACATCTGCACAGTGACCGCCAGGAGCGCCGGCTCATAGATTCGCCTCGGCATGATCACGGTTGACCAGCGCCTCCCGGGTGCGCCGCCGGATGCCATCCCCGACCGAGTACGAGAGGTGACCGCATGCACCTACTGTCCTCCAGACGTACGGCCCGGCGCTCGGTGCTGGTCGCCGCGGTGGTGACGGCGCTGGTCGCCTCCGCCGCCGCGACGCCGGCCACCGCCGCGCCGGGCAATCCCAGCGGCGGTACCGGTCCCTTCGAGGTGCTGGACCCGCAGTCCTGGCAGAACCCGGACACCATGACCTGGGACGACTACGTCGCCGTGCCGAACCGGAACTGGGCCGACCCGGCCGTCTCCGGCTCGGTACGCGACTTCAAGATCGCGCTGGTCACGCTCGACTATCCGGACCAGCCGTTCGTGGTGACCCAGCGCGCCCGCTCGACGGTCTTCGGCAATCCGCAGTCGACCGCCGCGAACATCCCCCGGGACCAGGTGGCCAAGTTCTACACGGACTTCCTGAACACGCCGAACGACCTGAACAAGGGCCACACCCTGCACGAGTACTGGATGCAGGATTCCAACGGCCGGTACGGCGTTGACCTGTCCGGGTTCGGGCCGTACGAGATGCCGGCCAAGTCCTACCAGTACGGCATCGACAACGGCTTCAACCCGGGCGCCTGCCCGAGCGGTGAGCAGTGCGCCAAGAACATCCGGACCGACGGGCTCGGCGCCTGGCGGGCGGCGGTCGGCGAGGAGGTGGCCAACTCGTTCGAGCTGGTCTTCATCCTCTCCGCCGGGCAGGACGAGTCGTCCACCTGGCAGGAGTTCGGCCAGATGATGTTCCAGACCAAGGAGGACGTGCCGGACGCGTGGGGCCCGCCGGACCCGAGCCTGCCGAACTACGCGAGTACCCGGTACGTCCCCTGGACCTCCTGGAAGGCCGCCTCGACCATCTGGCCGAACGCGGGCGGTGGCTCGTCGACCCAGGCGGAGAGCTCCGGCATGGGCGTGTACGCCCACGAGCTGAGCCATCTGCTGAGCATCGGCGACAACTACAACAACCCGTACGGCGAACCGCTGCGGCGGGCCTACACCGGCATCTGGAGCATGATGTCGCGCGGCTCGTTCAACGGGCCCGGCGGGCCGCACACCCGCTGGCAGATCCCACCGGTCAACGGCGGCTCGATGGGCTCGCTGCACACCGTCCGGGACAAGGTGAAGATCGGCCTGCTCGGTGAGGAACACCTGCTGCGGCTGTCCCGGGAGGCGCTGGCCTCCTCCGGTATGGTCGTCGCGACGCTGACCGCGCGGGCGGTCGACGCCGGGCCGAAGGGGCTCACCGGAATCAACATCGCGATGAACAAGGACCTGTCGCCGAGCTGTGACACCAACACCGATCCGCTCTGCGACGGCGGCAACTACAACAACTACACGGTCGAGACCGTGGACCGGATGGGCGCGGACTCGTTCACCCCGGACAGCGGCGTGCTGGTGTCCAAGACGAAGAACGCCGACAGCGCCCCGTTCGTCTGGGTGGTCGACGCCAACCCGCAGGACATCGACATGGTCGACTTCTACCAGCCGAACGGTACCCCGCAGAAGATCACCATGGGGGACTACCGGCAGTTGTCCGACGCGCTGTTCCACGCCGGCACCCGCTCCGGCAGCGAGTACGAGTACGTCGACCAGGCCAACCGGCTGCACTTCTACGTACTCGACCTGAAGCGGAACGCCGACGGGGTGCTGTCGTACACGGTGGCGGTCCGGTCGCTGGACGGCAACGGCGGTACGAGCAGCCACGGCGTGGCCATGTCCAAGGGTGAGGTGACGACCGCGACCCGGCCGACCGCCCGGGGCGTGACCTGCTCGTTCGACCTGACCAACACCGGCGCCTACTCGGCCGGCGGCCAGCGGCACCCGGAGGACGTGACCGCCTACGTCAAGTCCGACGTGTACCGGCTGTCCGCCTCGGTGAACGGCAAGGGCTGGCGGGTGGAGGTGCCGAACGCGCTCGCCACCGCCCAGTTCGGCCGCACCACCACGGTCCGGGTGTCGGTGGGCGCGACCCCGTCGGCCACCCAGACGGGAATCGTCAAGCTCACCGCGACGTCGGAGAGCGACCCCACGAAGACCGTGACCAAGCAGTGCCAGGTCGAGAGGTCCTGACCCGCCGACAGTGATGTCCGAGGGGCGGTGTGCGGTTCACCGCCCCTCGGACAGCATCCCCACCACGATTCACCCCCGGAGGACACGTGCGGCGCTCGCGATACGGTCGCCTGGCGGCGCTACTGCCGCTGCTGTTGTCCGGTGTGCTCGCCGGCTGCGGCGACGACGACGAGCCCCGCTCCGCGATGACGGTCCGGGTGCTGGTCCGGGACATCAACATCCGGCCCGAGGGCGTCGACTGCGCCGGCACCGGCCCCTACACCTACTTCCACAACAAGGCGCCGTACCGGGTCGTGGACGCGGACGGCAGGACGCTGGCCGAGGGCGTACTGCCGCCCGGCAAGTCGGTCCGCACCTTCGAGGAGGACCTGGAAGTGGAGCGCATCCCGACGTTCTGCGAGTTCGCCATCCCGGTCACCGTGACGCGCCGGGAGACGTACCGGCTCGTCGTGGACGACCGCAAGCCGATCGACCTGACCGAGGACAGCAGCGAGGGCCCGGCGCTGGTCGCCGTGGTGCCGTCGTGAGGCGGCGGTTCCGGCGGACGGTACCGGTCGTCGTCGCGCTCGCCGTGGCTGCCGCGCTCGTTGCCGGCGGCTGCACCTCGGGCGACGACGATCCCGGTCCGGTGCCCGCCGTGGCGGGTGGGGCCGCGGCCATGCCCGGACCGGTGCCGGGCGATCTCGCGCTCCGGCCGGCACCCACCGACTCGCCGGTCGCCCCTCGGGTCTCCGGCACGCTCACCGACGGCAGCCCGCTCGCGGTGGCCGACCTGTGGGCCGAGCGGCCGGTGGTGTTCACCTTCTTCAATTCCTGGTGTACGACCTGCGCGCAGCGGCAGGACGGCTTCAGCGAGTTGGCCCGCGGCTACCGCGACAAGGTGGTCTTCGTCGGGGTGGCCGGCGAGGACGAGCCGGACGCCGTGCAGGCGTACCTGCGTGAGCACCGGGTGGAGTACCCGGTCGTGCTCGACGACACCGGCACCATCTGGCGGTCGTACGCCGTCCGCGAGCCGCCGGCCGTCGTGCTGGTCGCCAAGGGCGGCGCCCTGCTGCGCGGCTGGCCGGGTGGCGTGGACGCCGCCACCCTCGACGGCACGCTCCGCGAGCTGGTGCTCGCCCCCTGACACAGGTGTTAGGAAGGGGCCCTTCTTCTACAGAAAACGATAAGAAGGGCCCCTTCCTTCAGGTCCTCAGCGGGTTCCGGCGGTGGCCGGCGCGGCGGACCCGACGCTCTGTAGGGCTGCCCGGAGGTTCGGCAGCGGCCCGATGCGCTGGCTGACGTCGCCGCCCTGTGGCGTACCGGTCGACTTCAGCAGGTTGCCGAGCTGCCCGGCGGTCCAGACCGGTCGGCCGGTCGCCTTCAGGTAGGACTGGATCGCCACCACGGCTCCGGTGACGATCGGCCCGGCGCCGGAGGTGCCGCCGAACGACCGGGTGTACCGGATGTTGAGGTTCGCCGCGCCGGTGCCGCCCTGGAGGTTGCCGTTGCTGCCGGTGGTGGTGATGTTCTGCCCCCAGCCCTGTACGTCGACCCGGGACCCGTAGACCGAGAAGTTCAGCCGGGACCGGTTGGTGCTCGAACCGGCACCGACCACGATCGCGCCGGAGTCCCGCACCGACCGGTTGAAGCGCCCCTGGAACTCCGGGCCGTCGAGGTTTTCGCCCCCGTTGCCCCCGGTGGCGACCACCACCACTCCGAGCTGGGTGAGCAGCCTCGTCGCGTCGAAGACCGACTGCGTCCACTCCGCCGGGACGTACCGGGTGCCGCCGTTCGGGCCCACCGTCTGCTGCTCGATCAGCAGCGCGTCACCGGGGCTGAGGAACTGGGCGACGTGGGTCATCGCCGCCGCCGGGCGGTAGCTCGCCTGGCCACTGCTCAGCCGCTGCATCGGGGAGATGCCGAACATCGACGCGTCCGGTACGCCGCCGGTCACCCCGTACCCGTTCTCCTCGGCGACCAGTTCGCCGAAGACCGCCGTACCGTGCTCGTCGGCGAAACTCGTGTTCCGGGGGTACTGGGTGCCGCCGAGGTCGCTGGACCAGTCGAGTTGCAGATCCTCGTGGAAGGGGTTCCAGTCGTACTCCAGGTCGACGATGCGGATTCCGGCTCCCCGCGCTCTCGGGTCCTGCCGGGCGAAGTCCGCGTCGACGCCCTGCGGGGCCGGCCGCTGGTAGCCCTGCATCGAGGTGAAGTCGGGGGTCGCGGGGGCGGCGGGCGGCGGGGCCGGTTCGGGCGCCGGATAGGCCCAGGCCACCTCGGGAAGGGCGTGCAGGTCCTTGAGGGCCGCGGCGGGGTCCGCCCCGGCCGGCAGCGTGAGGTGGTACCAGGAGGCCATGTCCGGCGCCGGCCGCCCGGACCGTGACGCCGCCATCGCGGTGAGCCGGGACAGTTGCGCGCTGGTCCGTTCCGGCAGCAGCGGAGCGAGTTGGACGGCGCCGTGCCGGTCCAGGACCGCTCGTACCCCGGTCAGGTCCTGACCCCGGTCGCTGCGCAGGTTGCCGTCGGCGCCGCGCACCACGGCCGCCTCCTGGAACTTGACCTCGAGTACGACCTGCGGGGCGACGGCGTCCGATCCGCCGACCGGGCGGCCGTCCCGCAGCCGGCCCGAGATGCTCAGCTCGGTGGTGGTGGCGTCGAGGTGTCCGCCCGCACGCAGGGCTTCCTTGTCGAAGTACAACCGGAGGTCGTCGCGTCCGTCGGAGTCCACATCGGTCACGCCGGTGATAACGGCACCGCCGACCCATCGGGCGACCCCGACGCCGTGTCCGAGGTTCGCTCCGGCGTCCTGACCGAGCCGTACGGTGCCCGGATCGAGTCCGGTGGCATCCACCTCGTCGCTGCTGAAGACCGTCACCGCCAGTTGGCCGGAGCCGGCGAGATTCGGTGTTTCGGGTGCGTCCAGCCGGATCGTGGCCGGGATGTCCGGCGCGGCTCCGGCCGGCGTCGGCGTTCCGCCGAGCAGGGAACTCGCCGTGACGAGCGATCCCAGCGCGAGCAGGGATGTCAGACGTTGTGGCATGCCGAACCTCCGGCGTAGCGGGATCAATGCCTGGGTGTGCATTGAGGAAGCTACTTAAGGCAGTGAAGGCGGTCTATCGGCAGGTGTTGGGAGATCGGCGCACGCGAATCTACTTCTGTTGTACGAAATGTTTTCGGCGACGATTCGGCTGGACGGTTAGGCTTTCCGGACCGCGTCATATTTCCGTGCTGCTCCGAGACCGAGGCGCTGGTTGGCAGACTTGGGACATGAACGTTGCGCGCGCTGCCCTGGTAGTCGTTGACGTGCAGAACGGCTTCATTACCGAGCGCAGTCAGCACGTCGTGCCCAAGGTCCTGGACCTTGTGAGGCGCTGGGAGGCTGCCCAGCGGCCCCTCGTCTTCACCCGCTATCACAACTACCCCGGCAGTCTGTATGAGCGGCTGATCCACTGGTCGAAGTTGCACGGGCCACCAGAAACCGACATTGTGCCCGAGTTGATCCCGCACGCGGGAGCGGCACGAGCCCTGATCGACAAGAAGATCTACTCGTGCTTCACGCCAGACTTCGTTTCGCTTGTGCAAGACGAGGGGTGGACAGACTTGATCTTCTGTGGCATCGCCACGGAAAGCTGCGTCTTGAAGTCGGCCGTAGACGCCTTCGAGCACAATCTGACGCCTTGGTTGGTGACCGATGCATCCGCCAGCCATGGCGGCCAGGCAGCTCACGATGCCGGCCTCCTGGTCGCGCGTCGATTCATCGGTGCCGGGCAGCTCGTCACCAGTGCCGACGTGCTGTTCTAGATGTTGGGCCGCGTTCCGGCCGCTGGCCAAGCCGCTCCGTTCGACGAGCGTGGGCGGGTTCGGGCGGGAATGGTCCGGTTAGGCTTTCCGGACCGCCGCCTACCCTAGGGGTCCACGATGCCGCTGGCCGACCGATTCGGCCTGTTACGCGACCCCGATTTCCGTCGGCTGTTCGTCGCCACCGCGACGAGTCAACTCGGGGACCGCGTCATCTTTCTTGCGCTGCCCCTGGTGGCAATTGTCGCGCTGGACGTCGGCGAGTTCGAGGTGGGCCTGCTCAGCGCCGCGACGACGGCAGGCTCGTTGCTGGTCGGACTACCCGCCGGAGCCTGGGTCGATCGGCTTCGGAAGCGCTCGGTCCTGATCCACACCGACCTGCTGCGCGCCGCGACGATTCTGACCGTACCCGTTGCCTGGTGGGCCGACGTCCTCACGATGTGGCTGCTCCTCGCCGTGGCGCTGGTCCATGGTGTGCTGACGGTCTTCTTCGACGTCGCATACGTCAGCTGTCTGCCGCACCTGGTCGGGCGGGACAGGTTGACCGAGGGCAACGCCAAACTGGCGTCGGTGCGCTCGGCGGCCAGCGTCAGCGGGCCGGGACTGACCGGTCCGCTGGTGAGCCTGCTGGGGGCACCCGTCGCGCTCGCGGCGAGTTCGCTGGGCATGGCGGTGTCGGCGCTGTTCGTGGGGCGGATCCGCAGCCGTGAGGTCCCGTACGCGCCGACGGGGCGGCCATCGCTGGGCCGGGAGATAGCCGCCGGGCTGAGGTTCGTGCTCGGGCATCCGCTGCTCCGGGCGATCGTGCTCGCCGACGGGGTGTTCGGGCTGTTCCTGGTCATTTACCAGACCATGCTGCTGGTGTTCCTGGCCCGGGAGATCCACCTGGGATCGTTCGGGATCGGGGTGGTGCTGTCGGCGATGGGTTGCGGCGGGCTGCTCGGCGCGCTCGTCGCGCGTCGCGTCATCACGCGGATCGGGCCGGGACCCGCGATCTGGCTGGCTCCGCTGCTGACCTGTCCGCTGGCTGCCCTGATGCCCCTGGCCGGCCCGGGATGGGGCGTCCACCTCGCGACCGGCGGCCTGCTGATGCTCTCCCTGGGCGGCGTGGTCCGCCTCGTCGCCCGGGCCGGGGTCCAGCAGTCCGGTCAGGCGCTCAGGGCCGACCGGGCCCGGACCGCCGCGAGCAGGATCGCCCGCCGCTGGTCGCGGGTGTGCCGGCCCGCCGCCAGCCACTGGTCCGAGACTTTCACCACCCGTCGGACGAAGTCGCCGTGCCGGGCGAAGGGCGCCGACTCCCAGACCCGGTCGAGGAAGGTCTCCCCGTCGTCGTCCCGGATACCGTCGTTGGGCACGCCGGTGCCGACCGACCCGAACACGACCTCCGGCTCCACCCGCCGGACGTACGGGTGGTAGGCGTTGAACTCGCCCGGCACCGGATCGGAGATGTAGTACGGGGCCAGCAGGTAACCGTGGGTGCGGAAGTGCATCGGCAGATCCGTCGGTTCGATCGCCCCACCCAGGTCGCCGTCCAGCTTCAGGTCCTTGAAGAACGCGAACTCCCGGTAGCTCGGGTTGCCGTCCCGGACGACCATCAGGGTCGGTCCGTAGAGGATCGACTGGACGGAGTGGTCGTCCAGGGCCTTCTCCACCCGGAAGCGCAGCGGTATCGCCACGTCGATCCGGTCGCCCTCACTCCACCGGCGGTCCAGCGTCACGTAGCTTCCCGGGTCGGCCCGGAGCTTCTGCCGGACTCCGTTGATCCGGACGGTGTAGCCGGAGCCGACCCAGGAGGGCACCCGGAGCTTCACCCTCAGCCGGCCACGGCCCCGGTCGAACCGGAGCGTGCTGGCGCCCTGCGCCGGGTAGTCGGTCTCCTGACTGATCACGAAGCCGCGCTCCGGCCAGCTCAGCGCGGAGGCGATGAAGAGGTTGACGTACAGCGTCGAGTCGTCGGCCGACCGGAAGTAGATCGACTCCTGGTATTTGGTGTGGCTCTCCAGGCCGGTGCCGTTGCAGCAACTGCCGTTGCCGCCGTACCGGCTGTACTCGACGACGTTGCCGATTCTTCTCGACCGGCCGGGCCACATGTTCTGGTGATAGGTCACCTCGGTGCTGGTGACGCTGTCGACGTCCCGGCGCGAACTGAGGATCTGGTTGTGCAGCGCCTTCTCGTAGTAGTCGAGGTACGCCGGATCCGGGTCGTGGAAGAAGAGGTTCCGGGTCAACCGCAGCATGTTGTACGCGCAGCACGTCTCCGCGTGCCGGGGATCCGTGCTGGAGGAGAATCCGGAGGTGATGACGCCGCGCTGCCGGAAGTGCTCGCTCTGCCCCGCGCCGCCGTTGCTGAAGATGCGGTGCGGTACGACCATCGACCAGAAGTTCTTCGCCGCGCGGTGGTAGTCGGCCTCGCCGGTCCGCTCGAAGATCCGCAGGTAGCCGATGTTCGGCGCCATGTACTGGTTGGCGTGCCGCCCGCTCAGCTCGTCCCGCTCCGCGATCGACGCCTCGAACAGCGTGCTGAAGGTGAACGCCTTCGCCGTGTTCAGGTAGCGGTCCCGCTGACCGGGGTCGGGCGCGAGCGCCGAGAGCTCGGCCATGACCTCGTTCATCGAGCCGGCCTCGCCGGCACTGTAGATGTTCCACATCCGGTCCAGGTCGGCCCGGCTGATCCGGCTGAGCCGGCCGTGTGCCCAGTCGCCCATCCGGAAGACGATCTCCAGCGCCTCCTCGTTGCCGGTGAGCTGGTACGCGTTGAGCAGGCCCCTCATGATCTTGTGGCAGGTGTACCAGACCGCCCAGACGGCGTTCGGCCCGCTGTTGGGTTGGAAGGTCGGCGGTTCGAGCCGGCTGAACTGGCCCTCGGGAAACGCGGACAGGTAGCCCGGATGGCTGGTGCCGACGATCGTGGCGTCGTGGCCGTTGCCGGAGTGGTCGACGGCGGTCTCGCCCTCCTCCTCGAACCGGTACCAGACCAGCGGCCCGGCCCCCACCGGCGTTTCCGGCTGACCGTCCGGGGCGGCGGCGAGCGTGCGGATGTCGTCCGCGGTCAACGCCCGGCCGTAGACCTGGAGGTCGTCCACCGTCGCGTTGAGCAGCGGGTCGTTGTTGGCCGGCGAGCGCCCGATCCAGTTGTCGACGGTCCGACCGAGGCCGGCCGGACCGAGGGTCACGCTGCCCGCGCCGGTCTCGACGCCGTCGACGTAGATCCGGGCCATGCCCTCGGTCGTCGAGAGGGTGACGGCCAGGTGTGTCCACTCGTTCACGGCGACGGGGCCGCCGCCGCTCACCCGTTGCTCGTTCGCGGCGCCACTGTTCGTGATCGCGAAGCGTGGACCGGCATCGGCCGACACCCGTGCGGTGAGCGACAGGTAGGAGTTCGGGCCGGCGCCGAAGCTGAAGACCTTCGCGGCGGTCTGGGCGCTGGCCAGGTTCACCCAGGTGCTGACCGTGAGGTCGGTGACGCCGTCGAGGATGCCGGCCGGCAGCCGGACGTACTGGTTGGGATGGGGGTCGCTCAGCCGTACCGCCCGGCCGGAGCGGCCGGGGACCCGGCCCCGGTTCCGGCGATCCAACTCCCGCTGGCACTTGCCCAACTCCTCGACGAGGTAGTCGAGCTTGTCGACGAAGACCTCCTCGCCGGTGTCGGCGTAGCACTGGGCCAGCATCGTCAGGTAGTGCCCGGTGAAGTGGCCCCGCAGCAGGTGGTTCGGGGTGTCCCAGCCGCCGGGCCAGGTGCCGGGGGCGGGCAGCCCGGCGTTGGCCCGGAACAGGTGCAGCATCCGGTCCGGGCCGTCGAGGACACCGCCGGTGCCCGGGTAGTTCCGCGCGTAGTTGAGCATCCGGTCGCGCTTCTGCTGGAAGATTCCGTCGCGCAGGGCCACCTGGTTCAGGGCGAAGGGCCGGACGGCCCAGGTGTCGGCGGTCCAGCCCGGTCGGGGTGGCACCCCGCCGACACCCCCGGCTGCGCCGCCACCCGTGGCGGCCGGTGTCGCTCCGGCGGCCGAGGTGGGGGCGAGGGACCCCAAGGCCGGTACGGCCGCCGCCATCGCGCCCAGCCGTAGGGCGTCGCGTCGAGAGAACCTCTTGCTCACGGTGGTCTCCTCTGTTCTGCCGGTGCTCAGGGGTGCGGGCCCGCCGGCCGGATGGGCCGGTCGAGTCCACCTGGGATCCGCGCGGTCGATCCTCAGGCGCAGTCGGGGTGACCCGGTCAGACGGGATTCGCGACAACGGGACGGGTGCGGCTGCGCGTCGGGCAGGGACGCGTCGGCATCGAACTGGCGTACGGCGAACGGGACGGTCGGCGATGTGGTCCGGAGACCACCCGATGCGGGGCGACGCGGTGCCCTGCATGTTAACGCTCACAGCGGGAACCGGGTCAAGACTTCAATTCCCTTTCGGGCCGCCCTTTTCCGGCCGCCGGGGCCCGCTCCTTCAGCTGTCGGAAGCCTTTTCCCGGCCTGCCGACATCTGCACGGTGACACCGGTGCGCTCCACTCCCTACATTCGTCTGGCGCGTGACGACCACGGCGGAAAGCCGCCCCGCACCGTGCGACCGGGCGACACGAGACGACGAGGGACGCGGTGCGGACAGAAGCTTTCGACCAGGGCGTGGATCCGCACACCGGAAAGCCGACGGGTGCACCGGTGGCACACACCTCGGCAGCCGAGCTGGACCGGGTCGCTCGGCTGGCCGCATCGGCGGCGCCGGCACTCGCCGCGATGTCCCCGCCGGACCGCGCCGCGCTGCTGCGCGCACTCGGCGCGGCACTGGAGGCACACCGGGACGAGATCGTCGAGCTGGCCGTACGGGAGACCGGGCTCGGCGAGGTACGCCTGGCCGGCGAGCTGACCCGCGCCGTCGTACAGTTCGAACTCTTCGCCGACGCGCTCGACGAGGGGTCCGTGCTGGAGGCCGTGATCGACACCGCGGATCCGGCGGCCCGACCGGCGCCCCGGCCGGACCTGCGGCGGATGCTGGTACCCCTGGGACCGGTCGCGGTCTTCGCCGCGAGCAACTTCCCGCTGGCGTTCTCGGTGCCCGGTGGCGACACGGCCAGCGCTCTCGCCGCCGGGTGTCCGGTCGTCGTCAAGGCGCATCCCGGGCATCCGACCCTGTCGGCCCGGTGTGGCCGGATCCTCGCGGACGCCCTCGCCGCGAGCGGCGCCCCGACCGGCTCCCTGGCCGTGGTCCACGGCATGGAGGCCGGACGGGCCCTGGTGGTGCATCCGGCGGTCACGGCCGTCGGCTTCACCGGGTCGGTGTCCGGCGGCCGGGCGCTGTTCGACCTGGCGTCCGCCCGGCCGGACCCGATCCCGTTCTACGGAGAACTCGGCTCGCTGAACCCGGTGGTGGTCACCCCGAGGGCGCTCGCCGACCGGGGGAGCGCAATCGTCGCGGGCTTCGTCGGATCGTTGACGATGGGCGCGGGACAGTTCTGCACCAAACCCGGACTCCTGCTCCTGCCGGCCGGTCACGGCCTGGCCGACGCGCTGGCGAAGGCGATCGAGGCGATCGCGGTCGGCCCGGTGCTGAACCAGCGGATCCGGGACGGCTACCTCGCCGAGGTCGCCACGCTGGCGACGGTGCCGGGAGTACGGACGATCGCGGCGGGCGCGATTCCGGCCGGTCCGGCCGGCGGCGCCGGGTACCACGTGACGCCGTGGCTGCTCGCCGTTGCCGCACCCGACCTGGTGGCCCACGCCGGGGAACTGCTGGTGGAATGCTTCGGCCCGGCCGCCCTGGTGATCGAGTACGCCGACCGGGCCGAGCTGGACGAGATCTGGGCGGTGCTGCCCGGTGGGCTGACCGCGACCGTGCACGCCACGCTGCCCGACGAGGACGACCTCGCCCGTCACCTGATCGACCTCTGCGCCGCCCGGTCGGGTCGGGTCATCTGGAACGGCTGGCCCACCGGTGTGGCGGTCACCTGGGCGATGCAGCACGGTGGGCCCTGGCCGGCGACGACCGGCTCGGTCCACACCTCCGTCGGTACGACCGCCGTGCGGCGCTTCCAGCGACCCGTGTCGTACCAGAACGTGCCGCAGAGCCTGCTGCCGCCGGCGCTGCGGGACGACAATCCGCTGGGCATCGTCCGCCGCCGCGACGGCGCGCTCGGCATCGACGGACGCGACTGACCCGTCGGTCAGCCGGCCGGAGATCAGGCGGCGCAGCACGCCCAAGTCGCCCGGCCGCTACGTCGGACGGATCACGCCGGCCGAGGTTCCGTCAACTGTCTGGTGCCGTCGACCGCGACATACCGCTACGGTCTGGTGACCGAGCGGCGTCGTCGGCAGGCAACCGGTCCTACCCGGCGGCGGACCGTCCCGGCGCCGATCACTGTGACCTGGTCCGACGACGGGAAGGAATTCCGATGAGGCGTGGGAACGCACGCTTTCGGTTCGCCGCCCTGGTAGCCGTTTCGTGCACCGTCGTCCTGGCCGCCGGTACGGGGCTCGCCGGACCGGCCGCCGCCGATCCGTCAGGTGCCGATCCGGTGGGTGTCGGGCCGGCGGATGTCGGGCCGGCGGGTGTCGGGCCGATCTTCGTCGATGGGCAGGCCCAGATTGTTCCGGAGTTCGCCGATCCGAGCACGTGGATCCGTCAGCGGCTGTGGGTCGAGACCGGGTTCGACTCCGACGGCGACGGGCGGCGCGACCGGATGCACGTGGACGTCACCCGGCCCGGACCGACCGCCGACGGACTGAAGGTGCCGATCGTCTACGAGACGAGTCCCTACTACGCCGGCACGGCGTCGACCCAGCGGCAGTACTTCTGGGACGTCACCCACGAACTCGGTCAGCAACCCCCGGCCCGGATCTCACCGCCGCCGATCGCACACCAGCCGGACCGTACCGCCGTGTCGACCAGCGAGGTCAGCACCTGGGTACCGCGTGGCTTCGCGGTGGTGCACTCCGACTCTCCGGGTACGGGGCTGTCGCAGGGGTGCCCGACGGTGGGCGGTCGCAACGAGTCCCTGGCGCCCAAGGCGGTCATCGACTGGTTGGCCGGCCGGGCCAAGGGTTACTCCAGTGTCGACGGTGGAGCGGAGATCTCGGCGACCGGCTGGTCCACCGGCAAGGTCGGGATGACCGGTACGTCGTACAACGGGACCCTTCCGCTGGCCGCGGCGAGCACCGGGGTCAAGGGTCTCGGAGCGATCATCCCGATCGCGCCGAACACCTCCTACTACCACTACTACCGCTCCAACGGCCTGGTCCGGAACCCGGGCGGCTGGGTGGGGGAGGACATCGACTACCTCTTCGACTACATCAGCAGCGGGTACCCGGACCGCCGCGAGTACTGCGCCCGGCACGTCCGGGTCGACGAGATGAACAGGTTCCAGGACCGGGCGAGCGGCGACTACAACACGTTCTGGGCCGGGCGTGACTACCTGAACGTCGTGGGGAAGGTCAGGGCCGCCACCCTGATGGCGCACGCCTTCAACGACTGGAACGTGGTGCCGGAGCACAGCGTCCGGATCCACGCGGCGCTGAAGGCACAGGGTACGCCGGTGCAGGCGTACTTCCATCAGGGTGGACACGGCGGCGCCCCGCCGCTGGACCTCCGCAACCGGTGGTTCACCCGATACCTGTACGGCGTCCGGAACGGCGTCGAGCGCGACCCCCGGGCGTGGATCGTGCGCAACGAGACGGGCCCGAGCCAGCTCACGCCGTACGCCGACTACCCCAATCCGGCGGCGGCGCCGGTCACCCTGACGCTGCAAGCCGGTGGTGGTACCAGCGGTGGGCTGACCTCGTTGGCCCGGCCCGGCACCGGAACCGAGCAACTGGTCGACGCCGGTCACGACGCCTGCAACGCCGGCATCCTGGCCAGCACGGTGTCGGAGAACCGCCTGCTCTACGTGACCCCGGAACTCACCGCGCCGCTGCACATCTCCGGTACGCCGCAGGTGAAGCTCCGGCTGGCGGCGAGCAGGCCGGCGGCGAACCTGTCGGTGGCGCTCGTGCGCCTGCCGTGGACCGGGGCCGCCCAGTGCGAGTCGAGCACCCGGGGGGCGACGACCAGCATCATCACCCGGGGTTGGGCCGACCCGCAGAACCACCGCTCGCTGTGGCGTTCCGAGCCGCTCAGACCCGGGAAGTTCGTCGAGATGACCGTGCCGCTCCAGCCGGACGACCAGGTCACCCCCGCCGGTCAGCGGATCGGGCTGATGATCTGGTCGACCGATCACGAGTTCACCCAGCATCCCGCTCCGGGCACGGTGCTCACCGTCGACCTCGCGGCGGCGTCCGTCGCGCTTCCCGTCGTCGGCGGGCCGTTGGCGATGCCGGTCTGCGCCGAGCGCGACGCCCGGGAGACCGTCGTGATCGGTGGTGTCGACAGCGGCGTACCGAACGGGGCGTTGGCCGGCGCCTGCACGATCAACGACCACATCCTCGACGCCGAGCAGTGGTCGAACCATGGCCGGTTCGTCAGGCACGTGACCGAGGTCGGCAACCAACTTGTCGCCGCCGAGGTGATCACCGCACGGCAGCGTTCGGCCATCATCCGCGCGGCCGCCAGATCCGGCGTCGGTAGGTAGGCCGGGACGCCGGCACGACGCAGAAGCATCGGAGTCCTGCCCGCCGTGCCTCGGTCGACCGGCGGCGGCTGGCGCTGGTGAGCCAGGCGCCTGCGCACCGTGGATGCCGAAACCAGACAGCGTTGCCGAATGAGTTTGCCGAACAAATGGCGGATCTGGTGGGACCAACAGGGTGACAGGTTCACCCGACAGAGGAGATCCGCCATGCATCGTCTACCAGCACTACCGCACGCCGACAGGAGTTGCCGCCGGGCCATCGCCGCGATCTGCGCCGGGCTGGCGGTCGGGACCGCAGGGCCACCGGCCGGGATGGCTCAGGCGGCCGAATCGGGTACCCGAACCAGCCGGGCCAGCGTCGCGACCGCCGGAACGCAGGCCAACAGCTACAGCCTGGGCCACGCCATCAGCAGCGATGGTCGGTACGTGGCCTTCGACTCGGCGGCGTCGAACCTGGTGCCGAGGGACACGAACGGCGCGAGCGATGTGTTCCTTCGTGACCGCGAGCGGGCTACGACCATCCGGGTCGGCGTGTCGCGCGATGGTGGGCAGGCCAACGGCAACAGCGCCGAGCCGACGATCAGTCCGAATGGTCGCTACATCGGCTTCACCTCGATCGCATCGAACCTGGTTCCCGGTGACTCCAACGAGGTCGAGGACGTGTTCCTCAAGGACGTGGGGACCGGTGCGGTCAGCGCGGTAACGGTGAGCGGCGTCAATGGGCCGGCCAACGGGAGCAGTTTCGGACCGGCGGTCAGCGCCGACGGCCGGTACGTCACCTTCTCCTCGTACGCGTCGAACCTGGTGCCCGGCGACACCAACAGCGCGCCGGACGTGTTCGTCCGGGATCTGCGGGCCGGCGTGACGACCAGGGCCAGTGTCTCCGACGCCGGAGAGCAGGCGGACGACGGCAGCTATGAGCCGGCGATCGATGCCGACGGCCGGTACGTCACCTTCTCCTCCTCCGCCTCGAACCTGGTGCCCGGCGACACCAACAGCGCGCCGGACGTGTTCGTCCGGGACCTGCGGGCGGGCGTGACGATCAGGGTCAGCGTGTCCGACACCGAGGAGCAGGCCAACGGGTGGGGCAGTTACGGACCGGCGATCAGCGCCGACGGGCGCCGAATCGTGTTCACCTCGAACGGGTCGAACCTGACCGTCAACGACACCAACGGTGTCATCGATGTGTTCGTCCGCGATCTGCGGGCCGGCACCACCAGGCTGGTCACCGTCTCCAGCGCAGGCGCCCCGTCGAACACCAGCGCCTGGAATCCGGTGATCAGCGCCGACGGTCGGTACGTCAGCTTCGCCACCGACGCCACGAACCTGGTCGCCGACGACACCAACGACACCGAAGACGTCTTCGTCCGCGACCTCTGGACCGGTGTGACCAGCAGAGTCAGTGTGTCCGGTGCCGGCGCACAGGCCGACGCCCCCGCCCACGGGCCGGCGATCAGCGGCGACGGACGGCATGTCAGCTTCATCTCCCGGGCGACCAACCTGGTCCCTGGCGACACCAACGACGAACTCGACGTCTTCGTCCGCCACCAGTGAGCGCCCTCTCGTCCAGCGGCGCTAATGGTCGGCGGGCGGGGCCGTCATTCCGAGTGCCATCACGGCGACGTCGTCGTCGGGGCCGTCGCCGAACGTGGCCAGCAGGTCGGTGAGGGCCCCGACGACGGCCGGGGCGGTGGTCGGTGACAGGTCGCTGACGAAGGCGAGGAGGGCGTCGCTGCCGTACCGGCCGTCGGGGGTGTCGGCCCGGGCCTCGGTCAGCCCGTCGCTGTAGAGGACCAGCGTGTCACCCGGTGCCAGCGGGACGGTCCGGGTGACGATGCGGGCCTCGGGAAGTACGCCGATGAGGGTTCCTCCCGTGGTCGACTGGTACGCGGCGGTGCCGTCGGCACGGAGCAGCAGTACCGGGGGATGGCCTCCGCTGGCGAGGGTGGCCGTGTACCCGGCACCGTCGGGGACGAGGATGCCGAAGACGACGGTGCAGTGGCGGTGTCGCTCGGTGCGGTATTCCTGGTAGAGCACGGAGTTGAGGTTGGCGAGCACGGCGGCCGGTGTGGGGTCGTAGACGGCGGCGGCGCGCAGCGTGTAGCGGGCGGCGGCGGTGACGGCGGCGGCGTCGATGCCCTTGCCGCACACGTCGCCGAGGAAGAATCCCCATCGGCCACCGCTGAGCGGGAACAGATCGTAGAAGTCGCCGCCCACCTCTTCGGGAGAGGCCATGTGGTAGTACGCGGCGGCCTCCATCCCGGCCGGATCGGGTAGCGACGCCGGCAGGAGGCTGCGCTGGAGTCTGCCGACGAGGAGCTGGAGACGCTCCCGTTCGCGTTCGGCGACCTGCCGGGCCCGCAGGAGTTCCTGCTCGTAGGCGCGGCGGTCGCGGGCATCGAACACGATGAGGCGATTCAGCAGCGGTTGGCCGTCGCCACCGGTCTTGACGCTGGCGGTGACCAGCACCGGCAGTCGCGCGCCATCCGCCGCCCGCAACTCCAGGGCGATCCCGCTGATCTCGCCCTGGAGTTGCAGCAACGGCGCGAAATGGGTTTCGTGGTAGAGCTTGCCACCGACGGTGAGCAGATCGGTGAAGCGCAGGCGCCCGACCAGTTCGTCCCGGCGGTAGCCGAGCCAGTCGAGCAGCGTGGCGTTGACCTTGACGATGGTGCCGTCCAACGACGTGGACAGGTTTCCACACGGCGCGTTGTCGTACAGGTCCTCGATGTTGTCCTCCAGCATGGCCGGGAACGCCGCGTGCGGTGAGCTGGCGGGTGGATCGGGGCGTTCCGGAACCTGGCCGGCAGGACCGGTCACCGGTATGCGGCCGCGAAGGATGCGATGGCTGCGGCGGTCGCGTCCGGCGCGCTCAACTGGGGGCAGTGGCCGGTGGCGTTCAGGGTGACCAGTTGACTGCCGGCGATCTGCGCGTGCACGAACTCGCCGACCTCGGCCGGGGCTATCGCATCATTGGCGCATTGCAGGACCAGCGTCGGCACGCTCACCTTCGCCAGATCGTCACGGTTGTCGGAAAGGAAGGTGGTCCGGGCGAAGGCGCGGGCGATTACCGGATCGGTGCGGCAGAAGCTGTTGGTCAACTCCTGGCCCAGTTCGGGGCGGTCCGGATTTCCCATGATCACTGGAGCCATCGCCGCCGACCAGCCGAGGTAGTTGCTGTCCAGCGACTCCAACAGCTCCGCAATGTCGTCATGGCTGAACCCGCCCCGGTAGCCGACGTCGTCGATGTAGCAGGGTGACGGGGTCAGCAGCACGAGGGCGGCGAACAGGTCAGGCTCCCGGTTCGCGGCCAGTACGCCGATCATGGCGCTGACCGAGTGCCCGACGAACACCACCCGCCGCAGGTCGAACTGGTGGCAGATCTGCAACACGTCGTCGGCATAGCCGTCCAGGGACGCGTACCGGTCGGCGTTCCAGGCGGATAAATCTGACTTACCCGAACCAACGTGATCGAAAAGTAGCAAACGGAATTGCTCCCCTAATTCGGGCACCACTCGTCGCCACATGTTCTGGTCGCAGCCGAAGCCGTGCGAGAGCATGAGCACGGGACCATTGTCCCGACCGGCGAAGGCGACATTGCTTCGCCTGCGTACATCCATGTGGTCATCCTCGCACCGGATGCCGACGTCGGTCATCCGGCGGGTATCGGACGAACAACGCCATCGATCCCCGCCGCCCCTGAATCGCGGCCCGAGATCGGCCCCGCTGGTAACGCGCCTGAAACATCGTGCCCGGACGATTCGACTATGAGATCGCGGCGGGTGGTGGTGGGTTGCGAGTTCGTCTATGTCGCGGCGATCGACACCCCGGCCGTCCTACAGGTCGAACCGCGTGACGCGGCGCCGGTCACCCTTCAGAGCCGTGGCTGGACGAAGGAGCCGGGGCTGCGGATTCGGAGCTACACCGACATCTACGGCAACCCGTGCGCCCGACTCGTCCTGCCCGCCGGCCGCTCGACGTTGCGCTACGACGCCTCGGTGCTGGTACCCGACGCGACCGAGCCGGCCGACGAGGACGCGCCCGAGCTGATGCCCGAGGAGCTTCCCGACGACGTTCTCATCTACACCCTGCCCAGCCGATACTGCCTGCCCGACATGCTCGGCGACGAGTCATGGTCCCGCTTCGGCGCCATGCCGACGGGCTACTCCCGGGTGCAGGCGATCTGCGACTACGTCAACAGTCACCTGACCTTCCAGTACGGCAGCAGCAGCCCGCAGTCGACGGCGGTCGACGTCAACGCCTCCGGATTCGGGGTGTGCCGCGACTTCACCCACCTGGCCATCTCCTTCTGCCGGGCGCTGAACATCCCGGCCCGGTATGTCTTCGGGTACCTGCCGGACATGGACGTGCCGCCGGACCCGGCGCCGATGGACTTCGCCGCCTGGATGGAGGTCTGGCTGGGCGACCGGTGGTGGACCTTCGACCCGCGCAACAACCGCCGCCGTAAGGGCCGGATCCTCATCGGCCAGGGGCGCGACGCCTCCGACGTGGCGATGGTGACCACGTTCGGCGCGCCACTGCTGGAGTCGATGACGGTCCACGCGGCGGAGGCGACCTGACCGAGCCGTCGGCGCCGGGCAGCCGTCAGCGCCGGGCAGCCGTCAGCGCCGGGCCGTCAGCGCCTGACCGTCGGCGCCGGGAGTCAGCGTCGCGGGTCTACGTGGATCTTGGGTGCGTCGCCCCATTCGGGTCGGCGGGCGCCGGCGAGCACGGCGGCGACCTCGTCGAGTCCGACGGTGGCGGCGACGAGTGGGCGCGGGTCGACCGCTCCCGACGCGTACAACTCCACTGTCCGGGGGAAGGCGCCCGAGGCGCTGAGCACACCCACCGCGGTGACGTCCTTGAGCGCGAGGGCGCGGGTGTCGAGCAGGCTCGGCTGGCCCGCGAGCCCGACGTACACCACCCGACCTCCCGGCTCGACGAGTTCCGCGGCGAGCGCCGGCAGCGCGGCGGCGTTGGAGGCGTCGATCACGGCGTCCCAGGGCAGCTCCGGCAGCGTCTCCCTGGTCCACACGTCGCCGAAGCCGATCGACTCGGCAAAACTGAGCGAGGCGGCGCTACGCCCGAGCAGGTGCACCTCGACACCGTGCGCGGCGGCGATCTGGGCGGCGAGCAGGCCGATGGTGCCCGGGCCGAGCACCAGGAGTCGCCGGCCGGGCCGCAGGTCCGCGCCCTGCACGGAGCGTAGGGCGTTCCCGCCGGGCTCGACGAGGGCGCCGAGCGCCGCGTCCACCGCGTCGGGCAGGACCTGTAGGGCCGTCACGGGTACGGGCACCCGTTCCGCGAGGGCTCCGGGCCAGCCGTGGCGGATGCCGATCTCGTACCGGTCCGCGCAGACGTGCTGACGACCGCTGAGACACCGGTGGCACTGTCCACAGCCGAGCATGGTGTCACCGGTGACCCGACGTCCCCGCCATGCCGGGTCGACACCGTCGCCGACGGCGGAGACCGTCCCGGACCACTCGTGCCCGATCCTCACGGGGTATCGCGCCTGCCCGGTGTGCAGGTACGACATCTCGCCGGTGAAGAACTCGACGTCGGTGCCGCAGACACCGGCCTGCTCGACGTCGACGACCACGCCGCCGGGAGCGGCCTCGGGCGGCGGCACGTCCTGGACCTCGGCCCGACCCGGTCCGGTGATGACGAAGGCCCGCATCAGCGCGCTCCGTGACGCGGGAGGGCGAGCCGGACGAACCCGTCGCCGTGCCCGTGGCGGCCCCGGGACTTCCCGCTGGCGAAGCCGGTCCGGCACAGCGACGCCACTCGGGTACGGTACCGACATTCCAGATGCAGGACCAGCGTTCCCATAAGCGGAAATTCGATGCCTGAGACTCGTAGCAGCCAGTGGTACTCCGGTCAGGACCGCAACGCCTACATCCACCGCGCATGGATGCGTCGCGGCCTACCGAACTCGGCGTTCGAGGGCCGCCCGCAGATCGCCATCGCGAACACCGCCTCCGACCTCACGCCGTGCAACAGCCACCTGGGCGAGGTCGCCGAGCACGTCAAGCAGGGCATCTGGGAGGCCGGCGGTGTCCCGCTGAACCTGCCGGTGGTCTCGCTCGGCGAGACGCAGATGCGGCCGACCGCGATGCTGTGGCGCAACATGGCCGCGATGGCGACCGAGGAGATGCTGCGGGCCAACCCGATCGACGGCGTCGTGCTGCTCGGCGGCTGCGACAAGACCATTCCCGCTCTGCTGATGGCGGCGGCGTCGGTGGACCTGCCCGCCGTGCTCGTTCCCGGCGGCCCGATGCTCACCGGCACGTTCCGTGGTACGCCACTGGGCTGCGGCACCGACGTGTGGCGGCTGAGTGAGGAGGTCCGCGCCGGTACGCTCAGCGAAGCGGCGTTCCTCGACTCGGAGTCCTCGATGATCCGCAGCCGGGGACACTGCAACACCATGGGCACCGCGTCCACGATGGCGCTGCTCGCCGAGGCGCTCGGCGCCGTACTGCCGGGAACCGCCGGGATCCCGGCCCCGGACAGCCGGCTGCTGGCCCGCTCGCATCAGACCGGCCGGCTGATCGTCGAGATGATCTCCGCCGACCGCCGGCCGAGTCGGATCCTCCGCGCGGGGTCGTTCCACAACGCGATCGTCGCGCTCGCCGCGATCGGCGGCTCCACCAACGCGGTGGTCCACCTGCTCGCCATCGCCGGCCGGCTCGGGATACCCCTCACCCTGGCCGACTTCGACCGGATCGGCGCCGACGTGCCGCTGCTGGTCAACCTGCAACCGGCCGGAAAGTACCTGATGGAGGACCTGCACCGGGCCGGCGGGCTCGCCGCCGTGCTGCGCGAGGTGGTCGACCTGCTCGACCCGGACGCGATCGACGTCACCGGTCGACCGTTCGTCGAGTCCCTCGCCGACGCGCGGATCTGGGACCCGGACGTCGTCCGGACCCGGGACGTCCCGATGCGACCGAACGCCGGGATCGCCGTGCTGTACGGCAACCTCGCCCCGAGCGGCGCCATCATCAAGCCGGCGGCGGCCAGTGCCCACCTGCTGCGGCACCGTGGCCGCGCGGTGATCTTCGACTCCGTCGAGGACCTGCACGCCCGGATCGACTCGCCCGACCTCGACGTGGACGCCGACTCCGTGCTCGTGCTGCGTGGCTGCGGCCCCCGGGGTTACCCCGGCATGCCCGAGGTCGCGAACATGCCGCTGCCGACCAAACTGCTGCGGCAGGGGGTCCGGGACATGGTCCGGATCTGCGACGGCCGGATGAGCGGCACCGCGTACGGCACCGTCGTGCTGCACGTGTCGCCCGAGGCGGCGGCCGGCGGTCCCCTCGGCCGGCTGCGTACCGGCGACTGGATCACCCTCGACGTGCCGGACCGGCGGGTGTCGGTGGACGTGCCCCAGCAGGAATTCGACACGCGACCGCCGTCGCCGGCCCTCGTCGGCGCGCTCGCCCGGCCCAGCCGGGGCTGGGAGAAGCTCTACGTCGACACCGTGCTCGGCGCCGAGGTCGGCGCGGATCTCGACTTCCTCGTCGGCTCCAGCGGCGACCGGGTCTCGCGCGAGTCCCACTGACCGGCGGCGGACACCGAGGACGGGCGGTGGACACCGGAAACCGGCGGTGGACACCGAAAACCGGCGGTGGACCGGAACGCGGGTCAGCCGACCGCGTCGAACAGGACCGGCCAGGGGCGGGGCGCGGCCCCGGCCGGCGGCGCCGGAAGCCCGGGTTCGGTCTCGGCGAGGACCTCGGCGGCGAGCTGGCCGAACATCGGTGCGGCGGGATGCGGGGCGTGCCCCGGCCAGGCTGGCGAGGTGCGCTTCACCAGCGGGGTACCGCTGATCGGCCGCCAGGCGATCCGGGGCTCCCGGCGGGCGAGCGCCTCCGGCTCCACCGCGACCGCCCCACCGGCCAGCACGAGGCCGAGGAGGAACTCCGGGCTCCGCGCCGGACGTACCCGGGCCGGTACGAAGTGGTGCCGCCGGCAGACGTCGAGCAGGTACCCGTGCCAGCCGGGCGCCGTGGCGGCGGGCGCCGTGATCAGGTCGAGCCCGGCCAGCGCCGCCAGTTCGACCTGCCGGTCCCGGGCCAGCGGCGAGGTCCGGGGCAGCAACACCCCCAGGGGTACGTCGACCGTGGTGCCGAGGTGCAGCCCGTCGGCGTCGACCGGGTGGTGGATCAGGCCCACGTCGAGCAGTCGATCGGTCAGCATCCGGGTCTGCTCGCCGCTGGTCAGTTCGTGCAGCTCCACCTCAAGGCCGGGCGCCCGGGCGGTGAGCCGGTCCAGCAACTCACGCAGGACAACCGCGGACGTCTCCGGTGGCACCCCGGCGCGGAGCACGCCCAGTGTGCCGTCCCGGACCTGCCGCATGAGGTTGCGCAGCCGCTGCTGGCCGGCGAGCAGTTCCTCGGCCTCGCCGAGCAGCAACTGACCGGCGGTGGTGAGCCGTACCTGCCGCTGGGACCGGTCGAACAGCTCCGTCTCCAACTCCCGTTCCAGCCGTTGGATCGACTGGCTGAGCGGAGGCTGCGCCATCCCGAGCAGTTCGGCGGCCCGCCCGAAGTGCAGCTCGTGGGCGACGACCACGAAGTTCCGCAGGTGTCGGAGCAGGTCCACGACGCGATGGTATGCCAGTGCCGCGTACCGGCCGGTGCCCCGGCCGGGTCCATGCCGGCCGTCACCACGCCGGGGTGGGTGGTCGGGGTGCCGGATAACGTGCCTGGATGGCAGTGGAGGAGTTGATCGAGGGCGTCTTCGCCCGGGCCGGGGTGACCGCCAGCCTGCACGTCGTCGACGTGGACAACGCCGGCACCGGGGTCGTCGGTCGGGAGGTTGCGGTCCGGGCGGACGAGCAGGTGGTGATCGCGTCGATCTTCAAGATCCTGCTGGTGCTGGAGTTCGCCCGGCAGGTCGCCGCGGGTCAGCTCGATCCCCGGGAGCGCGTCCTCGTCCGGGCCGCCGACCGGCTCGGCGGCTGGGGGCTCGCGGGCTGCGCCGACGACGCCGAGGTGTCGTTGCGGGATCTCGCGTACTTCGCCATGTCGGTCAGCGACAACACCGCCGCCGACCTGCTGCTGCGCCGGGTGGGTGCGGACGTGTTGCCGATGCTCGCCGCCGAGCTGGGGCTGCCCCGGACCCGGATTCTCGGTGGCCCCCGGCAACTGGTCGAGACGATGCTCGCCGACGTCGGAGCCCGTACCGAGGCGGAGTTCGCCCGGATCTTCCCGACCATGTCGGCGGAACGGATCCGCGCGATGCGGGTCTTCGACCCGGCCCACACGACGTCGAGCACCGCTCGGGAGATCACCCGGCTGCTCGGCCTCGTCTGGCGGGACGAGGCGGCTCCCGGCGCGGCCTGCGAGATGGTCCGGGAGTGGATGTCCCGGCAGCTCTCCTGGACCCGGCTCGCCGCCGGCTTTCCGCCCGGTGTCCGGGTGGCGGCCAAGTCCGGCACGCTACCCGGGCTGCACCTGGAGGCCGGGGTCGCCGAGTACCCCGACGGCGGCCGGTACGCGATCGCGGTGTTCGCGCGCAGCGACCGGCTCGCCGTTCGCCGGATCGACGTCGACCTGGCCATGGGCGAGGCCGCCCGGATCGCCGTGGAGGTCCTGCGCGCCCCTGGATTGGCCGCCGACCGCGATCTGCGTAGGGGAGCGGACCTGGACGGATCTTGACCGCGAAGTGCGATTCGATCAACATGGCCGAGTGTTCGATACGCCACCGGTCCGTCCGTTGTTCGTCACGCCGTCCGGGGCGGAGGTCGCCGGCTTCCAGGCCGAGGGCCCTGCGCACCAGCTCTCCTGATTACGCGGCGACGCTCCGCGCCGAGCTGGCCGGCGAGGGGGTGTGGCCGGAGGATCCGGAACGACGCGGGTTCGGCCTGCCCTACGGGTGGAACGGGCAACAGCCGGCAGTACAACGACGGCGAGTACGACAACTACCTCGCCGACACTCTCACCGACCTGGCCGCCAGCCTGCTGAACGCCCCGGTCTGGCGCATGTGGTGGGACTGACCACGGCTGTCCCCTGACACTGCCGTCGCAGTCTGGTTGTTCTCCCGCCGCGCGTTGCCGGGTCATGACGTCTGGACAATGTAGGCCGATCGGCCTACCGTCAGTCCATGCGGTCTGAAGGTAGTCCGAGCGGACGGAAACGGAACCCGATCATCGAGGAGGCCCGGCGACGGCAGATCGTCGACGCCGCGATCGAGACGGTCGCCGAGGTGGGCTACGCGCATGCATCACTGGCCCGCATCGCGCAACGCGCCCAGACCAGCAAGAGCGTCGTCTCCTACCACTTCGCCGGCAAGGACGAGCTGCTGGAACAGGTGGTCACGCAGATCTACGGCGACTCCTGGGCGTTCATCGAACCCCGGCTGGTCGCCCAGTCGAGCGCGGCCGGCAAGCTGGCCGCGTACATCGAATCGAACATCGCGTACATGCACGCGCGCCGGGCACATCTGCTGGCGGTGGTGGACGTCGTCGGCAACCACCGCACCGCTGACGGCCGGCTGCGATTCGAGCCCAGCACCGACGAGTCGGTGCTGGCGCTCCTCGGCGAGATCCTGCGCACCGGACAACGCGACGGGGAGTTCCGGGACTTCGACCCTCGGCTCGTCGCGGTGACCGTCAGTCAGGCGATCATCGGCGTGCTCGGCGCCTGGGTGGCGGACCCGACGGTCGACCTGACCGCGTACGCCGCCGAACTGGTCACCCTGTTCGACCGGGCCACCCGAAGCCAGGGGAGGACGACATGAGCCTGACCTACCGAGGCGTCAACTACGACACCGGCACCAACTACGGAGCCGGCGGCGCGCTGTCCCGCCACGTGTGGCGACCGGAGCTGGTCCGGCTGGAGATCCAGGCCATCCGGAACGAGTTGCACTGCGACTCCATCGGCATCTTCGGCACCGACCTCGACCGGCTCGTACAGGCGGCGACGATCGCGCGGGAACACGGCCTGCACGTATGGCTGCAACCCCGGCTGGTCGACGCGGACCGGCAGCGGATGCTCGACCACCTCGCCGAGGCGGCCGGCGCCGCCGAGGAGCTGAGGCGGCAGCACTCGGCGGTGACGCTCAACGTCGGCTGCGAGCTGACCATATTTTCCGCCGGCATCATCCCCGGGGCCACCTACCAGGAGCGTGGGGCGCGACTGGCCTCACCCCGGACCTGGCCGCTGCTGCCCTGGTACAACCGCAGGCTCAACTCGCTGCTGGCCCGAGCCGCCACGGTCGCCAGGTCCTCCTTCCAGGGCCGGCTCACCTACGGCGCGGGGCTCTGGGAACAGGTCGACTGGCGTCCGTTCGACATCGTCGGCCTGGACTACTACCGGGTCCGGTTCAACCGGCGACGGTACGCGGCCAACCTGCGCAGGCACCTCCGGCACGGCAAACCGGTGGTCGTCGTGGAGTTCGGCTGCGCCAGCTTCGCCGACGCGGTCGAGAAGGGGCCCGCCGCACACGAGATCATCGACTGGAGCGGCGACGTGCCGCAGGTCGGCGGCGGCCACCAGCGGAACGAAGAGGTCCAGGCGGAGCAGCTCGGGGAGCTGATCGACATCTACGAGGCGGCGGGCGTCGACGGCGCGTTCGTCTTCGAATTCATCGAGCCGAGCCACCCCCACTCCGACGATCCCCGGCGCGACCTGGACATGGCCGGCTACGGCATCGTGAAGGTGCTTCCCGGCCAGGAGCCGGAGACGTACCGCTGGGAGCCGAAGGCCGCGTTCCACACCGTCGCCCAGCGCTACGCGGCCGGCGACTGAACAGTTGCCCGGCGCTGTGGGGTCGGGCTGCTGACCAAGCCGGCAGCTCGGGTGCTCATCCGCCGGACCGGGGCACGGCCGCCGTGGCGGGCGGGTTCAGGCCGAGCCCGTCGAGCGCGTGCGCGAGGCGGTCGTTCTCGGCCCGGAGGAAGTCGCCGAAGGCGGGCCCGTCGAGGTACGCGTCGGTCCAGCCGTACTTCGCCAGGACCGCCCGCCACTGCGCGGAGCCGTGCAGCCGGGCGACCATGTCACGCAGCGCGGCGACGTCACGCTCGCGGAGTCCGGGCGGCGCGACGATGCCCCGCCAGTTGGTGAAGACGACGTCGACGTCGCGCTCCCGCAGGGTCGGCGCGTCCGTGCCGGGGATCCGGAACTCGCTGGTCACGGCGAGCACCCGGAGCTGACCGGAGGCGATCTGGTCGGCGTACTCGCTGCGGCCGGAGACGCCGAAGTCGACCTGGTGGTCGAGGATCGCGGCGAGCAGGTCACCGCCGCCGTCGAACTGCCGGTAGCTGACCCGGCGGGGCGGGATGCCGACGGCGTCCGCGATCAGCATCGGGGCGAGATGGTCCGGTCCGCCGGCGGACGAGCCGCCACCGACCGGCACCGAGGCCGGATCGGCCCGCCAGGCCGCGATCAGCTCGGTGAGATCGTGGTACGGCGAATCGCGGGTCACCACCACGATCGCCGGCTCCTCGATCAGCCGGGCGACCGGGGTGGTGTCCTGCAGGGTGACCCGGGGGCTCCAGGCGTACTGGCTGCCCACCACACCGAGCCCCATCAGCATCATCAGGCGCGGGTTGCCGCGTTCGTAGCCGAGTCGCCGGAGCCCGACCACGCCCCCGCCGCCGGGCAGGTTGAAGACCTCCACCCCACGGGCGATGCCGGCATCCGCCAGCGTCTTGGCGGCGGTGCGGGCGGTCACGTCGTAGCCGCTGCCCGGCGCGTTCGGCACCAGCACCCGCAGTCCGGCCGACCCGTCGTCGGACCGGCCGGCGCAGCCCGCCCCGACGGCCAGCAGGACGATGACGCCGACCGACACCAGCGAGCGGGTCAGCCGGCGCGTCGTGCGAGGTGTCGTACGGGCCATCCGCCGATCCTCTTCGCCCGGCGACCCGTTGTCACCACCTCGGCCCCGGTAGTTTGCCGGTTGACGTCGGCGCTGGCCAGGTGGAAGCTTCCGTCGTTGCCCCGGGCGGGCGCGGGCGGCGCCCTGCCGTGCCGAGCCCGGACGGGAGGCGGACCGGACCGGGCCGGACGGGCCGGTGCGGCGTCGGAGCGGTCCGGACGGTGCGGCGTCGGGGCGGTGCGGCGTCGGGACGGGACGAGGAGGAGCGATGCGGCAGCGGATGTCCCTGGCCGGCCAGTTCCTGCTGTTGCAGCTCGGCATCGTCCTGCTGGTGGTGGGCGCCGTCGCGGCCGTCTCGATCGCCGAGGCCGACGCCGCGTTCCGGCGGGACGAGGGTTCGCGGCTGCGTTCGGTCGGAGAGAACGCGGCGATCAACCGGACCGTACGGATCAGCATCGGCGACCCGCACGGTCAGGAGGCGCTGGCGGCGGTCGCGGAGAGCGCACGGGCGGTCTCCGGTGCCTCGTACGTCCTGATCGCCGACGCCACCGGCAAGCTGGTCACCGGCCCCGACGCCGGATCGCCGATGGTCCTCGGCGGCAGCGACGGCCTCTCCGGGCGGTCCTGGGTCGGTGTGGTCAACGACGGTTCCAAGGCGCTGGTCGCACACGTGCCGGTGCTCGACGAGCGGGACGGGGGCTTCCTCGGCCTGATCGTGGTCGGCCAGACCTATCCGACGCTGCCGGAGCAGCTCGCGGCCGGCGTCGCCAATCTGATCACCTATCTGCTGCTCGGCGGGGCGCTCGGGGTGGCCGGCTCGTTGCTGCTGGCCCGCCGGGTGAAGCGGCAGACCCTCGGGCTGGAGCCGCGCGAGATCACCGGTCTGGTCGAGCACCGGGAGGCGATGCTGCACGGCATCAAGGAGGGCGTGCTCGGCACCGACACGGCCGACCGGGTGACGCTGGTGAACGACGAGGCGGTACGGCTGCTCGGCCTGCCGGCCCTGCCGGTGGGCCAGTCGCTGCACGCCGAGCCGATGGAGCCCCGGCTGCGCGACGTGCTGACCGGCCGGGTCACCGGAGTCGACCAGATCGTGCTCAGCGACGACCGGGTCCTGGTGCTCAACCGGCGGCCGGTGCTGGTCCGGGGCCGGCGGGTCGGTTCGGTGACCACGCTGCGGGACCGGACCGAACTGACCGCG
The DNA here is from genome assembly GCF_042658085.1 of Plantactinospora solaniradicis. Classification (NCBI taxonomy): domain Bacteria; kingdom Bacillati; phylum Actinomycetota; class Actinomycetes; order Micromonosporales; family Micromonosporaceae; genus Plantactinospora; species Plantactinospora solaniradicis. The sequence continues at coordinate 764,032 of NZ_JBHSPR010000007.1, read as the reverse complement.
CTCCGCCGCGAACTGGACGTCAGCCGGCACACCACGGACACCCTGCGGGCGCAGGCGCACGAGTTCTCGAACCGGCTGCACACCATCGCCGGCCTGATCGAACTCGGCGAGCACGACGAGGTGATCCGCTACATCACCCGGGCGAGTCAGGTGCACGAGGAGCTGAACCGGGACGTCACCCGGCTGATCCGGGACCCGGCGCTGGCCGCGCTGCTGATCGCCAAGGCCAGCCTCGCCGCCGAGCAGGGCGTACAGCTGGCGATCTCGGCGGAGTCCGACCTGCCCGCCGTCGACGAGAAGCTCGCCGTCGACCTCGTGACCGTGGTCGGCAACCTGGTCGACAACGCGCTCGACGCGCTCGGTCCCGGTGGCCGGGTGGAGGTCGCGATCGGAGTGGTCGGCGCGGAGGTCCTGGTCCGGGTCAGCGACTCCGGGCCGGGCGTACCGGCCGAACTGGTCGAGGAGGTGTTCCGGCAGGGCTACAGCACGAAGGACGCGGCCCGGGGCCACCACGGGCTCGGGCTGGCGCTGATCCGGCTGATCTGCCAGCACCGGGGCGGCAGTGTCGAGGTCGAGGGAGCGGCGTTCCGGGCCCGGCTGCCGCTCGTCGCCGCCGCCCCGGTCCTGGGAACACCCGCGTGATCCGGGTGCTGGTCGTCGACGACGACTTCATGGTCGCGAAGGTGCAGTGCGGTTTCGTCGAGCGGACGCCCGGGTTCGGTGTCGTCGGGGTGGCGCACAGCGGTGTCGAGGCGCTGGACGCGGTGCACCGGCTGCGGCCCGACCTGGTGCTGCTCGACATCTACCTGCCGGACCTGTCGGGCCTGGAGGTGCTGCGCCGGCTGCGCGAGGGCGAGGTGGTGGTGGACGTGCTCGCGGTGACCGCCGCCCGCGACGTCAGCACGATCCGGACCGCCCTGCGCGGCGGGGTCGTGCACTATCTGATCAAGCCGTTCACCTTCGACGCCCTGCGCGACAGCCTGGAACGGTACGCCGCCGCACAGCGCCGGCTCACCGGCTCGCGGGAGGTGGCGCAGGACGACGTCGACCGGCTCTTCGTGGCGCTCCGGCCGACCCCGATCGAGTTGCCCAAGGGGCTCACCCAGCCGACCGCGGACCTGGTCGCCGCGGCACTGCGGGCGGCCGGCGGTGACCTGTCCGCGACCGAGTGCGCCGACCGGGTCGGGCTGTCCCGGGTCAGCACCCGCCGCTACCTGGAACACTTCGTCGGCTCCGGCAAGGCCGGGGTGAGCCTGCGCTACGGCTCCGCCGGCCGACCGGAACGACGCTACCGGTGGACCGGCGGAACCTGACCTGCTCACCCTGCTCGGTCGTCCCCACCCTCAGTCGTCCTCGCCGAACGCGAGGCGCCGCGCCGAGGCGGGGGAGCGGCCCCGCAGCCGCGCGACGATCCGGGGCAGGAACGGCACGAGCACCGCGACGACGACCAGCCCGAGCAGCACCGCGGTCAGTGGCCGGGTGACGAAGACACTCAGGTCCCCGTTGGAGAGCACCAGCGTGCGCCGGAACTGCAACTCCATCATCGGGCCGAGGATGGCGCCGAGGATCACCGGTGCGATCGGGAACTCGAAGTGCCGCATGAAGAACCCGATCACCCCGATGCCGTACGCGATCAGCACCTGGATGACGCTGTTCGTCGCCGCGTACACGCCGAGGGTCGCGAAGACCAGGATGCCGGCGTACAGCATCGGCCGGGGAATCTGGAGGACCCGTACCCAGAGCCGGATCAGCGGCAGGTTCAGGGCGAGCAGCAGTACGTTGCCGACGTAGAGGGAGGCGATCAGCGCCCAGACCAGTTCCGGTGACTTGTCGAAGAGTTGCGGGCCCGGTTGCACGTTGAAGTTCTGGAACGCGGCCAGCATCACCGCCGCGGTGGCCGAGGTGGGGATGCCCAGGGTCAGCAGCGGCACGAGTACGCCGGAGAACGCCGCGTTGTTCGCCGCCTCGGGACCGGCGACGCCCTCGATCGCGCCCCTGCCGAACTCGGCCCGGTTCTTCGCCCGGTGCCGTTCGTAGGTGTAGGAGAGGAAGGTGGGGATGTCGGCGCCGCCGGAGGGAAGCGCCCCGAACGGGAAGCCGACGGCGGTGCCGCGCAGCCAGGGCCGCCAGGAGCGGGACCAGTCCTGCCGACTGAGCCAGCCGAAACCACCGCCGCCCGGCTCCAGCGGGGTCACGTGCTCGGGCAACCGGCGGAGCCGGCTGGCCACGTAGAGCGTCTCGCCGATGGCGAAGAGTCCGACGATGATGACCACCACGTCGATGCCGTCGAGCAGTTCCAGGGTGCCGAAGCTGAACCGGGCCTGGCCGGTCAGTTCGTCGAGCCCGACCAGCCCCAGGAACAGGCCGAGGCAGAGCGAGATCAGCCCGCGTACCAGGGAGCGGCCGACCAGCGCGGTGACCGCGACCATCGCCAGCAGGGCCAGCGCGAAGTAGTCCGCCGCGCGGAACGAGGTGGCGAGCGAGGCGACCGGTTTGGCGAAGAGGGTGAGCAGGAGCGTCGAGATGGTCCCGGCGACGAACGAGCCGATCGCCGCCGTCGCCAGAGCCGCCCGGGCCCGTCCGCGCCGGGCCATCTGGTACCCCTCGATCGCGGTCGCCACCGAGGCGGACTCGCCGGGGGTGTTCAGCAGGATCGAGGTGGTCGACCCGCCGTACATGGCGCCGTAGTAGATGCCGGCGAACATGATGAACGTGCCGATCGGGTCGTCCAGGCTGAACGTGACCGGCAGCAGCAGCGCGATGGTCAACGCCGGGCCGATCCCGGGCAGCACCCCGACGAAGGTGCCGAGGGTGACGCCGATCGCCGCGTAGAGCAGGTACTGCGGTTCGAGCACGGTGCCGAAGCCGCTCAGGAGGTCACCGAAGACGTTCACAGCGGCAGCACCCCGGCCGGCAGCGTGATGTCGAGCCCCAGGGTGAAGCCGTAGTAGACGCCGACCGCCAGCGGCACTCCCACCGCGACGTCGCGGAGGCTGTGCCGGCTACCGAGGATCCGGGCGCAGACGACGAAGAACACGGCCGAGGCGAGCACGAAACCGACCGGCGCGAGGAGTAGGACGTAACCGAGCAGCGCCGCGCAGAGCAGGGCCGGAGTGAGCCACTGTACGGCCGGTACCGGCTCGCCGTCGGAGTCGGCGACGTCGTCCGGCTCGGCGGTGTCGGGCTCGGCGGTGTCGGGCCCGGACCGCCAGCTCGACGGTCCGAACTGGACGGCCAGGTACCAGATGGCGAGCACCACCCAGCCGATCGTCACCACCACCGGGGCCAGCCACGGCCCGTGCGGCGAGAAGTCGCCGTCGGCGGAGTCGTACGCCGTCCAGAGCAGGAAGAGCCCGACCGCCAGCAGTACGGCGCCGAGGATCCTGGCGCCCCAGGGCACCGGAGGAAGGGCGACCTCCTCGACCGCCCCTCCCCGGGTATCCGCGTCCGACGACATCAACCTGCCAGCCCGATCTCGGTCAGCACGTCCGTGATCCGCTTGGTCTCCTCGTCGAAGTAGCTCTTCGCCTCGGCACCGCTGCGGTAGAAGTCGTCCCACTTCTGTGCGGCCAACGTCTGCTTCCACTGCTCGGAGGCGTGCAGCCGGTCGATCAGTGCGATGATCGCCGCCTGTTCGCCGTCCTTGATACCCGGAGCGGCGACGAGGCCTCGCCAGTTCATCAGCTCCACCTCGTACCCGGACTCCTTGATGGTCGGGGTGGGCTTGCCGGCGCCGACGTCGATGCCGGCGGCGCCGGAGACCGCCAGGGCCCGGACCTGGCCACCCGCGACCAGGTCGGCGTATTCGCTGGCGCCGGAGACCGCAGCGGTCAGGTCGCCGGACAGCAGCGCCGCCTTGGACTCGCCGCCGCCGGAGTAGGCGACGTACTTCATCGCCTTCGGGTCCGCACCGGCGGCCTTCGCGAGCAGCCCGACCAGGATCTGGTCGGTACCGCCGGCCGAGCCGCCACCCCAGTTGATCGACGCCGGGTTCGTCTTGGCGTCGGCCATCAACTGCTGCAGGGTGGTGTACTTCGAGTTCGCCGGTACGACGATGACCTCCTGCTCGGCGGTGAGCGTGGCGATCGGCGTGACCTGGCCCAGGTTGACCGGTGACTTGTTGGTCACCACGCCGCCGATCATCACCAGCCCGGTCACCATGAGCTGGTGCGCGTCGCCCCGGTTCTTCGTCACCAACTGGGAGAGGCCGAGGGTGCCGCCCGCACCGGTCACATTGGTCACCTCGACCGACTCGGTGACCAGCTTGGCATCGGTCAGCGTCTTCTGGAGCGCCCGCGCGGTGCTGTCCCAGCCGCCGCCGGGCGCGGCGGGAGCCATCAGCTGGATGGTCTTGGTGGGGTACTTCGCCACCGTGCCGTCGCCGCCCCCGTCGCCGTCCTTGGCACAGGCGGCGGACGAGAGCAGGAGCAGGGGTACGCAGGCGAGGGTCGCGATCCGCCGCCGGCCTCCCGCGCTTCGAAGGTCTGTCATCGGTATCTCCTCGGCAGGAATGCGCATCTGTTGCCGCCGCGTTGCCGCTGCGTTGCGTAGATGCTTCCGGCCGAGGTGACACCCGTCACCGTTACGGTCGTGGAGTTCGTTGTGGTCTTTGTGGTCACGGACCGACGGGCACGGTCCCGGGAACTCCGGGACCATGCCCGTCGGTGCCGACGGCAGGCGTCAGGCGCGGATGGTCATCCGCGCCACCCGGTCGCCACGGACCTGGAAGGAGAAGTGGCTGGGCCCGTTGAAGCCGTTGCCGCCCACCTCGGCCGTGATCACCGTTTCGTCGCCCCGCTGTTCCACGTCCTGGACGGCCAGGCTGACCTGCTTGCCGATGAACTCGGCGTCGCTCCAGGCGCGGATCTGGGCCGCGCCCCGGAACTCGCGTCCCCAGTCGTCGACGACGCCGTCCTCGGTGAATCCGGCGAGGAACGCCGACAGGTCGTTACGGTTGGCGGCGTCCACCAGCGCCTGGACCTCGGGTCCCAGTTCGATCGTCACGGGTTGCGCCCTCCGCGCTCAACGACTGCGGTCCGCAACTCCGTACCGCACGGACAGCACCATATCCGCCGACCACCGGCCACCGCCGGCAGACCGGATTACCAGCCGGAATGTCCCGTCGGCCGGTCCCGGGCGCTCTCCCGCGGCCATCAGCCCGCCTCGACACCCAGATGCGTACGGTGATGCCGGGGAGCGTCGATCTCGTCGAGCAGGGCGATGGCGAAGTCCGGATAGGTGATCCGGCTGGCGGCGTCGCCCGGTGCCGTACGGTACCGGCCGGTGCGCGCGCCGCCGTGGTCGAAGTCGCCGGCCGGGCTGACGATCAGCCAGTCGAGTTCGGTGGTCGCGGTGCTGAACACCGCCGCCCCGGCCGCGTGCCCCAGGAAGAACGAGCGGTACTCCTGCGGGTAGCCGGGCGCGTCCATCAGCGCCACCCCGGAGGCGTCCGCCAGCAGCGATGCCAGGCCGACCACGATCAGCCGGTCCGCGCCGGCCTTCGGCAACCCGTCGACCAGGGCACGGGCGGCGCCGGTGAAGAAGGCGCCGGGTTCCGCGCCGGCATCGTAGACGGCGCTGATCGCGGCATCGTGGCCGTCGGCGAGCCGGGCCACGCCGTCCGGATCCGTGACGTCGCCGGCTTCGACATGTACGCCGTCGGCGGCCAGTTCGGGGTGACGGGCCGGATCACGCACGACGGCGGTGACCCGATGGCCCCGTCGACGTGCCTCCGCCACGGACGTACGCCCGGCCCTGCCACCCGCACCGAAGACCACGATCCTGCTCATCCGGCCACCTCGTCTTCCGGGCCGGGCCCGATCGCCCGGCGTTGCCGGAGACGCTAGCCAGGCAGGTGGTTACCGATCGGATACCAGTTACGGTGGAGGGCGTGCGCGCGCCCCTTGATCCGGAGATGTTCGACCCGGTCTGCCCGACGGACCTGACGCCGATCCGATTCGGCGACAAGTGGGCCGGGATGATCATCCGCTGTCTGGAGCACGGCCCCCGGCGGTTCTCGGAACTCCGCGTCCCGCTGCGCGGCATCGCCGCGAAGACGCTCACCAAGTCGCTGCGGACCCTCGAACGGGACGGCCTGGTCGCCCGCCGGGCCCACAGCGAGCCGACCCGGCGGGTCGAGTACGAGCTGACCGCCCTTGGCCGCAGCCTGCTCCAGCCGATCGCCGCGGCGTGCGCGTGGGCTCAGGAGCACTGGGACGAGCTCATCGACGCACGCGAGGCGTCCTCGCTGCCCGCTCGCCCCGGCCAGGTGGCCCGAAGGTAGACCCGGGCATGTACGGTCAGGCCGGTGTCGGGAAGCCGTACCGGGCGGCATGCTCCGGGTCGGTCGGGTCGATCTGCCGGGTCCCCTCGTCGGCGAGCCGCTTGTTGATCTCGTCGAGGTGGTCGCGGACCAGCCCCGCCTCCTCCTCGGTGACCCTGCCCCGGTGCGGCTTGCCGGCGTGCTCCAGCGTGCTGTAGTCGGGGCGGTCGCTCTTCCGGGTCGCCTTCGGCGGTCGGATCCGCTCGGCGGTCCGCAGCAGCTGCGCCATCGGTACGTCGGTGGCCAGCGCGTCGAACTCGCTGGCGGTGAGCACCACCCGGCGGGGCTGGTCACCGTCCTGCCCGTCGTGGATCTCGACCACGGCGACGTCCAGGGCGGCGTCGTCGATGCTCTCGACCTCGACCGGCTCGGCCTCCAGTTGCACCGGTCCCGCGACCAGGTCGGGGTGCTCCAGTACGACGATCCGGACCACCTCGTCGGCGGTCTGGAGGACCTTGCCAGTGAAGTCGGAGACGTGAACGGTCCTCTTACCCATGCCTGAGCTCTCCTGTCCTGGCGGTACGGCCAGAGCCAGAAATTACCGGACAGGTGTGCGAACCGCCCGGCTGGGGGTCGGGTCTGTCCGGTTCACCCGGCGTGGGGCCGCACCCCGTAACAAGGCCGAAACTCTCGTTGACATCCCGCGTCGGTACCGCCTAGCCTCCTGGGAAACCGATTGCCTAATTTTCCTCCCTCGCCGGTTGTCCGCCCTTCCATCCGGGATGTCGCCGGGCTCGGGCCTCGGGCCACCGGACGCGTCGACGGCGCGGCCGCTGTGCCGGGCCCGCCAACGGGCACTGCCGGTCCCCGCGCGTACGCCGGGCATCCCCGCCGGGACCCACCCGTGGCCGCAGTCGACCGGCGCCCGGTTCGGCCAGCTCCACCCGGCTCCGGATCCGTCTGAAGTGAAGTGAGGTGCATGTGCGACACCGAACTCTGCGCGCCGCCGTCGCGGCGGCCATGCTGATCACCGCCGGGACCGCCGTGGCGGGTCGCGCCGCGCCGAGCCGGGCCGCCGGGCCGCCGGGCCGGGCTCCGATGGTGCTCGACGTCGACGTCTCCAAGCCGTTCAAGAAGGTCGACCACGCGGCATCGGGCTCCCTGTACGGCCTGGCCGACGAGGGCTGGCCCGCCGACCCGTGGATCGCCGCCGTCCGGCCCAAGATGTTCACCCAGCCGCCGCCGGGCGCGACCCACCAGCCCAACGGCGAGCCCGCACCGGTCGGCGACACCCTGAAGGTGTGGCCGGTGGCCAAGCGCCACGGAGCGACGGTCACCGTCCGGCTGCCCGACATCTTTCCCAGCTTCCCGTACCAGTGGCAGGGCGACGACTACTGGTACCAGCAGGTCGAGAAGATGGTCCGGGCCACCCTGGCGTCGGGGGCGGACAACATCTACGGGTACGAGATCTGGAACGAGCCACAGTGGACCTGGAACCCGAGCTGGGGCGACTTCGACGAGATGTGGGCCAGGACCTATCGGCTGATCCGCACGCTCGACCCGGACACCCCGATCATCGGCCCCAGCCACGACCGTGACTACGAGAGCGGGATGCGGGCCTTCCTGACCGCCGCGGTCGCATCCGGCACCGTGCCGGACATCATCTCCTGGCACGAACTCGGCACGGCGCGGGGGATCGACGTCGAGGGCCGCGTCGAGAGCTACCGCGAGTTGGAGAAGGAGTTCGGGATCGGCCCGCTGCCGATCAGCATCAACGAGTACGGTGCGCCGCGCGACGCCGGCGTTCCCGGCTGGCTGACGCGGTTCGTGGCCCGACTCGAACGGGCCGAGGTGGACACCGCCAACCTCGCCTTCTGGCACAAGCCGGGGCGGCTCGCCGACCTGCTGGTGCCGGTCGGCGGCGGCTCCGGCCCGGCGCGCCAGGCCGAACCCACCGGCAACTACTGGCTCTTCAAGTGGTACGGCGGAATGACCGGGAACATGGTCGAGACCACGCCACCGTCCCGGGCGGGCCGGGTGATCGAGGTGGGTGAGCCGACGCCGGCACCGGCGACGAGGGTGCCGGGCAGGGACGGATTCGGCAACGCGATCAAGCTGAACGGCACCGATCCCAACCGGTACGTGGAACTCCCGCCCGGGGTCCTCCGTGGACTGACCGACTTCACCGTCGCGACCTGGGTGAACCTGGCCTCGACGCCGGACTGGTCGAGGATCTTCGACTTCGGCGCGAGTACCCAGGTGAACATGTTCCTGACCCCGCGCTCGGGTGACGGCGCCACCAACAACGCCCTGCGCTTCTCGATCACCAACAACGGCGGCGCCGCCGAGCAGCAGATCAACGGCACCGGGCCGCTGCCCACCGGCTGGACCCACGTGGCGGTGACGAAGGCCGGGAACACCGGCACGCTGTACGTCAACGGCGAGCCGGTCGGCACCAACCCCAACCTCACGCTGAGCCCGTCCGACCTGGCCGGCGGCGACACCGCGAACAACTGGATCGGCCGCTCCCAGTACCCCGATCCGCTGCTCGACGGGACGGTCGACGACTTCCAGATCTTCGGTCGGGGCCTCGCGTCGGCCGAGGTCCGGTCGCTGATGGCCGCGCCCGGAGGCGCGGTAGGTGGCGGCGACGTGGCCTGGTACCGCCTCGACGAGACCGGTGGCGCCACCGCGACCGACTCGTCGGGCAACCAGCGGAACGGCACGGTCGTCACCCGGACCGAGGGCGTCGAGCGGCTGCCCGCGCCGGACGGCTTCGCCAGCGCCGATCCGCGTACCAGGACGGTCCGGGTCGTCTTTGGTGGCAGTGACGGCGACCTCCAACTCGCCGTCCGTGGCCTGTCCGCGCTGCGCGGTTTCGGCGGGAAGGCGAACGTGCAGGTGTTCGCCACCGAGTGGACCGGGACCGACGGCGTCTCCGAGGGCCCGGTATCGCTCTTCTCGGGAACCTATCCGGTACGCGACGGGAAGATCTCCGTTCCGCTCTCCGGACTGCGGAACTCGGACGCGTACCTGGCGGTGATCAGGCCGGACCGGGAGGCACCCGACCTCGCCGGGCCGGCGCGGCGCTACGAGGCCGAGGCGGCGGACCACCGGTCGTGGTCGACCGTGGACAGCCCGCTGGCGTCCGACAACCGGTACGTGCGACCGGGGCGGAGCGGTCACCGGGACCTCTCCTTCGTCGTCACGGCACCGGTGGCCGGCGCGTACGACCTGGACGTCCGCTACACCAACCCGTCGGGTTCGCCGGTCCGGGGCAGCGTGCTGACCAGCGCCGGAATCCGTACCGTCGACTACGCCCCGACCACCACGGCCGCGCCGTTCTCGACCAACCGGATCCAGGCGGTGCTGAGGAAGGGGCCGAACCGGGTCACGCTCCGGGTCGCGTCCCGCACCGTCGGGGTGGACCATCTCGACGTGTCGCCCTTCCGGATCCGGGTCGAGGCGGAACGGGGGGAGTGGTCGGGCGCGAGTCTGGTCACCATCGACATGGACGAGAACAACTTCTTCGCCCCGTACGTGTCGAACGACGCGTACGTCCGTGACCTCAGTCAGCCCGACAGCAACCTGCGGCTGCCCGTCACCGTGCCGGCCGCCGGTCGGTACCGGCTGAAGATCGGGTACTCCACCGCCGGCAGTGAGGCCGAACGGCGGGCGCAGACCAGGTCGGGTCACATCCTGCGGGTGGACGACGGTCCGTGGCAGGTCGTGTCGTACGCCCCGACGCAGTTCCGGGAGATGATCCGGCAGACCACGGCGATCGTCGACCTGCCCGCCGGGACGTCGACCATCACCCTGGCCAAGGGCCATCCCGACCATCCCGGGGCGCCCCAACCCGGAACGGTGGACCTGGACTACGTCGACGTGACACTTCCACGCTAGGTCGTACGGTGTGGTGCCGTGGCGGAGAACCGTTCCGCCACGGCACCACGGGCCCGGGGATGGTCAGGTACGAGGATGCGCGGCCGGCCGGTCCGGCGGCGCCGCGGCGGTCCCGGGGGCGGGCCGGACGGTGACCGCGGTCGACTCGCGCGCCACCAGCCGGCACGGTCGGTAGTGCCGGCCGGGTGCCGGCTGACCGTTGATCGCGGCCAGCAGCAGGTCGGCGGCGGCCCGGCCGACTCCTTCCAGGTCCATGTCGACGCTGGTCAGCGGCGGCTGGCAGGCCATCGCCATGACGTCCCAGTTGTCGAAGCCGACCAGGGCCACGTCGTCGGGGACCCGGCGGCCGGCCGCGCGCAGGCCGTCCGCGACACCGCGGGCGATCTGGTCGCTGCCGCAGAAGACCGCGTCGAAGTCGTATCCGTTGGCGAGCAGGGTGCCGGCGGCGTGCCGGCCCCACGCCTCACTCCACTCACCGAACATCGGCGGCGCGGAGAACTCCAGCCCCGCCTCGGCGAGCCGGCTCGCCGCCGTGGTGCAGCGGGTCGCCGCCGACTGGTGGTGCTCGGGGCCGCTGACGTGCGCGATCCGGCGCCGACCGACCGCGAGCAGGTGCTCGACCGCCTTGGTGGCGCCGTCGGCCTCGTCGACCAGCACCGAGCAGTCGTCGGGGTCGGTCGAGCTGATGAACGCGTAGACGACCGGCACGGGCAGGTCGGCCCGGACCGGAGGGCGCGGCTGTGCCCGCCGGCCGGTCACGATGATGCCGTCCACCCGGCGGCTCAGCAGCGTGTCGAGGTAGTACTGCTCCCGGATCGGGTCGTCGCGGCCGTCGCAGAGGAAGACGGACATCCGGCCGGCGCCGAGGGAGTCCTCGGCGCCGAGCATGACCGGGATGCTGAACCGGCCGATGGAGTCGGTGGTGATCATTCCGACCGTGTACGTCCGTCCGGCCTGCAGGCTGCGGGCGGCGGCGCTGGCCCGGAAGCCCAGCCGCTCGGCGGCCTCCCGTACGCGTTGTCGGGTTTCCGGGCGCATGGAGCCGCGGCCGTTCAACGCCTTCGATGCCGTGCCCACCGACACCGCCGCCAGCGCTGCCACGTCACTGATGGTCGGCGGATCACGGTGCGACACGTTTTCCTCCTGGTTTCCTTGATTGCGCAGCGAGCATAGCGCGTGCCTCGGCCGTCCCCCGGAACCTCACCGGGTCCCGGGGCAATGCACCGGAAACATCTATTGACCGCAATCAGCACCGGCACCTAACCTCCAACGCAAACGATTTCCTCAACTTTCCTGACCGGGTCCGACCCGCCGGCCGGAAACGCCGGAACGTGACCCGGCGACACCCTAGGCAGACAAACAGGAGGCACCATGTCCGGAGCTTCGGCACCGCCGAGATCGGGCCGGCGGGCCATCCCCCCGGCTCTGGCGCTGAAGGTCGCGCTGGCCGGCATGCTGGTGTTCGTCGCGGGTTGCCAACGCGGTCCCGCCGAGTCTTCGTCGGAGTCGACCGACCCGAAGGACGACGGCACCACCATCACCATGTGGACCCGCGCCCCGACGGCGACCTTCAGCGAGACGCTGATCGAGGCCTACAACAGCAGCCACAAGAACAAGGTCAAGCTGACCGTCATCCCGGCCGACTCCTACCAGCAGAAGGTCGGCACCGCGGCCGGTGCCCGGCAGCTGCCGGACGTGCTGGCCACCGACGTCGTCTACGCCCCGAACTACGCCGCCAAGGGCATGTACCTGGACCTGACCGACCGGGTCGACAAGTTGCCGTTCAAGGCGACCCTCGCACCGGCACACATGAAGACCGCGACGCACGAGAGCAAGGTCTTCGGTGTACCGCACGACATCGACCTGTCCGCGCTCTTCTACAACAAGGTCCTGTACGCCAGGGCGGGCCTGGACCCGAACAAGCCGCCGACCACCCTGGACGAGGTCTACGCACACGCCAAGAAGATCGACGCGCTCGGCGGCAAGGTCGACGGCTACTTCTTCGGCGGCGCCTGCCCCGGCTGCATGCTCTTCACCACCTGGCCGATGATCTGGGCCTCCGGCGCGACGGTGCTCAACGACGCGGGGACCGTGTCCACGGTGGACAACGAGCAGGCCGCGAAGGTCTACCGCCTCTACCGCACGATGTACGCCGAGGGGCTCGTCCCGCCGGCCGCCAAGAACGAGAACGGGCCCACCTGGACCCAGGCGTTCACCGACGGGCTGATCGGGATCCAGCCGATGGGCGCGACGTCCCTCCAGGCCATCAAGGAGAGCGCCGACGTGCAGGTCGGAGTGGCGCCGATCCCCGGGTTGACCGGTGGCTCCTCCTCGTTCGTCGGCGGCGACGTGCTGGGCATCAGCGCGAACAGCGAGCACGCCGCCCAGGCGTGGGACTTCATCTCCTGGACCCTGTCGGAACAGGCCCAGGTGGAGGTCATCGCCAAGAACCGGAACATCACCGTACGCAGCGACCTGGCCGACAACACGTACGCCCAGCGGGATCCCCGGTTGGCCACCTTCAACAAGCTGGCCGGCGAGGGGCAGACGCCGATCTCGGTCAACTTCGGCAAGACGTTCAACGACCCGAACGGACCCTGGACCGGCACCGTCACCGAGGCGGTCTTCGGCACCGGCGACGTCGCGACCGTACTCGGCCGGCACAACCCGGCGATCTCCGAGTCGTTGGCGACGAGCTGACATGGTCTCCACCCTGTCCCGCCGACCGGCGGTGGCGCCGCGGCGACGGGTCCCGGCCCGATCCGGGCTGAGCCGGACCCGTCGCCGCGCGGGGATGCTGTACGCGCTGCCGATGGCCACCATCGTCGCCGTGCTGTTCGTGGTACCGCTGGCGCTGATGATCTGGATCTCGTTCAACCACTGGCCGTTGATCGGCGCCTCCGCCCCGAACGGGGTGGAGAACTACGCGGCGCTGCGGGATCCGCTGCTGTTGCGGGCGATCGTCTTCACCGCCAGGTACACAGTGGTGACGACGGTCGTGCTCAGCCTGCTCGCGTTCGGCCTGGCGATGCTCGTCCAGGAGGCCCGGCCCGGGGTCGGACTGTTCCGGACGGTGTTCTTCCTGCCGGCCGCGGTCGGCCTGGCCTCGGCCAGCCTGCTGTTCTACGGCCTGTTCAACACCGCGTCGTCGCCGCTGAACAGGATCGTCGACGCGCTCGGCGGCGGCAGCGTCGACTGGCTGGGCTCCGGCGACAACGCACTCTGGTCCACGGTCGGGATGATCACGTGGCGGTTCGCCGGCTTCTACATGCTCATCCTGCTGACCGGCCTGCAAGGCATCGACCCCCTGCTCTACGAGGCGGCGCGCTGTGACGGCGCCAACCGGTGGCAGGTGCTGACCCGGGTGACGCTGCCGCTGCTGCGTCCCACCCTCGCGTTGATGATGGTGCTGTCGGTGACCGGTTCCCTGCTCGCCTTCGACCAGTTCTTCATCCTCACCGGCGGCCGGCACGAGACCGCCACCGTCGTGATCGGCATCTACCGCGAGGCGTTCCTGTCCCAGGATCTCGGCCGGGCCGCCGCGGTCTCGGTGGTCGTGCTGCTCGCCCTCATCCTGATCAACGGAGCGCAGTTGCGGCTGCTGCGCCGCGACAACCGCTGAACCCGGCCGGCTGGAGGACACCGATGCCCCGACGTACGCCGTACGAGCAGGCCAGGAAGGTCGGCCACTACACCACCTCGGCAACCCTCGCCGTGCTGTTCGTCCTGCCCATGCTCTGGACGCTGTTCGCCTCGGTCAACGGCCGGCAGGCCAACGACGGTTCGCCGGGATGGGGCGTCGCGAACTACGAACGGCTCGTCGACTACGGCATGGGGCTGGAGCGGTACCTGCTGAACACCGCCGCCGTGGCCGCCGTGACCGTGATCGTGACGGTGGTCGCCACGACCCTCGGCGGGTACGCCGTCGCCCGGTTCTCCTTTCCGGGCAAGAACCTGCTGTTCCTGGTGACGCTGGCGATCCTGATGGTGCCGTACACGACGATCCTGATCCCGCTGTACGTCTTCCTCGGCTGGATCGGGTTGCAGAACTCGCTGCTCGGGCTGGCCCTGGTCCTGGCCATGTTCCAGTTGCCGTTCGGGCTGTTCATGATGCGGAACTCGTTCGAGGCGCTGCCGGCCGAGTTGGAGGAGGCGGCGCTGATCGACGGCTGCACCACCACCGGGGCACTGTGGCGGGTGCTGATCCGGGGCGTGGCGCCCGGCATGGTCACCGTCGCGCTCTTCTCGTTCCTGGCCGCCTGGAACGAGTTCGTCGCACCGCTGATCTTCCTGACCGACGGGGACAAGTTCACCCTGCCGGTCGCGCTGTTCAACCTGCAGTCGGGAAGCCTCGGCTCGGTCGACTTCGGCGCGCTGCAATCCGGTGTGGTGACCGCCGCCGTGCCGTGCGTGCTGGTCTTCCTCCTGCTACAGCGTTACTACGTGCGCGGCTTCACCTCGGGAGCGCTCAAGGGCTGACCGGCCGCCCGCACCTGGAGACCCCACGACCACCACGCGCCTGGAGGACGAAGCCCGATGCTGCATCCGGAGGTACATCCCGACCCGACCGTCGCGTACCGGGTGGCGGCCCGGAGCGGCCCCGCCCAGCCGACGCCGGACGCCGTCGCCACGCTGCATCCGCTCGGGCTCGACGACGTACGGCTCGATCCGGCCGGGTTGCTCGGCCAGTGGCAGGCCCGGAACGCCGCCGCCACCCTGCCGCACTGCGTGGCCCAACTGCGAGAGGGCGGCGCGCTGGACAACCTGCGCCGGCTGCGTGGCGACGGCGACGTCGGCGCCTTCACCGGGATGTGGTTCTCCGACTCCGACGTCTACAAGACGCTGGAGGCGGCGGCGTGGGAACTCGCCCGCCCGCAGCCCGGCACCGAGCTGCGGGACTTCCTGGAGTCCACCGTCGCGCTGCTCGCGCAGGTGCAGGACGCGGACGGTTACCTCAACTCGTACGTGATGACCGAGCGGCCCGACCGGCGGTGGCAGGAACTGCACTGGAGCCACGAGCTGTACTGTGCCGGGCACCTCTTCCAGGCCGCGGTGGCGACCGCCCGGGTGGGCCTGGGCGACCTGCTGGAGACCGTCGCCCGGCGCCTCGCCGACCTGCTGCTCGACCGGTTCGGGCCGGACGGCGTCGAGGCGGTGTGCGGGCATCCGGAGGTCGAGACCGCGCTGGTCGAGCTGTACCGCACGACCGGGCACCGGCCCTACCTCGACCTGGCACGGCGGTTCGTCGACCTGCGCGGTCGCGGCCTGCTGAACGCGGAGCGGTTCGGCCCGGTGTACCTCCAGGACCACGTGCCGGTACGGGACGCCGAGGAGGTCGCCGGGCATGCCGTACGCCAGCTCTACCTGCTGGCCGGCGTGGTGGACGTGGCCGTGGAGACCGGCGACGCGTCACTGCTGGCGGCGGCACGCCGGCTCTGGGACAGCGCCTACCTGACCAAGACGTACGTCACCGGGGCACACGGCTCGCGGCACCGCGACGAGGCCTACGGCGACCCGTACGAACTGCCGCCGGACCGCGCCTACGCGGAGACCTGTGCGGCGGTCGCCAGCTTCCAGTGGAACTGGCGGATGCTGCTCGCCGACGGTGCACACCGGTACGCCGACGAGATGGAGCGGGTGCTCTACAACGCGGTCGCCGGGTCCACCGCCCTGGACGGTACGCACTTCTTCTACTCCAACCCGCTGCAACTGCGTACCGGTCACGACGGCTCCGACGAGGACGCACCGGGTCAGCGGATGCCCTGGTACGCGTGTGCCTGCTGCCCGCCGAACCTGGCCCGGCTGATGGCCTCGGTGCAGGCGTACACCGCCACCGGGGACGCGGAAGGGTTGCAGTTGCACCTGTACGCGGCCGGAACGCTCCACGCGACGGTGCACGGCCGGGCGGTCCGGATCACGGTGCGCACCGGGTACCCCTGGAGCGGTCGGGTGGAGGTCACCGTACGGGCGGAGTCGACCGAGCCGTGGACGCTGGCCCTGCGCGTTCCGGGCTGGTGCCAGGACTACCGGATCGAGGCCGACGGCGCGGACGTGACGGTCGGCGACGGGTACCTGCGGCTGACCCGGGACTGGTCGTCGTCCACCCCCGTGACGCTGGAGCTGGCCATGCCACCACGGCTGGTGGCGGCGCATCCGTACGTCGACGCCGTACGCGGCTGTCTCGCCCTGATGCGCGGTCCGCTCGTGTACTGCCTGGAACAGGCGGACCTGCCACCCGGAACGCGGCTGGAGGACGTCCGCCTCGACCCGGCGTCACCGATGGGAACCACCGCCCTTCCCGGCGGGCCGCCGGACGCCGTGGCGCTCACCGTCGGTGGCACCGTGGCGCGACCCGGCCCGGCGGGGCTCTACCGTGCCGGTGCCACGTCGCCGGACGGTCCCTCCGACCAGGTCACGCTCAGCGCGGTGCCGTACTTCCTCTGGGGCAACCGTGACCCCGGTCCGATGCGGGTCTGGATCCCCGTCGACACCGCCACCGCGCCGACCGGCGGGCGACCCCATCCCGGCGGCCCCGGCTCAACCGGCGGCCCCGCGCCGATCGGGTGAGAGGTTCAGCGCGCCCGATTCCCGGCATCGCCCGACACGAGCAGCGCGATCCCGCTCACCGCAGCGGCCAGGAAGGCGACCCCCGCGACCGGCACGGCGGCCAGCAGCGGCAGGCGCCAGCTCATCGCCATCGACACCAACGCGCCGAACAGTGGTCCCACCACCAGCGCCAGGACGGTCCCCGTGATGATCGCCCACGACGTCCGGTTCCGCCCGGCCGGCTGCTGCCGGACCAGGGCCGCCGTCACACCCCAGGCCAGGCCGGCGCCGAGGCCGGTGACCGCCCGCGCGACCAGCAGCAGAGCACCGCCGGGGCTGAACGTGGTCAGCAACGCCCCGAGGACCAGCAGGCTGATCCCGGGGAGCACGAGGGCGGTCGGCCAGCGCCCGCCGACCAGGAATCCGACTGCTGCCGTCGCCAGCGCCGGCAGCAGGTAGGCGAGGAAGACCCAGACCACCGCCAGCGCCGACAGCTGCATGTCCAGGCGCATCGACGTCCACTGCGGACCGACGGTGATGGTGAGCAGGGACGCGCCCAACCACGCGGCGAGCGTGGGCCCCGCCAGGACCCAGACCGGAAACGCGACGTCGCGTGAACCGTGCCCGGCAACCGCGTCAACGGAGCCGGAAGCTGGTGCAGTCACCGCGCCAGTGTACGACCGCGAGCCGGGCCCTCCCCGACTGGCACCCTCCGGCGACCGTGCGTCATGCCGACGGAACCGGACGTCAGCGCCTACCGGTTCAGTTGCCCCACTCGGCGCGAAGCACCTGCCAGGCGGCGGCAACCTGCTCGGCCAGCTCGCGTGCCGTGCGGTCCTGCCCGACAGCCAGCCGCTGCACCCGGTGCAGCCCCCACTCGTCCGGGACCTGACCTCGTGCGTAGCCGGCCACCACGGCCTCCTCCTCGGGGACGGCACACCGCGCGAGCTCGTCGGCGAGCCTGCCCAAACCGAGCAGCGGACCGCGCAACTGCTCCACCCCTCGGGCGGCCAACCGCTCGGCGTTCATCCGGAAGGTCGCGACGTCGAGGGCCGCGAGCCCGCGAGCCGTGAACGGGCCGTTGTTGCGCACCTGGTACGCGAGCACTTCGCCGTTTTCGAGAAGAGTACGAATCTGCTGGTACTCCGCGCGCCACATCTCCCGCCGCGCGATCCTCGCCTCGTGCGCCTCGCGCTCGACACGACGCGCCTCCTCCTGCTCGCGCTCGGCGGCCCGGTCGCGGAGTTGGATGACCCGCTGCCGCCAGGCGACGATCACGGCGACCACGATGCCGAGTACGCCGACGGCGCCCGGGACGAACGTCGGCCAGTCCTCGACACCGATCCCGCCTCCGGCAAGGATCTCCTGGAGGTGTGGGGAGCGCACTGCGATCCCTCCGGCGTGCATCATGAGCTTCCTCCCGCAGTGACGGTCACGCGATGGCGGGCACCAGCCGGCGGACCGTGGCGGTACGCGTCCGCAACTGGTGCAACCCCTCCAGGACACGGATGTCGGCCAGATCCTTCGGGCGCCCCAGCGCACGCTTGTAGGCGAGGACGTGCTCCAGCCGGACGAACCTGAGGCCCTCGATCACGTCCGCGCCGTCGATGAGCTCGTCGGTGTCGAGCAGCGGTGCGATCCATCGGGCGTACACCTCGATCCGGCCGCCCCAGAAGTGCATGGCACGGTCGCCGCTGACGGGTCCCACCCGAGGCTCGCCGATGGCGCAGGCGTGCTCCCACGCCGCCCTCCTGGCCACGACGTCCAGGTCACCGATGTCCCGGCGAAGGCCCCGAGCGAGCATCGGCCCACTCCCGAAAATCGCGAAGTCGCGGTCGTCGAACCCGAGTGAGACCAGACGGCGTAGCAGCGGGTGTTCGACCAGGTCGGCTACGACTGGGGCAGCGTGCACAGCGACTCCTTATGGTGTTCCGGCGTCCGACCGGTCGTCGGGGCGAGGTACCCGCTCACCGAGACTCGTCGTCTTCGCGTCCGCGATGTCCGAAATGGCCTGCCGGTCGACGATGGTGATGGCCTGGCGGCCCGTGTTCACGGCATTCGCGCGTTTCATCGCCCGGATCACCTGTTTCGCCGAGTCGAGAGAGACCCCGGCGATGTCCGCCAGATCCTGCTGGCTGAACCGCAGCAACGTCCCCTGCTCGCTGACGGCCCCCAACCCTCTGGCATCGAGTTCGAGGATGGCCTTGGCGAGCTTGCGCTCGGCGCCCAGCAGAGACTCGACGCTCTTCTGCGTGGCCTCGGCGAGTCGCTCCTCCGTGGCGTAGAGCTGCGCCAGGACGGCGCGTGGATGCTGGAGCAGGAAGGTCCTCCACCGGTCGGCCGACAGGAACAGCGCCTCGACATCGCTCAACGCGAACACGCTGGCCGAACGCGGCTTCATCCGGATGGAGGCCATCTCGCCCACCATCTCGCCGGGGCGCCTGATGCCGACGATGCGTCGTGGGGTTCCGGACACGACCTTCACGTGCCCGGTCCGGATCAGGAGCACGAAGTCGGTCGCCTCACCCTCGCCGACCAGGATGCTGCCCACCGGGTAGCGGATGACGGTCCCGATCCTTTCGAGAGAGGACCACTCCTCCTCGGTGTGGAGGGTCCCAGCGCTGTCTAGGTTGACGTATGCCACGAGTAAAGGTTAGCAATACACTTTGGAGCGAGCAATCCACGCCTGTAGATCAACTCGACGAAGCCGGTCCAGCCCGATGCGGGTTCAGGGTGCGGATGCGGGGCGCGCGGGTCCGGTCGAGTCGCGTACCACCAGGTTGTGTCCGGTGGACCTGCGCCGGGGCCGCTTCGAGCGCGGCTTGAGGGCCAGGTCCAGCACCATCCGGCCCATGTCCGTCATCGGTAGCCGGATCGTCGTCAGGCTCGGCGCGAGGTCGGCGGCCACCGAGACGTCGTTGAAGCCGACCACCGAGATCCGGTCCGGTACGCCGATCCGGTGCGCCCGCAGCGTCGAGAGCACCCCGATCGCCATCGAGTCGTTCAGTGCGATGATCGCGGTGGTGTCGGGGTGTTCCCGCAGGATCTGCTCGGCGGCGATCTGCCCGCCGTCGCGGGTGAAGTCGGCCCGGACGACCGGCAGGTCCTCGATGGCCAGCCCGTGCCGGCGCAGCGCGTCCGCCACTCCGGCCAGCCGGTCGAGAACGGTGGTGAGTCCGCCGGTGGCCGCCGCGATCGCGATCCGCCGGTGTCCCAGCCCCAGCAGGTGTTCGCCGAGCGCCCGTCCGCCGGCGGTGTTGTCGGGCAGTACGGCGTCGACGCCGAGGAAGTGCCGGCCGATGACCGCGACCCGGCCGCCGAGGCTCTGGTACGCCGACAGTTCGTGCCTGGCCTGCGCCTCGACCCGTGGGTCGGCGTACCCGGAGCCGGCGATCAGGATGATCCCGACCCGCTGGGCGATGAGGTGCCGTAGCTGCCGCAGTTCGTGGTCGGGGTCGCGGCCCGAGTGACAGATCTGCACCAGCAGGCCCTGTTCGCCGGCGACCTGGATGACGCCACCGGCGATCTCGGAGAAGTACGGGTCGTCGACCTGGTGGACCACGAGTCCCACGGTCGAGCTGGCGCCACCGGCCAGGGTCCGGGCGTACGGGTTCGCGACGTAGCCGAGTTCCTGCGAGACCAGACGTACCCGGTTGGCGACCTCCTCGCTGACTCCCTCCCGCCCGGCCAGCGCCCGGGACGCGGTCGCCAGCGACACACCGGCCCGCTCGGCGACGTCGACCAGGCGCAACCTCGGGCCAGGCTTGGGCATCGGTAACTCCCGGGAAACATGAACGACCGTTGGCGTAACTATTGCCAGTGACGTAGGCCACAGCCTAAGGTACGAAAGCGCTTACGTAAGCGCTTTCGTTACCTGCGGCAGAGGAGCGTCAGCGATGACATCCCGAGCGACACGCACGCGATGGGCAACGGCCTTCGGCGCGGCGATAGCACTCGCGCTGGCCGGATGTAGTGGCGACGACGGCGGGTCGGGCTCCACCGACGATCCGATCGTCGTCGGGATCTCGCTGCCGCTGACCGGAGACTTCTCCGAGCCCGGCAAGGGCGTGCAGCGCGGCTACGAGGCCTGGGCGAAGATCACGAACGACAAGGGTGGAGTGCTCGGCCGGCAGATCGAGCTGAAGATCCTCGACGACCAGTCCAATGCCGACCGGGTGGTCGCCGACTACGAACAGTTGATCGGCAAGGACAATGTCGACATCGTGGTGGGGCCGTTCTCGACCCGCCTGGTGGTCCCGGCGGCCCGGGTCGCCGAGGAGTACGGCATGTTGTTCGTCGAGCCGGCCGGCGCGGCGAACGAGGTCTTCCAACAGGGATTCAAGAACCTGTTCTATGCGGCTCCGGCCGTGGCCAACGACCACTACAACCACCTCGCCGAGTACCTGCTGGCGCTGCCGGCGGGCCAGCGCCCGACCACCGTGGCGTACGCGGCGATGGACGACCCGTTCGCCCAGGGCACCGCGTACGGGCTCAAGGCGAAGCTCGAGGCGGGCGGCGTCCGTACCGTCGTCAACGAGGTCTACCCGCCGAACACCACCGACTTCGGCAGCATCGCGGCGAAGATCGCGGCCGCCAAGGCCGACATGGTGGTGGGCGGCTCGCAGTACCAGGACGGCGTGAACCTGATCGTCGCCCTGCAACAGCTCGACTACCAGCCCAAGCTCGCCGCGTTCTCGACCGCGCCGACGAGCCCGGAGTTCGCCGCCGCGATCGGCAACAAGACCGAGGGCATCCTCTCGCCGACCGGCTACACGCAGAAGGCGCCGTACCCGAGCAACGTCGAGTTCGTCGAGAAGTACACCGCCCAGTTCGGCTCGGCACCGGAGGAGGACGAGGCGAACGCGTACACCACGGGTCAGGTCGTCGCCGCGGCCGTCACCGCGGTCGGCTGCGCCGAGCAGGGTGACTGCCAGAAGAAGCTGGTCGACTGGGTCCGGGGCAACAAGGTCGAGACCGTGGTCGGGCCGCTCACCTGGGACGCCACCGGCAAGCCCCAGGGCGCGCACATGATCCAGCAATGGGTCGGTGGGCAGATCCAGATCGTCCTGCCGGCCGAGGCGAAGGAGACCAACATCGTCTACCCGAAGCCGGCCTGGTGAGGTAGCGCGATGCCGTCCGGCGCCCTGCTTTTCCAGAGCGTCATCCTGGGCCTGCTGCTGGGAGGGCTCTACGCCCTCCTGGCGGCGGGTTTGACGCTCTACTTCGGCATCATGCGGGTGGTGATGATCGCCCACTCGGCGTTCCTCATCCTCGCCGCCTACCTTGCCTGGTGGTCCCATGCCCGGCTCGGCGTCGACCCGCTGCTGTCGATGATCGTCACCGTGCCGCTCTTCTTCGGCGTGGGGGTGGTGCTGCAACGCCTGCTGCTCGCCCGGTTGCGTCCGGTGACCCTCACGATGATGTCGGTGCTGCTCACCTTCGCGATCGCGGTGGTCATCGAGGGCCTGCTCGGCTACGCCTTCACCGGTACCCAGCGGCGGATCCAACTCGGCTACGGCACCGCCAGCTTCGGCCTCTTCGGCGCCCGGATAGCGGTGGTCAAGCTGATCGCGTTCGCGCTGGCCGGCGTCGCGCTGCTGACGCTCTACCTCCTGATGAAGAAGACGACGTTCGGCTGGGCGCTCCGGGCCACCATTCAGCATCCGGACGCCGCGCGGCTGGTCGGGATCGACACCGACCGGGTCGCCGGCTTCGGCTTCGGACTCGGGCTGGCGACCGCCGCCGTCGGTGGGACGGCACTGGCGCTCGACACCACCATCTACCCGTCGCTGCACTGGCACTGGATCGGCCCGCTGATGGCGATCATCGTGGTCGGCGGCCTCGGCAGCGTACCGGGCGCCGCGATCGCCGCGATGCTGCTCGGGCTGATGCAGAGCCTGTTGCAGATTCCGATGGGTACGACGTGGGCGCAGACGATCTTCTACCTCGCGCTCTTCGCGACGCTTGCGTTCCGGCCCCAGGGATTCTTCGGAGGTCGGCTTGCCCAGCGCTTCTGAGTCACTGACGTCGCCGGCGACGTCCACGGGTACGGGTAGCACCGCGCCGGCCGTGCCGCCGTCACCGGTTCCGCCGGCAGCGGGTGGCCCGGCCCGGCTCGGTCGGCTGCTCCAGGCGGTCGCGATCCTGGTCCTCGCCGCCGCGGTGCTGTCGTTCCCGGCCCTGGCACCCAACCCGTACATCCTGTCGGCCGGCATCGTCGTGCTGAACTACGCGGTGCTGTCGACGTCGTGGAACTTCGTCGGCGGATTCACCGGCTACATCTCGCTCGGGCACGGGGCGCTGGCCGGCCTCGGCGGGTACGCCACCGGCCTGTTCGTGGTCAAGGCCGGCCTGCCCAGCTTCGTCGCGCTGGCCGCCGCCGCCCTGCTGGTGGCGGCGCTCGCCGTGCCGATCGGCTTCGCCGCGCTGCGGGTCCGGGGCGCCTCGTTCGTCATCGTGTCGATCGCGCTGGTCCTGATCCTGCTGCTGGTCTTCCAGAGCTGGGCGTCGTTCACCGGCGGGTCACGGGGCCTCGTCGTGCCCCGCCCGTTCCCGGGCCTGCTCCGCCCCGAACACCACCGGGTCTTCTTCTACCTGTTCGCCGCGCTGCTCGCCGTCGCGCTGCTCGCCTGGTGGCTGATCGACCGGTCGCGCTTCGGCCTCGGGCTCAAGGCGATCCGGGAGGACGAGGACAAGGCGGAGTCGCTCGGTACCGCGACCTTCGCGGCCAAGCTGGTGGTGTTCGTCATCTCGGCGGGCTTCACCGGACTGGCCGGCGGCCTCTACGCACTCTGGTTCGGCGACCTCGATCCGGTCTTCCAGTTCTCCATCCTGACCGGCTCCTACATGGTGCTGATGGCGCTGCTCGGCGGCGTACGCAACCTGTTCGGCCCGCTGGTCGGGGCGCTCGTCGTCGGCATCGCGCTCGAATACTTCAAGGTGGAGTTCGGCAACACCCCGCTGCACCTGGTGGCGACCGGAGTCCTGCTCGCGCTGGTCGTGATGTTCATGCCGGACGGGATCCTGCCGGCGGTGGGCACGCTGTTCAACCGGTTCCTCCGGCCGACCCAGAGTTCGATCCGCGAGGTCACCGCCGCCGAGCTGCGGGATCGCGACGGCGGCGGACCGCCGCCACAGTCGACGGAGGACCCTCCGATGAGCGAACGCACCGGGACGACGGCATGACCGGGATACGGGGCGACGACGGTACGACCGGGGTACGGGGCCACGACGACGGTACGACCGGGGTGCGGAGCCTGGAGACGGTCGGGCTGACGAAGGCGTTCGGCGGCGTGCTGGCGCTCGACGCGGCGACCGTGGCGTTCCAGCACGGTCGGGTCAACGCGCTGATCGGCCCGAACGGCTCCGGCAAGACGACCTTCTTCAACTGCGTCACCGGGATGATCCGGCCGGACAGCGGTCGGACGTCGTACCGGGACCGGGACATCACCCGGAAGGCACCGCACGCGATAGCCCGGGCCGGCGTCGGCCGTACCTTCCAGCTCTGTCGGGTCTTCCCCCGGATGTCGGCGCTGGACAACGTGCTCGCGGCGGCCCGGACCACCGGCCCCTGGTCCCAGCTCCGGGGCGCCCGGCGCGGCACCGAGGTCGACCGGGCCCGGGGCTGGCTGACCCGGCTCGGCATCGAGCACCTGGCGGACGTCGAGGCCCGGAACATGTCGTGGGGCCAGCAGAAGCTGCTGGAGCTTGCCGGGGTGTTGATGAGCGACCCGGACACGGTGCTGCTCGACGAGCCGGCCGGCGGCGTCAACCCGGCACTCCTCGACCGGATCGGCGCACTGGTCCGCGAACTCAACGCGGAGGGCCGGACCTTCGTCATCGTCGAGCACAACATGGAGCTGGTGATGAGCATCAGCGACCACATCGTGGTGTTCGACCGGGGCCGACCGATCGCCGAGGGGCCGCCGTCGGTGATCCGGTCCGACGAGCGGGTACTGGGGGCCTACCTTGGCGTCTGAGATCGAACTTGTCGACATCCAGGCCGGCTACGGGCGGGCGGCCCCGGTGCTGCGGGGGCTCTCCGTGTCGGTCGAGCCCGGGACCATCGTCTGCCTGGTGGGTCCGAACGGCGCCGGCAAGTCGACCGTGCTCAAGGTCGCCAGCGGGCTGCTCAAGCCCCGGTCCGGCCGGATCCTCGTCGGCGGCGTCGACGTCACCGGCCAGGGCCCGCAACAGATGCTGGCCGCGGGCGTCGCGCACGTGCTCCAGGGGCACAGCGTCTTCCGCGAGATGACGGTGGCCGAGAACGTGCTCCTCGGCGGGTACACCATCAGGGACAAGGCGGTGGTGGCCGAGCGGACGGCGTTCGTCCGGGACCTCTTCCCGGTTGTCGCCGACCGGTGGCGAACGCTGGCCGGGCTGCTCTCCGGCGGCCAGCAGAAGCAGGTCGAGTTCGCCCGGTCGCTGATGGTCGACCCGAAGGTCGTACTCCTCGACGAGCCGTCCATGGGTCTGGACCCGAAGGCGACGAGCACCGTGTTCGAGCAGGTC
Source organism: Plantactinospora solaniradicis (assembly GCF_042658085.1). Lineage (NCBI taxonomy): Bacteria > Bacillati > Actinomycetota > Actinomycetes > Micromonosporales > Micromonosporaceae > Plantactinospora > Plantactinospora solaniradicis. The sequence continues at coordinate 738,810 of NZ_JBHSPR010000007.1, read as the reverse complement.
GTCCGGATGCGTGACGCCGGCACCGCCGTACTGCTGGTGGAGCAGAACGCCCGGCGGGCGCTGCAGACCGCCGACCTCGGCTGCGTGCTCGACCTCGGGCGCGTGCACATCTCCGGGCCGGCGGCACAGTTGCTGGCCGACCCGCAGCTCGGCGAGCTCTACCTCGGCGGCCGTCCCGCCGAGCCGACGGCCACCGGCGGGGCGGCGGCCCCGGACGTGGCGACACCAGGTGGATGAGAACGGCACCAGCGGTACAACCACATAGTTCTGCGCGGCGATGGCAGTGCCTGACGGAAGCGCCCGTGGCGCCGGATCGTCGCGACGCACAGAAAGGTGTACGCGATGTCGAGAGCCAGACGCCCTCTCGTCGCCACCGCCGCCCTGCTGGCAGCGGTGGTGGCGACGAGCGTTGCGGCGCCGCCAGCGTGGGGGCACGGTAACCGCCCCCGCGACGTCCACCCGTCCCTACGCCACGGTCTCGTCGCCCACTACGACTTCGACCACCCGGTCTGGGGCGATCCCGCCCGGGAGCGGGACCAGGGCCGGTCCGGCACCACGATCGACCTGGTCAACGGCGGCACCGCGATGCGGGTTCCGGATCGCGCGTACCGGGGCAGCGGCCGGGCTCTGCAAACCAGGCAGGTCGACCCGACGGTGGCCGGCAACGACGACTGGAAGGCCGGCGTCTACTCCTCGACCGGGGTGCCCAGCCTCGGGGCCTTCAACGCCGCCACCGGCACCACGGTGATGGGCTGGTTCAAGATGCTGGGCGACGGTCCGGCGCCCAACTCCAACACGCCCGGCCCGGACGACCGGTTCAACGCGATCGGGCTGGCCGGCGTACTGACCGGTGACTCCGACGGGCACGGCGTGCGCGCGCTGCTGGAACTCATCAACGTCGACGGCGAACTGCGACTCGTCGCGCTGGGCCGGCGGCTGGACGGCGGCGACTCCCAGACGTTCGCGGCCAGTGAGGACTGGCGGCGGCTGCTGCCGGTCGGCGAGTGGGTCCATCTCGCCGCCACCTTCGACTTCGACGACGGCGACATGGCGCTCTACCGCAACGGCCGGGCAGTCGACGGCTTCTACACCGCCAGCGGCGACCCGTGGCTGGTCGCCGGCCCGGGGAGGCACCGTACGACGGCCACCGATCCCCGGGGCATCAAGATCGGTGGCAGCTTCCCGCAGGACACCCGGGAGCAGAATCCGTGCGACTGCCGGATGGACTCCCTGATGTTCCTCGACCGCGTCGTCCCGGCGCACCTCGTCGCGGCGCAGTACCGCTACCAGACCGGCCGACGCTGACCTCACGACCACCCGTCCCGCTGACCGCTACCGACTGTCCCACCGACGCTACCGACCGTTCCGTCGAATCCGCCTCCCGAGAGGATGGAGTGACACTCGTGCGCACCCCCGCCCGTGCAGTTCGCGGCTCCGTCGCGACGGCCTCGCTCACGGCCGCCGCCCTCGTCCTGTCCGCCCTGGTCGCCTCGCCGGCCCAGGCCGACCCGATCTACGACCCGGTACCCCAACCCCCGATCCAGTCCGGCCTCGGCCTCGTGCTCGAGGAGTACGCGGCATTCCCGAAGTCGGAACCGACCCCGGCCCCCACCGACGTACGGCTGATGCGGCACGCCCGGATCAACGCCATCGTCGAACTGCCCGACGGCTCCGGCCGGCAGGCCGTACCGGACCTCAACGGCCGGCTCTACCTCGTCGAGAACGGTGACCCACACGTCTACCTCGACGTCGGCGCCACCTTCGCGCCGGAGTTCTTCTCCGGCCAGGGGCTCGGGCAGGGCTTCGGGTTCGTCACCTTCCACCCCGACTTCGCGCGCAACGGCCGGTTCTACACGGTGCACACCGAGCAGGCGTCCCAGGTGACCGAGACGCCGGACTTCGCGCAGGCCGGGACGCTCTTCCACGGCATCATCACCGAGTGGACCGCGACCGATCCGGCGGCCGACACCTTCGCCGGCAGCCGTCGCGAGGTGCTGCGGATCGGCTTCGCGGGTCGGGTGCACGGCATCCAGCAGATCGACTTCAACCCCACCGCCGACCGGAACGACGCCGACTACGGGTTCCTCTACGCGGCAGTGGGCGACGGTGGCATCGGGGTCCGCAACACCGACCCGCAGAACATGGCGATGCCGCACGGCAAGATCCTCCGGATCGATCCACGCGGCACCAACTCCGCCAACGGGAAGTACGGCGTGCCGCAGTCGAACCCGTTCGTCGGGGACCCGGGCGCCCTCGGCGAGATCTACGCCCTCGGCATGCGCGACCCACACCGGTTCAGCTGGGATCCGGGTCAGGGCAACCGGATGTATCTCGGACACATCGGTGAGCACGCCATCGAGGCGATCTACGAGGTACGGGCCGGCGACAACCTCGGCTGGAGCGAGCGGGAGGGCGCGTTCGTCTTCGACAAGACGGCGTCCAACCCGTGCGACCGGATCCTGCCGCTGCCGGCCGACGACGCGCAGTACGGCTACACGTACCCGGTGGCCGCCTACGACCACGACCCGCCGCCCACCTGGGACTGCACCTCGGACGTCGGGGTCGCGGTCGCCGGCGGCTTCGTCTACCGGGGCGACGACGTGCCGGCGCTGCGTGGCAAGTACGTCTTCGGCGACCTCGTCGACGGCCGGGTGTTCTACACCGAGGCCAGCCAGATGCGGCGGGGCCGGGCCCTGGCACCGCTCTACCAGCTGATGCTCCTCGACAGCACCGGCCGGAAGGTACGGATGCAGGACCTCTCCGGGCCGGGTGCGCCCGGCGACCCCAACCGGGTGGACCTGCGGTTCGGCGTCGACGCCGAGGGTGAGCTCTACCTGTCGGCGAAGTCGAACGGCAAGATCTGGAAGGTCACCGGCACCCGGACCTTCGCCAGCGGTGCCGTCGGCGACACCCGGGCCCGCCAGCCGATGCGTCCGACCAACTGGCGGCCGGTCACCTCAGACAAGTGGCGGTTCACCGGCGAGCAGGTGATCCTCGCCGAGGCGGGTGAGCAGCGCCCGGGTCCGCGCCGGCCGTTCGAGTACGCCGTACTGACCTCCGGGCCGCAGTTCGGTGCGGTGGAGGTGACCGCCGAGGTACGGCTCGACACTCCGGTCGAGGTCACCAACCGGGATGTGATCATCGTCTTCGGCTACCGCTCCGACACGGAGTTCTACTACGCCCACCTGTCGACGGACAACACGATCTATCCGCACAACGGCATCTTCAAGGTGAACAACGCCGACCGGGAGCGGATCGAGCACCAGTGGAACGGTTTGCGCGGGGCGCCACCGGCGATCACCGACGCCAGGTGGCACGACGTACGGCTGGTGCACCTGCCCGCGACCGGTGAGATCGCTGTCTACCTCGACCGGTCCAAGGATCCGCTGATGACGGCGGTGGACACGACGTTCGGGTCGGGCCGGGTCGGCTTCGGCTCGTTCGACAACGTCGGCCGGATGCGTGACCTGAAGGTCAGGGGTACGCCGGCCTGACCCGACGTACCAGCGCTACGACCCGACCGGAGATTCGGAGTCCTTTGTCGCGGATTGACGAATCCTGACCACTGCGATCGTGGCCGCGTAGGCTCACCCCGTGAACCAGACCTGGACGCCGACCGATACCGGTGTGCTCGCCCTGCCGTCGGGTCGGCTGGTCCGGGGCCGTGGTCTGCGTCGACCGCTTCCGCCCGGACCCACGCCGACCTTCGCGGTGTACCTGCTCGGCCGGAGACCTCCGGAGACGCCGTGGGAGAGCAGGTGGCTGCGCTGGCCCGACTTCCGGCTGCCCAGCGACCGGGCGCAGGCCAGGACGATCCTGTGGGAGGCCTGGCAGCGGGCGGCCGACGACCGGGTGGAGATCGCCTGCGGCGGTGGCCGGGGACGGACCGGCACCGCCCTGGCGTGTCTGGCCGTCCTCGACGGCGTCCCCGCCGACGAGGCGGTGTCGTTCGTGCGCCGGCACTACGCCGCCGGTGCGGTCGAGACGCCGTGGCAACACCGCTACGTGGCGCGGTTCGCCGCGCCGGACGAACTCCCGATCTGAGATCGTCATGTGAGCGCTAACCATCATTAGCGATAGAGATGCGCCGCTGGCTACTTGGGTTGACACCCGATGTCGATCTATCTATGTTAACGCTCATCCACTGACGCCGATTATCCGTCGGTGGGCGGAAGGTGGAGTGTCGGGCCGACAAGGGGTGCTCCCGATGCCCTCCAGGACCGGGCGCTGACACCCCGAGCGGCAACCGGAGGAGGACCCATGTCCCGATCACGCCCGAGGCTCGGGCTCGCGTGTGTCCTGGTGCTGTCCGGCACCCTGGTCGCCGTCCCGACCGCCTCCGCCGCAACCCCGAGGGTCGCCACCACCGACTACACCGTCGACGTCGCCGCCGCCGACACCGGTCCGGCGATCGCCGACAGCATGTACGGGGTGTTCTACGAGGACATCAACCGGGCCGCCGACGGCGGGTTGTACGCCGAACTGGTGCAGAACCGGTCCTTCGAGTACGACCCGGCGGACAACGCCGCGTACACCGGGATGACGGCCTGGGCGCCGACGGCGCCGGACGGGGTCCGGGGTACGGCCGCCGTCGTCGACGACGCCGGGCGGCTGAACGAGCGCAACCGCCGCTACCTGCGGTTGGACCTGCCCGCTGGTGGCGGGGGGTACGGCGTCATCAACGCGGGCTACAACTCCGGTATCCGGGTCGAGCGTCAGCGCAGCTACGACTTCTCCGTCTGGGCGCGTACCGACGTGACCGCCGGAACACCGCTGACCGTGCGGATCACGGATCCGGCCGGCGCCGCGCTCGCCAGCCCGCTGCGGATCACGCTGCGCGGCGACGGTTGGACGAAGTACACCGGCACGTTCCGGGCCACCGGCTCCAGCACCACCGGTCGGCTCTCCGTGACCGGCGCCGGTGGCGGCACCGTACGCCTGGACATGGTCTCGCTGTTCCCCCGGGACACCTTCAAGGGGCGGCCGAACGGGATGCGCCGGGACCTCGCGGAGAAGATCGCCGCGCTGCGGCCGGGCTTCCTGCGCTTCCCCGGCGGCTGCCTGGTCAACACCGGCAGCCACTACGGGTACACCGCACCGGACTGGGAACGCCGGCGGTCCTACCAGTGGAAGGACACCGTCGGACCGGTCGAGGAGCGGGCGACGAACGCCAACTTCTGGGGCTACAACCAGTCCTACGGGATCGGCTACTACGAGTACTTCCAGTTCGCCGAGGACATCGGGGCGATGGCGCTGCCCGTCGTACCCGCGCTGGTCACCGGCTGCGGCCAGAACCGCGCCACCGACGACCCGGAGCTGCTGCGCCGGCACATCCAGGACACCCTGGACCTGATCGAGTTCGCCAACGGACCCGCCTCGTCGCAGTGGGGCGGCCTCCGGGCCCGGATGGGGCACCCGGAGCCGTTCGGGCTGACCCACCTCGGGGTGGGCAACGAGGAGAACCTGCCGGACGCCTTCTTCGAGCGGTTCCGGCAGTTCCGGACCGCCATCGAGGCGGCCCACCCGGACATCACGGTGGTCAGCAACTCGGGCCCGGACGACGCGGGCGGCACCTTCGACCGGCTCTGGGAGCTCAACCGCGCGGCCGGGGTCGAGATGGTCGACGAGCACTACTACAACAGCCCGGAGTGGTTCCTCCAGAACAACGAGCGGTACGACGCGTACGACCGGGCCGGGCCGAAGGTGTTCCTCGGGGAGTACGCCTCGCAGGACAACCGGTTCTACAACGCGTTGACCGAGGCGGCCTACATGACGGGGCTGGAACGCAACGCCGACATCGTGAAGCTCGCCTCCTACGCCCCGCTGCTGGCGAACGAGGACTACGTGCAGTGGCGCCCCGACATGATCTGGTTCAACAACCACGCCTCGTGGGGGTCGGCAAGCTACGAGGTGCAGAAACTGTTCATGACCAACGTCGGCGACGAGGTGGTGCCGAGCCGCGCCTCGGGAACGCCCACCACGACGGTGCCGATCACCGGCGCGGTCGGCCTCTCCACCTGGGCCACCAGCGCGGCGTACGACGACGTCGTCGTCACCTCCGCCGACGGGACCACGCTGCTCCGGGACGACTTCTCCGCAGGCGCCTCGAACTGGACCCACAGCAGCGGTCGGGGCTCCTGGTCGGTGGTGGACGGCGCCTACGTGCAGTCCGACGCGGCCGCCGAGGACACGATGGTCACCGCCGGCGACCCGGGCTGGCGCGACTACGACCTGCGGGTCACCGCGACCAAGCGGTCCGGCCAGGAGGGATTCCTGGTCGCGTTCGGTGTCCAGAGCACCGGCAACTACTACTGGTGGAACCTCGGTGGCTGGGGCAACACGGTCTCGGCGGTCGAGAAGGCCACCGGCGGCGCCAAGCAGCAGATGATCTCCAAGCCGGGCACGATCGAGACCGGGCAGGCCTACGACCTGCGGATCCAGGTACGGGGACGGCAGGTGACCCTGTTCCTGGACGGGCAGGAGTGGGGCAGCTTCACCGACGACAGGGTCGCCGAGCCGTTCCGTCAGGTCGTCACCCGGGACCGGGCCACCGGAGAGCTGGTGCTGAAGGTCGTCAACGCCCAAGCCGCCGACGCCCGGACCCGGATCGACCTCGGAACGCAGGTCCGGGTCTCGTCCACCGCGCAGGTGACGACGTTGCAGGGTGGGCCGGACGACGTCAACACCGCCTCCTTCACGCCGATCCAGCCCCGGACGTCGCGGCTGACCGGCGTACGGAACACCTTCAGTCACACCTTCCCGGCGTACTCCGTGACGTTCATCCGGATCGGCGCCACAGAGAGGACGACGCCGTGACATCCGACAAGCTCAGCCGACGCGGACTGCTGCACGCCGGTGGGGGACTGCTCGCCGCCGGGACGGCCGGCGTCCTGCCGCTGGCGTCCGCCAGCGGGGCGTGGGCGGCACCTGCCCCGGACGGGCCCCCGGACCGGGCCACCGACCGGCGGTCCGACTCCGACGGCATCGCCGTCACCAGCCGGAACCCGCTGGTCGAGCAGCGCGCGGACCCGTTCATCACCAGGCCGGTGGCCGGGATGTACTACCTGACCGGCTCGGTGCCGGAATACGACCGGATCGTCGTGCGCGGCGCGTCGACGCTCGACGGTCTGGCGAGCGCGCGGGAGCGTACCGTCTGGCGGCGTCCGACCTCGGGCCGGATGGGCGGCTACATCTGGGCACCGGAGCTGCACCGCATCGACGGGCGCTGGTACATCTACTTCGCCGCCGGCGACTCCGACCAGCCGTTCCGGATCCGGACGTACGTCCTGGAGTCCGCCGCCGCCGACCCACGGGCGGACGCCTGGGAGCTGCGCGGTCAGGTGACCACGGCCTGGGACACGTTCACCCTCGACGCGACGACGTTCACGCACCGGGACGTCCGATACTTCGTCTGGGCGCAGAGCGAGCCGGGCATCGCCACGAACAGCAACCTCTACATCGCCGAGATGGCGTCCCCGCTGGCGATCAAGGGCGACCCGGTCCGGATCGCCGTACCGACCCTGTCCTGGGAGGTGCAGGGCTTCCGGGTCAACGAGGGCCCGGCGGTGATCATCCGCAACGGGCGGGTCTTCGTCACCTTCTCGGCCAGCGCCACGGACCACCGGTACTGCATGGGGCTGCTCACCGCCGACGAGAACGCCGACCTGCTGGACGCCCGCTCCTGGACGAAGTCGCCGCAGCCGGTGTTCGGCACGAACGAGAACACCCGCCGGTACGGCCCCGGGCACAACTCGTTCACCGTCGCCGAGGATGGCGAGACCGACGTGCTGGTCTACCACGCCCGGGACTACCGCGACATCACCGGCGACCCGCTCTTCGACCCGAACCGGCACACCCGGGTGCAGCGGCTGTACTGGAATGCCGACGGTACGCCCAGCTTCGGGGTACCGGTCGGGGACGGCGGAACCGTGCTGCGGCTGTCCCCGATGGACGCGCCCGATGCCCACGTACGGCACTTCGGGTACCTGCTGAGGGTGGAGGGCGACGTCCGCGAGGTCGCCGATTCGCAGTTCCGGCTCGTGCCCGGGTTCTCCGGCGCGGGGCGGGTGGCACTCCAGTCCGTCAACTTCCCGGACCGGTACGCCCGGGTCGACGGCACGTCACTACGCATCGACCCGTACGAGGACAGCGACGCGTACGCGGGCGCGGCGAGCTTCGTACAGGTGCGTGGGCTCGCCGACCGGCGGGCGACGTCGCTGCGGCTCTCCGACGACGCGGACGCGTACGTTACCCACGACGGCAACGGGCGGTTGACGATCGGCCGACCCGGAAACCGCCGGGTGGATCGCGAACGGGCGACCTTCCGGATCAGCCCCGATCCAGCCGGCTGACCTCCGCCGTCTCCGCCGTCTCCGCCGTCTCCGTCGCGCCCGCCCCGGGCTCGGGCGGGCGGCCGGTTCGCCACCACGCCGGGCCGGCGGAGTCCCCGGTGCCGGCGTGGGCCCGGCGGAGCTGGGTCTTCAGTACCTTGCCCGACCCGGTCCGGGGCAGGGAGTCGACGTACACCACCGACTTCGGGATCTTGTAGCGGGCGATCCGGCCGTCGAGCGATGCCAACAGCTCCGCCGGATCGACCGTCATCCCGGGCCGGGGCACGACGATCGCCCGGCCCACCTCGCCCCAGCGTTCGTCGTCGACGCCGATCACCGCGCACTCGGCGACCGCCGGATGCCGGGACAGCGCCTCCTCGACCTCGGCGGGATAGACGTTCTCGCCGCCGGAGATGAACATGTCCCCGACCCGGTCGCGGATGTGGAAGTAGCCGTCCGCGTCGACGACGGCGAGATCGCCGGAGCGGAACCAGCCGTCCGCCGAGAGCACCTCGGCGGTCTCCGCGGCGCGCCCCCAGTACCCGGTCATCACGTTCGGGCCGTGCACCACGATCTCGCCGTGCACGCCCGGCGGCACCTCGGCACCGGTGGCGTCCCGGAGCCGTACGTCGGAGAAGAAGACCGGGGTACCGGCCGAGCCGGCGTGGTCACCGCTGTCCGCGGCCCGCAGGAAGAGCGCCCCGGGCGAGGTCTCGGTCATCCCGTACCCCTGCATGAACGTGAGGCCACGCCGCTGGTAGGTCCGGATCAACGGCTCCGGAACCGGCGCACCGCCGCAGATCATGGAACGCACGCAGGAGAGGTCGGCGTCGGACCAGCCGGGTGCGGCGGCGATCGCCGCGAACATGCTCGGCACCCCGAACATGAACGTCACCCGGTGTCGTTCGATCAGGTCCAGGGCGGTGGACGGGTCGAACGCCGGAACCAGCACCGACCGGCCGCCCTTGAGGAAGGTGGGCAGCACCGTCTGGTTGAGCGCCGCGACGTGGAACATCGGCGCGGTCACCAGCGTCACCTCGTCGGCAGCGAGGTCGACGTCGATGAGCATGTTGAAGCTGTTCCAGGCCAGATTGCCGTGGCTCAGCCGGACCCCCTTCGGGCGCCCGGTGGTGCCCGAGGTGTACAGCACCACACCCGTCTCGTCGAGCGGCACCGGCTCGTCGAGCGGGTCCGACGCGGCCCGGTCGAGCAGGGTGGCGTAGTCGGGGTCGTCGCCGCAGGGTTCCAACGCGACGGTGTGCCGCAGCGCGACGAGTTCGCGCAGGGCCGCGACCACGGCACTCTGCCCGGGTGCGTAGATGAGGACGTCGACACCGCAGTCGGCGAGGATGAAGGCCAGTTCCGGAGCGGCGAGCCGGATGTTCAACGGGACGAAGACCGCGCCCAACTGCCCGGTGCCGAAGAACGCCTCCAGGAACGTCGGATGGTTCGGCCCGAGGTAGCCGACCCGGTCACCGGGGCGTACGCCGAGGCTCCGCAGCGCGTGTGCGGCCCGGTTCGCCCGGTCGGCCACCGCGGCGTACGTCCACTCGCGATCGTCGTGGACCACCGCCACCCGGTTCGGGGACATCCGGGCCCGGCGGGTGGCCCAGGATCCGACCCCTTCGTTACGCATTCTCACCTACCCGGTCCGGAACTCCGGACGCCGCAACGGCACGGCGATCCGCGACGGCACGGCGCGACATCGGCCCGAGGTCCCGCAGCGCCGGCACGATGCCCCGAGGCAGCAACAGCAGGACGAGCACCAGCAGGCCGGCGTAGACCGCGTACTGGAGCACACTCGGCGCGTAGCTGGGCATCCCGGGCCGGGTGCCGAGGGTGTTGAGGACCTGGACCAGCAGCACCATCCCGGTCGCGCCGAGGACCGGCCCCCAGAGCGTGCCGAGGCCGCCGACGACCGCCATCACCACGTACTCGATCGACATCAGGACCGGGAACGAGCCGGGGGAGAGGTAGCCGACGTAGAAGGCGTAGATCCCCCCGGCGAGCCCGGCGATCGCCGCGGAGAGCGCGAAGACCGCCAACCGGTACCGGCCGACCGGTACGCCGCAGGCCGCCGCCGCGCTCTCGCTGCTGGCCAGGGCGCGGAGTCCCCGGCCGGCCCGGGAGGTGATGATGTTGTGCGCGAGGACCATCGCCACGGCCACCGCGAACCAGGTCAGGTACGCGTAGGAGAGGTCCTCGGCGAGTTCCAGTCCGCCGATCGACAACCGGGGTACGCCCTGTAGCCCGATCGCGCCGCCCGCCCAGTCGGCCTGGCTGAGCAGCGAGAGCAGGATCAGCTGCATCGCCAGCGTGGCGAAGGCGAGCGCGTGGCCACGCAGCCGGAGCAGCGGAATCCCGACCACCCCCGCGAACAGCGCGGCGACGACCGGGGCGGCGAGCAGCCCCGCCACCGACGGCACGCCGTGCACCGACAGCAGCCCCGCGGTGTATCCGCCGATGCAGGAGAACGACGCCTGGCCCAGCGAGACCTGCCCCGCGTACCCCATCAGCAGCGACAGGCCCAGGGTGACCAGCACGGCGAGGCCGAGCAGAATGAACACGGAGAGTTGCTTGCTGGTCAGCGCGGGCGGCAGCGCCAGGCTGGCCAGCACGACGACGACCACCGGCGCCCGCCGGACGACGGCGCCCCGCTCCGGTCGCCTCATCCTCGTCCTCAATGGGCCTCCTCGACGGTGGGGCGGCGGGCGGCCTGCCAGATCAGCACCGCGAGCATCAGGCCGAGCGCGATCTCGATCTGGTGGGCCGCGCTGCCGTAACCGGCGACCGCCGCCTGGGCGACACCGAGCAGCAGCCCGCCGGCGAGCGCGAGTGCCGGCCGGGTCAGCATCCCGATGATCGCGGCGGCGAAACCGTTGACGATGAGCACGACGTCGCCGTCGAAGGTGACCTGCTGCATCGGGGTGATCAGCACTCCGGCCAGGCCGCCGAGCGCCCCGCCGAGGGTGAAGGAGAACAACCCCATCCGGGTCACCCCGATGCCGACCAGCCGGGCGGCGTACGGGTTCGCGGCGCACGCGGTGAGCGCCTTTCCCAGGTAGGTGCCGGCGAAGAAGAGGCCGAGCAGTGCGAACACCAGCACCGTCACCGCGATGATCAGCAGATAGTGGGTCGGCACCCGGGCTCCGAACAGGACGGTCGCGCCCGCGATGCCGTCGAACGAGCGCGGCTGGTCGCCCCAGAGCAGGACCTCGACCGCGTACGCGAGGATGCCGAGCCCGATCGTGATGATGAAGCCGACCTGCGGAGTCGTCCCGGGCTTGCCGATCGTGATCGCACCGACCGTGAGGCCCACCGCCGCCGCCACCGCCACCGCGAGTCCCTCGGCGAGGCCGTGCGGCAGGCCCGAGCCGAGGAACGTGGAGGCGCACATCGCCCCGATCACGGCGAAACCGCCCTGGGCGCAGTTCACCACGTGGGTGACCCGGTAGATGACGATCATGCCGCTGCCGACCAGCGCGAACGCGCAACCGGTGCCGAGGCCGGTGATCAGGTACAGCGCGAACTCGCTCACGGGACCACCGCCGGGCCGTCGGGGTCGGAAACCGGACTACCCAGGTACGCCTGGATGACCTCCGGACTGCTCCGCAGCTCCGCACTCGGCCCCTCGGCGACGACCCGTCCCGCCTCCAGGACGTACCCGCGTCCGCAGAGCCGGAGCGCGAGCCGGGCGTTCTGCTCGATGAGCAGCACCGCCATCCCGTCCTCGGCGTTCAGGCGTTGCAGGTACGCGGCCAGGTTGGCCACCACGATCGGGCCCAGCCCGAGCGAGAGTTCGTCGATGACCAGCACCTCGGGTCGGCCCATCAGGGCGCGGCCGACCGCGACCATCTGCTGCTGGCCACCGGAGAGCGAACCGGCGGCCTGCCGCCGGACCCGGCGCAGGTCGGGCAGCAGGTCGTAGATCCGGGTGGTGTCCCGCTGCCGGGTGCGCCAGGCACCGAGCTGGAGATTGTCGTCCACGCTCAGCGAACCGAAGACCTGCCGCCCCTCCGGCACGACGCCGAGCCGGCCGCGTACCGCGACCGTGCCGGCCGCCGGGCGGAGGATGCCGGCCAGCGTGTTGACCAGGGTCGTCTTGCCGGCACCGTTGGGGCCGATCAGCGCGACCAGTTCGCCGGCCGCGACGGAGACGCTGACTCCGTCGAGCGCGGTCGCGGTGCCGTACCGGACGGTCACCGAGGTGGTCTCGACGAGTGTCGTGGTCACCGGTCCGCCAGGTCCACGCCGAGGTATGCGGTCACCACCGCCTCGTCGGTGCGCACCTCGTCGGGGGTGCCCTCGGCGATCACCCGCCCGAGGTCGAGCACCGTGATCCGGTCGGCGAGCCGGGCGACCAGGCCGACATCGTGTTCGACCATCAGCATGGTCAGCCCCTGCCCCTTCAGCTCCTCGATGAGCCGGGCCAACTCCTCCCGCTCGGCGGCCCGGAGCCCCGAGGCCGGTTCGTCGAGCAGCAGCAGCCGTGGTCGGCCGCACAGGGCCCGGGCCACCTGGAGCGCCCGCTGCTGACCCAGCGGCAGCGACTCCGCCGGCCGGTCGGCCCAGTCGGCCAGCCCGGACCGGTGCAGCGCCTCGACGGCCCGGGTCCGGATCTCCCGCTCCGTGCGGCGGTGGGCCGGCAGCCGCAGTGCGGCGCTGACGAAGCCGGCCCGGGTGGTGGCGTGCGCGCCGACCATCACGTTCTCCAGCGCGGTCATCCCGTGGAAGATCCGGGCATTCTGGAAGACGACCCCGATGCCGAGCCCGGCCCGCCGGTGCGGGGGAAGCCGGTCGATCCGGGAGCCGTCGTACGCGACGGTGCCGCCGTTCGGGGCGAGTTGCCCGCCGATGAGGTTGAACAGCGTCGACTTGCCGGCGCCGTTGGGGCCGATCACACCCCGGAGTTCCCCGGCCGCGACGTCGAGGTCCACGTCGTGTACCGCCAGTACGCCGCCGAAGGACCGGCGCAGGCCCCGCGCCCGCAGCAGCACCGCCGGTCAGTTCCCGGTGAGCTGGGCGAGTTGGCTCTTCGCCCAGTCGGTCGGCACGAACGCACCCTTGGTGACCGTGTTCACCGAGATGAACGTTCCGGTGAGTCCGGAGTGGTCGGTCGGGCTGTACGCGTACTTCCCGTTGGGAGTGACCAGGGTCAGGGCGTTCAACGCCGCCTGGATCTTCTCGTGCTCGATGCTTTCGGCGCTGGTGACCGCGGCGGCCAGGAGTTTGACGGCGCTGTAGCCGTCCTGGGCGAACTGGGGCGGCGGATAGCCGTACTTGGCCCGGAAGGCGTCGGTCAGTTCCTTCACCGCCGTCTTCTGTGGACCCTCCGGCAGGTGGTCGCCGACGACTCCGATCGAACTGGCGACGAGAACCCCCTCGGCGGCCGCGCCGGCCGGCTTGAGGAACAGCTCGCTCGCCTGCGCACCGGTCAGCACGAGCGGGATGTCGAGGCCGGCGGTCGCGTACCCCTTGGTGATGGCGACACCGGGCGCGCCCGTCGCCCAGACGAGCAGTGCCTGCGCGCCCGAGGACCTGACATGGGTGAAGACCGCGCTGAACTCGGTGGCGGTGGTCTGGAACTCCTCGGTCGCGACGAGGGTGATGCCGTACTGCGCGGCCTTCGCCTGGGTGGCCCGGAAGCCGGCGACCGCGTAGGAACTCTTGGTGTCGTGGGCGACCGCGACCCGGGTCAGATTGACCGCCTTGAAATACTGTAGGAGCCGGTCGGCATAGGTCCCGGCTATCGCGGGGACCACGAAGACGTACGGATGCACCGGCGAGACCTGTTCGTCGGCGGCCGTCACCGACAGGTACGGAATCTTCTCCCGGTCGACCAGCGGGATGGTGGCGAGCGCCGAGTTGGAGAACGGCGAGCCGATGACCGCGGCGACGTCGGCACCCTTCAGGTCGTTGAACGCGAGCACCGACTGCTCGGGTTGGCTCTTGTCGTCCTTGACGATGACTTCGATCTGGCGCCCGAGCAGTCCGCCCTTGGCGTTGATCTGCTCGACGGCCAGCTCCACCGCCTTCTTGTTCTCGCTGCCCAGGGTCGAGTAGTTGCCGGTCAGCGAGACGATCTGGCCGACCTTGATCGGCGACTTGTCGTCGCCGGACCCCTCTGAACCGCCGCAGGCGGTGCCGGCTGTCAGAAGTGAGGCGATGGTGAGCGCAAGGGCGAGTCGACGCACGCGTGTCTCCCAACGACGAGGTGTCGGGTGCAGGCCGAAGTGGTCGCCACGAAGGAGTTGGGTGGAGCGGTCATGGGCATTGTTCGATGTCCGACCCGCCTTCTGCGGCTAAGTTAGGCGCCTTTAGATCAGCCGTCAAGTGTCGGCGCCGCATTGTCCCTTACCGATCCGCACCGTGACCTGCCGAGGATTCGCTACGGGACCGCGGCCGATCACTCGAAGAACAGTGGCAGCAGGGGGAGCGAGTTGACCGCGGTGTGCAACGCGAAGATGCTCCAGATGTTGCGGTAGCGGGCCCACAGGTAGCCGGCCACGAGCCCGAAGCCGCCGTTCCAGACCACCATGATCGCGATCATCTCCCACAGTGGGCCGTCGCCGATCCGGTGTACGTGCATCGCGGCGAAGAGCAGCGCGGTGGCGACGATCGCGGGCCAGCGTCCGAGCAGCGCCTCCAGTCGGGTCTGGAGCAGCATCCGGTAGAAGATCTCTTCGGCGAGGCTGGCGGTGACGAAGGTCAGCGACATGGCGGCGAGCAGGAACGCCCGGTGGAACTCGCGGTATCCGGAGAGGTCCTCGGTGCCGGCGATCGGGCTGTAGTAGAGCAGGTAGGCCCAGGCGAGGAGCGCGGGAACCGGGCCGAGCCAGCGCCAGCGGGCCGGCAGTGCCCTGCGGTGGGCCGCCCCGCCCCGCCAGTCGGTCGGCCAACGGCGCAGCAGCAGCCAGGCGCCACCGAAGAAGAGCACGAGCTTGACCAGGCCGTACCAGACGCCGGGGTCGGCGGTGAGCACGATGGCGGGCAGCAGCAGGGCGATCCCGACCAGCCCGACGGCCTGACGGGTCAGCGCGGGCCGGTGTGCGGCGTCGGCCGGGGCGATGACCGGTAGGTGTGGTGGTACGAGCCGGGTCAGCAGCAGGCCGGCGAGGGCGGCGACGACGATCGCGATCAACGGCTTCGGCGATGCCTCGGCGTCGGCCGAGGTCTGCACGTCCGGGCCGCCGAGGCCGAGCAGGACGAACGGGGAGACGAGGAAGAGGGCCAGTCCGGCACCGGTGAAGATCCGCCAACGCATTCTCTCAGCGTCGTGGCTGATCCGCCGGTTCTCCTCGCCCGCGGTGATGATCCACCGCTCCGTCCTTCGATGGAGCGGGTGGGCCGGGGCCGAGGTGACGCAAGCCGACGCCATCCCGGCTCAGCTATGGCTTGCGTCTGGTGCCAAAGTGATGCCATCATGGTGCCACGGAGGTCGCGCGGTACATCGACGCCGACCGGACCCGCCCCATCTCGACCACTGGACGCTCGGAGAGGAGAGGACATGGCCACACCCCGATCGGCGATCTCGGTGACCGGGCTGCGCAAGTCCTTCGGTAAGCAGGTCGTACTCGATGGGATCGACCTGGACGTGCCGGAGGGCACGGTCTTCGCGCTGCTCGGCCCGAACGGTGCCGGCAAGACGACCACGGTGCAGATCCTGTCCACGCTGCTCGATCCCGACGGCGGTGAGGTACGGATCGCCGGCCACGACCCGGCCGCCGACCCCGACCCGGTACGCGCCGCGATCGGCGTGACCGGGCAGTTCTCGGCGCTGGACAACCTGCTCACCGGCGAGGAGAACCTGCGGCTGATGGCGGACCTGCACCACCTGGGCCGGAGCGAGGGCCGGCGACGCGTCACCGAACTGCTGCAACGGTTCGACCTGGTCGAGGCGGCCCGGAAGCGGGCCGTGACCTACTCCGGCGGAATGCGCCGCCGGCTCGACCTGGCGATGACCCTGGTCGGCGACCCGCAGATCATCTTCCTCGACGAGCCGACCACGGGACTCGACCCGCGCAGCCGGCGGACGATGTGGCAGATCGTCCGGGACCTGGTGGCCGGCGGGGTAACGATCTTCCTCACCACCCAGTACCTGGAGGAGGCGGACCAGCTCGCCGACCGGATCGCCGTGCTCGACCACGGCAGGCTGGTCGCCGAGGGCACCCCGGAACAGCTCAAGCGCCAGGTCCCCGGGGGTCACGTCCGGCTGCGGTTCGCCGATCCGGTCGGACTCCGGTCGGCGGTGCGGGTCCTCGGTGACTCGAGCCCCGACGACGACGCCCTCGCCCTGCGGGTGCCGACCGACGGCAGCGTCCGGGACCTACGGGCCCTGCTCGGCCGGCTCGACGACGCCTCGATCGAGGTCGACGCCCTGTCGGTGCACACCCCCGATCTGGACGACGTATTTCTCGCGCTCACCGGCCAGCCGCAGCAGGAGAAGGAGACCGTACGATGAGCACCCTCGGCCACGTCGCGAGCGATTCGGCGACCATGCTCCGCCGCAACCTCCGGCACATGCTGCGCTACCCGTCCCTGACCCTGCTCCTCCTCGCGATGCCGATCATCTTCCTGCTGCTGTTCGTCTACGTCCTCGGCGGGACGCTGGGGGCGGGGCTCGGCGGGGTGTCCGGCGGTCGCGCCGACTACGTCGAGTACGTCACCCCCGGCATCCTCCTGATCACCGTGGCCAGCGGCGCGGCGGGACCGGCGATATCGGTCGCGATGGACATGACCGAGGGCATCGTCGCCCGGTTCCGCACCATGGCGATCTCCCGCACCTCGGTGCTGACCGGACACGTCGTCGGCAGCATGATCCAGACCATGCTCTGCCTCGCGGCCGTGCTCGGTGTCGCGGTGCTCGTCGGGTTCCGGCCCTCCGCCGGCCCGGTCGAGTGGCTCGGGGCGGCGGGCCTGCTCGCGCTGCTCACCTTCGCCCTCACCTGGCTGTCGGTCGCGCTCGGCATCTCGAGCAAGAGCGTCGAGACCGCGAGCAACCTGCCGATGCCGCTGACGCTGCTGCCGTTCTTCGGCAGTGGCTTCGTGCCCACCGACTCCATGCCGGCCGGACTGCGCTGGTTCGCCGAGTACCAGCCCTTCACCCCGATCATCGAGACCCTGCGGGGCCTCCTCACCGGTGGGCCGATCGGCAACAGCGGAGCCGTCTCGGTCGCCTGGTGCGTGGGCATCGCCCTGGTCGGATACCTCTGGGCGCGCAGGGCGTACAACCGCGCCTCCGTGCGGTGACCGGGCGGTCGCCGGAGTCGACCTGACCGGTTCGAGTGATCCTGGCGGGTTCTACGCAGGCAGCCGTGGCGCCGTGGGTGCCACGGCTGCCTGCGACAACCCCCGTCGTCCCGGCCGGCCGCCGTGACATCATCGAGCGGTTGCCGAGGGGGAGACGGGGATGAGCAGCGCCGCTCCGCCACGACCGGGCCGCGACCCCGCCCGTGACGCGGCCGCCCCCGACCGCCGGCCCGGGTCCGGAACCGCTCCGGGTCATTCGGCCAGGCCGGGCCTTGCTCTGGGCAGGAGCGGCCGGACGGGATCGGCGCCACGGTCCGGCACGTCGGCCCCGGCCGGTCCAGGGCCCTCGGCGGGCTCCGGCCGGTCCGCGGCCGCAGGTGCGGCGGTGGCAGGTTCTGCCGGCGTCCGGTCCGCGTCTGGGGGCTGTGCCGGTCCGCCGGGGGCCGGCGTCAGCCGCTGTATCGCGGCGGCGAGGGTGGACAACTGGGCCGACAGGGCGCCGATCTGGTAGATGATCTCCCGCTGCACCGCCGCCGGGTCCACCGGAGCGGCCTCCGCCGCCGCGTCGCCGCCCGTGCTGCCGTCCAGCGCTCCGTGGTCCTCGTCGGAGCCGAGGTCCGGGGTACCGAGCCTGGCCTCGACGGCCGCCGGCTCGTATATCTCCTCGACCAGGCGCAGGTACAGTTCGTCGGGGTTGGGCAGGTCGACGATCTCGCGCATGGCGTTGGCCCGGCCCGCCGACTCCAGCCGGAACGTGCCGTAGTTGAACAACCGGGCCACCGGCGACTGCACGTAGCGGACGTCGACGACGCGCAGCAGCGGCATCATCGCGACCCTGCGGGCCAGCACGCCCTCGGTCGACATCAACCGCTTGTTGGTGATGACGAACCGGCCGAGGTACCAGCTGAGCAGGCGGAATGCCGCCGTCAACACGGCGGTGACCACGATCGCCGCGACAACCCAGGCGACGTAGCGGGGTTCGATCCGCCTGACCGTCGCCCAGATTCCGAGCACCGCGTAGAGGGCGATCACGGCCAGACTCTTGACGGGGTTGATCCAGTGCCGTCGCCACTCACCGCGGTACCGCTCCGTCGGGAACAGGTACCGCGCCACCATCGCGGTGGGCTCGTCCTCCAACGGAAGGATCGGCCCGGGTAGCAGTTTCTCGGCGCCGGGCTCGTCCGTCGACTCCGACGAGCCGGTGACGAGGTGGCGCAGTCGGATGGCCAGGGCGGCGGAGAGGAAGCGGACCCCCGTACCCAGCTTGAACAGCTTGCCCGGCCGATCGTTGATCACCGCGGCGAGTTCTTCCGCCCGCACCTCGGCCCGGCTGGTGTCGCGGTAGCGCAGTCGCGCCGACCAGGCGACGAGCTTGCGGGCCAGCCATGGGCTCACATCGGTGAGTTCGTTGACGAGCAGCCCCAGCACGATGGCCAGCACGACCTCGACGTTGCTCATCGGCCGCTCAACGGGCCGGGCGCGGGTGTGCGATCAGACCGAAACCAGGTTGTATCCGGAACCGGGGCCGCACCGGGACGGCGGCGGTCAGTTGCTGGCGGGCGACCTCTGCGCCGGCGGCGGTCAGCGTGTAGAAGCGCCGACGCGGCCGGTCCTGTCGCGCCGGCAGGACCTCCCAGGAGCCGGTGATCCAGCCCGCGTCCTCAAGCCGATCGAGCACTCCGTACACGACCGGGCCGGAGCGCCGCAGCGACTTCATGATCAGCCAACCGTGAACCTCGGTCTTCTCCTCCCAGGCCCGGAGCAGCAACGCGAGCACGTCAAGCATCGCGTTGCTGATCTGGGGCGTGGCCACACCACAATGCTACGCATCGGTGACCACTGTGGAAACCCGATCCCGGCTCGCCCGGTCACGCCGGTGCGGGCGGGCCGCCCGCACCGGCGTCGCCGACCGGTCGGGTGGTCACCCCGCCCAGAGACCGGTCGAGGCCACCGTCCGGGCGTAGTCGCGGAAGTCCCGGGGCGGGCGGCCGAGGGCCCGTTCCACCCCGTCGGTCAGGTGGGCGTTGCGGCCGTCCAGCACCTCGGTGAAGAGGTACGTCAGCAGTGCCACCTCGTCCGCCGGCAACTCGTACTCCGCCAGCATGCCGGTGTACTCCTCAATCGAAACCGGTCGGAACCGGATGTCCCGCCCGGTGGCGGCGGCGATCTCCCCGACGGCATCGGCGAAGGTCAGCAGCCGGGGGCCGGTCAGCTCGTAGAGCTGACCCACGTGGCCGTCCTCGGTCAACGCCGCGACCGCGACGTCCGCGATGTCGTCGGTGTCGACGAAGGGTTCTCCGACGTTCCCGACCGGCAGCACCACCTCGCCGCCCCGCACCGGCTCCAGCAGGTGGCCCTCGCTGAAGTTCTGGTTGAACCAGCTCGCCCGGACGATCGTCCACTCCAGGTCGGATTTCATGACCACCTCTTCGGAGCGCTGCGCCTCCTCCTCGCCCCGCCCGGACAGCAGCACCAGCCGGCGTACCCCCTGCCGCGCCGCGAGGTCGGCGAAGGCCCGGACCGCGTCGGCGGCTCCCGGAACCGCCAGGTCCGGATAGAACGACAGGTACGCCGACCTCACCCGGTCGAGCGCGGGCGGCCAGGTGCTCTGGTCCGCCCAGTCGAACGGCGGCTCGGCGGAGCGGGACCCGATCCGTACCGGCCGGTGTCGTGCCGTCAGCCGTTCCACCACCCGGCGGCCGGTCTTGCCGGTGCCGCCGAGTACCAGGGTCAGGGCCGTGTTGTCGTGCTCAGGTTCGGTCATGTCTGAATTCAAGCCCGCAAGGTTGCGACTTCCCATAGCCAGGAATCGCAATTCCATGTTCACACGTCTAGCCTGGGTCGGTGGACGCGCTGACCGGCCTGCTCGACGGGCCACGGGCCCGGGGTGCCTTCCTGCTCCGCTCCGTCCTCGACCCGCCCTGGTCGCTCCGGATCCAGGACGAGGCCCCGCTGACCCTGGTGGTGCTGCTGCGGGGCGGGGCGGTGCTGCTACCCGACACCGGAGAGGTCCGGCCGCTCGGCGAGGGCGACGTCGCCATCCTGCGCGGCCCGGATCCGTACACCGTGGCCGACGATCCGGCCACCCCACCACAGGTGATCATCCATCCGGGGCAACGGTGTACGACCGTCCGGGGGGAGAACCTGGCCCAGGCGATGGACCTGGGCGTACGCACCTGGGGCAACAGTCCGGACGGGGCCACGGTGATGCTCACCGGCACCTACCAACTGCACGGCGAGATCGGCCGACGCCTGCTCGGTGCGCTGCCCAACCTGCTCGTGCTCCCCTCGGGCGAGCGCCTCACCCCGCTCGTGCGCCTGATCAACGACGAGATCGTCCAGGACGTGCCCGGCCAGGAGGCGATCCTGGACCGGCTGCTCGACCTGTTGCTGGTCGCCGTCCTGCGGGCCTGGTTCGCCCGACCCGAGGCCGAGGCGCCGGCCTGGTACCGGGCCCACGCCGACCCCGTGGTCGGGCGGGCCCTGCGAATGCTGCACAACAATCCGGCCCACGCCTGGACGGTGGCCAGCCTGGCCGGCGCGACCGGTGTCTCCCGGGCGGGGTTGGCCCGCCGGTTCGCCGAGTTGGTCGGCGAACCGCCGATGAGTTACCTGACCGGCTGGCGCCTGGCACTGGCCGCCGACCTGCTGCGGGAACCCGACGCCACCGTCGCCTCGGTGGCCCGGCAGGTCGGCTACGGCAGCCCGTTCGCGCTCAGCACCGCCTTCAAGCGTGAGCGCGGGATCAGTCCCCACGAGCACCGGATCGGGGCGTCCGCCGGGTAGGCGGACGTCACCGGTCCTCGAACTCGCCGTCGAACGGATCGTGACCGAGAAGCCCCAGGAAGGCCGCCCGGAGGTCGATCCCGGCCGTCTGGCCACGTTCGGCGCGGTCCCGGACATGCTCGAACAGTGGCGTCAGCCGCCGGATCTCGTCCGCGGAGACCACGGCCACCAGCGGGGCGGAGCCGCGCCGGTCGACCTCGACGGCGACGACGCTGGTCTCCGGGATCGCCGAGAACGTGAACGGGCCCAGCCGTTCCATGGTCACCGCCGGTGTTCCGTCCGCGCCGGAGCCGCAGGCCATCGCGCGGATCCCGGCGATCCGTTCGAGCTGGTACTGCGCCAATGCCCGCAACGTCGTTGACTTCTCAGGATTGTCGCGGATGTCCCGGAGCCGTCGTTCGACGTCATCGAGGTTGGCCGAGTTGTCATCTTCGCGCGAGCCTCGCATTGCCAGAGGGTATCGATGCCCGCTGGGGCCCTGTCGCACACGCGGTGCGAACGATCCTCGGCTCGCCACGGGGGCGCAACGACGCCGGATCCCGGTGTGCCAGGCGCGATCCGCGGACTCAGGGCTCGGCGGACTCAGACAGCCGGCCGGACCGGGCGTACGGGCGCCTGGTGCGGGGTCGCGGCGCGCCGGCTACCGGTCGCGCGGCCTCCCTGCCGACCGCCGGTCGCGGTGCCCGTCGGTGCTGCCGTGGACCGGCGCACCACCAGCGTCAGCGGAAGCAGGATCGAGCGCGGATGGCGCTGCGGCTCGTTCAGGCCCTCCAGCAGTAGCCGCGCCGCCTCCGCGCCGAGTTCGTAGTGCGGGATCCGCACCGTGGTCAGCGGTGGGCTGAGCTTGTCGATGAAGGGCATGTCGTTGAAGCCGACCACGCTGACGTCCTCGGGGCAGCGCAGGCCGCGCTCGCCGAGCGCGTCGTAGCAGCCCAGCGCCAGCAGGTCGTTGCCGGCCAGTACGGCGGTGAAGTCGACGCCGGCTGCGAGCAGCCCGTTCACCGCCTCGGCTCCCGCGCTCTCGGTGAAGGACCGGCAGACCACCAGCCGCTCCGGGGCGTCCTCGAGGTCATGGTCCTGAAGCGCCTGCCGGAAGGCACGCAGCCGGCTGAGCCCGGTGGACAGGCCCTGCGGCCCGGCCAGGTGCACGATCTTGCGGTGGCCGAGCTCGACGAGGTGCCGCATTGCCAGCGACACTCCGGTGGCGTCGTCCGCGGTGACCGAGGGGATGTCGGAGCGGCCCGCCCGGCGGTTGACCAGCACCACCGGGCTCTCCGCCGCCGCGAGCTGTTCGAGTAGCGGATGTTCGAGCCGGGCGGTGGCGAAGACGTAGCCCTCCACGTTCCGGCTGCGCATCGACTCGACCGCGGCCGCCTCCCGGGCGGGGTCGTTGTCGGTGTTGACGATCCAGGCGTTGTAACCCACCGCGCCCAGGACGTCCTCGACTCCCCGGGCGATCGGCGGGAACAGCGGGTTGGTGAGGTCGGGGATCACCAGACCGATGCTCGCCGACCGGGCGGTCTTGAGGCTCCGTGCGATCGGGTTGGGCCGGTAGCCGAGGGCCTGCGCCGCCCGTTCCACCCGGTCGGCCGTCTCGGCGTTGACCAGGTTCCGGGTGGCGGGGTTGAGCGCCCTGGACGCCGTGGCCCGGTGCACCTGGGCCCGGTCCGCGACGTCCTGCAGGGTCGGCTTCCGCATGCTGGAATCGTAAGCGGAGGGCCCGGTGGGGACATAACCGCGTGTACTCATATCGAACCCGGGTTGCGATCGCACCGGTCGGCCGGTCCCGCCCGACCGGCCGGCTGCCCGAGGCGCCCGCAGCGGTGCCTCCTGCCGCCGCCCCTCATACCGCCGCCGGCTCTCATGTCGCGGCCGACCCGAGGAAGCGGTCGTCCACCAGGCCCGAGCCGGGCGCGACCAGCGTCGCGAGTTCGCGGTCGCCGCCGGCGTACCGGCTGCGCAGCCAGCGCAGCGTCTCCAGCGACTCCCCGTCGAGACGACCGTCGGGCACCAGTCCCTCGTCCGGATCCGAGAGCGTCTCCAGGTAGCGCCGGACGCCGTCGGGCGCCAGGCCGAGGCGGGATGCGGTGACGCTGCCCGCCAGTTCGGCCACTCGACCCTCGGCGAGCGCCCGTGCGGTCGCCAGGACGACCCCGGTGAGGTCGCGCAGCGGCGACGACCCCTCCCGTACGCCGGTGGCCGGCGCGGCGAGCACGGTACCGAGATAGCGGCCCAGCGACGACGCCCGGCTCAGCCGAGTGCAGCCGGCCGACTCGGCCCGCAGGTCGTTGCCGGCGTTGAGCACGGTGGTCGCGCACTTGCCGGCGACCAGGGCGGCGGCCCGACGTGGGGTCGACCCGAACGCCGCCACCTCGTAGTCGTGTCCGGCGCGCATCCCCTGGCGGGCCAGCAGTTCGTAGGCCACGAACGCGAACCCGGACGTCGGTACGTCGACGGCCAGTACCCCGCCCCGCAGGTCGTCGCCGGACCGTAGGCCGGGACCGGAGAACAGAGACAGTCCGAGGCCCCGGTCCACGGCGGCCAGGATCCGTACGTCCGCCGACCGCCCCAGCGGGTTCGCCGTCGAGCCCCGGTAGGCGAGCACGTTGTCGGGACTGGTGAAGACGGCGTCGAGCTCACCGGCGAGCAGGGCGGTGAACTGCTGCGTCGACGAGGCGACCGGCACCTCCTCGACGATCAGGCCGGCCCGCTCCCACGCGCCGCTGGCCGCCGCCACGCCGAGCACGATCGATGGACTGAACACGCCGAGTCGTAACCGCACGGGAGCCGCCACGCAGCATCTCCTCAGGTCGGAAGGGAACGTTCGCAATCGGTTGTGGCACTCAGGCACGGGCCTGCTCCATCAGCGCCCGGAGCCGGGGTTCCGGTTCGAGGACGAAGAGCCCGCCGTGCACCCGGTCGGTCACCCATACCAGCTCGTCGGAGTCGACGAAAAGGTCGTTGGCCTGTGACACCGACTGGCCCGGCGGCGCCTCCGACACCCAGTGCGCGATCTCGCGGGGATCGTCCGGATCGGCCAGGTCGTAGACCCGCACCCCGGCGCTGAAGTAGGTGGCGAAGACGAGTCGTCCGCTGCGGTAGGACCCGGTTCGGTTCTCGTGCAGGCAGTGCGGCCCGAAGCGCATCGGCAGTTCGTCGTACGGGCCGGTCGGGTGGGGGAGGGGACCGAGGTAGCGCGGCGTCGACGGCTCGGCGATGTCGACCAGGTGGATCCGCCGGTCGGGGGCGTACGGGCCGTCGTGCTGCTGCTCGTCGGTTACCACGAGCAGGTCCCGGCCCGGTAGCGGCAGGCAGGTGTGCGTCGCCCCGCCGCCCCATTCGAGGTGTCCGATCATCGTCGGCACCGCCATGTCGGAGACGTCCAGCACGACCAGGTTGGCGTCGTCGAAGCCGAGGTACCCGACGTCGCCCGCGATCAGCGCGTGGTGCGCGGCGTACCGCCGGCCCGCCGGCCAGTCCGGCCGCTCGCCGCCGGCCGTCCACTGCCCGGGCCACCACCAGCGGCCGACCTCGACCGGCCGAGTGGGATCGGTGAGGTCGAGCACGACCCAGATCCGGTCGGTGAAGCCGTCCGGCACCGCCGACAGGTGGGCGTACCGGCCGCCTTCCCAGACGATCCGGTGCACCCCCTTGCCGCCGGAGGGCCAGAAGCCGATCTGCTTCGGCGCGAACGGGTCCGCCAGGTCGAAGACGGCCAGCCCCGCCGAGTGCGGCCCGAGCGGTGCCGCGGGCCGGTACGGATAGCGCTCGTGGTTGACCAGCAGCAGTCCGTCGGCCACCTGCACCTTGTGGGTGTGGCTGTTGTCCGGGGCCGGCCACTGGTCCACTAGGCGGGGCCGGAGCGGGTCCGACACGTCGAGGATGGAGGTGCCCATCCTCGACGTACCGGTGTGGCCGACGTAGAGGGCGTCGCCGGAGCGGACCACCTGCATCCCGTCGCCGCTGCCGGCGAGGTCGTGGTGCGCGAGCAACCGGAGTCCGCTGGCGTCAGCCGTTCCCACCCGCATGGCTCACACGTTCCCGGGGGTGGGGCGCAGCGGCAGACCCAGGTTCTTCTGCGCACGCCAGAGTGGAAGGAGGTAGGTGTACTCGCGCCAGTCGGTTCCTTCCGGCACCGACTTGAAGCTGATCTGGTCGGCGATGAACTTGTCCATGTCGGCGGGGTCGAACCCACCGTCGACGACGTGGTACGTCGGCGCGTTCTCCGCCGAGTACGCGTCGGCGAAGTCGGTGGGGATCTCGAAGCCCTGCTTCCGCATCAGGTCGAGGACCGCGTCCTTGTTGGTCTGTTCGGTGATGAACTGCCGGGCCTTGAGCGTGGCGGCGAGGAACGCTGTGACGGTCTCCGGGCTCTCCGTCAGCAGCTTGTTGGCCGCCCAGCCGTTCTGCGGCACCCGACGCGTCTCCTCGAAGAGGAACCTGCCACCCGCCTTCTCCAGCAGTCCACGGTGCCGGAGCTGCACGCTGGCGCCGTCGACCGTTCCGGCGATCACCGACTGGAGCCGCTCGTTGGACTGCCCGCCGGTGCTGACGATCTTGACGTCCTTGGCCGGGTCGACACCGTTCTTGGTGAGCAGCTCCCGCAGGATCGCGTCGTTGCGGCTGTTGAACTGGCCGCCGGTGATCGTTTTGCCCTTCAGATCGGCGGCCGAGTTGATGCCCTTGCGGACCCCTAGGACGTTGGCCTCGCCGCCGAGGTAGACGGAGAGGAACCGGACCCCGGTGTTGCTCTTCTTGGCGGCGGCGATCGACGTGTCGGCGTCGTAGAGAGCCAGGTCGAGCGAGCCGCCGATGAGCGCCGGGAGCGGGTCCTCGATCGTCTTGATGTCGACCTTTTCGATGCCGACGTCCCTGAGGTACCCCTTCTCCTGCGCCACCAGGATGTCCTCGTGGAAGAGGTAGTACGGGTTGTCGACGCCGACCACGAGTTCCTTCTTGACCTTGCTCTTGTCGATGTTGCCGTCCACGTCCTCGGCGGCGGCCGGCACGTCCCGGCTGGTGGTGTTGCCGGTGTTGTCGTCGCCCCCGCCGCCGCAGGCCGCGAGGAGGAAAAGCACGCTGGAAGCGGCTGCAAGTCGGGTGAGCCTGGTTCTGTGCATCGGTCGCTCCTGGTCGTCGTCGTCCCATGGGAACCGGTGTGTGGGGTGGGGCCCGCGAAGGGCCGGGGCCGAGCGAAGTGCAGGGTGGCTACGCTCGCGAGGCGTCTCGCCAGGGCGCCGCGCGCTGTTCCAGCCAGCGCATCGACTGCACCAGGCCGACGGAGATGACCGCGAGGAGCAACAGGGTCGCGTAGAGCATGGGTGCGTCGAACTGTTCGCCCGCCTGGTCGAGGAGGAAACCGAGCCCGTTCCCTCCGCCGCCGAGCAGTTCGCCGATCAGCATGCCGACCAGCCCTCGGGCGATGCCCTGGTTGACGCCGGCGATCACGAACGGCAGCGTGTACGGCAGGATCACCTTGAGATAGATCTCGGGTCGGTTCGCCCCGAACGTCTCCCCGGCCCGGAGAAGTGACGGTTCCACCGTCTTCACGCCCGCCATGCAGTTCACCATGATCGGGAAGACGGCGGAGAGCACGATGATCGTCAGCTGCATCGAGTTGCCGAAGCCCAGGATCAGGATCAGCAGGGGGATGAGGGCGACGCGGGGCAGCGAGGTCATCGCCCAGACGTACGGGCTGAGGATCAGGTCGGCGATCCGGCTCGCGCCCATGAGCAGGCCGACCGGGATGCCGATCGCCGCCGAGATCGTCAGGCCGATCAGGAAGTTGGACAGGCTGTGCCGCAGTTCCGGCCAGATCGTGCCGTCGGCGAATCCGGTGTACATCGCGGTGAACACGTCGCTGGCCTGTGGGAAGAAGAGCGGGTTGATGACCTCGGCGCGGGCGAGAAGCTCCCACAGGGTGAAGAAGATGGTCAGGTTGACCAGCGTGATCACGGTGCTCTTGAACGGTGCGAACCGGCTGACGGCGAGGCTCTCGATATGGTTGCCGTCCACCCGCTTCGGGTCGGTGGCCGGCGCCTTTCCGATGGTGTCGGTTGTCATGATCCGCTCTCCCGCTTCGCGCCGAGGGCCTCGTCGGCCAGGAGTGACCACAGATGACCGCGGATCTCCCCGAACCGTGCCGACCGCTTGACGTCGCCCTGCTCGTCGAAGCGGGGCCGGGGGAGGTCAACGTCGATGACCTCGCGGATCACGCCCGGCCGCTTGGATATCAGCACGATCCGGTCGGCGAGCAGGACGGCCTCGTCGATCGAGTGCGTGATGAAGACGACCGTCTGCCGGGTGTTGACGATGATCTTCTCCAGTTCGGCCTGCATGGCCTCCCGGGTCATCGCGTCCACCGCGCCGAAGGGCTCGTCCATCAGCAGGATCTCCGGCTCGGTGACGAGCGCGCGGGCGATACCGACCCGCTGTCGCATGCCGCCGGAGAGTTCGTGCGGATAGGACTTCTCGAAACCGGTCAGGCCGACGAGGTCGAGCGCGCGGGCCACCCGTACCTCACGCTGGGCCTTTGGTACGTGCCCACGGCGGTTCTCCATCGCGAAGTGGATGTTCCGCTCGACGGTCCGCCAGGGCAGCAGCGCGTAGTCCTGGAACACCATCGCCCGGTCGGCGCCGGGGCCGGTGACTTCCCGCCCGCGGACCCGTACCGTGCCCTTGATCGGCTTGACGAAGCCCGCGACCAGGTTGATGAAGGTGGTCTTTCCGCAGCCGGAGGGCCCGACGATGGCGAGGAACTCGC
Organism: Plantactinospora solaniradicis; assembly: GCF_042658085.1. NCBI lineage: Bacteria > Bacillati > Actinomycetota > Actinomycetes > Micromonosporales > Micromonosporaceae > Plantactinospora > Plantactinospora solaniradicis. Next base: position 710,682 of record NZ_JBHSPR010000007.1, on the reverse strand, counting down.
CGGGGCGCACCTGGAGGGAGACGTCGCGCAGGGCGATCAGTCTGGTGTGTTCGCGCCTGTTCTCGTAACCGGCGGTGACGTTCGCTACCTCGATGAGCGCCGGCTCTGACTCTTCTCGCCCGGCGACCCGGTGCGTGCCGGGTTCCGCAGGGACGTGAACCTTCGATTGCACCATGCCAGCTCCCTGCTCAGATCAGAAGCCTGGCCGACTGCCTGGTGTGGCGTACGCCACTGCAATCGGTTGCGCCACGGTATCAACCGCATTTCGGGCCGTCAACGAATTCTGCAGCTCACAACTGGGGCATCCCGGCCGGGAACCGGTGCAGTGACCGCCAGCCCGTCTCGGTGACCACCACCATCTCGCCGGTCTGCACCCCGGCAGCCAGGTCGGCGGTGCAGACGTTCGGCTGTACCACCAGCGTCATGCCCGGACGCAGCGGCTCGGCGTGCGGGCCGCGCAGGGGACGGCCGCGTCCGCTGAGCACGGGCGGCAGGTAGCCGCCACCCAGCCCGTGAACCAAATCGTCCACAGTGGTCAGCCCTTCGGCCCGGACCCGGTCGAGCACACCGAGCAGCTCGGCGGGGAGGGCGCCGGGCCGGATCCGGGCCAGCAGGTCGTCCCGGACCGCTTCGGCGACCCGGTGCAGGTGGGCGTACCGGGCGGTGGGCGGAGCGCCCACGGTGGCCGTACGCAGCAGTTGCGCGGGATGGTCCGGACCCCAGCCGGCACTGAGTTCGAAGAGCACCACCGAGCCCGGTTCCGCGCGACGGTCGCTCGGCCACTGCGCCGGTACGCACCGGTCCGGGTCCGCCATCGAGGTGGTCGTCACGTAGCAGATGTGGTGTGTACCGCCGGCGGCCCGGTAGGCGTGTTCGGCGGCGGCCACCATCTCGCGCTCGCTGGCACCCGCCGCAGCGGCCCCCAGCAGGGCCTGCGCGCCCCGGTCGGTGAGCGCCGCCGCGTACTCCAGCCAGGTCAGTTCCTCGGCCGACTTCGTCATCCGTTGCCGGGTGTAAACCCCGTTCAGTCCCACCACACCCGTGGCCCAGGCGTCGACCGCGTCCCGGACCGGGCCCGGCACCGGCCCCAGCAGGGCCACCCGGCGCGGCGGACCGCCGCTGTGCAGCAGGCGGAGCACCGCCTCCGGGACATCGCCGTCGAGCATCTCGACCTCGTCGCCGAGCCCGGCGTCGCGGACGGTCCGCCGGGCGTCCGGAACGTGGTTCGGGAAGCCGACGAGCAGCCGGGCGGGTGCGTCGCCGTCGAGCACCACCACCGCCTCCCGGGTGACCGGCCAGGTGGTGAGCCATCCGACGGCGCTGCCGAACCGGTTCGCCCCGTACGCCAGCACCGTGTCGGCGCCCGCCTCGGCGGCCGAGGTCAGCAGTCTGCTCCGGCGGTCCCGCAACTCTTCGACGCTGAATCGGGGCGGAGGGCCGGCCACAACCGGTGACGTAGTTGACACGTCCCTCATGGTCGGGCAACGATGCACACGATTGCAAGATGCGACGGGAAGGAGGCGGAAATGGACGACCGAGTGACCTCGGCGATCGCCAACTGGGCGCCCCGGTTCACCACCAACGGGGTGGCCGTCGCGGACTTCGAACGGGTGACCCGGGCCGTTTCGCGCTGGGAGGACTGGTGCGCGGCCTGGTCGGCGGTGGCCGCCGAGCACGAGGCCCTGGCCGTCGAGGCCGGTACCGAGCAGCGGTTCCGTTCGGCAGGACAGCACTACGCCCAGGCCTCGGTCTACTACCACTTCGCCAAGTTCCTCTTCGTGCAGGACCTCGACCAGATGCGCACCGCACACGCCGCCGCGGTGCGCTGCCTGGACTCCGCCCTGCCGTACCTCGATCCGCCCGGCCGCCGGGTGGAGATCCCGTACGACGGCAGCCGGCTGGTCGGTGTGCTGCGGCTGCCCGCACACCGGATCGGCCCGCACCCGTTGGTGGTGATGATTCCCGGCCTGGACTCGGCGAAGGAGGAGTTCCGCTCGACCGAGGCGCTGTTCCTGGAACGCGGGATCGCCACCTTCAGCGTCGACGGGCCCGGCCAGGGCGAGGCTGAGTACGACCTGCCCATCCGGGGCGACTGGGAGCGGCCCGGTGCCGCCATCCTGGACGCCGTGTCCGGGCTGGACGACGTCGACCCGGAGCGGCTCGGGGTCTGGGGGGTGAGCCTCGGTGGATACTACGCACCGAGGGTGGCCAGCGGCGACGACCGGGTACGCGCCTGTGTCGCCCTCGCCGGCCCGTACGACTTCGGTAGCTGCTGGGACCAGCTGCCGGCGCTGACCCGCGAGGCGTTCCGGGTGCGGTCCCGGTCCACCGACGACGACGCGGCCCGCAAGGTCGCGCACACCCTCAGCCTCGACGGACGTACCTCGTCGATCACCTGCCCGTTGCTCGTCGTCACCGGTCGGCGGGACCGGCTGATCCCCTGGCAGCACGCGGAACGGCTCACCGCCGAGGCGGCCGGGCCGGCCACGCTGCTGATGCTGGAGGAGGGGAACCACGGCTGCATGAACGTGGCCGCCCGGCACCGGCAGAAGACGGCCGACTGGGTGGCCGCCCGACTCGGCGTGTGACGGTGCCTTGACACCCTTGTGACGCCTCCTCTAGCGTCCGAGACTAGCGTTCGTAGCAATCGATTGCATAGAAGGCGGGGCACGATGACCGACGGAACGCTGCCATCGGAGACGGTCGGTTGGATCGGAGCCGGCCGGATGGGTGCGGCGATGGCCCGCCGCCTCGCCCGGCGGGGCGTCGACATCACGGTCTGGAACCGCACCCGGGGCAAGTCCGAGGCGCTGACCCCCGACGGCGCGCGGGTGGCGGACCGGCCCACCGAACTGGCCGACCGGAACGTGGTGTTCACCATGGTGTCCGCCTCGGCGGACCTTGAGACGGTGCTGATCGGCGAGGACGGCCTGCTGACCCGCTCCGACGCGGCGCCCGCAGTGGTGGTCGACTGCTCGACGGTCTCCCCGGAGACCTCGGCCGCGATGCGGGAGGCGGCGGCGCGGCGTGGCACCGAATTCCTCGCCGCCCCGGTGAGCGGCAACGCCAAGGTGGTCGCCGCCGGCAAACTCAGCCTCGTCGTCTCCGGCCCGGAGGCGGTCTACCAGCGGGTCGCGCCACTGCTGGAGTGCATCGGCCGGTCCGCGACCTACGTCGGCGAGGGCGAGGCGGCCCGGCTGGTGAAGATCTGCCACAACCTCCTGCTCGGCGTGGTGACGCAGTCCATGGCCGAGATCACCGTGCTCGCCGAGCGGGGCGGGGTCTCCCGGGCGGCGTTCCTGGACTTCCTGAACAACAGCGTGATGGGCTCCACGTTCAGCCGCTACAAGACCCCGGCCTTCGTGAAGCTCGACTACACCCCGACGTTCACCCCGATTCTGCTCCGCAAGGACTTCGACCTCGGACTCGCCGCGGCACACGACCTCGGCGTACCCATGCCGCTGGCGGCGCTCACCCAGCAACTCGTGCAGGGCACCATCAGCGGCGGCCGGGAAGCCGAGGACTTCGCCGTGCTGCTCGACCAGCAGGCCACGAGCGCCGGCCTCGATCTCAAGCCCGAGGCCGCCGAGGTGGACGACGGCCTGACCGCGTAAGGGAGGTGCCGCCATGACGGTTACCGCTGGTCCGCTCGTGCCGTCCCCGGGACGGATGGGCGTCGACTTCGAGGAACGGGTCGACTTCGGTCGGCTGCGGGACTACCGGCTGGGCCGGGCCCGGGACGCCCTGGCGCAGTCGGAACTCGGCGCGCTGCTCGTCTTCGACATCAACAACATCCGCTACCTCACCTCGACGATGATCGGCGAGTGGGCCCGGGACAAGATGGCCCGGTACGCGCTGCTGGCCCGGGACGCCGAACCGGTGCTCTGGGACTTCGGCTCGGCCGCCAGGCACCACCAGATGCACGCCCCGTGGCTGCGTCCGGAGAACTCCCGGCCCGGCATGCTCGGCCTCCGTGGCTCGGTCGCCCCCGAGGCGGGACTCTTCGAACGGGCGGCCCGGGAGATCAAGGGCCTGCTGGAGGACGCCGGTGTCGCCGACCTTCCGCTCGGCATCGACGTCGCCGAACTGCCGATGGTCTTCGAGCTGCAGCGCCTCGGTATCGACGTGCGCGACGGTCAGCAGGTGCTGCTCGACGCCCGGCTGATCAAGTCGGCGGACGAGATCGCGCTGCTCTCCACCGCGGCGGCGATGGTCGACGGGACGTACCAGACCATCGTCGACGCGCTCAAGCCCGGAATCCGGGAGAACGAGGTCGTCGCGCTGGCGAACAAGCGGCTCTACGAGATGGGTTCCGACGACGTCGAGGCGATCAACGCGGTCTCCGGCGAACGGTGCAGCCCGCATCCGCACAACTTCAGCGACCGCATCATCCGCCCCGGCGACCAGGTCTACTTCGACATCATCCAGTCCTTCAACGGCTACCGCACCTGCTACTACCGCACCTTCGCGGTCGGCCGGTCGACGCCCGCGCAGCGGGACGCGTACACCCGGGCCCGGGAGTGGATCGACGCGGCGATCGAACTGGTCAAGCCCGGGGTCGGCACCGACGAGATCGCCCGGCTCTGGCCGCGCGCGGAGGAGTTCGGCTTCGCCGACGAGATGGCCGCGTTCGGCCTGCAGTTCGGGCACGGCCTCGGCCTGGCCCTGCACGAGCGGCCGATCATCAGTCGGCTGAACTCGCTGGAGAACCCGGTCGAGCTCGCCGAGGGCATGGTCTTCGCGCTGGAAACCTACTGCCCGGCAACCGACGGCTACTCCGCGGCCCGGATCGAGGAGGAGGTCGTCGTCACCGCCCAAGGCCCGCGCGTGCTCACGCTCTTTCCGGCAGAGGAGTTGTTCGTTGCCAACGCCTACTGAACTCGGTCTTCCGCCCATCCCCGCCTTCGGCGCGGCCGTCGACGACGACCTGGCGCTGCGGCTCTACACCCTGATGCGCCGGCTGCGCCGGTTCGAGAAACGCGCCTACGACCTGTTCCTGCAGAACCTGGTCAAGGGCACCAGCCACCTGTCGCTGGGCCAGGAGGCGATTGCGGCGGCGTTCGGGGTCGCGATGCGTCCCGACGACTGGACCTTCGCCACCTACCGGGGGCACGCGCACACCCTGGCCCGGGGTGTCGAGATGACGCCGGTGATGGCCGAACTGCTGGGCCGGTCCACCGGACTGCTGGCCGGCAAGGGCGGCTCGATGCACCTGACCAGCGTCGAGCACGGCATGATGGGCTCCTACGCGATCATCGGCGCGCACCTGACCATCGCGAATGGCGCAGCCTGGTCAGCCAAGCTGCGCGGCACCGACCAGGTCGCGGTCTGCTTCTTCGGCGACGGCACCACCAACATCGGCGCGTTCCACGAGGCGCTGAACCTCGCCGCCACCTGGCGACTGCCGGTGGTCTTCGTCTGCGAGAACAACCTCTGGATGGAGTACACCCCGATCGCGAGCGTGACCGCGGTACCGTGGCCGGCCGCCGACCGGGCCGGGGCGTACGGGCTGGAGTCGCAGGTCGTCGACGGCAACGACGTCACCGAGATGTACGAGGTGGCCCGGCGCGGCATCGAGCGGGCCCGGGCCGGCGAGGGGCCGGCGCTGATCGAGGCGCTGACCTACCGGCACGGCGGACACTCCCGGGCCGATCCGGCGAAGTACCGGCCGGCCGAGGAGGTACGCCCCTGGCTGGCCCGGGACCCGGTCGAGACGTACCGGGCCCACCTGCTGTCGTCCGGAGTGGACGAGGCGGCGCTGAAGCAGATCGACGAGAACGTGCTGCGCGAGGTGGACGAGGCGACCGAGGCGGCGAAGGCCGGTCCGGCGCCCGACCTCGACCTGGTCGAACGGGACGTCTGGGCGGATGGGAGCTCGTCATGGCGCAACTGAGCTACCGGGAGGCGGTCGCCCGGGGCATCGCCCAGGAACTCGACCGCGACGAGCGGGTCGTCTTCCTCGGTGAGGACGTCGCGGCGCCGGGTGGGGTGTTCAAGGCGACCGGCGGCCTGCTCGACCGGTTCGGTCCGCTGCGGGTCTCCGACGCACCGATCTCGGAGCAGGCGATCCTCGGCGCCGCGATGGGTGCGGCGATGACCGGGCTGCGTCCGATCGCCGAGATCATGTTCTCCGACTTCCTCGCGGTCTGCTGGGACATCGTCGCCAACCAGATCGCCAAGACCCGGTACATGACCAACGGGCAGGTGACGCTGCCGCTGGTGATCCGGACCGCCAACGGCGGCGGGATGCGGTTCGGGGCGCAGCACTCGCAGAGCGTGGAGAACTGGGCGATGGCCGTACCGGGGCTCAAGGTCGTCGCGCCGTCCACTCCGGAGGACGTGATCGGGCTGCTTGCGGCGGCCGTACGGGACCCCGATCCGGTGATGTTCTTCGAACACAAGGGCCTCTACCCGATGAAGGCGGAGGTGCCGGACGGGGAGATCGTCGACATCCTCGGCACCGCGAAGGTACGCCGGACCGGAGCCGACGCCACGATCGTCGCCCTGGCCGCGATGGTGCCCCGGGCGGTCGCGGCGGCGGAGGAACTGGCCACGCTCGGCATCGAGGCCGAGGTGATCGACGTACGTTCGCTCGTTCCGCTGGACACCCGGACCATCCTCGGCAGCGTGGCCGCGACGGGCAGGCTGTTCACCGTCGAGGAGAACCCCCGGCTCTGCGGCTGGGGCGCCGAGGTCGTCTCGATCGCCGTCGCGGAGGTGTGGTCGGACCTGACCGGGCCGCCGGTCCGGATCACCACCCCGCACGTGCCGTTGCCGGCGGCGGCGGAGATGGAGGACCAGACCATCCCGTCCGCGGCCAGGATCGTCGAGACCGTCCGGAAGGCGCTGAGCTGATGGGTGACGAGGCCCTGGCGCTCGCCCCGGGCGGAATGCTGATCGACGGCCGGTGGCGGTCCGCCGAGGCCGGCACGACACTCGACGTCTACGACCCGTCGACCGCGGAGGTGGTCGCCCAGGCAGCCGACGGCGGGATACCGGACGCGCTCGCCGCGATCGAGGCGGCCGACCGGGCCGGGCCGGGATGGGCCGCGACCGCGCCCCGCGAGCGGGCCGAGACGCTGCGCCGGGCCTTCACCCTGATGACCGAACGGGCCGACCTGCTCGCCCGGCTCATCGTGATCGAGAACGGCAAGGCGCTGCGCGACGCCAAGGCCGAAGTGGCGTACGCCGCCCCGCTGGTGGTCTTTGACGACGTCGACGAGGCGGTCACGCTGGCCAACGACACCGAGTACGGCCTCGTGTCGTACGTCTATACCCGGGACCTCGCGCGTGGGCTACGGGTCAGCGAGGCCCTGGAGTCCGGCATGGTCGGGCTGAACCGGGGTGTGGTGAGTGATCCGGCGGCACCGTTCGGCGGGGTGAAGCAGAGCGGTCTCGGTCGGGAGGGCGGACACGACGGCCTGCTCGACTATCTCGAGTCCAAGTACATCGCGGTGCAGTGGTGACCGCACCGGCACAGGGAGGCACGTTGTTCGAGGTCCGCATGCCCCAGCTCGGTGAGACGGTCAGCACCGGCACGGTCAACGTCTGGCTGAAGTCGGTGGGCGACGGCGTCCGGGCCGACGAGCCGCTGCTGGAGATCGGCACGGACAAGGTGGACACCGAGATCGAGGCCCAGGCCGACGGCACCCTGCTGGAGATCCGGGTCGGCGAGGGTGAGGAGGTACCGGTCGGCACGGTGCTGGCGGTGATCGGCTGAGCGGGCGTCAGGACCCTTCCCGGTGTGCACCGGCGTCGTCTGTCAGCCGACCTCCTCCGCAAGCGATCAAGGCTTGCGTGCGACGCCGCCGTATCCGTCCTGCCGTACCGCAGCGCCGCGTCGGGGACTGCCCGACGCGGGCGTGAGCCTACGCGTACGCACAGATCGCCACTGGCCACGTCGCCCCCGGCAACCACCACGCGCTTCGACCGCGCCCGCAGGAAACCTCGACCGTCGTCCCTTGCGTACGCTAGCCGCGACCGTATAGTAGGAACCGACTATTAGGGGGCGGTGATTCAGGGTGGCGAAGCGGAAGATCTCCAACCCGCTGGCGTTGGCCGTACTCGGCCTGTTGCAGGAGCAGCCGATGCACCCGTACGAGATGGCGTCGACGCTGCGCGAACGGGGCAAGGACAGCAGTTTCAAGGTCAACTCTGGCTCGTTGTACGACACCGTCGAAGCGCTGGTCCGGCATGGCTGGATCGAGCCGGTGGAGACGGTGCGGGACGGCAGGCGGCCCGAGCGGACCGTGTACGCACCCACCCCGCTCGGCCAGGGCGAGTTCGTTCGCTGGATCGACGAACTCATCCGGACGCCCGTCGCGGAGTACCCGAAGTTCATGGCGGCGGTCTCCTACCTCGGCGCGCTCGGGCCGGACGGTGCGGTGGATGCGCTGGCCGAACGCGCGGGACATCTGGAACGGCAGGTCGAGGAGACCAGGGCGATGTTGGCCGACACGGTCGGTTCGGGCCAGCTCCCCCGGCTGTTCATGATCGAGGCCGAGTGTGCGTTGCACGCCTGGGAAGCCGAACTGGCCTGGACGCGACGGACCATCGAAGAAATCCGCGACGGCAGCCTGTTCTGGCCCGAGGTCGAACGGACCGAACAGGGTTGGACCTGGTCCGCCCCTCAAGACGGGAAGGCATGACGTGACCGATGTGCTGATCGTCGGAGCCGGTCCGGCCGGGCTCTTTCTCGCCAGTGAACTCCGGCTCGCCGGCGTCGACACGGTCGTGGTCGAACGCCATCCCCGGCGGCCGGACCACTGCCGGGGCTTCACCCTCAATGCCCGCGCCCTGGACCTGCTGGCGCGGCGTGGGCTCGCCGACAGGCTCATCAGCGAGGGCTGGCAGGCTCCGCAAGCCGCGTTCTCCGGCCTGCCGGTGACGCTCAGCCTCGCTGGCGCGCGTACCGACCACCCGTACACATTGGGCATCCCCCAGACCCGGGTCGAGGAGGTACTCGAAGCGCACGCCCGTGATCTCGGCGCCGACATCCGGCGGGGACACGAGCTACTCACCCTCGACCAGGATGCCGAGTCGGTCATCCCCACCATCGGGACCGAGGACGGCGAGTACCCCGTCCGGGCCGCCTATCTGGTCGGCTGCGACGGCGGTCGCAGTACCGTGCGTAAGCAGGCCGGTATCGACTTCCCCGGTACCGAGGCGACCCGCTTCTCACTGCTCGGTGACGTCGAGTTCGCCGAATCCGAGGCACTGCCGTACGGCGTGACCACAGGCCCCGCAGGGGCAGTGCTCGTCATCCCCCGTCCCGGCTACGTCAGAATTGTCACCAGCGACCCACAACCCCCGGCGAACAAGGACACCCCGGTCACCCTGGACCTGCTCCAGACGGCCGTGGACCAGGCGCTCGGCCGTCACGTCGCACTACGCGCCGCTCGCTGGCTGACCCGGTTCGGCAACGCTGCCCGGCAGGCCGCCCAGTACGTCCGGGACAGGGTCATCCTGGCCGGAGACGCCGCACACATCCATCCGCCCGCCGGAGCGATCGGCGTCAACGTCGCCCTGGACGACGCGTTCAACCTCGGCTGGAAACTGGCCGCCACCGTCCACGGGACCGCGCCGTCGCATCTGCTCGACAGCTACCACGAGGAACGGCACGCGGTCGGTGCGCACGTGCTGGCCAGCACCCGGGCCCAGATGTTGCTCGGCGACGCCGACGACCGGCTGGAGCCGCTCACCGACCTGCTCACCCGCGTCGCCACCCACCCCGCTGGCAACCGGGCCTTCGCCGAAATCGTCACCGGCCTGGATACCTGCTACGACATGCGCCCCGACACCACCCATCCCTGGCTCGGCCGTCTGGCCCCCAATCTCATCCTGGGCACCAGAGCCGGTGACACCGACATAGCCACCCTGCTGGCCGCCGGCCGTGGACTCCTGATCGATCTGACCAACGGCAGCGCCATCCGCGAGTCGGCCGCAGGGTGGGCCGACCGGGTCGACATCGTCGACGCAACATGCCCGGACCACCCGGAACTGCGCGCCATGTTCCTGCGGCCGGACGGTCACACCGCCTGGCTGCACACCGCCGAACACGAGAACACGGACAACCTCCCTCGGGCACTACAGCACTGGTACGGACCGGCGGGGCACCCCGTGACCGGCGCGTCCGCGCACACGTTCCGATGAGGTCAACGGCCGGACCGCACGGCGTCAGCCCCGAAGCTCTGTCCTGGGCGGGGTTGGTGCGGTGCGTGGTGTTGGCGCCGCCCTGCACCGCGCCGGCCTCGGCGGCACCCGCGCTCGACGGGATGGACCGGCCGTTGATCCCACGGTGGTCCAGGAGTTGCTGGGCCGTGCCCGCGATGCTGTCGCCGTCGAACGGGTCGGAGTTCTGGTCCCCGGCGATCACAAACTCCGAGCCCGGCCCGGGGCGGCGCGAGGCCGGACTCCAGTGGGTCCAGGCCGCCGAGGACCGGCAGCACCCGGCTCTCTGCCGCCGCGAGCCGTTCGACTGCTGCTACGGCGGTCAGCCCGCCGGTGTCCAGTGCGGATCCCTGCCGATGAAGGCGAGCATCTTGGTCTGGACGTCGGCGTCGTCCTTCACCGGCACCCTGGGGCCGTACTGTCCGGACGATCGGATGACGTCCTCCATCGGCTCCATCCCCGCCAGCAGCAGGGCACAGAAGTCCGGGTCGAGGCGGTCGTCCTGGCCGGTCGCTCGGGCCAGGTCCCAGGTGTGCATGAACACGTCCGAGGTGTAGAACTGGTCGATCGCGCGATCGAGCGGCAGTTGGCCGACGTGCCGGTTGGACAGCGTCAGTTCGGCGGTCGCCGGGTCGTCGAGCAGCGCCTGTACGGCATCGACGTGCGCCTGCCAGGCCCCGGTGGGATCGTCGTCGACCGATGGTACGGCCGGCAGCCGTACGCTGGAGCCGCCGGCAAGGAACGACGGCAACCATTCGACGAGGTGACGCACGACGTCGCGGGCGGTCCAGCCATCGACCGGAGCGGGTACGTCCCACGAGCGGGTGCCCCGGACACGCTCGGTGAACACCCGGCCGATCTCCCGATGCCGCTCGGCGGGCCGGTCAGAGACTGCCATCTGCGAGCATCTCCTCGAGCTTGGCGTAACCCTCGTTGACCCCGACCTCCATGCCGCTGGCGAGCCACGCGTCACGGCCGGCGAAACTGTCGACAAGGGACTGTGTGCGTAGCCGGGTACGCCCGTTGCCGAGGTCCTCGAACCACAGCGTCTCCAGCGCCACGTCGTCGGGTTGCCCCTCGAACGTGAACGTCTGCACGATCCGGTCGGGGCGGACCTCGTGGAAGCAGCCGCGGAATCCGTATTCCTCGCCATCGCGGCCGGACACGAACCGCCAACTGCCACCGGAGCGCGCATCCCACTCGATCACACGCGTCTCCATGCCGCTCGGTCCGACCCACCGCGCGTACAGCGCGGGATCGGTGTGCGCCCGGAACAGCTGCTCGGGCGTACCGTTGAAGTCACGGCTCATCCGGATGACCGGTAGGTCCGGGTCGGCCTCGATCGTGGTTTCAGCGAGAGTGCTCACGCTGCGGTCCCCTTCTGCTCTTCGGTGTCGTTCGGTGTCTCGTCGTTCATCCGCGCCAGCACCGCGTCGAGGCGGCGATAGCGCTCCTCCGCTTGGCGCCGGTAGCGCTCGATCCACTTGTCCATCAGGTCGAAGACCTCCGTCTCCAGCCGCACCGGCCGAGGCTGCGGCCCCGGTGGCCGGCTCACCACCCCGGCGTCCTCGAGCACCTTGAGGTGCTTGTAGACCGCCTGGAGCGTCATCTGGTAGGGCTCGGCGAGCTGGTTCACGGTCGCGTCGCCCGCCGAGAGTCTGGCCACCATGTCGCGCCGGGTCGGATCCGCGAGTGCCGCGAAGATCCGCGACAAACCGTCTGCCGTCATCTTCACCTCACCAGCTTTCAACACTCCGGTTGAAAGACAACGCTACGCCCGTGCCCCGAACCTGTCAACCGGAAGGTTGAAAGGCCAGCTCAAAGGCGAGGCGTGTTCGCCTGACGCCGCGTCGGGACGACGCACCCGGCATCGCGGTGGTCAGCGACCCTCTCGGGCTATCGACGGACGCGGAGATCGAGCCACACCAGGCGGTGGTCGGAGCTGGGGAACGGGAACGTGCCGGTGAGTCGCGACAGGGGGTCACCGGCCACGGGCCAGAACACACCACCGCCGCGCACGTCCAGCCCGCGCGACGGAAGTACGTAGTCGGCCCGCAGGTTACCCGGCCCGGGTACGTCGGCGAAGTCGGCAGTGTCCTGAGCGGGGTCGGTGCGGTGCGTGGTGTTGGCGCCGCCCTGTAGGGCGCTGGCCTCGGCGGCACCCCCGCTCGACGGCGTGAACCGGGCGTTGATCCAACGGTGGTCCAGGAGTTGCTGGGCCGCACCCGCGATGCTGTCGCCGTCGAACGGGTCGGAGTTCTGGTCTCCGGCGATCACGAACTCCGAGCCCGGTCGCAGGCCGCCCCGGTGTCCCTCGTCGTCGTAGATGTAGCGGCCGCTGCCGGGACGCACGTAGTCGGCCCAGAACCGGATCTCGTCGAAGTTGCGCCGTCCGTTGCGGTCCTCCGCTGCGTCGAACACCGGTGGCGTGGGGTGGCTGACCAGGAAATGCACGGTCCGGCCGCCGACCCGGACCGGCAGGTCCCAGTGGCTCTTCGACGACAGTCGGACAACCGCCAACTCCTGCCGGGAGTAGAAGTCGCCGGGTGCCGCGGTGGCCGGGTCGTCGGGCAGCAGCGCCCCCGGCATGTCCCTCCAGCGGAAGTTCTGGAAGGTACGGACCCGGCCGTTGTCGATGGGGTAGCGGGAGTAGACGACCATGCCGTACTGGCCGGGGAAGGCGCCGAAGCCCAGCGCGTCGTCGCCGTACCCGGGCGCTCCCGGCTCGGTGACCACCGTGCCGTCGTTGTTGAGGTCCAAGCCCGAGGCGATGCCGGTGTTGCTCGGCGCGATGAACCGGTACGGGTAGCCGACCGGGTTCGCGCCGTTCTGGCCGACCGACAGGTAGTTGTCCTGGAACAGTCGCGCTGCTTGCGGGTCGAAGTCGAACTCGTTGATCAGCAGCACGTCCGGGCGGGTGCGCTGCACGATCTCGGCGATCGTACGGGCCTGCGCGTTGCCCCCGGTGGACAGGTCGGCCCGCAGCGCCCCGGCGGTTCCACGGTTGAGGGACGCGTTGAACGTGGCGAACCGTACGCCTACGCCGTTTCCGTGCGCCGCCGCCGGTTCCGGTGCGACGACGGTGGGTAGCGCGGCGAGGGTCACCGCGGCGGCGAGCAATCCACCGCGGACCGAACGGCCCCCTCGAAATCGTCTCGGGGTCATGGCCATGTATTCCTCCACAGTGTCGTGCGGCTCCGGTCACCGGAACCGGCCCAGCGCTCGTCCACGCCCGACCATCGTCGGGTCGACGTCCGTACGCGTGTCTATCGGCGGGCGCCGACCAACCGGTGTCGGTGACCTGAACACTGGCCGACGATGGCGATCCGGGAACCCCGGAACCCTCCGCCGGGCGCAGACCCCCCACCCTAGGGAACGTGCCGGTCACGGTGTCCGGTCTGCCGCCGGTCCGTCGATGGTCGCCGTCGATTCCATGGTGACCGTGATCATCAGACCGCCGTGCGGCATGGGCTGGGCGGTGACGGTCGCGTCGTGTGCGGCGGCGATCGAGGCGACGATGGCCAACCCGAGTCCGTGGCCGTCGGTGGTGGTGCGGCCGTCGAGGCGCCGGAAGGGCTCGAACAGAGCGGCGATCGCTTCGGGATCGATCTGCGGACCGGTGTTTGTCACCACCAGGGTGGCCCGGCGGTCGAGGGTGCCGGTCCTGATCCAGACGAGACCGTCGGACACGTTGTACCGCAAGGCGTTGTCGACGAGGTTGGCGACGAGCCGCTCCAGCAGTACGGGATCGCCGGATGTCGCCGCGGGTTGCAGGGACGCCTGCACCTGTTGCTCGACGGTGGCGAGGGAGTCGAGCACGTCCTCGGCGATGGTGGCCAGGTCGACGTCCGTGTGGGCGGTCAGCCCGCGCTCACTGCGGGCGAGCGTGAGCAGGGCGGCGACGAGCGACTCGGCGTGGTCGACGGCGACCCGGATGTCCCGGGCCATTCTCCGTAGTTCGGTTGGGCTGGCTGTCGGCTTGGCGAGCACGACGTCCACGGTGGCGCGCATGACGGTCAGGGGTGTGCGCAGTTCGTGGCTGGCGTTGGCGATGAACCGCCGCTGGCCTTCGAACGCGGTCTGGAGCCGGTCGAGCATGTCGTCGAAGGTGTCGGCGAGTTCCCGCAGTTCGTCGCGGGGCCCGGTGAGCGATACCCGCGCGGACAGGTTGCGCTCCGACGCCGCGCGGGCTGCTCCGGCGATCTGGTGGACGGGCCGGAGGACCCGGCCGGCGACGATCCAACCGGCGATGGCGGCGAGGATGGTGACCGCCACGAGCGTGATCAGCGAGTATCGCAGGAGGTGTTCGAGGGTGGCGTCGCGTTGGTTCTGCGCGCCCGCCGCGAGGCCGTCCTCGAACGCCCTCTGGCACTCGGCGCGGACGCCCTCGCCGAGGTTCGGCAACTGGAGGAGGGTCCTGCACTTCGTCCGTAGCTGAGCCGCGTAGTCCGGGTCGGTCGACGTCGAGTGGTACGCGGCGATGGGCAGGCTGGCGACCAGGCCGTAGGTGATCGCGACGACGATCGCCCCGCACGTCGCGAAGAGCCCGGTGTAGAGCAGCGTCAGGCGTACCCGGATGGTCAGCCGGGCGCGGGTCATATGCGATATCCCCTACCCACGACGGTGTCGATCACCGGTGGTGTTCCGAGTTTGCGGCGGAGCCGGGCCACGGTCACCGACACCACGTTGCTGAACGGGTCGGCGTTGGCGTCCCAGACGTGCTCCAGCAGATCCTCCGCGCTGACCACGGCACCGTCGGCCGCCACCAGCATCTCCAGGATCCCGAACTCCTTGCGGGTCAGTGACAGGGTTTGGATACCACGGCTGGCGCGATGTCGGGCGCGGTCCACGGTGAGGTCGCCGCGCCGCACGATCGGCGGCGCGGATGGTGCCCGGCGTCCCAGCGCGCGTACCCGGGCCACCAGCTCGTGGAAGGCGAACGGCTTGCCGAGGTAGTCGTCGGCACCCAGTTCCAGCCCGTCGACCCGGTCGTCGACCCCGGCGGCGGCGGTGAGCATCAGAATCCGGGCCGGCCCACCGGCCAGCGACCGGCAGACCCCGTCGCCGTGGACCACCGGCAAGTCCCGATCGAGCACGATCACGTCGTACCTGGTATGGCTGGTGTTGACCAGGGCGGCGGCGCCGTCGTTGACCACGTCCACCGCGAGGCCCGCGTCGCGTAGACCTTCGGCGATCCGTTCGGCCAGCATCACGTGGTCCTCGACCACCAGCACCCGCATGGGCGCCATTGTGCACCGCCGGAGATGACATCCGTCCTACGTCGGCGGTAGCGCTGATGTCACCGGTCGGCGCGTAGACCTCATCGGCATGAGACGACTCCTGGCGGTACCCATCCTGCTGTGCGGGCTGCTCGGTCCGACCGTCGCCTGCACCCGGCCCGCCGACCCCGGCATCCCCTCGGCGAACGGGAGCAGCGCGGGTGCGAGCGGGTCCCCAGCCGCCTCCGACGACCCCAACGCGGCCGCGAACTTCGCCAAGTGCATGCGGGAACACGGCCAGAACGTGCCGGACCCCGATCCCGCCAGCGAACGTTTCGACATCGTCCGACCCAGCGGCGCGCCGAACTCCGCCTGGGACGCGGCGGCCCGGCAATGCCAACACTTCCTACCGGGCGGCACCCTCCCGGGCCCCGGCCCGTCCAGGGAGGAACTGGAACAGCTACGGCTGTTCGCGGTGTGCATGCGTGAACATGGCATCGAGATCTCCGATCCCGAGATGCCGGGGGAGGGAACCAAGCCGGGGAACATGGTCATCCGTGGGCGGCTGGAGCACCTCAGCCGGACCGAGGTGCAGAACGATCCTGGGTACAAGGCGGCGCATGACGCGTGCGAGGACAAGCTGCCCAGGGGCCAGAAGAAGGAAGAGGAAGGCAGGTGAAACGACCCCTTCGCACCACTACGGTGATCGGCTCGGCCGTGGTGGCAGCCGGCGCCGTCACGGCCGCCGCGATCGGCTTTGGCGGCGGCAACTCCCCTCCAGCGTCGAGCGACGCCGGTCGAACAGCCGCCACGGCGTCGGTCACCCGGACGACCCTGACCCGGACCCAGCAGGTGAACGGAACGCTGGGCTACGGCACACCGGTCACGGTCAACGGGCGCGGCCGGGGCGTCGTCACCTGGCTGCCGCCGCTGGGCGCCACGATCCGCCGTGGCCAACCGGTCTACGAGTCCGACAACGTCGCGGTCCCGTTGTTCTACGGTGGCCTGCCGCTGTACCGGCAACTCCGGTCCGGCGACACCGGGGAGGACGTCACGGAAATCGAGCGGAACCTCGCCGCACTGGGCTACTCCGGGTTCACCGTCGACACGAGCTACACCTCGGCGACCGCGTCTGCGGTGCGGAGGTGGCAGAAGAGTCTCGGGCTCACCCGAACCGGGGTGTTCGACCCGGCCAGCGTGGTCGTCGCCCCCACCACGGTCCGGGTCGCCTCGCTGGTCGGGCACCTTGGCGACCCGGCCACGGGTGCGATGCTCACGTACGTCGGCACCATCAGGATCGTCAGCATCGCCCTCGACGTGACGCTGCAGCACCTGGTCAGGCCGGGCCTGCCCGCGACCGTCACGCTGCCGACCGGACAGACCGTCGACGGTACGCTCGCGACGGTCGGGACCGTGGCCAGTGCCGCCGAGGAACAGGGCGAGCCGGCCACGATCGAGGTCACCGTCTCCGTCGCCGACCAGTCCAAACTCGGCACCTTCGACCAGGCCCCGGTCATCGTCAGCGTGGTGTCAGAGACGGCGGAGAACGTGCTGACGGTTCCCGTCGCCGCCCTCGTCGCGCTCGCCGAGGGCGGCTACGGCGTACAGGTGGTGACCGGCGCCACCAGCCGGTACGTCGCCGTACACCTGGGCATGTTCGCGGATGGTCGGGTTCAGGTCACCGGCGAGGGAGTCGTCGAGGGAACGCTGGTGGGGGTGCCCTCGTGATCACCCTCGATCGGGTCGGCAAGACCTACCCGGGTGGCGTCGAGGCGCTGCGTGACGTGACCCTGACGATCGCACCCGGCGAACTGGTCGCCGTCATCGGCCCGTCCGGCTCCGGAAAGTCCACGATGCTGCACCTGATCGGGGCACTCGACCTGCCGACCACCGGCTCGGTGAGGATTGCCGGACACGACCCGTCGGCGATGTCCGACCGCCAGCTCGCCGCGCTACGTGGACGTACGATCGGCTTCGTCTTCCAACAGTTCCATCTCGCGGCGGGGGTTCCCGCCCTGGACAACGTGGCCGACGGTCTGCTCTACGCCGGTGTCGGGCTCCGCGAACGGCGACGGCGCGCGGGCGACGCCCTGGAGCGGGTGGGGTTGGGCGGGAGGCTGACACACCGGCCACACCAGCTCTCCGGCGGTGAGAAGCAGCGCGTGGCCATCGCCCGTGCGGTGGTCGGTGA
This sequence comes from Plantactinospora solaniradicis, assembly GCF_042658085.1. Classification (NCBI taxonomy): domain Bacteria; kingdom Bacillati; phylum Actinomycetota; class Actinomycetes; order Micromonosporales; family Micromonosporaceae; genus Plantactinospora; species Plantactinospora solaniradicis. The sequence continues at coordinate 693,102 of NZ_JBHSPR010000007.1, read as the reverse complement.
CCCGGAACTGCTGCTCGCGGACGAACCGACCGGCAATCTCGACTCCGCGTCGGGCGCCGAGGTCATGGGCCTGCTGCGGGAACTGCACCACACCGGCACCACCGTCGTCGTGATCACGCACGATCGCGACATCGCCGCGGGCCTGCGCCGTCGGGTGCAGATGCACGACGGGCGGGTGATGTCATGATCAGACCAACCCGCCTGCTGCCCGGGGACGTGCTCCGGGTCGGCGCCGCCGGCATCCGGGTCCGTCCGCTGCGGGTGTTCCTGTCCGCGCTCGGTATCGCGATCGGCATCGCCGCGATGGTCTGCGTGGTCGGCGTCGCCAGTTCCAGCCGGGAGAGTCTCGATCGACAGCTCGCTCTGCTGGGGACGAACATGCTGAAGGTCGCCCCCGGGCAGGACATCCAGGGCGAGGCGTCACACCTGCCCGACGACGCGGTAGCGATGATCGGCCGGATCGGCCCGGTCACCTCGGTCACCGCCACGGCGATGCTGAGCGGAACGCACGTCTACCGCAGCGACCACATACCAGCGGCGGAGACGGGCAACCTCTCGGTGCTCGCCGCCCGAACCGACCTGCTCGACACGGTCGGCGCGAGCGTGTCCAGCGGAGCCTGGCTCAATCCGGCCACGGAGAAGTTCCCTGCGGTGGTGCTCGGGGCGAACGCCGCCAGGCGCCTGGGCGTGGCGGTGGCCGCCCCCGAGATGAAGGTGTGGCTCGGAAAGCAGTGGTTCACCGTCGTCGGCGTGCTCGATCCGGTCCCGCTCGCGCCGGAACTGAACTACGCGGCCCTGGTCGGGTGGCCGGTGGCGACGTCCAGCCTGAGCTTCGACGGATATCCCACCACCATCTACACGCGCACCCGCGACGACATGGTCATCCCGGTGCAGGCGATCCTGGCTGCCACCGCCAACCCGGAACACCCGAACGAGGTGTCCGTGTCGCGGCCGTCGGACGCCCTCGAGGCGAAACAGGCCACCGACCGGACCCTCAACGCGCTGCTGCTCGGACTCGGAACGGTCGCGCTGCTGGTTGGCGGCGTGGGTGTCGCGAACACCATGGTGATCTCCGTCCTCGAGCGACGTCCGGAAATCGGCCTACGTCGGTCCCTCGGTGCCACCAGGCGACACATCCGGATCCAGTTCCTGACCGAGTCACTGCTGCTCTCCGCACTCGGCGGGCTCGGCGGCGCCCTGCTCGGAATCGCCATCACGGCGTCGTACGCGGCATACCAGGGTTGGCCCACCGTCGTACCGGCCTGGGCCACCGTCGGTGCCCTGCTCGCCACGGTGGTGATCGGCCTCTGCGCCGGCGTCTACCCGGCCTGGCGGGCCGCCCGGCTCGCACCCACCGAGGCGCTCGCCGGACCCTGATGCCGACCGAGTGGCGACGCGACGTGGGCCGTGGGACGCGGCCACCCGGCCGAACTAGTCGTCCAGGGCCGCCACGATGCGCTCGGTGGTGATCGGCAGGTCGCGTATCCGGATCGACAGGGCGTCGGCGACCGCGTTCGCGATGGCGGCGGCGGTCGGCCCCTGTGCCGCTTCGCCGGCACCGACCGAGGGCTCGTCCGGCCGAGCCATCAGGTGTACGTCGACCTGCGGCACCTCGCCGAACCGCAGGATCGGATAGCTCTCCCAGTCCGCGCTGGTGATCCGCCACCGGTCGAACCGGACCCGTTCCTTCAGGGTCCAACTGGTCGCCTGGACGGCTCCGCCCTCGATCTGGTTGCGTACCCCGTCCGGGTTGACCACCCGACCGACGTCGACCACCATCGCCAGCCGGCGGACCCGGATCTCGTGCACGGCCTCCACCTCGGCCACCACCGCGCAGTACGCGCCACGGTCCTTGTAGCGGGCGAAGCCGATGCCGTACCCGACGCTCTGCTCGGTGCCGCGCCGGTTCCAGCGCCCGAGTTCGGCGGCGGTCGACAACACCTCGCGGGCGCGTGGATCGGCGAGCTGGGCCAGCCGGTACGCCACCGGGTCCTGCCCGGCGGCCAGCGCCAGTTCGTCCATGAAGGACTCGATCGCGAAGACGTTCGTGAACGCGCCCAGCGAGCGCAGTGAGGAGGACCGCACCGGCGTCCGCAGCACGCGGTGACCCTGGATCCGGCGGTGCGGGAAGGTGTAGATCGGCTTGGCGTTGCGGACGGTTCCGCCACCGCCCTGCACGGGCGGGTCGGCCGGTGGCGGAACGGGACGGGACCGGTCCTGGTGTGCCGCGCCCAGCAGTCCCGGGCTGCCGGCGTACCCGGGTCGGGCGGTGTGCCCCTGGCTCCACACGTCGTACGACCAGCTGAGCACCGCACCGCTGGCGTCGACGCCCGCCTCGACGTCGGCCACCATCGCCGAGCCGAAGGGCGCCCAGGTCAGCTCGTCGCGTCGGCTCCACCGGACGTGCACCGGACGACCGGGCACCGTACGGGCGAGCAGCACCGCGTCGAAGGCGGCGTCGTCGGCGCCGTTGTGCCCGTAGCTGCCGGCGCTCTCGACGTGCCGCACGCTGACCTGGTCGACGGCGAGGCCCAGCACCAGTGCGACGGCCCGTTGCAGGCCGTGGATGCCCTGACTGTGGCTCCAGACGCTGACGGAGTCGCCGTCCCAGCGGGCGGCACCGCAGCTCGGTGCCATCGAGGCGTGCGCGAGGAAGGGCCGGCTGTAGCTCGCCCGGATCCGCCGGACGACCCGCTCCGGGACGTCCGGTGGGTCCGACTCGGCCACCATGAACGACTCGGCGGGGCTGTCCCGGAGGAATCGGGACAGGTCGTCCTCGTCGGGCAGCGTCGGCTCCTCGTGCCAGCGTGCGGCGCCGGCCAGGACGGCGGCGGCCCGCTCTGCGCTCTCCTCGTCTTGGGCGACCACGCCGAGGAAGTCGCCGTCCCGGAGTACGGAGACGACTCCGGGCAGGGCGCGGGCGGCGGCGGTGTCGACCTCGGTCAGGGTCGCCGCCGGTGACGGCGGCCGGACCACGCGGCCGGAGAGCTGTCCCGGCAGTGCGAGGTCCTGGATGAACCGGGGGCGACCGGTGATCTTGTCGGGCAGGTCCAGCCGGGGCACGCTGGTGCCGACCAACCGTGCTTCGGGTACGGCCTTGGGCCGGACCGATCCGTCCACGTCCCGGTCGAGGTCGATCCGGTCGGCCAACTCGCCGTACGAGATGCCACGGGAGTCGTCCGGGCCCCTGGCGACGCCGGCCGAGACGGTGACGTCGGCCGGGTCGACGGCGAGCGTACGGGCGGCCTCGGCGACGAACAGGGCCCGGACCTCGGCACACACCTGCCGTACGGCGGCGCCGGAGTCGGAGACGGAGAGGCTGCCGGCGGTCAGTCCCTCGTCGGGCCCCTCCGCGGTGCTCGCCGCCTGCATCGCGATGGCGCCGAGGTCGACGTCCAGTTCGTCGGCGGCGAGTTGGGCGAGTGCGGTGAGGATTCCCTGGCCGAGTTCGACCTTGCCCACCCGGACGGTGACGGTGCCGTCCCGGCCCACGCTCACCCAGCGGGAGAGCCGGGGGTTCGCGACGAGTCCTCGGGGCAGCGCCGGTACGGCGGTGGGCGGCAGGTGCGTGCTTCCGGTGCTCATCGGCGTCCGGCTCCGCGCTCACCGGTCGGCCGGTCGGCGGGCGGCTTTGCGGGCCCCGGGCTGCCGGGCTCGCGCCGGTCGGCGGGTTCGGTGTGGCTGGACCGGTCGGCGGGTTCCGCAGCCTGACCGGCGCGGACGACGGCCCGGACGATGCGTCGCTGCGCGCCGCACCGGCACAGGTGCCGGTCGAGCGCGGCGGTGACGGTGGACTCGTCCGGATGCGGATGCTCGGCGAGCAGCGCGGCGGCGCTGACCAGGATCCCCGAGACGCAGTACCCGCACTGGGCGGCCTGCTCGTCGAGGAACGCCTGCTGGACGGGGTGCAGTACGTCGCCGTCGGCGAGCCCTTCGACGGTGGTCACGGCCTTGCCCACCGCCGACCACAGCGGAATGTCGCACGATGGCGCGGGCCGCCCGTCCACCAGTACGACGCACGCGCCGCACAGCCCCAGTCCGCAGCCGAACCGGGAGCCCTTGAGGCCGAGCCCTTCCCGCAGCACGTGCAGCAGGGTGCTCTCGGCCTCGGCGTCGACCTGCCGCCGCTCGCCGTTGACGGTCAACTCGAATGTCTGCTTCATGTGTCAGGCTTCCGCCATACCTCGCGACGATGATCCACAATCGGTGGCAACAGCCTCGCCCCGCCGGGCCGCGCCGTCAACCGTTCCGGGGTCGTCAATCGCCGGAGGGGCTGGTCGGAACGGAGGACCCGCTGCCTAGGCTGTGTCCGATGGATGCGACGAGCGGATCTACCCTGTCGGGCCGTCCGGCGGCGGACGCCGGATACACCCTCGCCTTCGACCGATTGTTCGCGCGGGGTCGAGCCGCCGTGCTGGCCGGTACGCACTACCGGGACACCCCGCCGGTGGACGGCGGTGGGTGGGGCCTGTCGGTGGTCCTCCTGCCGGACCCGGACTGCGCCGACCGGTTGGCGGCGGTGACGGCGGAGGCGCTCGGCGTCGCCGGGGCGGGGCACTGGCCGACCGGGACGGCCCCGGCGGTGCACTTCACCGTTCGGGCGATCGAGGTGCACCGGTCCGCCATCCCGCCGGACGATCCGTTGGTGGCGCGCTCCGCGTCGGCGTTGGGCCGGGCCGCCGCCGCCTCGCCGCCGGTCCGGCTGCGGCTGTTCGGGTTGACGTTGACCCCGTCCGGCGTGATGCTCTGCGCCTTCCCGGAGGATTCGGCAGCGGCCGGGTTCGCCGACCGGCTCGGCGAGGAGTTGGGCCCGGACGGCTGGTTCGAGGCCGCCTACCACCGGGACATCTGGTACGCCACGCTGGTCCACTTCACCAGCGAGATCCGTGACCCGCAGGGTCTGGTGGACTGGGTGGCCGCGCGGCGGCACCTGGACCTGGGTACGACCACCGTCGGCGCAGCCGAGCTGCTGCGGTTCGCGTACAACGGTCGTCAGCCGGTACGGGTCGGGCTCTCCCGGGCCCCGTTCGGGGGAGTGCTGACTCCATAGCCCGGCGTGTCGATCGGCGGGGCGATTCGTCAGCGGGGTCTCGGGTCGTCGACCGCACCGGTCGGGACCTGGAGGTTGCGGAGTTTGCCGCGTATCCCGTCGGCGTCGACGTGGTCCGGGGCGATGATCGCCAGCGCCTGATTCCAGGAGTCACGGGCGGCGTCGAGGTCGCCCGCCGCCTGCCGGGTGTCGCCGAGCTGGGCGAGGAGCTCGGCCTCGCTGTCGGGGTAGTCGAGGCTCCGACACAGGTCGAGGGCGCGGTGGTAACAGGCGACGGCCGCCGGGTGGTCGCCGAGGTGGTGGTGGGCGAACCCCAGATTCTCCCAGGTCCAGACCTGGCCCCGGCGATCGTCGTGCCTCTGGTAGATGGCGAGCGCCCGTTGACAGAAGTCGAGCGCCTGTTCGGGCTCGCCGAGCTTGCCGTGCTGTCCGCCGACGGCGTTCAGGGCGTCGGCCTGCCAGATCTCCTCACCGACCTCGGTGTACAGGTGCAGGGCCTGGCGGGCGTGGTCGAGCGCCTCGGCGTGCCGGCCCTGCCGGGTCCGGAGCTTCGTCAGGAACATGTGGGTGTGTGCCTGCCCGGCCAGGTTGTCGCCCTGGCGGTGGAGCGTGAGAGCCTGCCGGCCGTGCCGCTCGGCCTCGTCGTATCGGCCCAGCCGGGTGTAGGCGTGCACCAGGTTCTGGTGGGCGCGAGCCTCTGCCGGCCGGTCGGCCAGCCGTCGGGCCGCGTCGAGCGCCGTGCGGCCGACCTCCGCCAGTTCGGGCCAGTGCCCACCGAACCACAGGAAGTTGTCCAGGGCCCAGGCGAGCTGCCAGGCGTGGTTCTCCGATCCGGTGGCCGCGGCGACGTCAACGGCGGCGAGCAGCACCTGGTGCTCGGCGGTGAACCAGGCCAGTGCCTGCCGGTGGTCCGCGCTGCTCTCCGGTGTCACCCCGGGACGCGGCGCCGGCAGCGTGATCGGATCCCGGTACCGGTCGAGCAGGTGGGCGGCGGCGTACGCGGTATGCAGGTAGTGGTCCAGGGACCGCCGCAGCGCGGCGCGGCGCTCGTCGTCGGAGTCGACCGCGTACGCCTGCTCGTTGGCGTACGCCCGTAGCAGGTCGTGAAAGGTGTACCGCCGGGGGACATGCTCGACGACGAGGTTCGCCCGGACCAGTTCGGCCAGCAGGGGACGTACCCTGGCCAGCGGAAGCCCGGCCAGGCTGGCCGCCGCCGGGGCGGTGATGTCCGGCCCGGGATGCAGTCCGAGCAGCCGGAACAGTCTCGCCGTCTCCGGCGTCAGGGAGCGGTACGACCAGGAGAAGACCGACCGTACGTCGTTGGTGTCGTCGTCGGTCAGCGCGTCCAGCCGGTCACGGGTCTCGCGTAGCTGCGCGGCCAGCACGGTCAGCGTGAAGGTGGGGTTGGTGGCGGCACGGGCGGCGACCACGGCCAGGGCCACGGGGAGCCGGGCGCAGTGACGGATGATCTCCGTTACCGCCTCGGGCTCGGCCGCCAGTCGCTCGGTACCGAGTCGTCTGGCCAGCAACTCCCGGGCCTCGTCCGGGGTCAGCAGATCCAGGATCAGCGGATGCGCACCCTCGACCGTGACCAGACTGGACAACCGGTTGCGGCTGGTCACCAGCACGACGCAGCCCACCGTGCCCGGCAGCAGCGGGCGGACCTGATCCGCGTCGCGGGCGTTGTCGAGCACCACCAGGGCCCGCTTTCCGGCCAGCAGGCTGCGGTAGAGGGCGGCCTGCGCGTCCAGACTGTCGGGGATCCGGTGCGGCGGCACCTCGAACGCGTCCAGGAAGCCGCGTAGCGCCTCGGCCGTGGTGGTCATGGCGGCACCGGCCGGTTCGAATCCACGCAGGTTCACGTAGAGCTGCCCGTCCGGGAAGTCGTCGGCGGCCTGGTGCGCCCAGTGGACGGCCAGGGCCGTCTTCCCGATCCCGGCGGTTCCGGCGATGGTGGAGACCGCCATCGCGTCGCCGTGATCCGCCCGTGACTGCCGGAGTTGGCGGGTCAACGTGGCCAGTTCGGTGCTCCGGCCGGCGAAGTGGCGTACCGCCGCCGGAAGTTGCCGGGGCACGACCGCCGCTCCGGACGGGGTCGGATCCGGCGGTGTGGTCCCCGGGTCCGGCTCCGGGCCGCGGTCGTCGGCAGCCCGGGCGGCCTGCCGCATCTCCCAGCCGACCCACCCCACCACCAGTACGGCCAGGCCGGCGCCGACCGGCAGGCTCCAGCCCTGGGTGAACACGTTGGTGAACGCCCCCGCCAGGAACGCCAGCGCGGTGGAGACACCGGCCGGCAGACCGCTCCGCGCCCATCCCGCCATCGCGTCACCGTCCGACGTGGATACCCGTGGTGTAGATCCACGATACCGACTGTCAGGCGGCGGTGCTGTCGGGTCCCGCCGGGATGTGCGGGCCGGTGGCGGCGGCCCGCCCGAACCGGTCGCTCCACTCCCGGATCCGGTCGACCAGCTCGGGCGGCGAGATCACCTCGAACTCCGCACCGAGCGAGCCGAGGGCCAGGATCGGCCAGTCCAGGGTGTCCGTCGTCATCGACAGCCGGCACCGCCGCTCGTCGACATGCGCGATGGTGCCCCACCGACCGACCCGGTCCCGTACGGTGCCGGCGGGGGCGTGCACCAGTGCCTCGACCTGGTACGGCGTCGTCAGGTTCTCGATACTCGCCCGGACGAACGCGGCGGCGTCCTCGGCGGGCAGTTGCCGGGGGTTGAACCGCGCGCCCGTACCCCGTGGATCGTGCATGCGGTCGAGCCGGAAGCTGCGCCAGTCCTGTCGGGTGAGGTCGTATCCGACCAGGTACCAGCGGCGGCCGAGGGACACCAGCCGGTGCGGCTCGACGTGTCGGGCGGTCTGCTCCGCGTCCCTGGCGGTGTAGGAGAAGCGCAGCCGTTCCGCGTCCCGGCAGGCCTGGGCGACCGTGGTGAGTACCGCCGCCTCGACGGTCGGCCCGGTGCCGTAACTCCACGGCGCCGGTACGGTCATCGCCCGCAGCGCGTCGACCCGACGCCGCAGCCGGGCCGGCATCACCTGCACCACCTTGGTGAACGCCCGGATCGAGGACTCCTCGATGCCGGCGATCGCGCCCTGGGCCGCCGCCTGGAGACCGACCGCGAGCGCGACGGCCTCCTCGTCGTCGACGACCAGCGGGGGGAGTGTGGCGCCGGGAGCGAGCTGGTAACCGCCGTCGACGCCCCGGTGTGCCTCGACCGGGTAGCCCAGTTCCCGCAGCCGGTCGACGTCGCGGCGCAGCGTGCGTACGGAGACGTCGAGCCGGTCCGCCAGCTCGTTGCCGGGCCAGTAGCGGTGGGTCTGTAGCAGGGACAGCAGGCGGAGGGTCCGGGAGCTGGTGTTCGCCATGCCGTAAGTGTGCCCGCAATTCAGGTCAGAAAGTGGCCGCTATGGTCCGTACGTTTCCTCCCATGACCGAATCGAACATCCGACCGGCGGGACGTGACGATGATTGACGCCCGCTCGCTCACCCGGGACTTCGTGGTGAGCCGTAGCCAGACCGTGCACGCCGTCCGGGGCATCAGCCTGCGGATCGAGCCCGGCGAGCTGGTCGCCGTACTCGGCCCGAACGGAGCCGGCAAGACCACCACGATGCGGATGCTCACCACGCTGATCGCGCCGACCTCCGGCACCGCCACGGTCGCCGGTCACGACGTCGTACGCGAACCGGCCCAGGTCCGCCGGCACATCGGCTACGTCGGCCAGGGCAACGGCGCCGGCCACACCCAGCGGGTCCGTGACGAACTGAACACCCAGGGCAGGATCTACGGTCTGGACCGACGGGCGGCCCGGCAGCGGGCCGCCGAGCTGCTCGACGCCCTCGACCTCACCGAACTCGCCACCCGGAAGGTCTCGGCGCTCTCCGGCGGCCAGCGTCGGCGCCTCGACGTGGCGATGGGCCTGGTCCACGGGCCGTCGCTGCTGTTCCTCGACGAGCCCTCCACCGGGCTGGATCCGCAGAACCGGGCGAACCTGTGGGAGCACATCCTGCGGATGCGGGCGGAGCGCGAGATGACGGTCGTGCTCACCACGCACTACATGGACGAGGCCGACTCGATGGCCGAGCGCGTCGTGGTCGTCGACCACGGCGAGATCATCGCCGACGACTCGGCCGCGACGCTCAAGGCGAAGCTGGCCGGTGACCGGATCGTCGTGACGGTGGCCGGGGACGACGCCCGACCCCTCGCCCGACTCGTGGACCGGCTGCCGGGTGCCCGTGACGTGGTGCTCGACGGGAACCGGGTGGAGGCACACGTCGGGGACGGACCGGCGGCGGTCCCGGAGCTGCTGCGGGCCGCCGTGGCCGCGGACGTACCGGTCGCGACCGCACAGGTGCACCAGCCCACCCTGGACGACGTCTTCCTCGCCCTCACCGGACGGAGCCTGCGGGAGAGCGAGAACGAGCACGGCGATCCCCAGGACCCGAAGACCCCGAAGGACGTACCCGCATGAGCACCCTCAGTGTCACCGCACCGTCGCCGGTCCGGACGGCGGGCCGGACCGGTCCGCTCGGCCTGATCCGGGACATCGGCATCGTGATGACCCGGGAACTGCGGCCGCTGCTGCACGACCCGTTCTCGGTGATCTTCGGCATGGTGCAGCCGCTGGTCTTCCTCGGGCTGTTCGGGCCGTTGCTGGTCGGCTCGCTCGGCGGTCAGGCCGGTACGGCCCTCGGGGACGGCGGGGTGTGGCAGTGGTTCGTCCCGGCCATCCTCGTCATGACGGCTCTCTTCGGCACCTCGACGACCGGCGCCAACCTGCTGTTCGAGTTCCAGACCGGTGCACACGAGCGGATGCTGGTCACCCCGCTGTCCCGTCCCTCGCTGCTGATCGGGCGGGCGCTCAAGGAGATGGTGCCGCTGGCCGGACAGGCGGTGATCATCGTGCTGGTGATGATCCCGTTCGGCTTCCGGCTGCACGTTGCCGGTGCCCTGGTCGGGTTGGCCCTGCTCGCGGTGTTCGGCATCGGACTCGGCGCGCTCAGTTACGCGCTGGCGATCGCCGTACGCAAGCAGGACTGGATGTTCTGGGTTGTACAGCAGACCTTGATCTTCCCGCTCATGCTGCTCTCCGGGATGTTGCTGCCGCTGGAGACCGGCCCGGGCTGGATGCGGGCGGCGGCACACCTGAATCCGCTCGCCTACCTGGTCGACGCCGAGCGTGCGCTGTTCGCCGGTCAGGTCGGCACCGCGACCGTGCTCTGGGGATGGGTGGCGGCACTGGTCACCGCCGCCGTCGGGCTGACGGTCGGAGTCCGGGCGATGGCCCGCAGCGCCGACTGACGCCTCGCCCGCCTGTCGGTCCGCGGGTGCCCTGCGGGCCGACAGGGGGTGCCGCCGTCCGTGGACCGACCGCAGCGGGACCAGCATCATCCTAGGATGCCTTACGGGTGGTGCGCCGCAGCACAACGCCGACGAGCCGACGACCCGACAGCCGACGGCCGGCGGTGCGACTGGGGGTCGGATACTCAGGTAGGCCCCGCCGTCGCGCTCAGGACGGCGCGTCGGGCCGGAAGCAGAATCGTGGAATGTCCGAGACGTTGCGGCACCCGCACCGTCCACCATCGACATCTCGGGCCTGAGCCTCGGCGGGGGGTGGCGGTGGTTTCGAGTCGGACACCTGGATCTGTCCGGTGGCCGGGAACGAACCGCCACCCGCCGCCACCCTGCCCGGCGACGATCTCCGGCTGCACCGCTGGACGAGTCACTGCTGCTCTATCTGACCAAGGCGGGCCGCCCGATCGCGTTCGTACTCTGCATCCCGGACATCAGCGAGTTCGTGATCCGGGTCCGGGGCGACCTCGGGCCGCTGAGCCAACTCCGGCTGCTGGCCACCCGGCGGCGGCGCCACCTGCGCCGACCACCCCACGGGTACGACGGTTCATAGTTTCGGGTGGTGTCTCGCGTTCCGCAGCCGGATGCCGCTGAACGCCACGCTGCTGGTGATGACGGCGTCCCAGAAGGGCCAGAGATTGTCCAGTACGCGCAGTTGGATCCCCGCCTCGGCGTGGCACTGGAGCAGGTCGCCGACCGGCTCGGGAGGACCGAGTGGCTCGACCGTCTCGACCGACACGTGGGCATGTGGCTCGGGCATGCCGAAGGGCCGGAACTGCTCGGCCGGCAGCCGGTAGGCGTACAGGCGGGTCTGACGTATCGCCTCCAGCCAGCCGTACTCGATCGCGTGGACGCGGTCGCCGCAGCCGGGTCCCATGATGCGGTCACGGTCCGCCTCGGATGTCGTTTCGCAGACCCAGGCCATCGCGCGCGGACACTGGCGGGGAAACCAGTAGTCGGGTGCGCGGTCGTGGTCGACGGCCCAGACGTAGGCCTCGGACTCCTTGGCGCTTGGGGCGACGTGTGGAACGAACCGGGTGATCGTCGGATCCTCTGAGAAGTGGAGCACCTGCCCGGGGTCCGGTCGCATTTCACTGTTGATACGGCAGGACCGGGGCCGGCACAACCCCGATCCGTGCAAATTGCACGGACGACCGTGCGGTGACGCACTACTGGTCCGACACGCGCTTCGTCCGACGCCGCACGTCGGCCACGAGGGCCGGCGTCACCTGGTCGGGAATGCCGTCGCCGGCCGTGGCGTACCTGTCGGCGGGGTCGGCGGTCAGCGCCTCCGGGAGCGGGTGTCCCGGCACCGAGGTCAGCGTGCTGACCTCGGTGCCGAGGCCGAGCCCGACGTGGATCCGGGAGGCGTGCCCGGGATCGTCGACGCAGACCACGACGCGCTGGACTCCGGCGCTGTCGAGAAGCTTCGTCGTGTACGACGTCAGGCGTTCGATGTCGCCCACCCAGAGTGTGCGGTCCATCAGGTCGAGTTCCCCGTCGAAGACCACGGAGCCGAGGTACGGCATGGCCCGGGACCAGATCGACACCCGGGTCGGCGCGACCTGCCCCCGGGTGCGTACCACGACGTGCCGGTCGTCGGCGGTCGCCGCCGAGTCGTCGTGCTCCACCTCGGGAAAGGCCGTGGCGCCGATGACGACCACGGCGTGGTTGGTGTAGATGTCGACGGCTCCGACCAGCAATTTTGCTCCTCGTCCGGGTTCGGGGTCGCGGCATCGTACCCAGCGGCGGCGACATCGTCCGCATCCGTACGCGGGGTAGGCGTGCCGGTCCGGCCGGGCTCCGAATCCCGGCCGCGAAAGTGTCACCGTGCCCGTCTATGTTCTCGGGGCATCGGATCGAAGGGCGGGGGTCGTGGACGCGGTCGGCATCGGATGGGAACGGCGTAGTGTGGCGCGGGTGCTGCCGGCTGTGCAGCCCCGCAAGCTGGCGAAGGTCCCCTTCGTCGAGCTGGCGGACGGACGACTCCAGGGGGTCGTGTCGAGCGGTTCGGACATCGAGCGGGTGTACGTCTCCTCGATCGCCGCCGGCAGCCACGGCCTCAACTGCAGCACCAACAACAACCGGCCGTGCGGCGGGCTGCGCGGCTCGCCCTGCAAGCACCTCCAGGCGCTGGTCGACGAGGCGGTGTTGCAGTACGGCGCCGACCGGGTCGCCCGCTACCTGCGGATCGAGGTGGACGGCGAGCTGTCGTCCGGCGCCGACCTGGTGGCTCGGCTGCGCGGGCGGCCCGAGTCCAGCCCGGCGGCCGTCGTCTTCAGCCGTTTCCTGCGCCATCTCGCCTATCTGGAGCTGCCGGAGACCACGGAGCCGATCCCGGAGCTGCACTGGTTCCCGGCGATGGGAGCGGTCCGCTGATGCTCGGGACACAGCTCGCCGAACTGCTCGACGGCGCTCCGCCCGGCGTGGGGGAGGCGCTCGACCTGGTGGCCGGCATCGACGAGAGCCTCGTGCCCGGGCTCGCCCGGCTGGGTGAGGAGCGTGCCGCGGCATTGGGCGCGCTGGCCGGCGCGGTGGCGGGCACGCCGCTCGGCGATCGGATACGTGAGGCGGTCGAGAAGATCGTCGCCGGTTCGCTCGGCGACGAACACCTGCTGGCGCTGGCCGGTGCCCGTACCGCGCTGCTCGGTGCGGTGCACGATGCGCTGCTCGCCCGGCTCGACACCGCGCTGGGTCGGTCCCGTGCGGCCTGGACCCCGCCGGCGTCGCCCGTGCCCCCGGCAGCCGGCACGGAGAACCTGCGCGGTGGCGTCCGGTCCTGGCTGCGTGAGCTGGCGATCACCGGCTGGCGCGGTGTCGACCACGACCTGGTCTCGGCCTCGGCCCAGACGCTCGAGGCGGTGCTGGCCGAGCCGAGGCTGCGGCGGCTGGCGGTGCTGCTCGACGGCCTGGCGGCCGAGTTGCGCACGTCGTGCCCGGTCGCGACGCTGGACCGGCTGCCGGTGCGACGCTGGGCCGACCTGTGGACCCGGGCCCTGCTGTTGACCGAGGTCGGTGGTTGGCCGGGCGTTCCCGCGGCTGCCGACCGGGTGTCGGGGCGGTTGCTGATCCTCGGGGTGGACGTGCACGAGCACGGCACGGCGGTGCAGGCGCAGGTCCACGCCGTGCTCGAACCCGTCGGTGGTGCGCCGCCCCGGCTGGTGCGGACGAGCGTCGCGGCGGCGAAGGTGGACACGATCGTCGGCCCGGCGATGTGGCGGCTGCTGCGGGGGTACCCGGTACTGCTCCGCGCGGTCGCCGAGCGTCGCGGGGTGGACGTCACCGACCTGCCCCTGCTGGACAGCGGTGACCTGGTGTGGCATGAGGACCAGGCCCGGCTGGGTGATCCGGTGGACCCGTTCGCCACCGCGCGGCTCCTGCTCGGCGCGGCGCTCGCTCCGGCGGTGCCGCCGCTGGACCGCCATCCGGTGCGGATCGCCGAGCCGGTCCTGCTGGAGGGTTACACCACGACCGTCGCGGAGGACGGTGCGACGACCATGCTGGACCTGGGTGGGCAGGCCGTCGGCGTGGACGTGACCCGGCTGCCGACCTGCGGGCCACTGACCCCGGAGTTGGTGGCCGCCTCCTCGGCGTGCCTCGGCCTGGTCCGCTGGGACGGCGGTAGCTGGACGGTGCAGCCGTTCGCGCTCCGCTACGCGACCAAGCGTGCGACGGCGGAGGCGCACACCGGCGACTGGGCCCTCGGCCTCACGGATCCCAAGCTGGTGAAGGCGGAGGCCAAGGGCGGGGACGCGGTGGCGGTGCTGCGCGAGCGGGCGGGGCGGTTGCTGCGGAGATGAGCGGACACAGCGAGCGGGGCGGCGGATTCGCGCCGGACCATCCGATCAGCGCCGACGAGAATCGGCGACAGGTGCTCTACTGGCGTCTACTGGCGCGCGTCTTCGCCGCCGAGGAGCAGTCGTCGCTGGAGTCGGCCAGCGTGGCCATCGTCGACGACCTCGGCTTGCCGGCGGCGCTGCTGGATCCGTCGGTGTCGGTGGACACCATCGTGCAGCGGTTTCCCGATCTTGCCGACGAGTTGCAGGGTGTGATGGTGCCGCCGGCCGCCGGTGCCGAGCCGCAGGCCGGCGTGGCAGGGGAGAGCGGCGACGGCCCGGAGCCCGTCACCGCAGCCGGCGGCGGGACCGATGACGGGACGGTCGCGGCCGACGACAGGACGGTCGCGGCCGACGACGGGGCCGTCGCGGCCGACGACGGGACGGTTGCGGCCGACGACGGGACGGTCGCGGCCGACGACGGGGTCGGTACGGCGGAGGTACGCCGGGCGGCCCTGGTGTCGAAGATCCTGCTCAACGTCTTCTCGACCGGGTCCGGCAGCGTCACCGCCACCGACCTGGCCCGGTGGCAGTCCGACGCCGGCTGGTTCGAGCGGGCGCTCGGAGCCGAGCCGGGGCAACTGCGGGGCCGTCCGGGCATGGGCGAGCTGGCGGGCGTACTGGCCGGGCTGGAGGGTGATCTCGTCCGCCGGATGCACCTGCGGGAGGTGCTGGCCGATCCGGCGCTGGCCAGCCGGCTCACGCCGAGCATGTCACTGATCGAACAGTTGCTGCGGGACAAGGCGAACCTGTCCGGAGTGGCACTGGCGAATGCCAAGGCGTTGATCCGCAGGTTCGTCGACGAGGTCGCCGAGGTGCTCCGTACGCAGGTGGAGAAGACCAGCGTGGGCAGCATCGACCGGTCCGTTCCGCCGAAGCGGGTGTTCCGCAACCTGGACATCGAGCGGACGATCTGGAAGAACCTGACGAACTGGAGTCCGGAGGATCAGCGGCTGTACGTGGACCGCCTCTACTACCGGCACACCGCCCGACGTACCACGCCGGCCCGGATGATCGTCGTGGTCGACCAGTCGGGGTCGATGGTCGACTCGATGGTGAACTGCACCATCCTGGCGTCGATCTTCGCCGGGCTGCCGAAGGTGGACGTGCACCTGGTCGCGTACGACACCCGGGCACTCGACCTGACCCCGTGGGTGCACGATCCGTTCGAGGTGCTGTTGCGTACCCGGTTGGGCGGCGGGACGGACGGGACGGCCGCGCTGACCCTGGCCCGGCCGAAGATCACCGATCCCCGCAACACCGTGCTGGTGTGGATCTCGGACTACTACGAGTCCGATCCGCACGGGGTGTTCGAGGGCCTGGCGACGGCGCACCGGTCCGGGGTGCGGGTCATCCCGGTCGGATCGGTGACCAGCGGCGGACAGCAGAGCGTCAACCCGTGGTTCCGGCAGCGGTTCAAGGACCTGGGCGCTCCGGTGCTCTCCGGCCACATCCGCAAACTCGTTTTCGAACTCAAGAGCTTCCTCACCTAGGAGACCTCGAATGACCGACGACATGCTGCGTGCCCCCGCCGAGGTCAAGTACGCAGAGGAACTCGACTGGCTGGAGTCGGTCGACGACGGGCCCAAGCCGTTCTCCTGGCGGCTCAGTCCCAGGATGGTGCGGCTGTTCGTGCTCGGATCCGAGCGGGCGGACGGGCTCGACCGGGAGATTCCGCAGAAGTGGTTCGGCGACCGCAGTTTCGTCGAGCGGAGCATCGTGACCCTGGCGTCCGACCGTGGCCTGCTGCTGATCGGTGACCCGGGCACCGGCAAGAGCTGGCTCGCCGAGCTGCTCTCCGCCGCGATCAGCCGCAACTCGACCCTGGTCGTGCAGGGCACCGCCGGGACCACCGAGGACCACATCAAGTACTCGTGGAACGTCTCGATGGTGATCGCCAAGGGGCAGTCCCGGGAGGCGTTGATCCCGTCGCCGATCATGACGGCGATGCAGAACGGCGTGATCGGCCGGTTCGAGGAGCTGACCAGGTCGACCAGCGACGTACAGGACGCGCTGATCTCGATCCTCTCCGAGAAGTACGTCTCCATTCCCGAACTCGACGACGACAGCATCGTCTTCGCCCAGCCCGGTTTCTCGATCATCGCGACGGCGAACAGCCGGGACCGGGGCGTGAACGACCTGTCCTCGGCGCTGAAGCGGCGGTTCAACTTCGTCCGGATCCCGGTGGTGACGAACAAGCGCAGCGAGGCCGAGATCGTCCGCTTCCGGACCACCGAACTGCTCCGCCGGCACCGGATCGAGTTGGACGTGCCACCGACGCTGCTGGACATCCTGCTACAGAGTTTCGCCGACCTGCGGGCCGGCGCCGCAGCGGCGGGCAGCGACGACGAGAAGCTGGAATCGGCACTCTCCACGGCCGAGCAGATCGGTGTGCTGGAGGACGCCATCCTGCACAGCCAGTTCTTCGGCGACCGTACGCTGCGGGCCGAGACGCTGGCCAGCTCGCTGGTGGGTTCGCTGGCCCGACGCAGCCCCGAGGACCTGGCCATTCTGAACAAGTACTGGCACGGCGTGGTCGAGCCACGGAGCAAGCAGGACGGCGGACCCTGGCCAGCCTTCCTCGAGGGTGGCCGCCAGGCGATCGCCACTCTTTCATGAATCCGGACTCCACCACGATGACTCCGGATTCCGCCCTGCCGGCACCGGCGGGTTCGTCGGCCGCGTCGCCGGGTCCGGGCACCGCGTCACCGGGCACGTCGGCCGGGCCGTCGGGCTCGTTCGGGGCACTGCGCGGGCAACTGCTCGACGCCGCCGAGGCGTTCACCGACGGCCCCGGCGCGCTGCCCGGGATCCTGTCGGGCCTGGTCGACGACGTCGACCGGGCGCTTCGCCAGGACCTTGAGATCTTCCCGGTGTGCCACCATTCGCCGTCCTCGGCGCTGGCGATGGTGCGCCGGCTGCGGGAGAAGCAGCCCAAGGTCATCTACCTGGAGCTGTGTGAGGATCTCCGGCCGCTCCTCGGCGAGCTGCGCAACTGTCGACTTCCGGTGGCTCTACAGGCGTTCGCCTCCGAACTCGACGGCTTTCCTCCGGAGTGGGGGCCGCTGAGCGTGGTGGCGCCGATCACCGAGTCCTCCGCGGAATACCAGGCCATCGCGTACGCCCTGGACACCCCGGACGTCGAGTTGGTGCTGGTCGACCGTTCGGCGGACCACGTGTTCCAGTGGCTGCCCCGCGATCAGCCGGAGCCCGTGTCGGCTGACGGCGACACCGCCGGTCCGGACGAGGCCGCGTCGTCGGCCGAGGGTACGGCGCCGGACGAAGCCGGGCTGCACGGTGATGCCGTCGGCGTCGAACTCGGCGACCTGCGCCCCCGGTTCGCCGAACTTGAGTCGTACCTGCTGCATCACGGCAAGGTCCGGCACTGGTCCGAGTGGTGGGACCAGTATGTCGAGCAGCCCCTGGCCGGTGCCGACTATGACACCTACCGGCAGGTCATGGTGCTGATCGGCAGCCTCTTCCGGCGCCTGACGCCCGAGGGCGACGATCGGCTGCGCCAGGACGAGGACCGTGAGCGCTACATGTGGACCAGGATGCGTGAGCATCTCGGCACCTCGGGCGCGGACCCGGCGCGCTGCCTGTACGTCTGCGGCGCGTTCCATGCGGCGAGCCGGGTCGAGGAGTTCGGCACCGCCGTCCCAGTGTCGGGCGACGGGCCCGGCCAGCCGCCCGGCGACGAGGCTGCCCGATCGTCGGGCGACGACGCCGTCCCGTCGCGCTACGAGATCAGCCCCCGGACCGCCACCCGGTGGTTGTACGGGCTGATCCCGTCCAGCCACTCCGCGATCGAGGCGCAGTTCGGGCTCGCCTCCGGGTCGGTGTCGATCGCCGCCGCCACCTGGCGGAAGGCGCTGACCCGGGGCGGCATCAAGCCCTTCCATCTCGACGGCCAGCAGGGCGGGCGCAAGCGCCCGGGACGGAAGCGGTCGACGTCGCCGACCGCCCCGGAACCGGTCACCGACCGGCTGTCGAGTTTCCTGGCCAGTCCGCCCGCGCTGGACGGACTGGACGAGGCGGAGCTGCTGGAGTGGTGCGTCGACATCGTCCGGCTCGCCCGCCGGAACGGTTACCTGGCCAGTACGGCGGACGCGATCGCCGTGTTCGAGACCTCCATTCTGCTGGCCGGGCTGCGTAACCGGGCCCGGCCCACCCCGTACGACTTCGCCGACGCCGCGGTGACCTGTATCGAGAAGGATGTCGTGCCGGGCCGCCGCGACGTACGCCGGCTCTGCGAGATCCTGCTCGGCGGCGACCGGATCGGTCAGGTCGGCTACGACGCCCTTCCGCCGTTGGCCCGCGACGTCTTCGACCGGCTGGCTCCGCTCGGGCTCGACCTGACGAAGCGTACGGTGCAGCGGGCCCTGCTGGACCTGGGCGGCGACCCGGAACTGGTGCCCGCCTCGGATCTGCTGTGGGTCCTACGTCGGCTGCTGCCCGACGGCGCCGTCCGGCCGATCATGGGTGAGCGGCGGCTCGGCGAGCGGTCGATCCAGGAGAGCTGGGACCTGGCGCTGGGCAAGCACCAGCGGTCCGTCATCGAGCTGGGCTACGAGGGAATCACCGTCGAGCAGGTGCTGGAGCTGCGGCTGCGGCGTGCGGTGTGGGCGCCGGACGCCACCGCCGCCGGTGCGCTCGCGGCGGTGGAGGACTCCATTCTCTACCTGGGCGGCCGACGGCTCGCCGACGAACTCGGGGCGCGAGCCGTGGAACTGCTCGCCGCCGAGCGGACCGTGGACGACGCCCCCGAGGTGCTGCGGCGGATCCGCCGGCTGCTGGCGCACTACCGGGCCACCCGGCCGGAGCTGCCGGCCTGGTGCGAGGCGTTCGCAACCTCCGGGTACGCGCACTACTGCACCCTGCTGCCGACGGCGTTCACGGACGAGGAGACCGGGGTCCGTCAGGTCGGCGCCATGCTCGGGTTCCTGTTCTCGATGGAGAGTCTCGCGCTGTCGTTGGGGTGCGACCGGGCGCAACTCGAACTCGCCGTGCGGCAGTCGCACCCCGAGGCGCCGGCCAAGGTGGCGCTGCTCTGGGCCGCCCAGTTCCAGCTCGGCCTGCTGCCCTTGGCCGAGCTGCGCTCGCGCAGTGCCGACCTGCTGACGAACCCGCTGGTGGTCCCGGCGTTCCCGCAGTACCTGAGCGGGTTCGTCCAGGCGTTGGAGCCGGTTCCGGCCCTCGCCCCGGTCGTGGTGGAACTGATCTCCACGGCCTTCGCGCGGCTGCCCGATCCGGTGCTGCTGCCGTGGCTCCCCAGGTTGATCACGACGCTGCGGGAACAGGCCCGCGAACTGGTGCCGGTGCTGGTCCGCGAGGCGGGTCGGACGTTTCCGGCCGGCCTGGCCGAGGTCGATTCCTGGGTGCCGCCATGGTCGACCCGACAGGTGTCCGGCGCGCTGCCCGCGCCCCTGTCGGAACCGGCCGGGCCGGTCGCGGAACTGCTGGTCGCGCATCCGGCGGTCTGCGATGCCGTCGCGGCGCTGCTGGGCTGCGACCAGGGCTGGCTGCCGGCCGACCGGTCCGGCGCCGGCTCCCCGCACCCCGGAACGGCCGCGCTACTGGGCCGGCATCCCGCGACCACCGTCGCCGTCGCCGAACTGCTGTCCGACCAGCTTCGAACGGCGGTCGAAATACGCGACCGCGACCGATGAACCCGAACTATTTCCAGTTCTCTGATGCGGTCCGGGTCCACGCCAGAGCCCTGCTGGTGGATGGCAAGCAGTTGACCTCGGAATTCATCGACCAGATAGAGGCGGCGCTTCGATGACGGGTAACTCGGCGAGGCGGGAGGAGAACTGACATGACGTCGAGTTGTGGCAGGTGCCTGTGCTGTTCATGGCGGGTGTCGCAATGTTGGAGCTCGCGATCGGCGCGACGTCGCGCCGATGGATCAACAGCGTCAACAGAATGCGATTGCGCACTGCCATCATCATCATAGTTCTCGCCGCGGTCGTGAGCGTGGGCGGTGTGCTCACCCTGGGACCGGATCTCGCGGACAAGCTCTCGAGCGTCGCGGCCCTGATCGTCGGGGCGCTCGCGATATGGCGGCCGGGGTATCGAAAGTCGCGCGAAGGGAATGTCGACCATTCGCCCGCCGAGGAAAGCCAGACCCGCCGAGGAAAGCCAGATAGGCGGGCAGAAGCCGTCGTCGTGACCCCTGGGCTCCGGAGCTCCCCGGTCGGGTCGCCGGTACTCGACAAGTGTCGATCTCGACAACCCCGTAATCTCCGTGACATCGTCGGTGTCCGCCATCCTCCGGGGAGGAGACCGATGACTGTTCTCAGATTCCTCGTCCAGCGCTGGTCAGCCGTCAACCCAACCGTCCAGACCGGCAGGTCGGCCCGGATCGGCAGAGCCGTCGGAGCAGGCGGTTCCGCTGGTGCCGGCGGATCGGCCCGGCCCGGCACCGCTGGTCGTACCCTCGGCGGAGCCCTGGCCGTCGGCCTGAGCACCGTACTCACCCTCGGCGCCGCGGCGCCGGCCACCGCCGGGACCGGCCCGGCCGGGCAACGGCTCGACATCGAGGTGCTGTCCAGCCGGCCGGACCAGGTCAGCGGCGGCGACGCGCTGGTCCGGGTCACGTTCGACCGCCGGACCGATCCACGGTCGGTGCGGGTCACCCGCAACGGCACCGACGTCACCCGCGCGCTGAGCCTGGACGGCGACTCGCTGCGCGGCGTCGTCGACGGGCTGCGCGACGGCGGGAACGTGCTGCGGGCGAGTGCCCGGCACGCCCGGACCGCGACCCTGGCCGTACGCAACCATCCGATCTCGGGACCGATCTTCTCCGGTCCGCGGCAGTATCCGTTCCTGTGCCGTACCGAGCAGAACGGCCTGGGCCAGCCCATCGTGGACAACCAGGACGCCGAGGGGATGCGGGTCCGGGGCGCCGACGGCGCGGTGATCGGTTGGAGCCGGGACTGCGCCGCGCCGACCGTCACCGACCGGCTGTACCGGGCCGGGGACGGCACGTTCAAGCCGATGCCGTCGGACGGCAGCCGGCCCGCCGACCTCACCACCACGACGACGCTGGACGGCCGGACCGTCGACTACGTGGTACGACGGGAGCGCGGCACGATCAACCGGTTCGTCTACTCGATCGCGGTGCTGGAGGCCAACTGGAACCGGCGGGTGATCTACCGCTTCGACGGCGGGGTGGCGATCGGGCACGACCAGGGTCGGCTGCCCGGCGGACATCTCTACCACGAGGGTCTCTCGCTGGGTTACGCCGTCCTCTACTCCACCGGCACCCGCACCGCCACCCACTACAACCTGGTGCTCGGCGGCGAGACGGCGTTGATGCTCAAGGAGCACTTCATCGAGGAGTACGGCGTTCCGCTGTACACGGTCGGGGTGGGAGGTTCCGGCGGCGGCATCCAGCAGTACGTCTACGGGCAGAACTACGGCACCCGGGTTATCGACGCGGCGATTCCGCAGTACTCGTACCCGGACATGGCGACCCAGACGATCCATGTGGGCGACTGTGAGCTGCTGGAGTACTACATGGACGTCACGGACGGGGCGAACCCGAAGTGGCGGAACTGGGAGAACCGGACCTGGTTGATCGGCATGAACGCCAGCGCGACGGTGCCGAACCCGTACCTGGGTGGCGTGCCGGGCTCGACCGAGTGCATCGAGGGCTGGCGCGGCCTCACCCCGCTCGCGTTGAACCCGTTGTGGTCTCCGGGTGACCCGCTCTGGGCCCAGATGGATCCGCCCGGCGTGGCGCAGACGGTGCAGTGGTCGCACTGGGGTGACCTGGTCAACATCTACGGCACCGGCCCGGACGGATATGCCCGGTCGACCTGGGACAACGTCGGCGTCCAGTACGGCCTGTCGGCGCTGACCTCCGGCCGGATCACCCCGTCCGAGTTCCTCGACCTGAACGCCCGGGTCGGCTCGTGGCGACCGCAGCCGGAGATGGTGCAGGAGGGATGTCCGTTCACCCCGTCGGCCTGTGCCGACCCGGCGCAGTTCGACCCGTGGTCGTCCCGGAACATGCGACTGTCGCCGGACGGTGGCAGTACCCCGGCGCCGCGTACGACCGGGGACCGCAGGGCGATCCGGGCCGCGTACGACTCGGGGATCGTCTTCACCGGTGACATCGACATCCCGATCATCGATTGGCGGCACTACCTCGAAGAGCAGCTCGACATGCACAACTCGCACCAGTCGTTCGCGTCCCGGCAACGGATGCGCGATCACGACCGGAGCGCCGGCAACCAGGTCATCTGGTTCACCGACGCCCGCCCGGCGGAGGCCTTCGACCAGACTCCGGAGGCACTCGGGGTGATCGACGACTGGATGACGAACCTGCGTACCCGGCCCTGGCGGGGGGTGCTGGGCAACAAGCCGGCGTTGGCCGTCGACCGCTGCTTCAGCACCGCCGGTACGGAGATCGCCCGGGGCGAGCACGTCTGGGACGGGATCCTCGACAACCGCCCCGACGGCGCGTGTACGTCTCGCTTCCCGCTCTACGGAACGTCGCGTACCGTCGCCGGCGGCCCGATTGCCGGCGGCGTCTACGCCTGCGACCGGCAGTCCGTGCCGGCGGCCATCGCCCGGGGCCTGTACGGCTCGTGGCGTCCCACCGGGGCCGAGCGGCGGCGCCTGGAACAGATCTTCCCCACCGGGGTCTGCGACTACCGCTGACCCCACTCGCCGAGCACCACCCGACCGTTTGACAGTCCGTCCGACCGTTTGACAAAACCGTCCGACCATTTGACAAAACCGTCCGACCGTTTGACAAACCCGACCGCCCACTTGCCCCCACCCGATCGGCCATTCGACCGCTGACCCGCCGGGACACTGCCCGCAGTGTTCCGGCGGGTTTGTCCGGTTCGGGGAGAGGGAACCGTCGGGCACCGCTCGGACGGACGCGTGATCAGCCCGGAGAAGGCGTATATATCGGACAGTCAGCTATCGGATCGCAAGGGTTTAGTCGGCAATCCGGCCAATTGACATCGGTCCGCCATTCTGCCGTTTCCCGGATGCCGCTCCTCGGTTGGAATAAGCGGGCAATCCGCAAAACCGGTTTTGACCAGCGAGAACGTCTGGTTCGGCGACCGGGCGACTGAGGGGGACCAATGACGGTACGAGGGGCGGCGGACCAGAAAGAAATTCTGATCTTCGAACGTCGCGAATCGGGGGTGCGCAGCTACTGCCGCCGCTTCGACTGCGTCCTCGACACCGCGGAGGGGAGTGTGGTCAGGGACGTGTCCGGCCGAGAATATCTCGACTTTGTCGCCGGGGCGGGTTCGTTGAACTACGGGCACAACGACCCGGACATGCGGGCCGCCCTGATCGCCCACCTCGAACACGGCGGGATGTCGCACAGTCTGGATCTGTCCAGTACGGCCAAGAGCGCTTTCCTGACGGCCTTCGAATCGCTCCTGCTGCTGCCGCGCGGCTTCGACTACCGGGTCCAGTTCACCGGCCCGACCGGCGCCAACGCGGTCGAGGCGGCACTCAAACTCGCCCGCAAGGTCACCGGTCGGTCCAATGTCATCGCCTTCACCAACGGCTTCCACGGGATGTCGCAGGGCGCGCTGGCGGCGACCGGGAACCGGCACCACCGGATCGGCCCGCAGATGCCGCTGCCCGGGGTGACCCGGATGCCGTACGACGGCTACCAGGGCGAGGGTGTCGACACCGCCGACCTGCTGGCCCGGATGCTGTGCGACCCGTCCAGCGGGCTCGACGCGCCCGCGGCCATCCTGCTGGAGACGGTGCAGGGGGAGGGTGGCCTCAACGTCGCGTCGCCGGGTTGGCTGGCGCGGATCGCGGAGCTGGCGCGGAGCAGCGGCGCCCTGCTGGTGGTCGACGACGTCCAGGCGGGCTGCGGACGGACCGGTACCTTCTTCAGCTTCGAGCCGTTCGGGATCGTGCCGGACCTGGTCGTGCTGTCCAAGTCGATCTCCGGTTACGGCCTGCCGATGGCGCTGCTGCTGATCCGGCCCGAGCACGACGTCTGGCTGCCGGGTGAGCACAACGGCACCTTCCGCGGCAACGTCCACGCGTTCGTCACGGCGACGGTGGCGCTGACGAAGTTCTGGGCGGACTCCGGGTTCGCCGGCGACGTGGCGCGCCGCGGTGAGCTGCTCGCCCGTCGCCTCGCCGGGGTGGCCAACGTCGTGCCGGGCGCGACCGTGAAGGGGCGCGGGATGATGCGCGGCGTCGACGTCGGCTCCGGTGCGCTCGCGGCGAGCATCACCCGACGCTGCTTCGTCGAGGGGCTGATGCTGGAGACCTCCGGCCCGCACGGCGAGGTCGTCAAGGTGCTCGCCCCGCTGACCACCCCCGACGACATGCTGAACGACGGGCTGGACATCCTGCTGGACGCCGCCCGGGACGTCACGGCGGAGTCGGGGGTATCCGGTGCGTCCGGTCTGGTGAACGCGTGACCCCGGCCCCCCGGGTGCCGCCGGGCGCCGACCCCCGGGTGCCGCCGGGCACCGGCCCGGTCCGTGCGCCGTACGTCCCCGGCCAGGGTGTCAGGCCCGGCACCGGACCGGTGTTGACGGCGGCGGAGGTGGACAACCGGGTCCGTTGGCGCCCTGGTGAGCGGCTGCACCACCTGTTCGAGCGACGCTGCGACCGGTTCGCCGCCGAGGGCGATCCCGGGCACCTGGCGGTCGACGACGGCGAGCACCCGATGACGTTCGCCGAACTCGACGCCCGCGCCAACCAGCTCGGGCGCCTCCTGCTGGCGCGCGGTGTGGCTCCGGGGGACCGGGTCGGGCTGCTCGTCGACAGGTCAGCCTTCGCCTATCTGGCCATGCTCGCCGTCTCCAAGATCCACGCGTCGTACGTACCGGTGGACGCCGGCTTTCCGACCGACCGGATCGCCTTCATCGTCGAGGACGCGGGCGTCCGGACGGTCGTCGCGCTCTCGGCACTGGCCGACCGGCTGGACGGGGTGGTCCGGACGGTGATCCGGATCGACGACGTGCCGGAGCTCGACCGGTACCCCCGGCACCGGATCCGCCTGGACGACCCCGCTCCGGCACCGGACGACCTGGCCTACCTCATCTACACCTCGGGCACCACCGGCCGGCCCAAGGGCGTCGCCATCACCCAGGCGAACATCTGCAACTTCGTGCAGGTCGCGGCGGAGAGCTACGGCCTGCGCGCCGACGACCGTGTCTACCAGGGGATGACGATCGCCTTCGACTTCTCCGTCGAGGAGATCTGGGTGCCGTTGGTCTGTGGCGCGACGCTGGTGCCGAGCACCGCGCCCGGGGCGCTGGTCGGGCGCGACCTCGCCGGCTTCCTCGCCGGGCACCGGGTGACGGCGCTGTGCTGCGTACCGACGCTGCTGGCCACGATCGAGGACGAGTTGCCGGAACTCCGGTTCGTCCTCGTCTCCGGTGAGGCATGTCCGGCACACCTGGTCAGCCGCTGGCACCGGCCGGGAAGGACGTTGCTCAACGTCTACGGACCGACCGAGACCTCGGTCACCGCCACCTGGGCCCGACTCGATCCCGACCGACCCCTGACGATCGGGGTGCCCCTGCCGACGTACTCGGTGGTGATCCTCGATTCGGACCTGCGGGCGCTGCCCCGGGGGGAGACCGGGGAGATCGGCGTCGCGGGCGTCGGCCTCTCCCCGGGGTACGTCAACCGGCCCGACCTGACCGCCCACGCCTTCATCCCGGACCGGTTGGGGATCGCGCACAATCCCTCGGGCCGGATCTACCGCACCGGTGACCTCGGACGGGTCAACGACGACGGTGAGCTGGAGTATCTGGGCCGGATCGACAGCCAGGTCAAGGTGCGCGGCTACCGGATCGAGCTGACCGAGATCGAGTCCGTGCTGCTGCGACTGCCGGAGATCGCCCAGGCAGCGGTCACCACGTACCAGCCGGAGTTCGGCGTGGTCGAACTCGTGGCGTTCTACACCCGGCGTGCCGGAGCGGCGGCGCTGGACCACGGTCGGGCGTTGGCGGCGCTCCGGTCCCGGCTGCCCCGCTACATGGTCCCGGCGTATCTCGAGGAACTGCCGGCGCTGCCCACGCTGCCCAGCGACAAGGTGGACCGTAAGCGGCTGCCCGCGCCGTCCGGGACGCGTCACCGGTCGGCGACGTCGGACATCGTCGCTCCGGCCGGGCCCACGGAGTCGGCGCTCGCGGAACTCCTCGCGGAACTGTTGCGGGTGGAGCGGGTGTCGGTGCGGGACGACTTCTTCACCGACCTGGGTGCCGATTCGCTGATGATGGCGCGGTACTGCACGGGGGTGCGGGAGCGGATCCGCGCCGAGGTCTCGATCAAGGACGTGTACCTGAATCCCACCGTCCGGGGCCTTGCCGAGGTGGTCGAGAACGGAGCGTCGGCGGCGCCGGCCGAGCCGGCACATCCGGTGCTGCGGGTGCCCAGCGATTTCGAGTACTACGGCTGTGCGGCTCTCCAGGTCCTTCTCGGGCTGGCGTACATCGCACTCTTCGCCATGGCAGCGGTCACCGGGTACACCTGGATCAGCGGCGGTTCCGGCGCGATCGACGTGGCCGCCCGCTCGCTGGGCTTCGGCTTCGCCTGGTTCGCGGTGATGGCGCTGCTGCCGGTGGCGGTGAAGTGGTTGCTGGTCGGCAGGTGGCGGGCCGAGACCTTTCCCGTCTGGGGGCTGAGGTACCTGCGGTTCTGGGTCGTCAAACGGGTCACCCGGGCCAGCCCGCTGGTGCTCTTCCGGGGATCGCCGGTCTACAACCTCTACCTCCGGTCGCTCGGCGTGAAGGTCGGGCCCGGCGTGCTGATGCTGTCCCGGTCGGTCCCGGTCTGCAGCGATCTCGTCACGGTGGGGGCCGGCACGGTGATCGGAAAGGACGTGAGCCTGCTCGGGTACCGGGCGGAGGCCGGTTGGATCACCACCGGCCCGATCAGCATCGGTCGGAACGTCCAGGTCGGCGAGGGCAGCGTGCTCGACATCGACACCGAGCTGGGCGACGGAGCACAGTTGGGGCACGTCTCCTCGCCGTACCCCGGCCAGGTCGTACCGGCGGGGGCCACCTATCACGGCTCGCCGGCGGTACCGGGTGGGGCCGGTAACCCGGTCGCGGCGCCGAGGTCGTGCTCGCGGGCGCGCCGGCTCTGCTACGGCACCGTCCAACTGATCGGCCGGGTGGTGGTCGACACCCAGATGCTCGTCGTCCTGGTGGCATTCGCCTTCGCCGTCGACATCAGTACGGTCCCGGGATCGCTGCTGATGTTCTTCGGTGCGATCCCGCTCGGCCTGCTGCTCGCGGTCGCCGTTCCCCGCCTGGCCAACCTGTTCCTGGTGACCGACCGCACGTACCGGCTCTACGGCTGGCACTGGGTGTGCTTCCAGATCGTCTCCCGGTTCAGCAACGTCCGGCTCTTCAACGTCCTGTTCGGAGACAGCTCCTACATCATCGGCTACCTCCGGTTGATCGGCTGGCGGATGCGCGAGGTGCGGCAGACGGGCTCGAACTTCGGGCTCGGGCAGAAGCACGACAGCCCGTTCCTCTGCGAGGTGCGCGGCGGGGGTCTCGTCTCCGACGGGCTCTCCATGTCCAACGCCCGGTTCTCCAGTACGTCGTTCGCGCTGTCGCAGGCGACGATCAACGCGGACAACTTCCTCGGCAACCGGATCGTCTATCCCGCCGAGGCGAGGGTCGGGGACAACTGCCTGCTCGCGACCAAGGTGATGGTGCCGCTCGACGGTCCCGTCCGGTCGGGTGTCGGGCTGCTGGGCTCGCCACCGTTCGAGATACCTCGCTCCGTACGCCGGGACGCCCGTTTCGACGAGTTGAAGACCGGCGACGAGTTCCGGCGACGGCTGTCCCGGAAGAACCGTTCGAACCTCGCCACCATGGGTTTGTACCTGCTCTCCCGCTGGCTGCTGTTCTACCTCTCGATCCTGATCGTGGTACACGTCGAGGGGCTGCACGACGGTGCCGAGCCGCACGTCCCCGCGCTGTCCGCGGGAATCCTGCTGGCGCTGCTGACGATGGTCGGCTACGCCGTCCTGCTGGAGTGGTCGTGCCTCGGATTCCGTCGGATCCGCCCGTTGCACTGCTCGATCTACGATCCGCATTACTGGCGGCACGAGCGCTACTGGAAGCTCACCGAGGCCGGCTTCCTCGGGCTGTTCAACGGCACGCCGATCAAGCCGCTGCTCTGGCGGTTGCTCGGGGTACGGGTCGGCCGCCGGGTCTTCGACGACGGCTGCGGACTCCCGGAGCGGAGCCTGGTCGAGATCGGTGACTACTGCACCCTGGCAGAGGGGTCGGTGCTGCACTCGCATTCGCTCGAGGACGGGGCGTTCAAGTCCGACCGGATCCGGCTCGGCCGGGGGTGTTCGGTCGGCACCGGTGCCCTGGTGCACTACGGCGTCGACCTGGCCGACGGGGTGGTGGTGGCGCCCGACTCGTTCGTGATGAAGGGCAGCACCCCGGCGGCCGGCGCGGTCTGGCGGGGCAACCCCGCCCGGCCGGTCCCGAACGCCGGATAACGCAGCGACGGCCGGTCGGAGCGGCATCGGAACCCATTGACAGTCGATACATAACGGTTAAGCTCTAACCGTTATGTATCGACGGACGGCCGGTGGAAGGCGCGCCGACGTCCGTTCCGGTCCACATCGGCCGGCCGACGTCACCCCGACAACCCGAGACGCCGACCGGGCCATCGCCAGGGAAGGAGCCACGATCGTGAGTTCCCACGCCACCCGGCCACGCGCCAGCGTCGTGCCGCCGGACGTACCACAGCAAGTCGTGCTGCCGGACGTACCACAGCAATCAGTGACCGACGACGGCGCGCGCGGCGGGCTGGCCCCGATCGCCTGGCGACCGGTCGGCGTGGTCGCCGGAATCGTCGCCACGCTGCTGCTGGCCACCAACGGTGGCTACGGATACCACCGCGACGAGCTCTACTTCCTGCTGCTCCGGCCCGACTGGGGCTACCGGGACCAGCCGCCGCTGACCCCGGCGATCGCCCGGCTGGCCGACGCGCTGTTCGGCGGTTCGCTCTGGGGGCTGCGGCTGCCGGCCACCCTCTGCGTGCTGGCGGCGCTGCTGCTGGCCGCGTTGATCGCCCGCGAGCTGGGTGGCGGCGCGCTCGCCCAGACACTGGCCGCGTTCGGCCTGGGCACCGGCGCCGCGACCCTGATCTCCGGGCACGTCATGCTCACCTCCGGAGTCGACCTACTGGTCTGGCTCGGGATCATCCTCTGCGCCGCCCGGGCGCTGCTGCGCGACCAGCCGCGCTGGTGGCTCGCGGCCGGCGCGGTGCTCGGGATCGGGCTCTACAACAAACTGCTGGTCGTGCTGCTCCTGATCGGGCTCAGCGTCGGGCTGCTCGCCGTCGGCCCACGCCGCACGTTGGTCAACCGCTGGCTCTGGGCCGGCGTGGCGCTCGCCCTGCTGATCGGCGCCCCCAACCTCGTCTATCAGCTCACCCACGACCTGCCCCAGGCCGACATGGCCGGGGCGATCGCCGACAACAAGGGTGCCGAGTCGCGGACCACCTTCGTGCCGTTCCAGCTCATCCTGATCGGACCGCCACTGGCGGCGATCTGGATCGCCGGCCTGGTCGGGCTGGTGCGCCGGGTGCAGTGGCGGCCGGTTCGGGCTCTGGCCGTGGCGTACCTGACGGTCTGCGTACTGGTGCTGGTGTCGGGTGGTCAGCCCTACTACACCTACGGGCTGCTCGGCGCGCTCTTCGCCGCCGGTTCCGTGGTCACCGCCGACTGGATCGGGCGGGACCGGCGCCGGACCAGGCTCACCCTGGTCGCGGTCGCCGCCGGCGTCAACGCGGTGGCGAGCGCCGTGACCGCGCTGCCGCTGCTGCCGGTCGGCGTACTCGGTGACACTCCGGTTCCCGGGCTCAACATCACCGCGGCCGACTCGGTCGGCTGGCCCCGCTACGTCGACCAGGTGGTCCGGGCGTACGACGACCTGCCGGCCGCCGACCGGGCCGCCGCGATCGTGCTCACCGCCAACTACGGCGAGGCGGGGGCGCTCACCCGGCTCGGCGCCGACCGGCTGCCCGACATCTACAGCGGACACAACGAACTCGGCTACTACGGGCCACCCCCGGAGTCGGCGACCGTGCTAGTCGGGGTCGGCGTGGGGGAGGCGGGCGAGCTGAGCCGGTACTTCGGTACCTGCGCCCTCGCCGGCCGGCTGGACAACGGGGTCGGGGTCGACAACGAGGAACAGGACGTGCCGATCGTGGTGTGCCGGGAACCCCGGGCGTCCTGGCAGCAGATGTGGCCAATGGTCCAGCACTTCGACTGACGACCGCCCCGGCCGGGCCGGGACGGCCGAGCAGACCGGGACGAACAGGCGTAGGCTGGGGTTATCCCGGAAACGACGACATCCCACTCCCGAGGTGCCAGCCACGCCGGCTCGACCCCTTAGGGGAGTGTCATGTCCGTCCTTCACCGCACCCGAACCGCACCGGCAGATCCGGCAGTCCCCGCGTCGCGGGCTCCGGACGGTCCCACCGCGACACCGGCGGCGAGCGGGTCCGCCCGGACCCGGCTCGGACCCACCTGGCTCCGGGTCTGCGCAGTGGGGGTCACCTCGGTGGTTCTGCTCGTCTTCATGTTGCAGAACACGCGCGATGTCGAGGTCACCTTCCTGTGGATGCACGGCACCCTGCCGCTGGTGCTGGCGCTGCTGATCGCGGGCGTCGGGATGGCCGTCCTGGCCATGGTGGTCGGCGCCGTGCGTCTCACCCGGCGGGACCGCCGGCAGCACTGACGCGCCTGCCGCGCGGACAGCTCACGAACTGGCCGGATCCTGTGCGTATCCCGATCGCAGGACCGCCGCCGAACCGACGTGAAGCCGCCAGCCGATCCAGGCTGCCGGCCACGAGACAAACCTGAATGGACACTCCATGCACATCGACAAGGCCGAAGTTCTCGCGTCGCTGCGGGCCAGAGGGCTCCATGCCAGGGCCGACTGGGTCGACCGGGAACTGCCCGCGATGGTCGACACGCACAAGCACAACTCCCTGCTCCGGATGCTCGGCGTCGATCCCGACCGGGCACCCGACAAGGTCGGATCGGCGCCGCGCTGAGCCGCCCCCGGAACTGTCCGGGGCACCACAGCCGTCGTCACCAACCGCGACACCCTCGGATGGGGCCCGGGGACAGACCCTCGGGCCCGCGCCGGGTGTAGGCGTTCGGCGGCGACTGGCGCCCGATTGCCG
>NZ_JBHSPR010000007.1:573851-661641 GCF_042658085.1 Plantactinospora solaniradicis | reverse complement strand
GCAATCGGGCGGCCAGGGCGTACCCGGGCTCCGATGGTCAGGCCGGTGTCGTCTCCAGGTGTGTCGTGTCGTGCTTGGTCGCCCATCCGAGGGCGTAGTCGGCCACGGCCTCCCACCCCGGCACTGCGATGGTGAGGTGCGGTCGGTGAGGGAACACCTTGTAGTCCGTGATCGCGGACGACCTGTCGTACCGCCGGTAGTTCTCCCGGTTGAGTGCCGGGGGAGCGGTGTGGTCGCTGCCACCGGCGATGATCAGCAGCGGCGCCCTCGTACCGTTTCGGAGATCGACCTTCGTGGCCGGGTGGGGTAGCAGGTTCGCGGTCGCGGCCTGCCACAGCGGGCGTCCGCTGCTCGGCACGTGGTAGCGGTGGTAGGCGGCCATCGACGCGGCCTCGTCGAGAGTGTTGGTGAACCCGTAGTGCCACTGCTTCGGGCTCAAGGTCACCGTCCGTCCCCGGTTGGCGGGGTTGCCCAGCACGGGGAACGCGGCACGCAGGCTGGAGACGGGCAGCCTGAACACCCCCTTCACCGGGGCCGGGGCGATCGCGACGCCGGCGTGGCCCAGCCCCCGGTCCAGCAGGATCTGCACGATCACACCGCCGAAGGAGTGCCCGATGAGGATCGGCGGCGTACGCATCCCGCGGATGATCTTCTCGTAGTGTTCGGCCACCTCCGCGACGCCCACCCCGTTCATGATCGACGGATCCGCCCGGAGGGCCTTGACCTCTCCATCCATGCCCGGCCAGGCGGGGGCGATCACCCGGTGGCCGGCCCTGGAGTACCGGTCGATCCAGTGCTCCCACGCCCGGGGGGTCAGCCACAGTCCATGGATGAGCACGATGGTGCTCCTACCGTCGGGGGAGTTGGCACTGTTCATGTCGGTACCTCTGTCTGATGTAGGTTGCGTGATCGACCCGTACCGGGTGGAAGTGCCGAACCCGGGTCGACGTAGGCATGGGGTGCCCGGAGCGTGGCCACCAGTGCACGACCGAGGTGTCCGTCGTGGCCGGTGCCGACGGTCGGCTGCCGGCGGCCGAGTTCGCGGAGGTGGTCGTCGGCGCGGCGGGCGGCGATGGCGGTGACCCAGCCGAGCACGTCGTCGTGCCGCCCGTGGGACACCGGCGCGAGCCGCCATACCTCGACGAAGACCGCACGGGTCACCGGTACGGCGCGCGCCGAACTGCCGAGGCTCTCGCGGACCTGGGCGAAGACGGGGCGGACGAGGTGGCGGTAGAGGCGGCCGAAGGCGGCCTCGTCCCGTTCGGCGATCCGCTTGACGAGATCGCTCAAGGATTCGGCGGCGGGCGGGACGTAGATCGGTGGGAGAGGCATCCGACGCTCCGGTGGTGTGCCTGTGGTCAGGGCACCGCCGGGGACTGGAGCGGCTGTGTCGCGCCATCACACTATGCCACCGGGTGACCCGGGAGCGAAGTCGCCGGATCTGACTATTTGCTGCAATGTGTACTTTTGGCCGATCCGGGGCACATCTCGGGAACTTTCTGGTCAGCTGGCACCGCCCGGCCGCCGCTGTGCGACCGGGCCAGGAGTAGGCTGACGAAACGGTTGCTCCGGACCCTGGCGACGTGCCTGACCGTCGATTGCCTGGAGGAGCTGTGAACAGCATCGGCTTGATCGACCTCCTTCGACGGCCGACTCCCGCTGCCGACGGACCGACGCCGTGACGCGGTGACCGGTGACCGGGTCGTTCGGGTCTGGGCCGAGGTGGGGCGACGGGAGCAGCGCCGAGGCGGCCTTCGCCCGACTTCACGCCTACGCCCACGACCGGCGACTCGGCGACGTCGCCCGTGACGTGGTGGAGCGGCGGCTGCGCTTCCGGCCCGATCCGCCAGGGGGCGACGATGACGGGCAATGACGCTCTGCCAGGTCGCCGTTCACCGCGCGCGAGGACCACCCGTTGGCACCCGCGTCGAGCACTATCGTGTGATGAGGGAGAACGGGCATGAGTGAGCGACAGCTGACCGAGGCGTTCGTCGAGCTGGCCGACACCCTCGTGGACGACTTCGACATGATGGACTTCCTGCACCAGGTGACGGTCCGGTGCGCCCAGGTGCTCGACGTCTCGGCCGCCGGGGTCCTGCTGACCGACCAGCGCGGCGTACTGCGGGTGGTGGCCGCCTCGACCGAACAGACGCGGCTGCTGGAACTGCTCCAGTTGCAGACCGACGAGGGTCCCTGTCCCGAGTGCTTCCACACCGGGCGGTCCATCGCGGTCGCCGACCTGTCCACCACCACCCGCCGCTGGCCCCGCTTCACCGCCGAGGCCCGGCGGGGCGGCTTCGCCTCCGTCCACGCCCTGCCGATGCGGCTGCGTACCGAGGTCATCGGTGCGCTCAACCTGTTCGGGGCCGAGCCCGGCGCGCTCGACGAGGGCACCATCCGACTGGGACAGGCCCTGGCCGACGTGGCGACCATCGGGCTTCTCCAGGCACGAGCCATCCGACACCGCGAAACACTCGCCGAACAGCTGCAGACCGCGCTCAACAGCCGGATCGTCATCGAACAGGCCAAGGGCGTCGTCGCCGAACGCCGCAAGATCGACGTAGATCAGTCGTTCATCCTGCTCCGCAGCGCCGCCCGTACCAGCAATCGTCGGCTCTCCGAGCTCGCCCGCGCCGTCGTCGAGGGATCGGCAGTCGTCTGACCCGCACCCAGCTGGTGCGAATCAGGCGCCGTACGGCGCGGGCGCGCCTGATTCGTACCCGAGAAAACGGAGACAATGGTCGACAACCGCAACATCTCCGCCCCCCGGCGCGGTCCCGGTCAACGCGTCACGGTCGGCCCCGCCGATCGGCCATCCGCGTGAGGGTGGCCCTGCTGGGACCGGTGGCCTGGCGCACGCCACCACACCACTACGGGCCGTGGGAGCAGGTCACCGGCCTGCTCGCCGACGGTCTGGCCGCCCAGGGTGTGGATGTGACGCTGTTCGCCACGCTCGACTCGGTCACCTCCGCCGCTCTCGACGGCGTGTGCGCGCACGGCTACGCCGACGATCCGGCCATGGACGGGCGGATCTGGGAGGCGATGCACGTCGGCCATGCGCTGGCCCGGTCCGCGGAGTTCGACATCGTGCACAACCATCTCGACTGGCTGCCGTTGGCCTTCGCCCAGCATTGCCGGGCCCCGCTGGTCACCACCATCCACGGCTTCTCCGGCGCGAAGATCCTGCCCGCGTACGAGACCGCCCGGTCGGCGTACGTCTCCATCTCCGATGCCGACCGGGTCGCCGGGCTCGATTATCTCGCCACGGTGTACCACGGGATCGACCTCGGTGGGCTGCCGTTCGCCCCCGATGGAGGGCCAGGGCTCGTCGCCTTCGGCCGGATCCATCCGGACAAGGGCACCCACACCGCCATCGAGATCGCGCGGCGGGCCGACCGGCCGCTGACCATCTGCGGGATCGTCCAGGACGAGCGGTACTTCACCGAAGAGGTCCTTCCGCACGTCGACGGCGAGCGGGTCGTCTTCCTCGGCCCGGTCGGCCCGGAACGCCGTGGCCGGATCCTCGGCGCCAGTGCGGCCCTGCTGCACCCGATCGCCTTCGCCGAGCCCTTCGGGCTGTCGGTGGTGGAGTCGATGGCGTGCGGAACGCCGGTGGTGGCGTACCGGCGCGGATCCATGTCGGAGGTCGTCGACGAGGGTGTGACGGGCTTCCTCGTGGAGACCGTCGAGCAGGCCACCGCGGCCGTCGGCCGGATCGCGACGATCGACCGGGCAGGTTGCCGGAACCGTGCCCGGGAGCGCTTCAACGCCGACCGTATGGTGGCCGACTACCTGCGCGTGTACCGCGAGGTCCTGCACCGGTAACCGATGCTGATACTGTCGAGCAGTCGATGGCTCTCCGAGGGTCCGGCGTAGGTTCCCGACCGGCCAGATCCCGCAGAGGCGGTGGCCTCGGTGAATCCGTTCCGCCCGCCACACACGCTGGTCGGGTGAGCGCCATAATCGCGTGAGGTCCGCCACCGCCCCGGGCGGCGGCGTCCGACGACCGGAAGGCGCGGCGAATGCCCCGCAGCTACGGTTTTCTCAGCACCCATCCACCGACCCAGTGCGGACTGGCCACCTTCAACTCGGCGCTGGCCGCGCACATCACCACCGACGGTGCGTCGGGCGGCGTCGTACGCGTCGTCGCCAGCGACGACCGCCACGCCGATCCGGCGGCCCCCGGCGATGGCCACGTAGGCGTTCGCGGAACGGTCGGGCCCGGTGTCGTGCACACCTGGTCGGCGCGGACAGTCGCCGGCTGGCGGGACGCGGCCGCGGCGCTCGACACCTTCGACGTCGCCGTCGTGCAACACGAGTACGGCATCTACCCCGGACCCGACGGTCAGGACGTCCTGCCGTTGCTGCGCCGGCTCACCGTGCCCAGCATCGTGGTTCTGCACACCGTGCTCGCCCATCCGACCGCCGGGCAGAAGGCGGTGCTGGAGCAACTCGTGGCCACGGCCAGCACGGTCGTCACGATGACCGACACCGCCCGCGACCGGCTGCTCGTCGGCTACACCGTGGACGCCGCCAAGGTCACCGTCATCCCGCACGGCGCGGCCGACCACGACGACACGCCCGCCGAACCGCGCCAGCGTCCCCATCTGCTCACCTGGGGACTACTCGGACCCGGCAAGGGGATCGAATGGGCGTTACGGGCCCTCGCCCGCCTCCGTGGGCTCAACCCGACTCCCACCTACACCGTCGCCGGCAGGACCCACCCGAAGGTGTTCGAGCAGCACGGTGAGGCGTACCGGATGGGCCTGCAACGCCTCGGTGCGATCCTCGGCGTCGCCGACGCCGTCGACTACCAGCCGATCTACCACGACGAGGTCGCCCTGGGCCGCCTGATCCGCTCCGCTGATGTCGTCGTCCTGCCCTACGACTCCCGCGAGCAGGTCACCTCCGGCGTCCTCATCGAGGCGGTCGCCGCCGGAGTCCCCGTCGTCGCGACGCCCTTCCCGCACGCCGTCGAGATGCTCACCGACGGTCCTGGTCTGCTCGTTCCCCACCAGGATCCGGCGGCGCTGGCCGCGGCCGTACGGCGGATCCTGACCGAACCCGGTCTTGCCGCGAGCCTCGCCGGCCGCACCCGGGCCCCGACGCTGCGCTGGCCGGCGGTGGCGGCACGCTACCGTGCGCTGGCCGAACGGCTCCACACCGCCGATCCGTACTCGGCGGCTCCGACCGTGGTGCCGGCGTCGGCGTGACCGGCTCCGTGTCGCGCGCCCTCGCCCTCACCGTCACCCCCGCCGCCGCGCCGGCCCTCGCGCCCGTCCCGAGTTTCACCCACCTGGCCCGGCTGACCGACGACACCGGCCTGTTCGAGCACGCCCGGCATGCCATCGCGCGTCGCGAACACGGCTACTGCACCGACGACGTCGCCCGTGGACTTGTCGTCACCTGCCGCGAACCCGATCCGTCCAGCAGGGTGCTGCGGCTCGCCGAGTGCTACCTGACCTTCCTCACCCACGCCCAGGACGACGGCGGCGCCTTCCACAACCGGCTCGGCCACGATCGACGCTGGACCGACGAGCCCGGCCTCGGCGACTGGTGGGGGCGGGCGCTCTGGGGGCTGGGCACGGCCGTAGCGCGCAGCCGCGCCTCCTGGATCCGTGACGAGGCGCTGGTCGCCTTCACCCTGGGTGCCGCCCGGCGATCGCCCGCGCCGCGCGCGATGGCCTTCGCCGGTCTCGGCGCGGCCGAGGTGCTGCGCCGGCAGCCGGACAACACCGCCGCGGCCGACCTACTGGCCGACGCCGCCACCGCCGTCGGGGCCCCGGCAGACGGCCCGGACTGGCCGTGGCCGCACCAGCGGCTGACCTACGCCAACGCGGCTCTCGCCGAGGTCGTCATCGCCGCCGGCCACCTGCGCGACGACGACCGACTGCTCGCCGACGGACTGCGGATGCTGGCCTGGCTGCGCGACATCCAGCTCGTCGATGGCGTGCTGTCGGTCATCCCGGCCGGCGGCTGGCAGCGCCACGCCCCGCGAACCCGTCACGACCAGCAGCCGATCGAGGTCGCCGCGCTCGCCGACGCGTGCGCCACCGCCGCCGTCGTCACGGGCGATCCCGCCTGGGGTGTCGGGGTACGCCAGGCTGCCGGCTGGTTTCTCGGCGACAACGACAGCGGCACGACGATGTGGGATCCCACGACCGGCGGCGGCTACGACGGCCTGACCCCGTCCGGCGCCAACCTCAACCAGGGCGCGGAATCGACCCTCGCCCTGATCTCCACGCTCCAGCACGCCCGGCGGTGGTCATGAGCGGATCGGACCTGGCCACCCGGCTGGACCTCAGTCTGACGCCCGATCCGCAGCGGGTCGTCGTCAAACTCTTCGTCCCGGGCGAGGACGCCGCCCTGGTACGCACCCGCGCCTCCGCGATCATCGAACGCATCGCGAACCTCGACGCCGACGAAGCCGGCGAGCTGCTCCGGCAGACCCTCGATCGGTTCGGCGGCCGGCACCACGACCTCGAAGCGACCTTTCGGCACCACTACGATCTGGTCCACCACCGGGTCACCCAGACCGACGAACTGTCACCCACGGTCCGCCTGCTCGTCGGCGCCTACTTCAGCCACGAGTACGCCGTGGAGGCCGCCGCCCTGTGCAACCCGTCCATGGTGCCGCACCCCGATCAGTCCGATCTGGGCCCCGGCCGGCTACGCGTCGCGGTCAGCCTGCGCCAGATCGGGGAGGGACACCTGTCCTCAATCGGCTTCGCCGCTGCGGAACTCGGACCCGACAACCACCTCAGCGTCGCCGACCGGTCCGGACCGCTGGACACCGGCCACCGGGCGAGCGCCTGGCACCGTCGGGACCTGCTCGCGGCGGGACTCGCCGAGGAGGGCTGGGACAACGAGGTCTCCGCCACCGTGCTGGGATCCCTGCCGGAGCGTTTCGACGACGACACCTTCGAACGGGCCCTGGGTGGCCTACCCGCCGACCTGCTCACCCGTACCACCACCGGGCGCACCCTCGAACAACTGCGTCGTACGACGGCCGCCAGCTACGCCGTGACCTTTCCGGCCGACGTTCCACTCCAGCAGAGGGTCCTGTGGCCGGCCACCGCCGCCGAGAGCAACGGCATGGAGGACGCCCGCTTCGTCAGGCTCACCGGCGACGGCGGCGACTCGGCCTACCTGGCGACCTACACCGCCTACGACGGCCGGCGGATCGCGGCCCGGATGCTCAGCAGCGACGACCTCCGCCACTTCCAGGTGTCCCCGATGCGCGGCCCGGCCGTCCGGAACAAGGGCCTCGCACTCTTTCCGCGCCCGGTGGGTGGCCAGCACCTCGCGCTGTGCCGTTCCGACGGCGAGACCATCGGCCTGACCATCCGGGACGACGACAACCGGTGGCAAACTCCAGTACCGCTGCACGCCCCGCATCGGGGCTGGGAACTGATCCAGGTCGGCAACTGCGGGTCACCCATCGAGACCGGAGCCGGTTGGCTCGTGCTCACCCACGGGGTCGGTCCGATGCGGCGCTACGCCATCGGCGCCCTCCTGCTCGACCTGCATCGGCCCGACCGCGTCATCGCCGAACTGCCCGGCGTGCTGCTTGCTCCCGACGACACCGAGCAGGACGGGTACGTGCCCAACGTCGTCTACTCGTGCGGCGGTCTGTTGCACGCCGGCACCCTGTGGCTGCCGTACGGAGTCAACGACACCCGGGTCCGATTCGCC
This sequence comes from Plantactinospora solaniradicis, assembly GCF_042658085.1. Classification (NCBI taxonomy): domain Bacteria; kingdom Bacillati; phylum Actinomycetota; class Actinomycetes; order Micromonosporales; family Micromonosporaceae; genus Plantactinospora; species Plantactinospora solaniradicis. The sequence goes on along the minus strand of NZ_JBHSPR010000007.1, from coordinate 653,946 downwards.
TGCGTGCCCCTTGCCACGGTCCTGGCGGCGATGGACGACGTCCGCGCACGTTAGCTCCGGCGCGGCTACCCGTGGCCGGCCCCGTCGTCGCTCCCGTCGCCGGGAACGAGCACGATCCGCCGGGTCGCGGTGCCGTCGGCCTGCCGGGTCCAGGCGGCGGCCACCTCGGTCAGCGGCACGGACTCGTGTTCGACCACCAGCCGTCCGGCCCGGATGTGCCCGGCGATGAGGCCGATGGTGGCGGCCCGCTCCCCGGCGGTCAGTTCGTTGTTGGTGTAGCCCAGCACCCGCAGCGACCCGCTGCGCAGCGTGGCCGAGTCGAAGGGCGCCGTCTCGGCCGCCGAGCTGCCGAGGTTGACCAGCCGACCGCGCGGGCCGAGCGTCCGCAGGGCGGCAGCGGCCGGCACCCCGAACAACGGGTCGAGCACCAGGTCGACCGGGCCGTCGGCGGCGTCCCGGAACCGTCCGGCCAGGCTGTCGACGTCCTCGCCGTCGTGCAGGGCGACCACCGCGTCCGCGCCCAGGGCCCGGGCCCGGTCCTGGGCCCGGACCGAGCGGGCCCCGGCGATCACCCGGCGAGCGCCGCAGAGCCGGGCGATCTGCACGGCGGCCTGACCGACGACGCCGCCGGCACCCAGCACCAGCACCTGTTCGCCGGGGCACAACTCGCCCCGCCAGGTCAACGCCCGCCAGGCAGCCACCCCGGACAGTCCCAGTGCGGCGACGAGCCGGTGGTCGATGCCGTCGGGCAGCGGGACGACGTCGCCGGTGGGCACCACCACCCGCTCGGCCATGCTGCCGTCGCCGGGCCGCATGCCGGCGGCGGTGGGAAACCAGACCGCCGTGCCGTCGTCGAGGACGCCGACGCCCTGGACACCGGGGACGTACGGGACCGCCGGGGCGCCGAAGTACGACGTACCCGAGGCGCAGAGCACGTCGAGCGGGGTGATCGGGGCGGCCGTGACCGTGACGGCCGCCCCGCCGACTCCGGCCGTCGGACCGGGCCGGTGCACGAGGCTTGGCGGTCGGCCACACTCGGTGATGACAGCGGCGCGCATCAGGTGGCGATGTCCGGGTAGGGCAGGTCGAAGTGGGCCAGCCGCACCGCGTACTGCTTCTGGAAGCCGAGCGGCTCGGTGTGGTCCCGCTCGAACATCGCGATGAAGAGGGTCAGGGTGAGGAACGGATGCGCGCCGAGGGAGAAGAGCGCGACGTAGTCGTGGTTGGCCAGCGCCTCCCGCTCGGCGTCGGTGAAGCGCAGCCAGGTGCTCGCCTCGCCGGTGTGGCAGTTGAGCACCGCGTTGGCGCGTTCCGCCTCCCACCAGGCGACGGTGCCGCGCGGGTCGTCCCGGTACCGTTCGACCAGTTCGGCGTCGCGGTCGACGGTGTAGAGGAACTTGTTCAGCAGGTACTTGCTCATGCCGTCTCCTCGCTTCGCTCGCAGATTCGCTCGGTCATGTTGCCGGGGCACCGTTCGGGTACCAGGTGAAGTAGGCCTCCATGGTGTGGAAGAGGTCGAGGGTGTCCACGTGGTCGGCCTTGGCGCCGGCGCCCGCGACGCCCATCATCAGCATGAAGTCCATGAAGCCGTGGGTGGCGTTGCCGGGCGCGTGCAGGCTGTCCAGCGTGACCTCGGACAGGCAGTCGTCCAGGTCGCCGTTGGCGATCCACTCCACCGCTCTCCGGTCGAACTCCGGGTCCGGCCCGTGCGGGCCGAACTGGCGGGGGCCGCCGAGTTCCAGCGACAGGTGGCCGGTGCCGACGATGGCCACCCGCAGGTCGCTCGGCCAGGACTCGACCAGTTCCCGGATCGTCCGGCCGAGCTGTACGAAGCGTTTCGGTTGCGGCAGCGGCGGCGCGAAGATGTTGGTGTAGATCGGCACGATCGGCAGGTCGGCCTCGGGGCGCAGGGTGATGATCGGGCAGGTGATGCTGTGGTCGATCCGCAGTTCGTTGCTGAACGCGAGGTCGAACCCGGCGTCGAGGCCCTCGCGCAGCAGGTGCCCCGACAGCTCCTCCTGGCCGCGCAGCAGCATCCTCGGCAGGCCGAACTCGCGTTCCTCGTTGTACCAGTTCGCGTCGTAGAACGGGGCCTTCCCGATCAGGAACTGCGGCATGTTGTCCAGCCACAGTTGGTGGAAGTGGTCGGAGCCGACCATCACCAGCACGTCCGGGTTGGCCCGGGTGAGGGTCTCCCGGAAGGTCAGGATCTTGCGTACCCACTCGTCCGCGAACGGCGGGCGGTCCTCGCCGGTCGCGGTGCTCGCCCGGTAGTAGAACGGGTGGTGGGTGGAGGCGATGACCGCGACGACGGTGGCCACGGCGGCTCCTTTCTCAGCGGGGTCGGAAGATCAAGAACCATCCGGCGGTACGTAGCGGGCGTTGCGGTCGACGGTCAGGTAGACGTCCATCCCGATCGGGTTGCGCCGCTCCTCGGCCAGGTGCCCCAGGAGCCCCGCGGCCCGGGCCAGCAGCGCGAACCCGCGCAGCAGTTCCACCGGAAGCCCGAGGTCGGCCAGCGCGGCCCCGCACACCCCGGCGCCGTTGAGCGGCAGGGTACGGCCCAGGATCGCCGGATGGACCCGGCCGATCGCCTCGAACAGCCGCAGGTGCGGCCCGCGCAGCCCCTCCTCGTCGGCGATCCGGATCAGCACCGGGGTGCGTGGGTCCGCGACCCTGTGCACCGGGTGCCCGAGGCCGGGGATCAGCCGTCGGTCGGCGCGGGCCGTCGTGACCACCGCCGAGGCGACATCGTCCCAGCCCGCGTCGTCGGTGGGGTGCTCGGCCAGTCCCGCGATGGCGTCGGCGAGGAACCGGCCGCAGTCCTCGGTGACGCCCAGGAAGCGGGAGCCGCCGCCGAGCAGCCCGGCGGCGAGCGCGCCCTGGAGCGACTCGGGGGCGCTCAGATAGGTCAGCCGGGCGGCGATCGCCGTCGGGGTGAAGCCGTGGTCGGCCAGCGCGACGAGCACGGTCTCGAAGACCCGTACCTCGCCCGGCGTCGGTCGGCGCCCGGCGACCAGCCAGTACGCCAGTTCACCGAAGCCCACCCGGCCCATCAGGTCGGCGGCGAGATCCTGACCGAGCAGTCGGATCTGGTCCGGGTCGGACGTGCCGATCGCGGTCGGGAAGCTCAGTTCTCGGTCAGCCACTTGCGGATCTCCTCGCCGTGCTCGTCCAGTCCGGGCGGCGGCAACTCGTAGCGGGCCGGGGTCGCCGAGAAGGTGATCGGGTTGCGCACGCTCGGCACGGCCGAGGCACCCTCGCCGACCGTGACCACCGGGTCCAGGCCCAGTTCCTCGGCCAGCGCCACGCCGCCGTCGATGGTGTTGATCGGGGCACACGGCACACCGGCGGCCAGCAGGTCCCGGAACCACTCGTCCTTGGTCCTGGTGCGCAGTCGGTCGACCAGCAGCGGTCGCAGCTCCTCGCGGTTGGCGGTGCGGTCCTGGTTGCGCCCGAACCGGGGGTCGTCGACCAGTTCGGGGAGCCCGAGCGCCTGACACAGCTTGCGGAACTGCCCGTCGTTGCCGGCGATCACGATCAGTTCGCCGTCGGCGGTCGGCAGCGGCTCGTACGGGAACAGGCTCGGATGCGCGTTGCCCATCCGGTACGGCACCACGCCGCTGGCCACGTACCCACTGCTGTGGTTGACGAGTCCGGACAGTGCCGAGGAGAGCAGGTTGACCTCCACGTGCTGTCCCTGCCCGCTGGTGGCGCGGTGGTGCAGCGCGGCGAGGATGCCGATGTTCGCGTGCATCCCGGCCATCACGTCGAAGACCGATATCCCGGCCCGGTACGGCGAGCCGTCCGGGTCTCCGGTCAGGCTCATCAGGCCGGAGATGGCCTGCACCATCAGGTCGTAGCCGGGCATCGAGGCCCCGGCGCCGGTGCCGAAGCCGCTGATAGAGGTGTAGATCACGCCGGGGTTATCCGCTGACACCGACCCGTAGTCCAGCCCGAACCGGCGCAGGCCGCCCGGCCTGAAATTCTCGATCATGACGTCGGCGCGGGTGGCCAGCTCTCGGGCGATCCTCAGGTCCGCGGCCTCGCGCAGGTCGAGCGCGATGGAGCGCTTGTTGCGGTTGATTCCGAGGTAGTAGGTGGAGACGTCGTCGCGGACCGGTGGCATCCAGGTCCGGGTGTCGTCGCCGGCCGGACCCTCCACTTTGATCACGTCGGCGCCGAGGTCGGCCAGCAGCATCGTGGCGTACGGCCCGGCCAGGATGCGGGAGAAGTCGGCCACCAGTACGCCGCGCAGTGGTCCCGCTGGCCGGTCCGGCTCAGCGCCGCCATCCCGCCGTTCCGTCGTCATCCGCTGCCTCTCGCCTGTCCGCATAACGGACAACCGTCCGCTGCCGCCAGTTTCGAACGTGGCTTCGACCGCTGTCAAGGCCCGGAGTCCGCCGACCTCCACCCGCCCAGCAAGCGCTGGGAAAGGGCCATGAGCGGGGTTGGCGAAGCCGTGCCGGCGCGGGTTCGATGAGCTCTTGACAAGCCGGGTGGTCCGGCTCACAATTTCGCCACTCGGGCTTTGACCACCAGGCGGACAAGCGTCCGTTGGTGACCCCGGCACCCGACGGGAGTTGACCCATGAGCGAGCGCAGCGAGCGAATCAGCCAGCTCAGTTTCCAGGCTCATGACGCCGACGAGCGAAGCGAGGAGACGGCATGAGCGAGCGCAGCGAGCGAATCAGCCAGCTCGGTTTCCAGGCTCATGACGCCGACGAGCGAAGCGAGGAGACGGCATGAGCACCATCGACAACGGTCCGGCGGCCCCGTCGGACCGGCCGGTGATTTTCCGCAACGGCCTGGTCCTGACGATGGACGACGCCCGGACGGTGCTGCCCGGCGCCGACGTGCTCGTGGTCGGCGAGCGGATCGCCGAGGTCGGCGTCGGGTTGACCGCGCCACCGGACGCCCTGGAGATCGACGCCACCGGCGGCATCCTGATGCCCGGGATGATCGACACCCATCGGCACCTGTGGCAGACCGCGATGCGCGGCTACGGCGCCGACTGGACCCTGACCCAGTACTTCGTCTGGTACTACCTCGAATCCGGAAAACTCTTCCGGCCCGAGGACATCTACGCCGGTAATCTGCTCGGCGCGATCGAGGCGATCGACGCGGGCGTCACCACCACCGTCGACTGGTCGCACGGGCTCCAGACGCCGCAGCACGCGGACGCCGCCGTCGACGCCCTGGAGGCGGTACCGGGCCGGTTCGTGCTCGCGTACGGCAACATCCAGCAGGGCCCGTGGCAGTGGGCGACCAGCCCGGAGTTCCGGGACTTCGTCCAGCGGCGACTGCACGGCCGCGGCGACATGCTCGGCTTCCAGATGGCCTTCGACGTCACCGGTGATCCCACCTTCCCGGAGCGGGCGGCCTTCGAGGTGGCCCGCGAACTGGGCGTGCCCGTCACCACCCACGCCGGTGTCTGGGGCGCCACCAACGACGACGGCATCCGGCTGATGCACGAGAACGGTTTCATGACCCCGGAGACCGTCTACGTGCACGCGGCCACCCTCACCCATGACTCGTACAACCGGATCGCCGCCACCGGCGGATCGGTCTCGGTCTCCACCGAGAGCGAGCAGAGCGCCGGCCAGGGCTACCCGCCCACCTGGCAGCTACGGCACCACGACATCCCGGTCTCGCTCTCCATGGACACCAGCGTCTGGTGGAGCGGGGACCTGTTCAGCGCCATGCGGGCGACCCTGGGCGCGGACCGGTCCCGTGAGCACCTGGAGGCGCACGGCCGGCAGGACACGGTCACCCACTGCCACCTGCGAGCCGAGCAGGTGGTCGAGTGGGCCACCCGGGGTGGTAGCCGTGCGCTCGGGCTGGACGACACGGTCGGCAGCCTGACGGTGGGGAAGAAGGCGGACGTCGTACTGGTCAAGAACGACGACTCCCCGGTGATGTTCCCGATCCTCCACCCGTATGGCCAGGTGGCCTTCCAGGCGCAGCGCGGCGACGTGCACTCCGTGGTGGTCAACGGCCGGCTGGTCAAGCACGCGCACCGGCTGGTCGGCATCGACCTCGGCAAGGCCCGGCGCGAGGTCGAGCGGACCATCGAGTACCTGATCGGTGCGATGGGGGACGAGGCCTGGGCCCGGGGCATGAACCCGGACATCCCAGAGACAAGCCTGATGGACAATCCGTACACGTACACCGAGTGGGACGCCGGCTCGGCCCAATGGAAGCATTGAGGCGACGCGGGTGCGCCCGCGACGGCCCAGGTCGGAGTGGGCCGCATCGTCGGCAGAGAGAGTGGGCGGGATGACGCGCGAGGCGGGACCTGACTTCATCGAGGCCCTGGCCCGCGGCTTGGACGTGCTGCGCTGCTTCCGGGCCGGTCGACCGGTGCTCACGCTCAGTGAGATCGCCGCCGCGACCGGCCTGGCCCGCCCGACCGTCCGGCGGATTCTGCTGACCCTCGACGAACTCGGTTACGTCCGCTCCGCCGACCGGGGCTTCGCGCTCACCCCCCGGGTGCTGGAACTGGGCATGAGCTACATCAACTCGCTGAACATGTGGGAGATCGCCGAGCCGCACATGCGCCGCCTCGTCGACCAGACCAACGAGTCGACCTCGATGGCCCAGCTCGACGGCAACGACATCGTCTACGTCGCCCGGGTCGCCGTACCGAAGATCGTCACGCTGGCCGTCACCGTCGGCACGCGGTTCCCGGCGCCCGCCACGTCGATGGGCAAGATCCTGCTGGCCGCGCTCGACCAGGCCGAACTCACCGCCGCGCTGGCCGAGCCGACCCGATCCGGGATCACACCGTGGTGGCAGCCGGAGCGTGACGAACTCGACCGGACGCTGCGCGAGGTCCGGGCCCGGGGATGGGCCCTGGCCGACCAGGACCTCGCCCCCGGCATCCGATCGGTCGCCACCGGGGTACGCAACGGCGACGGCAAGGTCGTCGCCGCCGTCAACGTGACGGTGCACGCGGCGGAGACCAGCGTGGAGCAGTTGACCGAGGAGCATCTGCCCCGGCTGCTCCGTACCGCCGCCGACATCAGCCGGGACTGGGCGCTGCTGGACACCCTGCCGATCACCGTGCACGAACCGCGCCGCGGCATCGTGCCGCTCGGCGTACGTCTGCCGTAGCCGATGCCGGCGGCGCACTGACGGTCGGGCGGGCCGCGAAGGCTTCTCCGGTCCGTACGCCCCTGCCGTGCCGGTCCCGTTCGGCGCATGCCGACGTACGCTCGCCGCTCAGTTCGGCGTCTCCTCACCGGAGGACGCGATCGAGGTATGCAATCGACGCAAGTCAATTCACAAGCAGGAGGGAGCGACCCCATGACCTCGGGTATTCGCCGGTGTGCCGGAGTGCTGTTGACGGCCCTGCTGGTGACGGTGGCCATCCTGACCCACACCAGTACGCGGGTGGAGGCGGCCGCCGGAGTGCGGGTGCTGCCGCTCGGCGACTCGATCACGGACGGCTTCAACGTGCCCGGTGGCTACCGGATCGACCTCTGGCAGAAGGTGGTCGCCGGGGGCTACACGGTCGACTTCGTCGGCTCCCAGGCGAACGGGCCGGCCAGCCTCGGCGACCGTGACCACGAGGGACACTCCGGCTGGCGGATCGACCAGCTCGACGCCAACATCGTCAACTGGCTCCGTACCTATACGCCCCGCACCATCCTGCTGCACATCGGCACCAACGACATCTTCCAGAACCGCGACCTGCCGAACGCCCCGAACCGGCTCGCCGCACTGATCGACCGCATCAACACCACGGCACCGGACGCGATGGTGTTCGTGGCCACGATCGTGCCGGCCGGAAACGCGAGCACCAACGCCCAGGTGCGGAGCTTCAACGCGGCCATACCGCAGATCGTGCAGACCCGGGCGAACGCCGGCCGTCCGGTGTACCTGGTCGACATGTACTCCGCGCTCACCACCGCCGACCTGGCCGACGGCGTACATCCGAACGCGACCGGTTACAGCAAGATGGCCACCACCTGGTACAACGCCCTCCGGGCCGTGCCGGGCAGCCTGACCGAGGGCAGTACCCCGACCCCCACGGCCACGCCCCCGACGACCCCGCCGACCGGTGGCCCCACGACCCCGCCGGCCACTCCGCCGGCTGGTGCCGGATGCACCGCTTCGGCCTCGCTCAACTCCTGGAACGGCGGCTTCGTGGCCACGGTACGCGTCACGGCCGGCTCCTCCGGCACCAACGGCTGGACGGTCGGCATGACGCTACCGTCCGGCACCACGATCACGAATGGTTGGAACACCCAACGCAGCGGCAACAGCGGTGCGGTCCAATTCACGAATGTGGGCTACAACGGCCGGATCGCCGCCGGGCAGTCGACAGAGTTCGGATTCCAGGCCACCGGAAGCGGAGCGGGGATGACGCCCACCTGTACCGCGAGCTGATCCCGGTCGGGGCGCCTCATCGCCCGCGTGCCGACATCAGGACTGTCGCCCACCCCCGTCGGTCGACGGACCGGCCATGCGCTGCCGATAGCTGTCGGACTCATGCCGTACTCGGCCCGGAACGCCCGGCTGAAGTGGGACCTGTCGGCAAAGCCCCAACTGGCCGCGATCACGTTGACCGGCTCGGTACGTCGCGCCGCGGACAGCAGGTCCCGTCGGCACCGCTCAAGCCGGGACCTGCGGATCCAGGACGAGACGCTGGCGTCCGGGACGCGGGCGAGCAGCGCCTGCTCCCGGGTCTCCACCGGCAGGCAGTGCTCGGCATCGAGTTCGTGGGCCAGCAGCGCCGCGAAGAGGTCGACCGTCGTCGCCGCCAGGCGGGCGCTGTCGGGCGGGGAGTACTCGTGGGCGTGTCGGACGAGCCCGGTCAGATGGTTCAGCACGATCGCACCGACGCCGACCCGGGCGGACAGGCGCCGGGTGATGAGCCGCCGGACCCGGTCCGGTGGCATCGGTAAGACCTCACGCGGAATCAGCAGGACCGCCGCCGCCCCGTGACCCTCGTCGCCGGCCCGGGACAGGCTGCGCGACGGGCGTGAACTGTCGTAGACCGTGATCTCCTGCGGGCCGAGGGTGACGCTGTGCCCGTCCTGGGTGACCTCCGCCTCGCCACGGAGGATCACCGCGACGATGTAGACCTCCGGATCGGAGCGCCGGACCAACCGGCTGGTGCGGTAGACGTCCAACGACGGGAAGCCCATTATCGAAAGCTGACAGAGGCCCAGGTCCACCATGCGGATCTGGGCCCGGAAATCGTCGGGGTGGTCGGTCCGGGCGTGCACCGGGCTGACCGTCTCGGAGACGATGTCGCACCAGAACGGAAACCGGTCGCACGACGGAAGATCCTCCGTACGGAACGCCATCACCTGCACAGCCATCAGCCCCCGACGGTCCAGCCGGACCGAGCCGCCCGGGGCGTTCCCGTGGTGGCCCGTCAATGATCGACGCCGCTCATCTTTCTCGCCGACAACCGATGATCCATCCCCCGCTCGGCTGACCCCCGCTTGGCTGACAAACGCTCGGCTGACAGTGCGCCCGTCCGCTTTGGCAAGGGTTCGTCGCCGGGTCCGCCGATATCTGGCCCGCACGGTCAACAGCCTGGCGCGCAACGTCCACTTTTCCGGTCGTCCTGCCCCGAGACTGCGTACGTGCGGTATTCGGTGAATCTCGGCGGTCGTGTGCCAGCGGCATGGCTTCACGGGAATATCGGGAGGAAGCCATGACGACCGTTGATCCGATCCGTCAGCTCCGCCGTCGAGGTTCGTGTCGGGTCACACCCGACGGGACGTTCTCAGGAACGGGGCCGCCGTTCCGTGGTGGCCCGATGTCGCCGAGTCGGAGGCGGGCAAAACCAGGCTGAACCATCCACGACAATCCGCGCCACTCGTCCGGGTCGGCGGCTCTGCGCCGGCCCGGACGTTGCGCCGATCCCGATCCGTCCCGGGTACCTCGCCGTCGTTGAGCTCCGCGCCGTGTCCGACCCGCAGGTGAGAGCGCCCCGTGAACCTCAGCGACCGGCCTTCGCGTGGTATTCGTCGACGATCTCCTGCGGGATGCGGCCGCGATCCGAAATCTCCCGCCCCTCCTTCTTGGCCCAGGCCCGGATCGCCTTGTTCTGCTCGCGGTCCGCGGTGGCGCTGCCCCTGCCACGTGCGGCACGACCACCGACGACCACGGCACCCCGGCCGACCTTCTGGCCCGACGCAGCGTACGGGGCAAATAGGTCCCGCAGTTTTCCAGCGTTTTTCTTAGAGAGGTCGATCTCGTACTGCACTCCGTCGAGTGAGAACTTGACGGTCTCGTCGGCGTCTCCGCCGTCCAGGTCGTCGACCAGCTTGTGAATGATTTGCTTGGCCACTGTGGCGTTCCCTCCGAGTGGACGTCTCTGCAACAAAAGCACAGTAGCGCGTCGGATGCGTGCTACGCCAAGTGGACGCCCCGTACGGAACAAGGTTGATCGGTGACTCAGCGTTGACCATCGGGTACGGGATTGATTCGTACCCGATGCGGCTCACTGTCGAAGGCGGCCCGTTCTATTCGTGACCTCGACGCGGTCGACTGGGACGGGCCTTGTTGATTCGCGCGTCGACCCGGTCCGAAAAGCCTGGCACGGGCCCGTTGGGGCCGACGTCTATCCGAGAACGTGAAGGGTGTGACCATGTAGAGATGTAACCGTGGCACCTCGCCGGTGGTCGTCCTAGTGAGGGGCACTGTCAGACGACATTGGAGGGCTTCATGACGGATCTGCGCGTCCTGCTCGACGGGGGACGGTCCTGTTGACCGGTCCGGACGGGCAAGCGGAGTTCGCCGAGTTCGTCCGAGCCCGCTACCGCGCTCTGGTGCGCCACGGGGTGCAGCTCACCGGCGACCACGGACACGGTGAGGACCTCACCCAGGAGGCACTGGTCAAGACGTACCGGGCCTGGCGGCGGTTGCATCCGGGCGGTGACGCCGAGGCGTACACCAGGAAGGTGATGGTGCGCGCTGCCTGGCGCATCGGACGCCAGCGATGGCGTCGGGAGATTCCGACCGACGCACTGCCGGACGGGCGGGCCGACGACCCGTACGAGCCACGCGACCTCGCCCGGCTGGTCCGCGCCACGCTGCGAGCGCTGCCCGCGCAACAACGGGTGGTCCTGCTCCTCAGGTTCTGGGCCGGACTCACCGAGCAGGAGGTGTCGACGGTCCTGGACTGCCGCGTCGGTACGGTGAAGAGCCGGGGACACCGGGCCTTCACCGCGCTACGCTGCCCCGGCAGCCCGCTCGCCGACGCGCTGGCCCCGCCGCACCGGTCCACACCAGAACATCGAGGTAGCCACCTCGACCGGACCACCGGTCCTCACCCGGCCGACAACCGGTTTGAACCGGACAGGGAACCGTTCGACGTACTCCGGTGCTTTGTAGCTGTATGAGGATCCTGTGGGAGGACAGATGCTGAGGACAGTCACCCGGTGGGGCGGCGGTGCCGTGATCGTCGCCCTTGTCGTGTCGTCCGTCGGGCCGGCGGGGTCGGCGGCGGCCTGGGCCACCGCGCCGAACGGGGGCACGGGGGTGGTCCGGACGCCGCACCGCCCGGGGGAGCCCGCCCGGACCGTCACGCTGATCACAGGTGACCGGGTCACGGTCCGTGCTGACGGGGCGGCGTCGTTCGCGCCGGGCGCCGGCCGCGACGGCATTCCGGCGGTGACCCGACGGCTCGACGAGCGACTTCAGGTCACACCGGTGGACGCACTGCCACTGGTCCAGGATGGACGGCTGGACCCCCGGCTCTTCGACGTGACCGCGCTGATCGGGTTCGGCTACGACGACCGCCGTGGCGACCTGCCGTTGATCGTCACGGCCGACGGCAGCCGCTCGGCGGCCCGGGGCACGGTGACCGCGCGGGGTGCCGAGGTGGTCCGGGACCTGCCGTCGGTGGGCGGTATGGCGGTACGGGCGGACAAGTCGACGTTGACGGACTTCTGGCAGGGCATCGCCGGTGGCGCCACCGCCAGCGGTCTGCGCGGCGGCGTCTCGAAGGTCTGGCTCGACGGGCTGCGCAAGCCCACGCTCGAACGGAGCGTGCCGCAGATCGGTGCGCCGACGGCCTGGCAGGCGGGGCTGGACGGCACCGGCGTCACGGTGGCGGTGCTGGACACCGGCGTGGACGCCGGCCACCCGGATCTGGCCGGGCAGGTGACCGGCTCGGCCAACTTCACCTCGGAGGACGGGCGGGACGTGGTGGGACACGGTACGCACGTGGCCTCGACCATCGCGGGTACCGGTGCCGCCTCGGACGGTCGGAACAAGGGGGTGGCGCCCGGGGCGCGGCTGCTGGCCGGCAAGGTCTGTGTCACGGGTGGTTGTCTCGAATCGTCGATTCTGGCCGGCATGCAGTGGGCGGCCGAGCAGGGTGCCGCGGTCGCCAACCTGAGCCTGGGTGGCGGGGACACTCCCGAGCTGGATCCGTTGGAGCAGGCCGTACAGACCCTCACCGAGCAGTACGGCACGCTCTTCGTCGCGGCGGTCGGGAATGCCGGTGCGGCAAACGCGATCAGTTCTCCGGCGAGTGCCGACGCCGCGCTCGCGGTCGGTGCGGTGGACCAGTTCGACGAGCTGGCGTACTTCTCCAATCGCGGGCCGCGTACGGGTGACGGTGGACCGAAGCCGGACATCACGGCGCCGGGGACGGACATCGTGGCGGCGAGCAGTTCGGCCGGCCCGGTACCGGGGCAGCCGTACCGGACGGCGTCGGGTACCTCCATGGCCGCGCCGCATGTGGCCGGCGCGGCGGCGATCCTGGCGCAACGGCATCCGGAGTGGAAGGCCGCGGCGATCAAGTCGACCCTGATGGCCGCCGCCGTACCCCATCCGGACCTGGACATGTTCGCGCAGGGTGCCGGGCGGGTGGACGTGGCACGGGCGATCCGCCAGACGCTCGCCAGCGATCCGCCGAGCATCGGATTCGGCCGCCAGCCGTGGCCGCACCACGACGACGTCCCGGTGTCGAGGCCGGTGACGTACCGCAACAGCGGTACGGCTCCGGTGACGTTGGCCCTCTCCGTGGAGGCGTCCGGACCGGGCGGCGCGGCGGCGCCCGGCGGGCTGTTCACGGTGAGCGCGTCGACGGTGACCGTGCCGGCCGGTGGCACCGCCGACGTGACCGTCACCGCGGACACCCGGGTCGGTGCGACCGACGGCCTGTACACCGGTCGGCTGATCGCCACCTCCGGCGACCTGGTGCTGCGTACGCCGGTCACGGTGGACCGGGAGGCGGAGGTCTACGACGTCACCGTCTCCCACCTCAACCGGGCCGGCGTGGCGGTACGCAACTGCTCCGAACTGGTCCGCCTCGGTGGCACGGGGCTGACCGACGAGGACTTCTACCAGGCATGTGGTGAGGACGGCACGGCCACGATCCGACTGCCGGCGGGCCGGTACGCGTTGCTGAGCACTATTCACGAGCAGGGCGCGAGCAGCCTGCTGACCCAGCCGGTCGTGGAGGTGACCGGGCCGACCACGGTGAGCGTGGACGCGCGGAAGGCGGAGCCGGTGTCGGTCACCGTGCCCCGGCCGGATGCGACCCAGGTCTTCGCTGATCTTGCGGTGCGGCTGCGGGTCGGAGTGAGCGGCTACGGCTTCGGCGTGTACGGCGACAGTTTCGCCGGAATGTACCTGGGGCGGCTCGACGACGGCGGTCCGGTGGACGGGCTTTCGGGAACCGCGGTCGGCACCTGGGCGAGGGTGGATCCGGAGATCGACACCTACAACAGCCCGTTCGTCTACAACCTCGCCTGGTCGCTCCCGGCCGACCGACTCGACGGCTTCACCCGGCAGGTACGCCACTCGGATCTGGCCACCATCCACACGCGGTACGCCCGCAACGTCGTCGGTGCCGGAAGCTTCGACGTCACCGATCCGGCGTGGTTCCCGGGAGTGTTCGGGACGTTCGCCTATCCGACGGTGTTCGACTCGCCGTTCGAACGGACCGAGTACTTCAACTCCGACCCCAACGTGGAGTGGAGCCGCTTCATGACGGAACAGGACGGATCGGGTTCGACGCTGACCGGCGTGGAGCCCGTCCGAACGACGTACCGGGCCGGCACGGTCACCCGTGACCAGTGGAACCAGGCGGTGTTCGGAGCGAGCCTGGAGAGCCCGGCCTGGGCGGAGGACTACGTCTCCCGGGTCGGTGACGAGATCTTCGTGAACATGCCGCTCTTCGCCGACGGTGCCGGCCGACAGGTCCTCTCGTTCGACGCGGTCCACAAGATGGTCCTGTACCGGGACGGGGTGAAGGTCGCCGAGTCGGACGGCCTCTGGGAGACCTTCGAGGTTCCCGCGGCCACCGCGGACTACCGGCTGGAGGTCACCGGCACCCGTGGGCATCCCGTCGCCCTCTCCACCCGGGTGGAGGCGGCCTGGACCTTCCGGTCCGGGCATGTGGCGGGGGAGAGCTCCGTGCGGTTGCCGCTGTCCGGGATACGGTTCAGCCCGACGCTGGACCAGCACAACACGGCGCCGGCCGGTCAGTCGTTCCTCATCCCGGTATCGGCGCGACCGCAGCCGGGGTCGACCGGCGGCGGCGTCCGCTCCGTCGGCGTCGACGTCTCCTACGACGATGGTGCTACCTGGCGCAAGGCCACCGTCGTCGCGGTCAACGGCGTCGGCGCCGTGCACGTCAAGCATCCGAAGAAGAGCGGCTTCGTCTCACTACGGGCCACCGCGAAGGACAGGTCGGGCAACACGGTACGACAGACGGTGATCCGCGCCTACGAGATCAGGTAGTGCCGCGCCTGCCCTGATGGATCGGCGGCCCTTCGAGACCACGTCTGGTGTCTTGCCAGCAGTGGCCGAGAAGGGCCGCCGATCCGACTTCGAGATGTCAGCTTCCCGGTCGCCCCGCGCCGCCGGCCCTGCGCAGGTTGCTCTCAGGGTGGAGTGGGGCCGCGATCACGGACGCGTCCGGCGCTGCTGGCCTCGCCGCCGATCGGCAGCCAGTAGGCCGGGATGAAGGCGGCGATCACCACCACGCCGGCGACGGGATGCAGGATGCCGAGTGCGGTTCCGACGGCGATCCAGACGAGCGCGAGACGGTAGCGCCGACCGATGGCACTGAGGTCGTCCGTGTCGACGGCCTGCTGGAGAAGGTGGCGGCCGCGCCGCACGTACTCCCAGATCACGTTGAAGAGTGCGGCCACGGCCTCGAAGGCGATCCCGTAGAACACGACGGCGCTCTGCCGCCCGTGACCGGACTCGAAGGCGGCGGCGAGGACGGAGGAGGCGAAGGGCAGGAACGCGATGACCATCAGCAGCACGGTGTTGAGGAACAGCACCAGGCGGTCGACGGCCCGGATGTGGTCGAACATGACGTGGTGGTTCACCCACATCTGTCCGATGAGCAGGAAGGTGACGGCATAGGCCAGGTACGAGGGCCAGAGTGAGGTGAGACCGTGGAGCAGGTCGCGGGTGTCCTGCGGTGGACGAATTTGCAGGATGAGCAGGGTGACGGCGATGGCGAAGACGGCGTCGCTGAAGGTGACGAGCCGGGCCGGATCACGTTCCGCGCCGGAGAGTCTGCCGGATCCGGTCGCACCCGTGCCGGTGGAGGTCCTGCGGGTCGTCCGGAACCAGCGCATGGCTTCCGCCCCCGTTGCTCGCGGGAAGATTCCCGCCGTGGCCCAGGTCAAACCCACTGATTCACGCTCCGCTGGTCCGGTAGGGCACATCACCGGAAGTCGGGATCGGGGATGGTTCGCCGTGGTACGACTGCTTCGACGGCGCTATGCGGTCGGTATGCGGTTCGGGGCGTGGGTCGGAAGCCTGGTTGTGGGGGCGCGAAAGCGGGCGGCGGATGACGACGGGCAGGTACTCGACGCTGATCCGTGACCCGAACAAGCCGCAGCGGGCCACGTACGTGGAGCTCTTCTACGATCTCGTCTTCGTCTTCACGCTGGCCCGCCTGGCCGAGGCGTTGGTGGTGGACCTGCACCCGCTCGGTGCCTACCAGACGCTGCTCCTGCTGTTGGCGACCTGGTGGGTCTGGTCGTACACCAACCTTGCCACCGACACCCTCGATTCGCGGCGGCCCGCCGTCCAACTGCTGGTAATCGCGATCATGTTCGGCAGCCTGGTGATGTCGACCGCGGTCCCCGACGCGTTCGACGGGCGCGGACCGCTCTTCGCCGCCGCCTACGTCGGGATCCATCTCCTCCGCAGCATCGTGCTCGCGGTGATCCTGCGCGGCCATCGGCTCCGTAACCGACCGCTGCGCGGAATCTTCTGGTTCAGCATCTCCGGCGCGATCTGGTTCGCGGGCGCGTTCGCCCCGGTCGAGGCCCGGGTACTGCTCTGGACGGCGGCCCTGGGCCTGGACTACCTGGGGCCGGTGCTGCGGTGGCCAACCCCGAAGATCGGACGCTCGCCGGCCTGGGAGTGGAACACCGCCGGCGAGCACCTGGCCGAGCGGTACCGGCAGTTCATCATCATCGCCCTCGGTGAGACCGTGGTGATCACCGCCCGGACGTTCCGGAGCAGCGACTACAGCATGTACCGGAGCGCCGCGTTCGCCATCTCGTTCGGCATCACGGTGCTGCTCTGGTGGATCTACTTCTACCGGACCAGGGAGAAGCTCGGCAGCGCCATCACCGGCTCCGCCGACCCGGCCCGGGAGACCAAGTGGGCCGGATACGCCCACCTGATCATGGTGGCCGGTGTCGTCCTCACCACGGTCGGCGACGAGCTGATCATCCGGCATCCGTTCGGCGACACACCCGGGGGCTGGGTTGCGGTGATCATCGGTGGCCCGGGGCTCTTCCTCGCCGGCCGTGCCCTGCTGGGGCACGAGGTCTTCATCCACGTTGCCCGGCCGTGGCTGATCGGGCTCGGCGTGCTGATCGTCATGGCGCCGGTGATGGTCTTCCTACCCGCGATCGCCGTCTCCGGGACCGTCGTGGTCGTCCTGCTCGGCATCGTCCTGGCCGACGTGGTCAGCACCCGTGAGCGGCGCAGCTGACCGGACAGTCGCCCGGGTGTTCCTGGCGGATGCGGCAGTATCGAGGCGGGGACGTCCGTCCTGCCTGACCGGTCCGGTTGATGGGTGCGGGAGATACCAGTGGCGCGTACCGAGGTTTCCTATCCGATTTTCGCCCGGCTGTTCGAGCGCGCCAGCGTGCGGATGGACGCCGCTGGTGGGGCGGCACACCGGTGCCGGCTGCTGACCGGCCTGTCGGGGCGGGTGGTGGAGGTGGGCGCCGGCAACGGGCGCAACTTCGCGCACTATCCCCCGCAGGTCAGCGAGGTGCTGGCGGTGGAACCAGAACCTCACCTGCGGGCCCTCGCGCAGCGCGCCGCCGATGCCACGCCGGTCCCGGTCACCGTGGTCGACGGGGTGGCAGCGGAGTTGCCGGCCGAGGAGGGTGCGTTCGACGCGGCCGTGCTGTCGTGGGTGTTGTGCTCGGTGCCGGACCAGGCCGTCGCCCTCGCCGAGGTGTACCGGGTGGTCCGGCCCGGTGGGCTGCTGCGATTCTTCGAACACGTTGCCGCGGAGCGGCCCGGGCTGCTACGACGGGTCCAGCGGGTGGCGGACGCCACGCTCTGGCCGCTGGTCTGCGGCGGCTGCCACACCGGCCGCGACACCGTGGCGGCGATCGGCGCCGCGGGCTTCGAGGTCACCACCGTGGACCGGTTCCGGTTTCCCGACACACCTCTGGCCGTCGCCGGGCCGCACGTGCTGGGCAGTGCCGTCCGGCCCTAGGGACGACCCGGCCGCTGAACACCACCGGTCCGGCCGCTCAGGGGATCCGGGCTACGGCACCGTACATGCAGATGTCGGCGGGCTCCGGCGGTCGGGTGCCGGGGCTCGGTCGCCAGTCGCCGATCGGCACGACGCCCGGCTCGACCAGTTCGAGACCGTCGAGGAACCGGGTGAACTCGGTCCGGCTGCGGGGCCGGCTCAGCCCGCCGCTCGCCGCGTTGGCCTCCTCCAGCTTCGTGACCGTCTCCGCCGGCACGCCGTCGTAGGTTCCGTGTGACATGACCACGTAGCTGCCGGAGGGCATCGCGTCGACGAGCCGGGCGACGACTCCGTACGGGTCCTCGAAGTCGCGCACGAAGTGCAGGATCGCCAACAGGGTCAACCCGACCGGCTGCCGTAGGTCCAGGGTGGCGTGCAGTTCCGGAGCCTCCAGGATCGACCCGGGGTCACGTAGGTCGCGCTCGATGTAGACGCTCGCGCCCTCCGCCGAGGAGGTCAGCAGGGCGCGGGCGTGTGCCATGACGAGTGGGTCGTTGTCCACGTAGACGATGCGCGACTGCGGTGCGATCCGCTGGGCGACGTCGTGGGTGTTGTCGACTGTGGGCAGCCCGGTGCCGATGTCGAGGAACTGCCGGATCCCGGCCTCGCGAGCCAGGAACCCCACCGCGCGTTGCAGGAATGCGCGGTTCTCGCGAGCGGCCCGCCTGACCGTCGGGAACACGGCGGCCACCTGGTCGCCGGAGGCCCGGTCGGCGGCGAAGTTGTCCTTGCCGCCCAGCCAGTAGTTGTATCGGCGCGCGGGATGCGCCATGTTGGTGTCCACCCTGCCGGCCGGACGGGCTGTCTCGCTCACGGCACCTCCGTGAAGTCGTTCGCCATTCGTCGGACGCTACCCGGTGCGCGTGAGACCGATCCGGGCACGGGGGTGGGAGCAAGTACGCTTGCGGAAAGCGCAAACGTACGGGATCGGGCGGTGTGGGCAATGCCGGATCAGGAACTGGAACCGATGCTCGAGGCGGTCGGTCCCCGCCTGCGCGAGGTGCGGAAGGGGCGCAACCTCAAGCTCGTCGACGTCGCCGAGCAGACGGGGATTTCGGTCAGCACCCTGTCGCGCCTGGAGTCCGGGCTGCGACGCCCCTCGCTCGACCTGCTGATCCCACTCGCGCAGACCTACCGGGTTCCCCTCGACGACCTGGTCGGCGCGCCACCTTCCGGAGATCCGCGGATCCATCCCCGACCCGTCCGCCGCCACGGCATGGTCTACATCCCGCTGACCCGACAGGCCGCGCCCGTGCAGGCCTTCAAGATGGTCCTACCCGGCCGTGACCCGGACACCCCGCTCGAACAGCGCGTCCATGGCGGATACGAGTGGATATACGTGCTCAGCGGCACACTCCACCTCAAACTGGGGGCGGAGATCACCACTCTCACCACCGGCGAGGCGGCCGAATTCGACACCCGGACCCCGCACGGCATCGCCAGTGCCGACCACGACCCGGTCGAGATCCTGAGCCTCTTCAGCCCGCAGGGCGAGCAGATCCACATCCGCGACGCCTGAGGGGGCCAGGTAGGACGGACGATGGCGCGTGCCGTCCGGCCGGTACGGGCGATGGACCAACGGCCGGACAGTTCGTCGGCGGCGCGGTGCGGCTACCCGTGGTCGTCGCGCGGCTACTCGACGTCGAGCACGAGTTGCGTACGCCGGGGCAACCGCGTGATGCTCACCGCCGAGCTGATCGATCATTGGTGGTTGAGGGGCTGGAGTGGATAACTTCGAGCCCCGGGACACGGAGCGACGGACGGAGGCTGGATGACGGACGGCAATGCTGCCTATCGCTACACCAACACGGTGGTGCTGTCGGTGGCGGCTCTGGAGGCGCCGGTCGTCGTGACCTCTGAACAGATCGACGAGGAACTCAGCGACACACTCGAACGGCTGCGGTTGCGCCGGGGGATGCTCCAGCGGATCGCCGGCGTCCAGGAGCGGCGTTGGTGGCCGGAGGGCTTCGGCTTTGCCGACGCGGCGGCGATGGCCGGAGCGAAGGCGTTGTCGGAGGCCGGTGTCGACGCGCGCGAGGTGGGACTGCTGATCAACACATCGGTGTCCCGGGCGCACCTGGAGCCGTCGACGGCGGTGGCCATCCATCACGCGCTGGAGCTGCCGCAGTCGGCGTTGAACTTCGACATCGCCAACGCCTGCCTCGGGTTCGTCAACGGGATCCAGGTCGCCGCCAACATGATCGATGCCGGACAGATCCGTTATGCGCTGGTCGTGGCGGGCGAGTGTTCCCGGGAGGCCCAGCAGGCGACGATCGACCGGCTGCGCCGCCCGGACGCCACCCGCAGGGACGTCAAGGACCAGTTCGCCACGTTGACTCTCGGCTCCGGCGCGGCCGCGATGGTGCTGGCCGCCGCGGACACCCACACCGAGGGCCACCGGCTGGTCGGCGGGGTGAGCCGGGCCGCGACCCAGCACCACGAGCTGTGCGTCGGGGACAGTACGAGGATGCGTACCGATGCCAAGGGTCTCCTCGACGCGGGCCTGGAACTGGCCGAGGCGACCTGGGCACACGTCGGACCCTGGGACTGGCAGGACATGGACCTGTACGTGATGCACCAGGTCTCCGTCGCCCACACCCGCGGCGTCGTCGACCGGCTCGGCCTCGACCCGCGTCGGGTCCCCGCGACGTTTCCGATGCTGGGCAACGTCGGACCGGCGTCGTTGCCGCTGACCCTGGCGCACCACGCCGACTCACTCAGCTCCGGCGACCGGGTGCTGTGCATGGGGGTCGGCTCCGGCCTGAACACCTGCGCCCTGGAGATCGTGTGGTGAGCGGCGCCCGGAGCATGCCGCCGGCCGGGCTGCCCGGTCTGGATCCCGCCTGGTCCCGGTTGGTCACCGCGGTGGACAGCCAGGGTGTGGAGCGCACCTGGCACGTCCTGGACACGGGTGCCCCGGACCCCGACGGGCCGAGCGGGTACGTCGGCACGCTGCTGTGCGTGCACGGCAATCCCACCTGGTCGTACCTGTGGCGGCAGCTGCTGGCCCGATTCAGCCAGCCCGACGCACCGCCCTGGCGGGTGGTCGCCGTCGACCACCTGGACATGGGGTTCTCGGAGCGCACCGGCACCGTACGCCCGCTGGCGCAGCGGATCGCCGACCTCGGCACGGTCACCGACGCGCTGGGCCTGACCGGACCGGTGGTCACGGTCGGGCACGACTGGGGTGGCAGCATCTCGCTGGGCTGGGCCCTGCGCCACACCGACCAGCTACGCGGCGTGGTGCTGACCAACACCGCGGTACACCAGCCGGCCGGATCGCCGGCACCCGTGCTGATCAGGCTGGCCCGGCTGCCCGGCATCCTGCCGGCGGCGACCGTGTCGACTCCGACGTTCCTGCGGGCCACCCTCGCGTTGGCGAATCCGCCACTGCCGGAGTCGGTCCGGCGTGGCTATCTCGCCCCGTACCGGACCCCGGAGCGGCGGGCGGCGATCGGCGGGTTCGTGGCGGACATCCCGCTGACCCCGGAGCATCCGAGCTGGTCGGCGCTGACCGAGGTCGCACAGGGCCTGCACAGGCTGGCGGAGGTGCCCGCACTACTGCTGTGGGGACCGCGTGATCCGGTCTTCGGCGCCGCACACCTGCGCGACCTGCGAACCCGGTTGCCGCACGCGAAGCTGCACCGGTTCGAGGGCGCGGGCCACCTGCTCGCCGAGGACGCCGACGTCGCCGGTGCGGTCGTACGGTGGCTGGCCGACCTGGATCAGCCGGCCCCGACCCCGAGCCTGGCCCGGTCGCCGTCGCCGGAACCCGCCGTGCCGTGGCGTCCACTGTGGGCGGCGCTGGCGGAGCGCTCCGAGGACCGCTCGGTCGCGCTGGTCGAGCTGGCCCACGGCGGCCGGCAGGTCAGCTGGACGCTGCTGTGGCGGCGGATCCGCGAGATCGCGGCGGGGCTGTCCGCCTCCGGAGTGCGTCCCGGCGACCGGGTGGCGCTGCTCGTACCGCCCGGCGCCGACCTGACCGCCGCCGTCTACGCCTGCCTGCGCATCGGTGCGGTCATCGTCGTGGCCGACCCGGGGCTGGGACTGGCCGGCATGAACCGGGCACTACGCGCCGCCGACCCGGCACATCTCATCGCCGTCGGCCGGGGACTCGCCGTCGCCCGGACGCTGCGATGGCCGGGGCGGCGATTCGGCGCCGGACCTGGCGCGGCGATGCTGGGCGCGTTGACCCTGGGCCGGCTCGCCCGGGTCGGCGCGGGCAACCCGGAGCTGCCCCCCACCCCCGGCCCGGACGACGACGCGGCCGTGCTGTTCACCTCCGGCTCCACCGGCCCGGCCAAGGGCGCGGTCTACACCCACCGGCAGCTCGCCGCGATGCGGGACGCGCTCTCCGGTCTCGGCCTCGACTCCGAGGCCGGGATCGTGGCGGCGTTCGCGCCGTTCGCGTTGTTCGGGCCGGCGCTCGGCGCCACGTCGGCGATCCCGGACATGAAGCTGACGGCGCCACGGACGTTGACCGCCGCCGCCCTCGCCGAGGCGGCGGTCGCGGTCGACGCGTCGGCGGTGTTCGCCGCACCGGCGGCGTTGCGCAACGTGGTCGAGACCGGCAACGGCCTGGACGACCGGCAGCGCGCCGCGCTGGCCGGGGTCGAGCTGCTGCTCAGTGCCGGCGCACCGGTGCCCGCCGTGCTGCTCGCGCAGGCGCAGGCGCTGATGCCCAAGGCGCGGCCGCACACCCCGTACGGGATGACCGAGGTGCTGCCGGTCACCGACATCACCCTCGACGAGATCGTCGAGGCGGGGCAGGGTGACGGCGTCTGTGTCGGCCGACCGATGCCCGGGGTGGAGGTGGCGATCGCCGCGCTGGACCCGACGGGTACGCCAGCCGAGCAGCCGGGCAGCGCGGTCGGGGTGACCGGGGAGATCATGGTCAGGGCCGGGCACGTCAAGGACCGCTACGACGCCCTCTGGCTCACCGAGCGGGTCAGCTCCCGCAATCCGGGCTGGCACCGTACCGGAGACGTCGGCTACCTGGATCCGGACGGTCGGTTGTGGGTACAGGGCCGGCTGGCCCACGTACTGACCACGCCGGACGGTGTGCTCACCCCCGTCGGGATCGAGCAACGGGTGGAGTCGTTGCCGCAGATCGGCCGGGCCGCCGCGGTCGGGGTGGGCCCGCGCGGGGTGACGCAACTCGTGGTCGTCGCCGAGACCCGACCCCCGGTACGCCGGGCCCGGCCGGCAGAGGCGAAACTGGCCGACGCGGTACGCGCGGTGACCGGGCTGCCGGTCGCGGCCGTGCTCCTCGTTCCGGCACTACCCACCGACATCCGGCACAACTCGAAGATCGACCGCACCCGGCTGGGTCGGTGGGCGGAACGGGTGCTCGCGGGCGGGAGGCTCGGCGGATTGTGAAGGTCCTCGTCACCGGCGCCAGTGGCATGCTCGGCGGCGCCGTCGCGACCGCGCTGATGCTGCGGGGCGACCAGGTCCGGGTGTTGCAGCGCCGGCCCGCCGCCCTGGCCGGGGCCGAGGAACAGCGTGGCGACATCACCGATCCGGCGGCCGTGTCCGTGGCCGTCGACGGGGTCGACGCGGTGGTCCACCTGGCCGCGAAGGTGTCGATGACCGGCCCGTGGTCGCAGTTCCAGCGGACCAACATCGACGGCACGGCCGTGCTGGTCGACGCCGCCCGGGCGGCCGGGGTGACGCGCTTCGTCCAGGTCTCCTCGCCGTCGGTCGCCCATCACGGCGCCGGCCTGGTCGGCGTCGGTGCCGACCCGGCCGACCCGGACCACGCCCGGGGCAACTACGCCCGCAGCAAGGCCTCGGCCGAGCTGCTCGCGTTGGCCGCCGACTCGCCCGGCTTCGCCGTCGTCGCGGTCCGCCCCCATCTGGTCTGGGGACCCGGGGACACCCAGTTGGTGGCCCGGATCGTCGAGCGGGCCCGGTCCGGCCGGCTCGCACTGGTCGGCAGGGGTACCGCCCTGATTGACACGACGTACGTCAGCAACGCCGCCGACGCGATCGTCGCCGCGCTCGACCGGGCCGCCGAGGTCGACGTACACGGGCGGGCTTTCGTGGTCAGCAACGGCGAGCCGCGGATGGTGGCCGACCTGGTCGACCGGATCTGCACCGCCGCCGGGGCGACGCCACCGAGGCTCCGGGTGCCGGTGGCCGTGGCGAAGGCCGGAGGCGCTGCCGTGGAACGCCTCTGGTCGGCGCTGGGGCGTACGGAGGAGCCGCCGATGACCCGGTTCCTGGCCGAGCAGTTGTCCACCGCGCACTGGTTCGACCAGCGCAGGACCCGGGAGGCGCTGCGCTGGTCGCCGACGGTGACCCTGGACGAGGGTTTCGCCCGGCTGGCCGCCGCCTACCGGCAGGGCTGAAGAGGACCCTCGGCGCCCGCGCAGAGACCCGCCCCGCTCGCCGGGTTGCCATCCAGCGGAGCAGGGCCGGTCGGATGGTACGACCGGTGTCGAACCGTCCACCTGGGTTAACTCGGTCGTCTGGGCATCCCGGTCGTGGTTGACTCGGGCCAGAACGTTCAGCCGTTGATCGAGCAAGGAGACGACATGCGAGCACCACTCACCTCCATCGAACAGGAAACGTCGATTTCTTCGAGGGGTGTGGCGGTTGCCGCGGAAAACGCTGAACCTAGGGATCCTGGCGCATGTCGACGCCGGTAAGACGACACTGACCGAACGGCTGCTGTACGCGGCCGGGGTCATCGACACCGTCGGCACCGTCGATGCCGGCACGACCCGGACCGACACCCTGGCGCTGGAGCGCCAGCGTGGAATCACCATCAAGTCGGCCGTCGTGTCGTTCGAGATCGCCGGCACGACGGTCAACCTGATCGACACCCCGGGGCATCCGGACTTCATCGCCGAGGTGGAGCGGGTGTTGAGCCTGCTCGACGGCGCCGTTCTGGTGATCTCGGCCGTCGAGGGCGTCCAGCCACAGACCCGCGTCCTGATGCGCGCGCTACGGCGGCTGCGGGTACCGACGCTCCTCTTCGTCAACAAGATCGACCGTGCCGGCGCCGATGCCGGGCGGGTGCTCGAAGCAATCAGGGGACGCCTCACCACCGCGATCATCCCCATGGGTACGACCGACGAACCCGGCACCCGCGCCGCGCGGTTCAGGCCGTACGGGTTCGACGATCCGGCCTTCCGGACAGCACTGACCGAGGGGCTCGCCGAGCGGGACGACTCGCTGCTGGCCGCGTACGTCGAGAACGAGTTGGCGGTCACGGACGGACGGCTACGCGCGGATCTCGCCGCACAGACCCGGCGGTCGCTGGTGCACCCCGTCTTCCTCGGATCGGCGATCACCGGAGAGGGCGTGGCCGCGCTGATGACCGGCCTCGCCGAACTGCTGCCCGCCGAGGCCGGCGACCCGGAGGGCGCCGTCTCGGGGCGCGTCTTCAAGATCGATCGTGGACCGGCCGGGGAGAAGATCGCCTACGTCCGGATGTTCGCCGGCACGGTGCAGCTCCGGCAACGGTTGCGCATCGAGACCGCCGGCGGCGGCGATGTCGAGGCGAAGGCCACCGGCATCAGTGTCCCGGAGCACGGGGAGTGGGTCCGGCACTCCCGACTCGTCGCGGGCGAGATCGGCAGGCTCTGGGGCCTGAACGGGGTGCGGATCGGCGACACCATCGGTCAGCCGCCGCCGACCGGGGGCCAGTGGCGCTTCGCGCCGCCGACCATGGAGACCGTGGTCGCACCCGTGCGGCCGGCTGACGGCGGCGCGCTGCGCGGCGCGCTGGCACGGCTGGCCGAGCAGGATCCGCTGATCAACGTCCGGGCGGACGACACCGGCCGGGAGATCTCCGTCTCGCTCTACGGTGAGGTGCAGAAAGAGGTCATCCAGGCGACGTTGGCGACGGAGTTCGGCATCGACGTCACGTTCCACGAGACGACGATCATCTGCGTCGAGCGCCCGGTCGACCGCGGCGAGGCCGTCGAGGTTCTCAACACGGAGTCCAACCCGTTCCACGCCACCATCGGCCTGCGGGTCGAGCCGGGTCCGCAGGACTCGGGGATCGAGTTCCGGATGGGGGTCGACCCGCAGTCGATGCCGATGTACGTCTACAAGAACGCCGACATCTTCGCGGACCACATGGCTCAGTACGTACGCCGGACGCTGCGCGAGGGCCGGTTCGGTTGGCAGGTCACCGACTGCGTCGTCACGATGATCGACTGTAGCTACAGCCTGGCCGACGGCCCGCCGTCGAGGCGCGGCCCGCTCAGTACGCCGGCCGACTTCCGCAACCTGACGCCGATCGTCCTGATGCGGGCCATCGAGCAGGCCGGAACCGTGGTCTGCGAGCCGATGCTCCGGGTGAGCCTCGAAATCCCGGTGTGGGCGATCAGCGCCGTGCTGACGGCCCTGGGTCGTCTCGGCGCGGCGGTCAAGCACCAGTCGCTACGGGGTGACCTGACCACCATCGAGGTCGTCGCACCGGCGGCGCGAGTGCCGGACCTGCAACGCCGACTACCGGGACTGACCGGGGGCGAGGGTGTTCTCGAATCCACACTCGACGGATACCGGCCGGTCCGGGGTGAGTTCACCACCCGGCCACGGACGACGGTGGACCCGCGCAACCGGGAGAGGTACCTGCTGTCCCTGACCCGGCAGGGAGCCCGGGGTTGAGCCGCTGGTCAGCGAACGGGAGGCAACGCCGTTGACAAGATCATGGGAGTCTGTGCCATGGACTCGGTAACGCTGCAGACGGCGGCACGGCGGTACCTGATGGAACGCTACGACGAGCTGACCCGCAGCTATGCGGCGCTGCCGAATCAGGGGCGGGCCGAGGACGGGTACCACTACCGCCCCGAGGCCTGGCGGATCTTTCCCCGGTACAACGTGGTCGCGGCGATCCTGGAAGAGGTGGAGCGGCTCGATCCCGACCGCCTGCCCGAGCTGCCCGACCTGGTCGACGTACTGGCCGAGGCGGGTGACACGGCCCAGTCGTCGTTCACCCGGACCGCGTCCAACGCGGCGGAGGCCGAGGCGATGGCGGAGGAGCGTCGGCTGTTCCGGTCGACCCTGCGGGGCTGGGTGACCAGCGGCGACGTCCGGGTGGAGCCGCTGGCGTACCGGCGCGTGTTGACCCCGGCGGAGTCGACCGAACGGCAGGAACAGCTGCGGCGTCGGTGGGGACTGGTGGGCCGGTCGTGGCACCCGATGCTCGCCGACCCGCCCCCGCCCGGCGTGCTCGTGCTGACCGAGGCGTCGATGTGGGACGAGCGGGGACTCGCCGAGGCCCGCGCCGCGCTACGGCGGCTGGGCGGAGGCCGGGTCACGGAGCTACGCGAGTACGGCGCGGACGTTCTCGTCGATGTGGCGGCGTTCGCGCCCCGGTACACCGGTGCCGAGGGGGTGTGGAGCGACGACACGCTCACCTGGATCGCGTTCGCCTCCCACGAGGGAACCGTTGCGTTCGGCGGCCAGCTCGCCGCCGCCCTGGCGACCGGATGGGCCGACGTCGACCAATGGCGCTGGTCATCCTGATGTCGACCCCGGGGTGACGGAGTCGCATCCCGGATAGTGCCGCGACACGCGTCGCTCGGTGGCCTCGATGTAGTCGTGCAGGGCCTGGCGGGAGCGCGTGAGCGTGTCGATGCGCTCGTCCAGCCCGTGCAGGCGTGCCCGGAGGGTGTCCAGGAGCTCGGGGCAGGGCTCCAGGTCGGGGGCCGCGCCGGTGGCGCAGGGCAGCATGAACCCGATCTCCTGGGTCGACAGTCCGGCTTCGAGCAGTTTCCTGATCTGGGTCACGGTCAGGATGGCGTCGGCGGTGTACTCGCGGTAGCCGCTGGCGCCGCGGCCCGGTTCGAGCAGGCCCTGGGCCTCGTAGTACCGCAACTGATGCGCGTGGACTCCGGACCGCCGGCTCAGCTCCCCGATCAGCACGCCCGCTCCTCCTTGACCTTCATACCGGTATGAACGTTGATGATTCTGCCAGCACCAGCCACCCAACAAGAGGGAGCAGACGATGCAGAGTCGCGACGCCGACCACACGCCCGTAACCGTCATCGGCCTGGGTCTGATGGGCCAGGCGCTGGCCGGGGCATTCCTGCGCGACGGACACCCCACGACGGTGTGGAACCGCACGGCGGCGAAGGGCGAATCCCTGGTCGCGCAGGGCGCGACGCTCGCCGCGTCGGTCGGCGACGCCGTGGCGGCCAGCCCGCTCGTGGTCGTCTGCGTCTCGAACTACGAGGCGGTGCACGAACTGCTCGATCCGCTGGGCGAGGTCCTCGATGGTCGGATCCTGGTGAACCTGACCTCGGGCACGTCGCGTGCGGCCCGCGACAGCGCGGAGTGGGCGTCACGGCGGGGCAGCACCTACCTCGACGGCGCGATCATGGCCATCCCTCCGGCCATCGGCACGGCGGACGCCGCGATCCTCTACAGCGGGCCGCGGTCGGCCTTCGACGCGCACGAGTCGACCCTGCGGAGCCTCGGCGCGGGAACGACGTACCTCGGCGCCGACCACGGCCTGTCGTCGCTGTACGACGTGGCGCTGCTGGGCGTGATGTGGAGCGTTCTGAACGGCTTCCTACAGGGTGCCGCCCTGGTCGGCACGGCCGACGTGGACGCCGCGACGTTCGCCCCGGTCGCGAACACGGTGATCGGAACGGTGACCGAGTGGGTGCCCGGTTACGCGCGGCAGATCGACGAGGGCAGGTTCCCGGCCCTCGATTCCACCCTCGCCACCCACGTGGGCGCGATGGAGCATCTCGTCCACGAGAGCGAGTCCCTCGGCGTCAGTGCCGACCTGCCGAGGTTCATCAAGGCCCTGGCCGACAGGGCCGTCGCCGACGGGGACGGCGGCAACGGGTACGCGGCGATCATCGAGCAGTTCCGCAAGCCCTCAGGGGTACGAGGGTGACCGCCACACCATTCGACCAACGCACGCTGGCAGGGCGCTATTCGCTCAGCAGCTGTTCGCGCAGGATGTCCGCGTGTCCGCAGTGCTGGGCGAGCTCGCGCAGCACGTGGAGGTATACCCAGCGCAGCGGAAGCGGGCCTCGCCGGTTGCCGTGGACCGTGTCGTCCAGCCCCAGCGGTGACGTCGCGCGGCGTGCCGCTTCGCACGCTTCGCGGTGTGCGCGCTGGACGGTGGCGATGGTGTCGCCGTCATCGAGCACGAACGAGTCGTCCGGCGTCGCGGGGATGCCGATCTCGTCCCGCGGGCGGCAGGTGATGGCTTCGTCGAACCAGACCTTCTCGACGAAGGTCGCGTGCTTCACCAGGCCCAGCAGCGTGGTTCGGGACGGCACCAGGGAGCGGCGCACCTGATCCTCGGTCAGCCCGTCCAGGCAGCGGTTGAGCGCGCCGCGATGTTCGTCGAGGAACGCCTCGAACTGGGCCCGGGCCGGCTGGTTGGTGACGTTCTCGGCGGACGTCGCAGGGAGTGAGGACATCCGGGAAGCATTCCAAGACCATCGCCCGGGAGCAACCAGGACACATCGGCAGGTTCGGGCGACATCCGGGGCATGGGCATGCTGGTCGATGACGGCGGTCCGGGGCGGGTGGAGCCGCGGCCCGGGCGCCGATGGCTCAGAACCTGACGGCGATCCCGATCACCGGGGGGCGCCGGACGTGCAGGATCCTGGTGAGCCAGTTGCCCAGCCGGGACACGACGTACTTCCGGGCCAGGAGCCTTCGTGCGACTGCCGTTTCCGACTCGTCCAGCAGCCGGGCCGTGCCCTGGGCGGTCGGAGCGCCCGGGGCGATCCGGCCACGGATACCGCAGACCGTCACCACGACATGGCTGTTGTTACGGATCCGCTTGACCTTCCACGCCGCGGCGTCGGACACCACGAAGAGTTCACCGCCGTTCCGCACGTGCCAGACCGGCGTGGCGACTCCGGTGCCGTCCCTGCGGTAGGTGGTGAGGCTGACGTACCTGCTGCGGCCGATCTCCTCGACGACGGTCATCGGCCGAGCCTATCGACGTACGGGGCGGCGGACGCCCTGGATCTCCTCGCCAACCAACCGGTACCGACGGTGGGCGGAGTCCGACGCGCGCCGACCGGCGGGCTGCCGTAGGCGTTCAGCGGCGGTCCAGTCAGTGTCCAGCGGGTTCGGCGAGGCTGCCGGTGCGGTCGCATCCGCGCCGCTCGTCCACCTCGGGAGGAACCGATGCCACTCCGCGTCCACCGGCTCAGGCTGGTCCAGCTGTTCTTCGTGCTCGTTGCGGTCACCGCGCTCGGCGCGGCCTGGGCCGGTACCGCGTCGGCCGCGCCGACCGGGGCCGTGGCGTCCCACGCCGCCCCCGGCGAGGCCGCGTCCATCGCGGCCTCGTGGCCACAGGCCGCAGCGTTCGCGGTGGTGCTGCCGCCTCCGCACGATCCGTCGCGAGGGTCCTGCACGGCGAGCCGGATCGGCGCGCAGATCCGGCTCGACTGCTTGATCCAGAAGCCGGACACCACCCTCTGGGTCGCCTGCTCGGGTGGGTTCGTCGAGATCCGCCACCTTCCGGTGGGCGGGATCACCGCGCAGGGCACCTGCCCGCAGTACGGCGGGTACGCGCTCACCGCAACCTCCAACCCCTGATTCCTACGGCGGGGGGCCGGTACGTCGTGAGCGGATCCGCCGCCCACGGCGTACCGGCGCGGCCTCGGGCCGCCACGCCGGTGAGGATGATCCCGGCGTCCGGGGCTGAGCGGGAGCGTCAGGTGGCGCTGGGTCCGGGCACCAGGCAGCCGTCCGGGGTGCACCCTCCCTCGACGCTGCCGACGACCGGCAGCGGCTGCGGTGTGGGATGGCTGTCGGTCCAGGCCCTGGTGATGACCGCGAGCAGTTTGTCGGTGCCGATGGCGCCGGGGACGGCGAACCGGTCGTCGAGCACGAGGAACGGCGCGCCGTGGGCGCCGAGGCGTGGCGCCTCGCGCTGCTCGGCCGCCACCCGGGCCCGGTAACGACGGCTGCGCAGGGCCTCGGCGGCCTCGTCGGGGTCCAGGCCCACCTCGGCGGCGAAGTCGAGGACCTCCGTGGCGGTCCACAGCTTGCGGGCCTGCCCGAAGTGTGCGCGGAACATCGCCGGCTGATCAACCGGACCTCCTACCCGGAAGTCCCGCCCCGCGTCGAGTACGCCCTCACCGAACTCGGCACCTCGCTGCTCTCCACCGTCCTGGCCCTGGCGGCCTGGTCCGCCGACCACCATGCCGAGATCCGCCGCCACCAGGCCGCGTACGACAACGACACCGCGCGGTAGGACCCGACCACCTGACCCGACCTACCGACCGCCGACCTACCGACCGCCCTGCTGAAGGTCCGATCCGCTGAGCTGGTACCCCTGCTCGGTCAGCGTGCGCGTCATGTGCGCGGCGTACCACGGCGGCCAGTCGGGGTCGGGCCTGCCAAGTTCCTTCTCGTGTACGCCGTGCGCGTCCGCAGCCCGCCGAAGTGCGTCGGTCAGTACGTCGGTCATGGTCCGTTCCATCGCCTCTTCCTCCGCCTCTTCCTCTCGCCCGGACTCGTCGACGCGCCGTCATCAGGCAACCCGTCATCAGGCAACCCGTCATCAGGCGACCTCGGACCGACTTCGTGGGCACGCTGCGGGCACGTCACGACGCCGCACCCGTTGCCATGCTGTCACCGCCAGGCGGGCCACGACCCGTGGTTCCGTGAATCCCGGCGAACGACCAACGGCGGGCCCGTACGGCCGAGCAGCGTTGCCGGGCACCCGTCAGGTGGCGTCTCTGACGTACCGGCCGGGAGGCAGGCCGACGATGCGCTTGAAGTGCCGGTTCAGGTGCGCCTGGTCGTAGAACCCCGCCTGGGCCGCGACCTCGCTGATCGGCAGTCCTGCCCTGAGCAGGGACTTGGCGCGGCGTACCCGGGTCTGCGTCTGGTACGCGTGCGGCGTCATTCCCACCGCGGCCCGGAAGACGCGGCACAGGTGGAAGGCGCTGAGGCCGGCGTTCCTGGCCAGATCCTCCAGCGTCACGTTCTCGTCGACGTGTTCCCGCAGGTACTCCTTGCTGAGCAGGACCGCCCGGCGTTCCCGGCCGGGAGGTCTTGGCGTCTGCGGGGGTACCGCGTGGCGGGCGACCAGGAGGACGAGGGCTTCGACGAGCTGTGCCTCCCGTTCGAGCCGGTTCGAGTCCGGTGGCTCCGAGAGCTGGTGGAAGCGGCGTAGCTGTGCGGCAAGCTCCCGGTCCCGCACGACCTCGCCGCCGAACTCCGGCCCACGGTGCCGGTATCCGGGGAACTCCGCCGCGATCCTGCCCATGAGGTCCGGGCCGGGATACAGGGCCCGGTACGTCCAGGAACTCTCCGCGGGGGAACCACCGGCGTGCGCCTCCTCCGGGTTGAGCGCGATCAGGTCGCCGGGGCCGATGACGTGCGTGTCCCCCCGGTAGGTGGGCGTGGCGATGCCTTCCTCGGTGAGGGCGATGAAGAACTCCTCGTGCGCGTGCGGTCGGAAGGCGAATTCGCTGAGGGTGGCCCGGAGAAGCTCCAGGCCGCCGAGATCCGTCGCCCACCACATCCGGGCGCGGTCGGCCTCCGGCGGGTTCCCGGAGGGCCCCGAGGCGCTCGTCACGGATCAAGCGTAGTCCGGAGCAATCCCGTCCAAGACCGGCGGTCCGGATCCGCCATAGGGTCCGCTGACACCGCCAGCCAGTGTGGAGGAATCACCGATGGAAACGCATCTCAGCAGCGCATCCCGTCCGCCGGCCGCCGTGCCGGCCGAGCTGTTCGCCCGGACGGCCCAGATCGCGGCGGACTGGCTCCGGTCGCTCGACCGGCGGCCGGTGGCCGCGTCGGCGACCCTCGGCGAGCTGCGCTCCCGGCTCGGTGGCCCGCTCCCGGTCGGCTCCGTCGATCCACTGACGGTGGTCGAGGATCTGGCCCGTGCGGCCGAGCCCGGGCTGGTCGCGATGCCCTCGGGTCGCTATTTCGGCTTCGTGATCGGCGGAGGACTGCCGGCCGCCGTCGCGGCCGACTGGCTCACCTCCGTCTGGGACCAGTGTCCCGGCTTCTACGCGTGTGGTCCGGCCGCGTCCGTCGTCGAGGAGGTGACCGGTGCCTGGCTCGCTGCCCTGCTCGGGCTGCCGGCGGACGCGTCGTTCGCCTTCGTCACCGGCTGCCAGACGGCCCACCTCACCTGCCTGGCCGCGGCCCGACACCACGTCCTGGACGCGGTCGGCTGGAACGTCGAAGAACTGGGCCTGGGCGGATCGCCGTCCATTCGGGTCATCGTCGGGGCACGACGGCACGTGAGCGTCGACCGCGCCGTGCGGTTCCTGGGCATCGGGAGGGCGTCCCTGCGGGTCCTTCCGGTCGACGGCTCCGGCCGGATGGAGGTGTCCCGACTGCGGGAGGAACTTGCCGCCGCCGGCACGCCGACGATCGTCTGTGCCCAGGCCGGTGAGGTCAACACCGGCGCCGTCGACGACCTCGACGAGATCGCCGACGCCGTCGCCGGCACCGGAGCGTGGCTGCACGTCGACGGGGCCTACGGCCTGTGGGCCGCTGCCAGCCCGGCATTGCGCCACCTCGTCAGGGGCGTCGAGCGCGCCGACTCGTGGGCCTTCGACGCACACAAGTGGCTGAACGTCCCGTACGACTCGGGCCTGGCCTTCTGCGCCCACCCGGACTCGCACCGGGCCGCGATGACCGCCACCGCGGACTACCTGGTGCAGGGCGGTCCGGGGCAACCACGGGACGCCATGGACTGGACGCCCGCCTTCTCGCGACGGGCCCGGGGATTCGCCGTCTACGCGGCGCTGCGGTCCCTCGGGCAACGGGGCGTCGCGGACCTGGTGGAGCGGAGTTGCGCGCACGCCCGGACGTTCGCCGACGGACTCGCCGCCGTACCCGGCTGCGAGGTGTTGAACGAGGTCGTGCTCAACCAGGTGCTGTTCCGGTTCGACGACGACCGGACGACCGACGGGGTCCTCCGCCGGGTGATCGACAGCGGCGAGGCGTGGCTGAGCGGAACGACGGTCGACGGTCGACGGGCGATCCGCCTGTCGGTCACCAACTGGCAGACGAGCGACAGCGACATCGGCCGCGCCCTCGACGCCTTCCGCAACGCCGCGGTTGAGATGTGAGGAAGGGGCCCTTCTTATACAGAAAACGATAAGAAGGGCCCCTTCCTCACCGGCCGTTGACGTCGGTTGGGCACCCACCTAGTCTGGTTACGGGCGTGGCCGTAATTGGGTTGGTGGGTGTTGGTTGTTGGGGTGTTGGGGTTGCCGGCTGGGGGTTTGACGGGGCCGGCGAATCCGGGGGCGGCTTTCTGGCGATCAGGTGTGCGAGCTGACGCCGGTCTTTTTCGGTGTCGGGTGATTACGGCTCCCTCCGTTACTCAATCGATGATGCTACTGACGGCCCGTAGCCAGGAAAGTAGGCGCCCATGCGCAGCACTCGTAGAGTCACCGGCCTGCTCACCGCGCTGACGGTGGCGCTGACCATGTCCGGCGTACCGGCGGCCGAGGCGGCGACGTCGGAGGCCCCGACCGTCACCGTCGACCCCCTCGGCATTCCGCTGCGGGACGTCCTGTTGATCGGCGGGACCGTGGCACCGGGCCCGACCGGACGGCCGGTGCTCTGGTCGGCGGTGTCCGGCGAGCCGGCCCGGCTGGTGGCGATCGATCCGGGCACCGGCCGGACGGTGTCCACCCAGGACCTCACCGGCGCCCCCGGCTCGTACGCGGTCGCCGCCGCACCGGACGGCACCGTCTACGTCGGCGCGTACAACACCGGCGACCTGTACCGGCGGAAGCCGGGCCCGGACAGTCCGATCGAGAACCTCGGGCGGCCGCTGCCGTCCGAGACGTACATCTGGCGGCTCGCGGTCGACGAGCGTGGCATCGTCTACGGCGGCACCTTTCCCGGCGCGAGGGTCTTCTCCTACGATCCCGGCACCGGTCGCAGCCGGGACTACGGCCAGGTGCTCCCTGGCGCGCAGTACGTCCGGAGCCTCGCGGTCGGCGGTGGCAAGATCTACGCCGGTACCCAGCCGGACGCCCACCTCTTCGAGATCGACAAGACCACCGGTAAGCGCCGGGAGCTACCACTACCCGCCGAGCTGGGCGACGGCGTCGGCACGACCGTGTACGACCTCAACGTCCACGACGGCCGGGTGTACGCCCGGTTCGGCTCGGCCATCAACGGCGACCTCGGGGTGTACGACATCAAACGTCGCAAGTGGACCGACCTGATCCCCGACGTGGCCGGGCTGGACGTCGCCGAGCCCGGACCGGGTGGCCTGGTCTACTTCACCCGTGCCGGCCGGCTCGTCGGATACCACCCCGGGACCCGCAGGTTCACCGACACCGGGCTGGCCTTCCCCGGCCGGGTGGTCAACAACCGGGGCATCGGATGGGTCACCCTCGCCGACCGGAAGTGGCCGGGACGCACCCTGGTCGGGCTGCTCTGGCGCGGCGACATGTTCCGGTACAACCCGTTGACCGGCCGGTCGGAGGTGTTGCGCACCGACGTGCCCGGCGAGCCGATTCCCCTCGCGGCGCTGCACGTCGGCGCGTCCGGCACCGTGTACGCCGGTGGCTACCTCAACGGCGGTCTCGCCCGGGTCGACATCGATACCGGCGTGTCGGACTTCCAGCGTTTCGCCCAGGTGGAGGGCGTGCTGGAGACCGACGGTCAGGTCTATCTGGGTGCGTACCCCGACTCGCGCCTGTACCGGTACGACCCGGGCCAGCAGTGGAACAGCTCGGAGTACTCGCCCTCGCTGCCCGGCACTCCGGAGAACCCGGTGAAGCTGGTCGACCTGAAGTCCTCCGACCAGGTGCGGGCGCGGGTGCTGACCGACGCCGGGGACAAGGTCGCCTACGGCACGATGCCGAACACGACACTCGGCGGCGCGCTCGCCATCGTGGACAAGGCGACCGGGGCGTCGACGGTGCACCGGCCGGTGGTCACCGACTCGTCGATCGTTGCTCTGGCGTACGCCGGCGGTCTGATCGTCGGCGGTACCTCGATCGACGGTGGGTACAGCGTGCCGGCGCCCACCCAGACCGAGGCCCGCCTGTTCGGCTGGAACACCGCCGGCGACGCCAAGGCGTTCGAGATCGTTCCGGTGCTGGGTGCGAAGGCCGTTCCGGCGCTGGTCGTCGACCGGTCGGGGCTGCTGTGGGGGCTGGCCGGCGGGCAGCTCTTCGCCGTCGACGTGGCCTCCCGGTCGGTGGTGCGGCGGGTCCAGCTCGCCCCGGGGGTCTCCGACAGCCGGGGTCGGCTCGGCTACGACGCCACCGCCGACGTGCTGTACGCGCTGGTGGGCAATCGCCTGCTGTTCCGGGTGGACGTCGCGGCCGGCACCTCGACGCAGTTGCTGGACCAGTCGGCCGAGTTTCTCGCGGTACACCCGGACGGGCGGTTGTTGCTCGGCGACGGGCCGCAGTTGTACCGGGTGACCGTGTCCGGTTGAGCGCGGCGGCGATCACTGCCGACGGCCGGTGGCCCTGTGTAGGACCGCCGGCCGTCGGCCTTCCGTGG
This sequence comes from Plantactinospora solaniradicis, assembly GCF_042658085.1. Lineage (NCBI taxonomy): Bacteria > Bacillati > Actinomycetota > Actinomycetes > Micromonosporales > Micromonosporaceae > Plantactinospora > Plantactinospora solaniradicis. The sequence continues at coordinate 617,769 of NZ_JBHSPR010000007.1, read as the reverse complement.
CTGCGGTTGCCCGTCCCGGTCCGGCCGGAGCGGGACACCGCACCGGAATCGCCGGACGCCCATGGTTTCGGTCCGGGCGTAATTCACCCCACCCCCGTCGCCGGATGATCCACAAGCCGATGGTCGCTGGCAGCTTCGGATCGATTCATCATCGACTATGGAGTTTCGGCCGCGCCCGTAATAGGGTCTCCGGGCACCCGCCGGAACGAGGGAGTCACTCGTGTCGTTGTCGTGTCGAATCGTCCTGCCCGCCACCGTCGCCCTGGCGGTCACCGCCGCCGTACTGCCCGCCGGTCCCGTCCAGGCCGCTCCGACCCCCGTCCAGGCCGCTCCGATCCCCGTCCGGGTCGCGCCGGCCAATGCCGACCCCGGGACCGTCACGGACTTCGGGGTGCAGCAGACCGCCCTGACCGTCTTCGAGACCCACTACGGCACCGGGGCCGACGACCGCCCGGTCGCCTACGGCGTCCAGATGGGATCGCCGGGAGTGCTCAGCGTGACCGATCCGGTGACCCGTGAACTGCTCGACACGGCGTACCTGCACGAATCCTCGGGCGCCTGGGGCATCACCCAGGCCAGCGACGGCATGGTGTACGCCGGCAGCTACCCCAACGCGCACGTCTACTCCTACGATCCCCGCACCCGGGTCACCACGGATCTCGGTGCACCGGTCGCCGGGCAGGGCTACCTGTACGGCCTCCGGTCCGGTACGGACGGCCGGATCTACGGCGGCACCTATCCGGACGCGCACGTCTTCTCCTACTCGCCGACGGAGGGGTTCCGCGACTACGGCGCGATGTATCCCGGCGAGCAGTACGTCGTCGACACCGCCGTCGACGCCGCCCGGAACGTGTTGTGGGCGGCGATCGGGAGCCACGGCCACCTCGTCCGGCTCGACCTGACGACGGGGGAGAAGCGGGACATCTGGCCGGAGGTGCTGCGCGGCGACGCGAGCTATCCGTACGACGTCAACCTGGTCGGCGGCAAGCTCTTCGTCAAGCGGAGTCAACAGCAGGCCCTCGTGCTCGACCCCGACTCCGGGGCGGTGCTGGCCGACGGGTTCACCATGAACTCGCGCGGCACCTCCGCGCTGGCCCCGGACGGCCGGTCGGTCTACTTCACCTCCGGCAGCCAGCTCTGGCGCTACGACCTGCCGACCGACACCTACGGTCCGGCCCCGGACGGCGCCGGTGCGCCACTGGCCACGGCTGGGGCGAGCATCGGGTTCGGGTTCGTGGCGGGCCGGTTGCACGCCACGATCGGCAACTACTCGGGTCAGGCGCTCTGGTACGACCCGGCAACCGGGGCGAGCGAGCGGTACCGGCTGCCGTTCCCGCCGCAGGCCCTGGACATCAACAACATCAGTGCCGGCCCGGACGGCCGGGTCTACACGAACCTCTACATCAACGGCAACATGGCCGTGCTCGATCCGGCGACCGGGGTGACGACCAACGTGGGGCGGATCGGCCAGACCGACGGGTTCGGCTGGCACGACGGGCTGATGTACCAGGGCGTCTACCCGTACGGCGGGGTGCTGGAGTACGACCCGGCCCGGCCGTACCAGTCCGGCACCAACCCGCGTGAGCTGTTCCGGATGCAGCCGGACGGGCAGAACCGGCCGATCGCGTTCGCCTCGGCCGGCTCGAAGCTCTTCGTCGGCAGCACCCCGGACTACGGGCTGTGGGGTGGCGCGCTCACCGTGTACGACATCGCGACCGGCACCCGGACCACCCACCGGGACATCATTCCCGACCAGGCCGTCATCGCCCTGTCCGTGATCGGTGACCGGCTCTGGGCCGGCAGCACGATCGGTGGCGGCGGGGGCACCGAGCCGAGGGCGACGGAGGCGAAGCTCTTCACCGCGGACCTGGCGACCGGCGAGAAGATCGCGGAGTACACCCCGGTGCCGGGGGCGTTCGCGATCAGTTCGGTCGCCCCGGGACCGGACGGCATGGTCTGGGGCCTGGCCGACGGTGAACTGTTCGTTCTCGACCCGGCGACCGGCGCCACCGTGCATCGTCTGGACGTGCCGGGGAACCACACCGGGGCGCACGACGAGCTGGTCGTCAACCCCGCCGACGAGCACGTCTACGCCTCGCTCGACGGCTATCTGCTCCGGATCGACCCGCTCTCCAAGGCGGTCACGGTGATCCGGGACGCGCAGACGTACCGGCTCACCCAGGACGGGCAGGGCAACCTGTGGTTCCGCAACGGGGTCAAGGCCCCCAACGGGGCGGTGCAGTACGGCTCGAACCTGCTGCGCTACGTACCGGAGGCGGACGGCTGCCGGGGTTCGGACCTGCGGGCCACGGTGCTGACGGGGGCCGTGGACTCCCGGGTGCGCAACCGGTACGGCACGGACGGCTGCACGGTCAACGACCTGATCCGGGACGAGGCGACCTGGGACAGTCGGGCCGCCTTCCTGGTCCACGTCGTACACGTCACCGGACGACTCGTCCGGGCGAAGACGATCACGGCAGCCGAGATGGGCGCGATCCTGGTGGCGGCGGCACGGTCCGGCGTCGGCGGGTAGCGCGTCGCGAGGGGGGTGCCGGGTCCGGGCCGGACGGGTCACTGTCCGGCCCGGACCCGGCATACGGCGGTTACGGCACTGTCCGATAAGGAAATCGGGCGTGGATGGCCTGACGACGTCATATTTGATCTTCGTGCATCTAGTATCGGCCCGGACCGTAAGTTAACCTACTTCGAACCAAGCTCACCTGGGAGGATGCGGGATGCGTGTTCGGAAGAGCCTGTCAGCCGTTGCGGTGGCGCTCGTCACCGTGCTCGCGGCAACCGCCTGTGGAGGGTCCGAGGACTCGGACAAGAAGACCGTGACGATGTGGATGTACCCGGTGATCGCCGACGAGGCGAAGCACCGGGCCTTCTGGGACGAGACCGTCACCGCCTTCACGGGGCAACACCCGGACATCGAGGTGAAGACGGAGATCTTCCCGTGGGCGAACCGTGACCAGGCGCTGGCCACCGCCATCGCCGGCAACAAGGGACCCGACGTCGTCTACCTCATCCCCGACCAGCTGCCGAAGTACGCCCGCAACATCGAGCCGGTCGACGCGTACCTGGACGACGCCGCCCGGAGCGACTACCTCGACAACGTCCTCACCTCCGTCACCATCGACGGCAAGATGATGGGCGCACCCGTCCTCACCAGCGCCGTGACGATGATCTGCAACAAGAAGGTCTTCGACGCCGTCGGCCAGACGACGTACCCCACCAACTGGAGCGACATCCTCGGCATGGCGCCCGCGTTCAAGGCCAAGGGCTACGACATGACCGCCTACGCCGGAGAGGTGAAGAACACCCTCAACCAGACCTTCTATCCGTTGCTCTGGCAGGCCGGCGGCGAGGTGTTCAGCCCGGACGGCAAGTCGGTGGCCTTCGACAGCGACGCCGGCCGGAAGGCACTCACCTTCGTCAAGCAACTCGTCGACGGCGGATACCTGGACAAGAGCCTGCTCACCACGGCGCCGTCGATCGAGCAGACCCGGATCGCCCAGAACAAGGTGGCCTGCGTCTGGCACATGGAGCCGCAGCAGGTGGAGGGCTTCTGGGGCAAGGAGAACATCAAGGTCCTTCCGCCGATGACCGAGGCCAGGCAGATCGGGTACGGCACCGTCGGCTCGCTCGCCATGCTCAGGGGCGCCGCGGACAAGGAGGCCGCGGGCAAGTGGATCGCGTTCGTCTCCGGCGTCGACATCGCCAGGAAGTACGACACCAGTTCCGGCTTCTTCGCCGCGAAGAAGTCCGCCGGCACGCTCTACGCCGGGGATCCCGTCCTCGGCGAGCAGGAGAAGTACGTCGGCATGACCACCGTCGGGCCGCTGCACGAGAAGGCCCGGGACGTGATGGGCGTGCTCGCTCCGGAGATCCAGGCGGCCCTGCTGGGCAAGAAGTCGGTGGACCAGGCCCTGAGCGACGCGGCCAAGGCCGCCGCCCCGCTGCTCGGCTAGTACGGGGACGACGGGCCGGACCTCCCACGAACCGCGAGAAAGGTGATGGACATGGTCGCGCTGCCCGACCACCGTCGTCGACGCCTGCGTCGCCCGTCGGCACGGGAGGCGGGAACGGCACTGCTCTTCATCCTGCCGTGCCTGGCGCTCTTCGTCGTGTTCCGGTTCGGGCCCGCGATCGCCGGGGTGGTGCTCGGCTTCACCGACTACACGATCGGCGGTGACACCGGCTGGGTCGGGTTGGAGAACTTCCGCCGGCTCGTCGACGACCCCACCTTCTGGTCGGCGGTACGGGTGACGGTGATCTTCACCCTGCTCTCCGTACCGCTGTCGATGCTCGCCTCGCTGGGGATGGCGCTGCTGACCCGGCGGGCGTTCCGGGGCGCGAAGATCTTCCGGTCGATCTTCTTCCTGCCCGTCGTGACCAGCCTCGTCCTCGCCGGGGTGGTCTTCACCTGGGTGTTCTCCGAGGGCGGGCCGTGGTCGGGCCTGATGGCCGGCCTCGGCCTGCCGGCGGGGTCGTGGTTGGCCGACAGCTTCCTGGTGATCCCCGCGCTCGTGTTCGTCTCGGTGTGGTCCCGGTTCGGATACGGGATGCTGATCCTGCTCGCCCGGCTACAGGCGATCCCGGCCGAGTTGGAGGAGGCGGCGCTGACCGACGGCGCGTCCGCCTGGCAGCGGTTCCGGTACGTGACCCTGCCGCAGCTGCGACCCGCGCTGTTCTTCGTGGCCATCATCGAGACGACCGTGTCCTTCCAGGTCTTCGACACCATCTACGTGATGACCGGCGGCGGCCCGGTGCGGGCCAGCTACACCCTCGTCTACCTGCTCTACGACCAGGGATTCCGGTACTTCGACCTCGGCTACGCCAGCGCGATCGGAGTCGCGTTGTTCGTGATGACCGTCGTCGTGGCGCTGATCCAGCGCCTGACCCTGGGGAGGGACAATTGACCGAAACCCTGGTGCCACCGGCCGCCGCGCCCGCCCCGTCGATCCCGTCGGGGCGTGGCCGGCGACCCTACCGGCCCCACCGGGCCAGCCGCTCCTGGCAGCTCGTCCGGACCGTGCTGCTGGTGGTCGGTGCGGCGATCACGCTCTTCCCCTTCTACGCGATGGTGGTGCTGTCGTTCAAGCCGACCGGACCGGTCACCTTTCCCGACAGTCTGCTGCCGTGGCCGTTCTCGGCCGAGGCGTACGACTCGGTGTTCGGGGCCAAGAGCGTGCTGCGCTGGGTCGGCAACACCCTGGTCTACTCGGTGGTCTCGGTGGTCGGCGTGCTGCTGCTGTCGTCGCTGGCCGGGTACGCGTTCGCCAAGAAGCGCTTCCCGGGCAAGGAGACGATGTTCTGGTCGTTCCTCGCGATGCTGATGGTGCCGTACCACGTCACCATGATCCCGACGTTCATCATCATCTCCGAGTTGGGCGGCGTGGACACCTACTGGGGCCTGATCCTGCCGACCCTGGCCAACGCGCAGGCGGTGTTCCTGATGCGCCAGTTCATCGCGTCGCTGCCCGACTCGCTGTTCGAGGCGGCCCGGCTCGACGGCTGCTCGGAATGGCGGGTGTACGTGTCGATCGTGCTGCCGCTGATCAAACCGATCCTCGCCACCCTCGGGGTCTTCGTGTTCCTGTGGCACTGGAACGACTTCCTCTGGCCGCTCATCGTCGGGCAGAGCACCGACATGCGCACCCTGACCACCGGCATCGCCTCGCTGCAACAGGAGAACGTGCCGCTGAACATGCTCCTCGCCGGCTCGGTCATCGCGTTCGTGCCGATCTTCATGGCGTACCTGGTCGGACAGCGATATTTCACCGAGGGAATCGCCACCTCGGGAATCAAGGGGTGAACCGGGGGAGCGGGGCGGAACCGGAGCACGGTGGACCAGCGGCCGGCGCGGCGCGCACCATCGCCGTGGCCGCCCCGCCGGCACTGCGCTCGCTGTTCTTCCCCGGAACACTCTGGAAGGAACTGACCTCCCTCGGCCCGGTACGCCTGCCACCGGACGGAGCCGATCTCGGCGACCCGGCCGTCCTCGCGACCCTGCTGCGCGACGCGGCGATCGTCGTCACCTCGTGGGGCTGCGCGCCACTGTCGGCGCCGGTGCTCGCCGCCGCGCCCCGGCTCCGGCTGCTCGCCCACACCGGTGCCTCCGTCAAGCCGTACACCACGCCGGCCTCCTTCGCCCGGCCGGTTCGGGTGACGCAGGCCGGCGACGCGATGGCGTACGCGGTGGGGGAGCAGGCGCTCGGGTTGACCCTGGCCCTCCTCCACCGGGTGCACCGGTTCGACCACTCCCTGCGTACCGGTGCCGAATGGGCGGTCGCGAAGACCGCTCCGCCCCGCCGGGAACTGCGCGGCAGCGTCGTCGGGGTGGTGGGGGCGTCGCGCACCGGACGGGCGTACGCCGCACTGGTCCGCGCGTTGGGCGGGCAGGTGGTCGTCTGCGACCCGTTCCTGACCGGCCCGGACGCCGACGGGCTCGGCGTCCGGCGGGTAGGGCTCGACGAACTGCTCGCCGGCTCGGCCGTGGTGTCCCTGCACGCGCCGGTGCTGCCGGGCACCGCCGGCATGATCGGCGCCCGGGAACTCGCGTTGCTGCCCGACTGCGGTCTGCTGGTCAATACCGCCCGGTCGGCGCTGGTGGACGGCGACGCGCTGCTGGCCGCCCTACGCTCGGGTCGAATCGACGCCGCGCTGGACGTGTTCGACGAGGAGCCGCTGCCCGTCGACCATCCGCTGCGCCGGTTGCCGAACGTCCTGCTGACCCCGCACGAGGCCGCGGGTACGGTCGGATCGCGTCGCCGGGCCGGCGAGATCGTCCTCGCGGAGCTGCGACGGTTCCTGGGCGGCGAACCGCTGCGGCACGAGGTGCTTCCGCAGGACCTTGACCGGATGGGCTGAGCGTCGCGGCAGCAGGGGTGGCGGGTCGCCGGGTGCCGTCCGCGGCCACCTCGCGGACGACACCCGGCGTACCCGTCGTTCGGGACCGCGGTGCTATTCGGTGCGTAGTGCGGTGGCGGTACGGGTCCGAGCGGCCCAGCCGGCGGGTAGGAGCGCACCCAGGACGGCGATGAGGAGGCCCCCGAGGCCGAACAGCACCAGTTCGGCGGGGTGGTAGATGTTGATGACCGAGGCGGGTAGGTCGAAGCCCGTGACCCGGCCCATCTCGCCGACGATCAGCTTCTGCAGGACCACGCCGACGGGCGCGCCGATCGCGCCACCGATCAGGCCGGTGACGACGACCGAGGCGATGACCATGGCGATGGTCTGCCGTGGGGTCATCCCCAGCGCCTTGTGTACGCCGAGGTCGTGAACGCGTTCCCGGGTCTCCAGGACGACCATGTTGAGTACGCCCAGCGCGGCGACGGTGATCAGCATCAGGGTGAGGAGGGTGGTCAGCGTGTTGATGACGATGAGGACTTCGGGGATCTCGTCCTCGGCGATCTCCGCGGTGGCCCCCGCCGACGCCAGCGCGGTGTTCAGGCCCTCGACGTAGGCGGCCGGGTCGGTGCCGGTCTTGAGGGTGATCTCGTAGGTCATGGGCCGCAACTCCGGTTCGGCGGCCGTGAGCGTCGCGACGGCGGTGAGGATCTGCATGCCTCTGGACTGGATGTTGAAGGCCTCGCCGACGATGCGGACGGTGATCTGTGTGCCGTGGCTGGTCAGCACGATGGTGTCGCCGACCTGGGTCTGGGTGGCAGTCAGGAACGGCTTGGCCACGACGATCTCGTTGGGTTGGGTGAACCACCTACCGGAGACCATCTCGTAGCCGTAGGAGGAGTTGTCGCCGGTCAACGCGAGGGTGTCGAGGGCGCTGGTGAGCCCGGCGGTGGTCACCTCTGTCTCGACGGCGCCGCTGTATCCGCTGGTTCCGGCCTGTGCGGTGATCGCCGTGGCGACGGCCACGGGGTCCGGCGCCTGCGGCGGGCCCGGGGCGACCCCGGGTCCGCTTCCGGGCGGTGGTTTGGCCATCCGGCCGCCCGGGTGGACGATGACGTCGCCATGACTTTCCGAAGCCTGGACCTTGTTCAGGGAGGTGCCCAGTCCGACGGCGAAGGTCGCGGCGGCGGCGCCGAACGCGATCGCCGCGATGATCGTGGCCGACCTCAGGGCACGGGCGAACGGGTGGGCCAGGCCGAGGGTCACCGGTCGGGGTAGCGGGAGTCGTGCGGCCAGCCGGGCCGCCCACTGGCCGCGGCCGGGGCCCGGGGTGCGCCCGACAGCGAGTACGTCGACGGTGCGCAGCCTTCCGGCCCGTGACGCCGCCGCCCACGCGGTCACTGCGACCAGAGCCAGCGCCCCGGCGATCACCACGATGTTGACCGACGGGGCGACGCCGGAGTCTGCCGTGCCGTAGACCTCGTTGGTCTGCGCCAGGATCGGGATGATCAGGAGGTTGCCGGCGACGACGCCGAGCGCGGCGCCGGCCATGGCGGGGATCAACGCCTGGACCAGGTAGGCCCGGACGACCTGGCCGGGGGTGAACCCGAGGGCCTTGAGGATGCCGATCCGGTGCGTGCCGGTGCTGACCGCGCCGGTGATGACGTTGCCGATGATGAGGATGGCCATGAGTACGCCGAGCACGCCGAACGCGATGAGGAACGGCACCAGCAGCACCGTGTTCCCGGCGCTGTTGGTTCTGGTGGTGAGCCAGGACCGCGTGCCGGTCAACGCCCCCGCCGGGACGCTCGCCTCCACCGCGGCGCGGCCGGCGTCGACCTGCGTGGCCGTGGCGTCCGTGGCGAAGCGGTAGAGCATCTGGTACCCGCCGGTCGCGCCCGGAGCCGTCAGTGCCGTGATCTGTTCGGGGGTCACCCAGCCGCCGGCGGTCTCGCTGACGGACCGGGCCACCCCGACCACTGTCAGGGTGGGGCTGCCGGGAAGGTCCGGCAGTCGCAGCACGTCGCCGACCTCCGGCTGTAGAACCTCTGGGAGTCGGCTGTCGGTGTGCAGCACGATCTCGCCGGGGCCGGTCACCCAGCGCCCCTCGGTCGGCGTGACGGCGTCGACCGGTCCACCCGGGTCGGCCCGTCCGGCCACGGTGATCGATTCCATCTCTCGACCACGACGGTCGACCGGAGTGATCGACGCGGTCGGGAACGGTCCGGCGGCCGCGGTGACGCCGGTGGCGTTCGCGGACGCCGACAGTTGCGCGGCCGTGGTCCTGGTCGCGTCGAACTGTGCGGTCAGGTGCGCGCCGCGCTGCTGGGCGAACGCCCGGTCGAACGGTGCCCTGGAGGCCACCATCAGCGACCCGCCCAGCACGGCTGCCGATACCGCGATCATCACGACCAGCCCGATCACGACCGTCTGCACGCGGCGACGTCCCACGCCGGAGCGGACCACCCCACCCAAGGCGCTCATCGGCCCGCCTCGCTTCGCTCGGCGTTCCGGTGAGCCTTGCTGAGCCGGCTGACTCGCTCGCTCCGCTCGTTCATCGCCCCGCCTCGCTTCGCTCGGCGTTTCGATGAGCCTCCCCTGAGCCGGCTGATTCGCTCGCTACGCTCGCTCATCGGACCGGCTCCATGGCGGTGTCGGCGGCGACCCGACCGTCGACGAGTTGGACGGTGCGGGTCGCGCACGACTTGGCCAGGGCCAGGTCGTGGGTGACCAGGACGATGGTCTGGCCGTCGGTGTGCAGGTCGTTGAGGAGTTGCTGGACCTCCTCGCCGGAGGCGGTGTCCAGCGCGCCGGTCGGTTCGTCGGCCAGCAGCAGCGCCGGCCGGTTCATCAGGGCCCTGGCCACCGCGACACGCTGCCGCTCACCGCCGGACAGCCGGCCCGGGTAGGCGCCGGCGTGCCGGTCGATGCCGAGCGCGCCGAGCAGTTCCGCCGCGCGGCGCCGCGCCGCACCACGGGCCATCCCGGCCAGCTGCGCCGGCAGCATGACGTTGTCGGCGACGGTCAGGTCGTCCAGGAGATTGAAGAACTGGAACACCATGCCGACCTTCGCCCGGCGGTAGCGTGCGGAACCGGCTTCCCCCAACTCGTCGACGCGGACACCATCCACGGTCACCGTGCCGCTGCTCGGCCGGTCCAGTCCGGCGACCAGGTTCAGCAGCGTGGACTTGCCGCTGCCGGACGGTCCGAGAATCGCGACAGCCTCTCCGGCGGTGATCCTCAGCGACACGTCATCCAGCGCTGGCGGCCCCTCGTCGTACCTGCGGCTCACAGCACTCAACTCGATCACCGGCACGGTCATGGTGGATCTCCTTCGAATTCGTACACACATCTGGCTGGCTGAAGCTAGATCCGCTCCGGGAACGTGCGCGTCGGCCGTCGGAGGCAGATTCGGTACCAGGTAGGGATGAGGCGGGCGGGCGTCATCCCTGCGATGTAGTCGACGGAGGTAGCCGGGGTGGTCGGCTCGGCCGATGTCGCGGCCCGGGAACGTTGGCGAGAATGGCCTGGTGATGAACGTGGCGGTGGCCGGTCGGCTGCGGACCGGGCTCAGGCTGCTGCTGCGCCCGTCCGGTCCGCTGCCACCGCTCTCGTGGCGTGGTCAGATATTTGACGTGATCGTGGCGCTGAGCCTCGTCCTCGCCGCGGTCATGGAGGGCAACGACCGCGGCGCGGAACGCCGGTCGGTCGTCGTCCTGAACGACTCGGACCTGCCCATGCCGCCGATCCGGCCGCCCCATCCGGTGGCCGAGCCGTTTCTGCCGATCGAGGACTACGAGATCGGCTGGACCGTCGTGATGCTCCTCGTGGTGGTGCTGCCGTTGGTGTTTCGCCGCCGGTATCCGCTCGCGGTGCTGTGGATCGTCCTCGGCACGGCCCCCCTGGCGCACGACTACAACGCCGCGCTGAGGGTTTCCTTCTATGCCTGCGTCATCGCCGCCTACACGGCCGCCGTCTACAGCCCTTACCGAGTACCGGCGCTGGCCAGCCTGCCGATGGCGGCCTACCTCTACACCCAGCTTCGCGAACCGGCGGTGCCCACCGTCCCGGAAAATGCCGTCTCGTTCCTGATCCTGATCCCGATCGGCGTCGCGGCGAACGGCCTGCGGCGGTGGAAACGCCGCGCCGACGAGGACCGCGCCCGGCTTTCCGCGCTGGAACGCGAGCAGGCGGAGGCGCTGCGCCGCGCCGCCGAGCACGAACGCGCCCGGATCGCCCGTGAGCTGCACGATGTGGTGACGCACAACGTCAGCGTCATGGTCATCCAGGCCGGCGCCGCCCGGAAGATCATGCCGACCAGCCCTGGTCAGGCCCGGGAGGCGCTCCTCGCCGTCGAGGCCGGTGGCCGGGCGGCGATGGCCGAACTACGCCACGTGATGGGGCTGTTGACCATGGACAGTGACGGACCCGAGCCGGCCGCCACGGCCGGCCTGGCGCCGCAGCCGGGCCTCGACCGGTTGGGGGCACTGGTGCAGCGCGTGCGCGACACCGGGATACCGGTCGAGCTGACCGTGACCGGTCAACCCCGTCCCCTGCTGCCCGGCGTCGAGTTGACCGCCTACCGGGTGGTCCAGGAGGCGCTGACGAACACGGTCAAGCACGCCACCGGCGCGACGGCCACGGTGCTTGTCGAGTACCGCACCGACCAACTCCGGGTCGAGGTCAGCGACACCGGTGGCGGTCCCGACGTCTCCGCCGCGAACGGCAACGGTCGTGGGCTGATCGGCCTGCGGGAGCGCCTGGCGGTCTACGGCGGTACCCTGCACACCGGGCGACGCCTCACCGACGGCTACCGGGTCACCGCAGAGATCCCGCTGGAGGCGCCATGACCGGTCCACTGCGCGTCGTCGTCGCCGACGACCAGGCGCTGGTCCGTACCGGCTTCCGGATGATCCTGACCGCCGACGCCATCGACGTCGTCGCGGAAGCGACCAACGGTACCGAGGCCGTCGAGGCGGTCCGGCGTACGCTGCCCGATGTCGTCCTGATGGATGTCCGGATGCCCGAGATGGACGGGCTGGAAGCCACCCGGCGCATCCTCACCGGTGCCAGCAACGAACCGCGCGTGATCATCTTGACCACGTTCGACCTCGACCACTACGTCTACGCGGCGCTGTCCGCCGGTGCCAGCGGCTTCCTGCTCAAGGACGTCACCCCCGAACACCTGGTCGCCGCCGTCCGCATGGTCCGCTCCGGCGACGCGCTGCTGGCGCCCGCCATCACCCGGCGTCTCGTCGAAAGGTTCGCCAGCCGCAGCGCCGACACCGCCGCGATCCACCGCGACCTGTCCGCGCTGACCCCACGCGAACTCGAGGTCCTGCGCCTGCTGGCCCAGGGCCTGAGCAACGCCGAACTCGCCGCCCAGCTCTGCCTGTCCGAGGCGACCGTCAAGACCCACGTCGCCCGCATCCTCGCCAAGCTGGGACTCCGCGACCGCGTCCAGGCCGTCGTCGTGGCCTACGAGACTGGACTGGTCAGCCCGAGCGGGGTGTGAGACAGCCGCCTTTCCACACCCGTGCACCTCGTTGACCAGCGGTGGCGTGGCCGCAGCCGCCATGAGTAGCCTCTGCGGTCATGCGCATCTCGATCGCCGGGCTGGCCACCAGCCATCCCTACGCCGACGCCCGGACCCTGCGCCGGCACGCCGACCTGGTGGTCTGGGAGCCGGATCCGCAGCGGCTCGCCCGGTTCCTGGACGAGCATCCGGACGCCACCGTGGCGCCGGACCTCGCCGCGCTGCTGGACAGTCGGCCGGACGGGGTGGTGCTGACCGTGCCGCCACCGCAGGTGCCGGGGGCGCTCGCCCAGGTGCTCGACCGGGCGCTGCCCTGTTTCGTCAACAAGCCCGCCGCTGCCACGGTCGAACAACTGGACCAACTCGGCCGGGTCGTCTCGACAGCGCCGGAGCTGGTCCTGTCCACCTCGGTGCTCCGCTTCGCGCCGGACTTCGCCGCGTTCGCCGTACCGCGCGAGGAGGTGCTGGCGGTGCGCGCGACGGTGCGGCACGATGTCGGGCTCTGGGCCACCGGCTACAACCCGTGGCAGGACGATCCCGCCATCGGCGGCGGAACGCTGGTCATGATGGGCCTGCACGGCGTGGAGCTCCTCGTCGCACTGCTGGGGCCGGCCGTCCGGCTGGTCGGCGCGGCCACCGCGACCCGCAGCTACGACACCCTGCGCTCCGAGGACACCGGTCTGCTGACCCTCCAGTGGTCCGACGGCGTGCCCGGCACCGTCGAGGTGCTCGGGGTCAGCGAGGGCGAGGCGTACGAGGTCACGGTCCACACGTCCACAGGGGAACGACGCGTCGCGCTGCACGGCGGAGAGGACGAGCTCGGCTACCGGGCCACCATCGAGGCGTTCCTCGCCATGGTCGGCGGGGCGGCGAGTCCGGTCCCGTGGGCGCAGACGCGGGCCGTACTGGGCGTACTGGCTTCGGCACGCGCCCACCACTGACCACCGGCCTCGGCTCACCGGGCGTTCGACGGAACCCGCGGTCGGCGGTCCGGACCTTGACGACCTCTCCCGCCCACGGTTACGGTCAGGGCCGTTAATCGGAAGGGGTTGCATCGAATGCGATCGTTGGCGGAGCTCGAGGAGCGACTGTCGCGCCCACGCGACGTGCTCGTGGACGATCTGCGCAAACTCGACGGCGACATCCTGGTCCTCGGCGCCGGAGGCAAGCTCGGGCCGAGCCTGGTCCGGTTGGCGCTGCGCGGCGTCGCGGCCGCGGGCACGGACGCCCGGGTCATCGCCGTCTCCCGATTCTCTGAGCCGGGCCTGGCCGACGCGCTGCGCGGCGCGGGCGCCGAGGTGGTCGAGGCGGACATCGCCGACGACGACTCGCTGGCCGCACTGCCGCAGGTCGCGAACGTCGTGTTCCTGGTCGGATCCAAGTTCGGCACCTCGGGCCGGGAGCACGCGACCTGGGCCACGAACACGTACCTGCCCGGCCGGGTGGCACAGCGCTTCGCCGGGGCACGCCTGGTCGCGCTCAGCACCGGGAACGTCTATCCGTTGGTGCCGGTCGCCTCCGGCGGCTGCGACGAGCAGACCCCCGTCGCACCGGTCGGCGAGTACGCCATGTCCTGCCTCGGCCGGGAGCGCATATTCACCCACTTCGCGCTGCACGGCGACACCGCGCTGGCCCTGGTCCGGCTCAACTACGCGGTCGAGATGCGCTACGGCGTCCTCGTCGACCTCGCCCGCGCCGTCCTCGCCGGGGAGCCGATCGACCTGACGATGGGACACGCCAACTTCGTCTGGCAGGGGTACGCCAACGAGGTCACGCTCCGGGCGTTGCACCACGCGGCCACGCCGCCGTTCGTACTGAACCTGACCGGACCGGAGCTGGTCTCGGTCCGCCAGGTCGCGACCGCGCTCGGTGCCCGGCTGGGCCGCGAACCGGTCCTCGTCGGCACCGAGGCACCCACCGCCCTGCTGTCCAACGCCACGCTCTGCCACCGGCTCTTCGGCTATCCGGACACCTCGCTCGGCGAACTCGTCGAACAGACGGCCGGCTGGGTCGCCGACGGGCTGCCGTTGCTCGGCAAACCGACCGGATTCCAGCGCCGCGACGGCAAGTTCTAGGAGAGCCAGTGCTGACTGCCCCGAGCCCTCGGCACAGCGCCGCCCTGTCCCGGTTCCGGCGTGGCTGCGTGATCCCCGCGCATCCGCTCGCCCTCGACGAGCGGCGGCGCCTGGACGAGCGGAGGCAGCGGGCGCTGACCCGTTACTACCTCGCGGCCGGTGCGGGCGGGATCGCGGTGGGCGTACACACCACCCAGTTCGCGATCCACGAGCCGAAGGTCGGGCTGCTGGCGCCGGTGCTGGAGCTGGCGGCGGAAACCGCCGCCGGCTCCGACGCCGTCCTCGTGGCGGGTGCCTGCGGACCCACGGCACAGGCGGTCGCCGAGGCCGAACTCGCCGCCTCGCTGGGCTACCACCTGGTGCTGCTGTCGCCGGACCCGAGCCTCGACGAGGACGGTCTCGTCGAGCGCGCCCGAGCCGTCGGCGAGGTGCTGCCGGTGGTCGGGTTCTACCTGCAACCGGCGGTGGGTGGCCGGGACCTGTCGCGCGGGTTCTGGACCCGGCTGGCCGGGCTCGACTCGGTGGTGGGGATCAAGGTCGCCCCCTTCGACCGGTACCGCACCCTGGACGTGCTGCACGGGGTCTGCGCCGCCGGCCGCGACAGCGACCTCGCGCTCTACACCGGCAACGACGACCACATCCTGGCCGACCTGGTCGCGCCGCACCGGGTCATCTCCGACGGCCGACCGGTCGAGGTGGAGTTCGTCGGGGGCCTGCTCGGGCAGTGGGCGGTCTGGGCGCGTACCGCGGTCTCGCTGCTGGACGAGGCGCGCCGGGCCCGGGCTGGTGACGACGCGACACTGCGCCGGCTGCTCACCCTCGACGGTCACCTCACCGACGCCAACGCCGCCATCTTCGACGCGGCCAACGGCTACCACGGCTGTATCCCCGGCATCCAGGAGGTGTTGCGCCGGCAGGGGCTGCTCGCCGGGCGCTGGTGCCTGGACCCGGCGGAGGAGTTGTCGCCGGGACAGTCCGCCGAGCTGGACCGGGTGCACCGGGCCTATCCGCACCTGCGCGACGACGACTTCGTGGCCGCACACCTCGACGAGTGGCTGGCCTAGCCGTCCGATACGCCGTCAGGCGGCTTCGTTACAGGGTGAGGCGGTAGAGCGTCAGCGGACGACCGCTGGTGCCCAGGGCGAGATTGCCGGTCCGTTCGGCCAGGCCGGCGAGTTCCAGCCGGTGCAGCATCCGGCGTGCCGTCCGCTGTTGCACGTTGAGCTGGTCGGCCACCTCGCGGGTGGTCAGCGGGGCGGTACCGACGGCGTGGCGCACCTGGCGCAGCCGCAGCAGGGTCGGCACCGAGAGGCCGACCCGTTGCGCGATGACGGCGAGGTTGACGTCCTGCGTCGGCGGCACCGGGGTGGTCGACTCGAGCACGATGTCGGTCTCCCCACGCAGCGACAGCACCGCCGCGGCGGATCCGACCCGGCGGGCCCGGCTGAGCGCCCGGCGGGCGAGGTTCTCCGCCTCCGCGGCGCTGCGACCCAGCCCGAAGCCGATGTGCACGGTGTCGTGCCGGTCGGTGAGGCGGCGGAGCATCGGCAGTGTGGTGAAGCCGGCGGTCGCGTCGTGCAGCGGCCCGCGGGTCGTCACGATCAGGTGGGTTCCACGGGTGAACCGGGCCAGCGTTCCGCCGAGCGCCGCGACCTCCTTGAGCAGCCCTTCGTCGCCGTCCGGCACGTCGGCCAGGCCGAGGGCGATCTGGGCGTCCTCCTGCGCCTGACTGCTGGCCTGCAACAGCAGTTGCCGCAGCGCGGTCCGTACGGAGTGGTTCGACGGCGCGAGGCGCAGCGCCGGCATCTCGTGGCGCAGCACCTCGAACACCGAGCTGAGGCAGGTCACCGCCACCGTGGCCGGAGTGCCGCCACGGCGCTGGCGGCGGTGGAAGGCGATCAGATCGGCGGAGGTCAGCCCGTTGCGGTACGGCAGCGAACGGATCCGCTCCACGGGGAGACCGGCCTCGGCGAAGGTCGTCGTCACGTCCGCCGTGGTGACCGTGTCGATGGAGATCAGGCCGGGGTCGTGGCCGTCGCGCAACAGGCGTACGGCGGCCTGGAGCAGGGTGGCCCCGGTGTAGTCGACGAACGTCGCCGGCCGGGTCAGCACGTCCGCCTCGCGGGCGAGGGCGTAGGGGACGACTCCGGTGAAGAGCCACGCCGTCACCTGGCCGCCGTGGGCCTCGACGATCGCCGGGGCCTGCGACTCGTGGTCGTAGTCGAAGCGACGCGCCTCGACCCCCGGCTGCTCCTCACAGGTAGCGGCGACGTCGTCGACCAGGTCATGCGGTCCGACTATGCCGATCTCGACGGCCACCCTCAGCCTCCAATGCAGGTTGCGTGACGCACATCCAACAGATTACGGTCTGGTCCGGTATCCGCGAAGCCGGGAGGGTGGATGTCGTACCCCAGCATGATCGACTCCAGCGGCCGGACGCTCGGTACGGAGGAGATCGAAGCCGTCACCCGGGTTCTCCAGTCGGGCATGCTGAGCGCGGTGTGGGGCAAGGAGGTCCGCGCCCTCGAACGGGAGATGGCCGACCTGCACGGAGTCTCCCACGCCGTCGCGTGCAGCTCCGGCACCGCGGCACTGCACATGGCCGTGGCCGCCGTCGCGCCGGACCCGGGCGACGAGATCATCACCTCCCCGATCAGCGATTTCGGCACGGTCGCACCGATCCTCGCGCAGAACGCCGTACCGGTGTTCGCCGACGTCGATCCCGACACCGGCAACCTGGACCCGGCCGCGGTGACCGCCGCGATCGGCCCACGGACCCGCGCGATCCTGGGGGTCCACCTCTTCGGCGCTCCGGCCAGCGGCCTGCGCGAGGTCGCCGACTCCGCCGGTGTTCCACTGATCGAGGACTGCGCGCAGGCCTGGCTCGCCCGGTACCCCGACGACCGCCTCGCCGGCACCGTCGGCACCATCGGCTGCTTCAGCCTCCAACAGTGGAAGCACATCACCTGCGGCGACGGGGGTCTCACCATCACCGACGACGCGGCGCTGGCCCGCCGGATGCGGCTCTTCGCAGACAAGGGCTGGCCACGTGAGGGCGGTGTGCGCCGGCACGAGAGCCTCGGACTGAACTACCGGATGACCGAACTGGCCGGTGCGGTCGCCCGCGCCCAGTTGAGCAAGCTGCCGGGCGTCCTGGCGGACCGGCGCCGTACCGCGCGTCGGCTCTCCGCCGCGCTGGCGGACCTGCCCGGGGTACGCGTACCGGCCGATCCGGACCGGCACGCGTGGTGGCTCTTCCCGGTCGTGCTCGATCCACCGCTGACCAACCACGAGGTCGCCGCCGCGCTGGCCCGGGCGGGCGTACCGGCGCGGGCCGGGTATCTCGACGAACCGCTGCACTGCGCTCCCGCCCTGGTCGAGGCGCCGACCTACGGTGGCTCCCGCTACCCGTTGACCGTGCCGCCCGCCGACCGTGTGCCCGCGCTCGGCTGGGGGACCCGGCCCAACGCGGAGCGGCTGATCACGCAGACTCTGTTGGTGATCGACTGGAACGAGCGCTACACCGACACGCACGTCGACCAGATCGCCCAGGCGGTGCGGGCGGCGGTGACCGGGTGAGCGGTGCGGAGCGGGGTGGTGACGTGAGGGAGCGGAGCGAGCGAGCCATTGGGCTCAGCAGCGTGAGCGGGCGACCGGGGCACGGTGGGGGACGAACATGATCGACGCGAGGGCGGCGGCGCTACGGGACCGGCTCCGGTGGCGACTCGTCGCGGCGGCGGCCACCCCGACCACCGCGACCGGCGAGGTGGATCCGGCGGTCACCGGGGCGTACCTGCGCGGACTGGTCGCCGACGGGGCCGACGCGCTGGCGGTGCTGGCGCACACCGGGCGCGGCCCGTACCTCGATCCCAGCACGCGTGGCGAGATCATCGCGGCGGCGGTCCGCACCGGGGTGCCGGTCCTGGTCGGGGTGGGCGGTCGGTCCGACGAGACCGGTGACAGCGTCGCGGCGGAGGCCGTCCAGGCCGCCGAGCTGGGCGCCGCCGGGGTGCTGGTGTTCCCGGTGACCGGCGACCCGGTCGGACACCACGACGCCGTGTGGCGGGCGAGCGGGCTGCCGATGCTCGCCTTCGACCTCTACCTCCGGCCGTATCCCGGGCCCGAACTGGCGGCGCTGCTGGAGCACCCCGGAGTCGCCGGGCTCAAGGTCGCCCGACTGCACGACGCGATCGCCTGCCAGGCGGCGCTCGCCGCCGCGAACCGGGCCGACCGCCTGGCGGTGACCGGCGAGGACCGGATGTTCGGCCCGTCGCTGTTGTGGGGTGCCCAGGCGGCCCTGGTCGGCATCGCCGCCGCGGCGGTGCCGGTCACCGCCGCGGTGCTGCGGGCCTTCGCCGACAAGGAGTACGCCGCGTTCGTCGCCGCCTCCGGGCGGCTCGACCGGCTCGCCGAGGTCACCTTCACCGAGCCGATGGAGGGGTACGTGCGACGGATGCTCTGGATCGCGGCCAGCGAGGGACGGATCCCGGCGGAGTACGCGGCCGACCCGCACGGCCCCGCCCTGTCCGAACAGGACCGGGAGCGGGTACTGCGGGTGGCGGGGGCACGGTGACCGATCAGGTGAACTGGCCCGGGGGCGCGGCGACCCCGTTCACCCTCGACGACCGGAACCGGCCCGGGGGCGCGGCGAACCCGTTCACCGCCGACGATCTGCCGCCGGTCGGCCTCGACATCGACGTCCTCGTCGGGCGGTACGCCGACTGCCCGGGACCGAGCGGGGAGCCGGCCGACGTCGCCGCGACCCTCGCCGCCAACGGCATCGCGCGGGCTGCGGTGGCCAGCCTGCGCGCGGCGCTGTTCGACGTGCCGAGCGGCAACGACGAGACAGCGGCCCTCACCGGCCCCGGGGTCGTACCCGTCGGCGGAGTCGACCTGCGCGACCCGTTGGGCGCGGAGCGGGAGGTCGTCCGGCTCGCCGAGCGGGGCTTCCGGGCGGTTCGGCTGTTCCCCGACGATCAGCACGTCGAGCCCGACTTTCCGTCGGTGCGGCACGTGGCGCGGCGGGCGACCGAGGCCGGACTGGTGGTGCTGGCCGGCGGCGACGTACGCCGGTTCTGGCGCCCGCTGCGTGGCGCGACGGTGGTCTTCCTCGACACGCACTTCTACCACCTGGGCGATTTCGTCGTCGTGGCCAGGGACGAGCCCGGGTTCCACACCTCGACCCGGTTGCTCAACTCGCCCGACGCGCTGGAGACCGTGGTCGCGCAGATCGGCGCCGAACGGCTGCTCTACGGCTCCCGTACCCCGTTGTACGAGGCCGTGGTGCCCCGGCTGCGATTGGCCCGGAGCGGCCTCGAGAAGGCGGACGTGGCGGCGGTGGCCGGCGGTAACGCCCACCGGATCCTGGGACTCGACGCATGATCATCGACGTGCACGGCCACTGGGGCCCATGGTTCTTCAGCATGGAGGTCGGCGACGTCGCCACCAACCTCGCGGTGATGGACCGGTACGGCATCGACCTCACCGTCGTCTCGGCCACCGAGGCGGTCATCTACGACGTGACCGCCGGCAACCGGGCGATGGCCCGGATACTGGAGGGCAGCGACCGACTGCTCGGCTACCTCACGGTGAACCCGCGCCGGCTCGGCGACGCCGAACGTGACCTGCGCGAACTGCTGCCCTCCGGCAACTTCGTCGGCGTGAAGATCCACACTGACTACACCGGATCGCCGGTCACCTCGACGCAGACCCGGGAGGCACTGGCCATGGCCGCCGAGTACGACCTGCCGGCGCTCGTGCACACCTGGGGCCCCACCCCGCTGGACCTCGCCCAGGCCTGCGCCGACATCCCCCGACTGCGGGCGATCGCCGGGCACATGGGTGCCGACGGCTGGCGCCACGCGGTGGAGGCGGCGAACTCCGTCGACCGGCTCTGGCTGGAGCCGTGCTTCTCACACACCAGGGCCGGCCGGTTCGCGTCGGTCGTGTCGGCGGTGGATTCCCGGCGCCTGCTCTTCGGCACCGACGCGACGCTGATCGACCCGGCGGCCGCGTACGGGGCGGTGCTGGCCGCGAACCTGCCGGCGGAGACGGCCGAGCGGGTCGCCTGGCGCAACGCCGCCGAGCTGTTCCGGCTCGACCTGTCGTAGCGTGCCAACGTGGACGTAGCGGCCCCGCTGACCCTGATCAGCGGGTATGTCGGAGCCGTTGCGGAGGGACGCCGGCGGCGGTGAGCCGGCTGGCTATCGTCACGGAACGGGTGAAGAAGGAAACGATGACGTTGTCGTCGTCACCGACATGGCAGGCGGCCGCGAGCGTGCCGACACCGATCGGGTCCAAGACGGACACGTCAGACAGATCCACCATCACCTGCCAGGGGCGGACCTTGCGGACCGCACGCACAAGGATGTGTCGCAGTTCGGCGGCGCAGTCGATCCCGACCGGCCCGTGCGGCTGCACGACGAGAGTGCCGTCCACGACCGTCGACACCTCTACCAGGGTGTTGGGCACTGGACCGCCCTTCGTCACCGCAGACTATTTGAGGGGCCACCCTATGGAAGGTGAGAAACCTGTGTCGAGAACGACGGAAGAATTGCACCTCAAATCGATATCGTCACGGCGTAGCCGAACCACCCCAGTACGGTGAGGCCGCTGGCGCCGAGAAGCGCCGCGTTGACCAGGACATCATGGCGGCGGTCCAGCACCGTCGTAGTGAGGACCGACCAGGTCGTGTAGCCGAACAGCGCCATCGACACCGTGACGAGAACCAGCATTTGCTCACCTGCGCCTTCCGGGCCGGCGTCGACCTCAATTGATCGGCTGCAGCCGCACTTGATCGATGAGGGCCTTGATCGCGTCCGCCCTGCCGGTGCCAAGCCCGTGCCGGGTCACGTTGAGTGCACCGGCCGCCACGCCGGTACGGATCGCCTCGGTCAGGTTGCCGCCTCGCGCCAGGGCCGCCGCGACCCCGGCTGTCATGGAATCGCCCGCACCTCGGTGGTCGACCACCTGTAGCGGCGGCATGTGCAACTCCACCAACCGATCCTCGAACAGCGCCAGCGCCGGCTGGTCGGCTCGGCTGATCAACACCGACGTGGCACCCTCCGCGCGCAACTGATCCGCCGCAGCGACCAATTGAGCGCGGCTGTCGTCCGCAGCCCGGCCATCGGCGAGCAGTTCCTCGTGGCTGACCTTCACGAAATCGACTCCACCGGCGAGCACCGCAGTCAGGTGATCACCGGACAGGTCGGCCACCACCCGGCCACCGCCCGCGCGCAGATCCGCTGCCAGCCGCCGATACACCTCGGGATCGGCGACCGACGGATGAGCCGGGCCGCTGAGCAGACAGACCGAGGCACGAAGCCCTTCGGCCAGCGTCACGTTGTACAACTCGTCGAGGTCGTGGCGAACCAACGGTGCCCCCGGATCGTCGGCGATCTGTTCCCGCTGCCCGTCCCGACGATCGTGCACGTACCAGCCGCTGCCTCGATCGCGGGCAACGGTCCGCAACGTCACGTTCTCCTCGGCGAGAAGCTTCGTCAACAGCCCGCCCACCTCACCACCGACGGTGGCGCACATGGTCACGTCGACGCCGAGCGACACGAGCATGCGGGCCTGCCAGACGCCCTGGCCGCCCGGGTGCAGGTGCAACTCGAGGACATCTGCCTGCTGCTCGATCGTCACCGTCAGCACCGGAGCCGGCGCGAAGACCATTACGGGAGCTTCCATGGCCGCCCGTTCTCCACCCTGCCGGACGAGCACGAGTCTTCCGGATGGCCGGCTGGTGATCGGCGCGTGAACACCGCGTTTACGGCCACGCGGGGGCACGCCGTGCTGCCGGGTTCGTTGCCCGGCGGGGGTGGGACGGTCGGACGCCGGCCGGGGGAGCCCCGCCGGGCCGGGCCGATCGGCGGTGACGTTTCGAACAGGAGGATGATCAATTCTTGACGGGATCCTCACAGTCGCTGAGTATCATCGCCAATCCGGACGACAACTGGTAAGAGGGCATGGTTATCTACAGCGCGGAGCGTCTCCGCAAGATCCGCGTAGTCGTCACCGGCGGCGGTACGGGTGGACACACCTATCCGGCGCTGACCACGATCCGTACGCTGCGGGCCCGGCTCGCCGTGGCCGGCACCGAACCGGAACTGCTCTGGGTGGGCGTCGCCCAGGGACTCGAGGCCAAGGTAGCCAAGCAGGAGGGCATTCCCTTCAAGGCGATCGTCACCGGCAAACTGCGCCGTTCGCCGAATCTGCGCGAGTTGGGCCGTAACATCGCCGACGCCTTCCGCATCCCGCTCGGCATCCTCCAGGCGGTCATGATCGTTCTGCGTACCCGGCCCGCCGTGGTGCTCTCCACCGGCGGGTACGTCTCCGTTCCGATCGGGATCGCGGCCTGGGCGACCCGCCGGCCTCTGGTCATGCACGAGCAGACTCTCACCGTCGGGCTGGCGAACCGGATCCTCGCCCGGATCGCGACCCGGGTCCTGCTGAGTCACGAATCCTCCGTCGACCACCTGCCCGAGCGGGCGAAGGGTCGGGCGGTGGTCACCGGCAACCCGATCCGGCCCGAGATCCTGGCCGGCGACCGTGACCGGGCACTGGCCGCCTACCGTTTCGATCCACACCTGCCGCTGGTGTACGTCACCGGCGGCGCCCAGGGTGCCGTCCAGGTCAACAACCTGATCGCCGAGATCCTGCCCGACCTGCTGCCCGGTTGTCAGGTGCTGCACCAGTGCGGCGAGTACTCCTTCGACCGGATGCGGCAGGTCGCCGACGGCCTACCCGGGCACCTGCGGGAGCGGTACCGGGTGGTCGACTACGTCCACGGCGACATGCCGGACGTGCTCGCCGCCGCCGACATCGTGGTGGCGCGCAGTGGCGCCGGTACCGTCGCGGAACTCACCGCGCTCGGTAAGGCGTGCATCTTCATCCCGCTGATTCCCACCGGCGGCGACGAGCAGCGGCAGACCGCGCGGCACCTCGCCGAGGCGGGCGCGGCCCGGATGGTCGCCGGCGCCGACGCCACCCCCGAGCGGCTGCGTGAGGAGATCGTGACGCTGCTCCAGCACCCGGACCGACGCCAGCAGTTGGCGGACGCGGCGTGGCAGCACGGCCGCCCCGACGCCGCCGCGGCGGTCGCCACCGCGCTCATCGACGCGGCCGGACGGTACGGCTCGTAGGTCGGCGCCACAGCCGGTCGGCGTGCGGACCGGTCGACCACACCGTGCCCCAGCGGAGACAGAGCCGCCTGACCACCCATGTCCCGGCGGACAGAGCCACCCTGACCAGGAACGAGTCGGTGGAGAACGGTGCGCCCTGGCAGGACCAGGGCGCACCGGGACGATCTAGTCCTGCTGGCCGGCGGCGACTGCGAAGCCAAGCCCCGCGGCCGGGCCGGATCCTGGATCCTCGGCGGGTTCGAAGGCGACTCGGCACCGCAACTGCCGGAACCCGGTCCGTTCCAGTTCCGCCACCACCATCACCCGGTGGGCGTCCACGTCGGCGATGACCTCCCGGGCGCCGCCGTCGGCCAGCACCCGGACCGCCTCGGCCAGCAGCTCACCCCGAACGGATTCGTCGAGCAGGCCCAGGTAGGCGAGGAGCGGATAGCAGGCATCCCCTGCCGTTCCGGCCAGGCCGACCGGCTCCCCGGCGTGCAGCGCGATGCGCCAGTTCCCGGCCGGGCCTTTCAGCCAGGCCAACGGGTCGGTTGCCAGGTCAACCCCGGCGACCGCTCGCGCCACCTCCACCCCGGTCAGCACGTCCGGCTCCGCGATCCGGGCAACCAGGGCGTTGATCTCCAGCGGATCGGCGGCCGGGCGGAAGGTGTACCGCCCGGAGGACGCCGGCAGTGGCGTGCCCGTCCAGGAGCAGCGGACCCGTTCTCCCCGCTCGACCAGCCCGGCGAGCCGGGCCGCCGCCATCGGTGCCTCGACCACGGCCAGCACCTCCGGCCGGCGCCGCCAGTGCGCCGGCATCGAGGCGTAGTACGGTCGGGGACCGCCAAGGGCCTCGTGGGCGGCGCGCAGCAGCGCGGCACCCACCTCCGGCTCGGCGTCCAGGTCGAACCTCTCCAGCCACGGCACACCCACGGAACCCGGCGGGAGGACCCAGGCCGCCCGGCCGACCACCCGGCCAGCCTGGAGGGCGACCCAGGTATTCTCGCGCCGGTAGCCGCCGCCGGCGATCCCGTCGGCGTAGCCGACCTTGCGCAGTTGGGGCAGCGGATCGGGCATGGACTCGAACAGACTTTCCTCGCCCGCGACGAGCGGACGGATGACCAGACCAGTCATAGGGTGATCCTCCGGAAGGCAAGCGCCCCGGGTCAGATCCGCGCGGACGCCGGTGCGCGGAGGGGGCGCAGAACATCGGACATGGTTCTGACCTCCTCCCAGCTCGACGGCGTGCCTGGCAACCTAGTCGACGTACCCGCCCGACGCAACAGGCGACGCGCCGGACTCGGCACGTCCCGGTGTGACCGGGCTTCAGGATGTGGCGGGAGCGGTCCGGCGCAGGCACTGCCAGGCCAGCAGGGCGTACCACAGCATGACCGGCAGATGGAGTCCGTAGCCGAGTTGCTCCGGCGCCGACGACAGGGAGTC
This sequence comes from Plantactinospora solaniradicis, assembly GCF_042658085.1. Classification (NCBI taxonomy): domain Bacteria; kingdom Bacillati; phylum Actinomycetota; class Actinomycetes; order Micromonosporales; family Micromonosporaceae; genus Plantactinospora; species Plantactinospora solaniradicis. The sequence continues at coordinate 592,741 of NZ_JBHSPR010000007.1, read as the reverse complement.
GGTCCCGGTGGTCCACGGCACGGTGACGGCCGCGAGTCCAGACGCGGCGGCGAAGGCTCCGGCACGGCGAAGCCAGCGCGACGTGGTGAGTCCCACTGCGGTGACCGCTGTGGCGGCGACCCAGAGCAGCCCGGCCAGGTTCACGGCCCACTTCGCGGTCAGCAGCGTCCCCCGGGCCACGTGGTTGGTCGGGCCCAGGGGCTCGCCAGCCAGTTGGGTCAGTGCGAGGTTACCGGCGTCGTGGAGCAGACCGGCCAGCCCCGCGGCGGCCAACAACCCACCTGCCAGCACGGCCAGGTGGGGTCGGACCACCGAGTTCGAGCCGGCCAGTGTCAGCCCGGCCGCGGTCAGTGCCAGCCAGCCGAGAACGTCGAACGCCAACTCGGTCAGGTGCAACCCGACGTTGTCGCGCACGGCGGTCAGCGCGGCGGCCGGGTCGGCCGGATTCAGGGTAAGTCCCGATGGCACCACGATCGCCACTCCGGCCAGTATGGCGACCATCGAGGTCAGCAGCAGTGCGCCGGTGAGTCGGGCGCCGGGATTCCCGTCAAGCGGTGTCATGGTGGGCGACGGTAGAACTTTGCCGCAGGGAGAAAGTCAAGATGTGGCGGATCGGGGAACTCGCCCGCATGGCCGGCGTCACCGAACGTACCTTGCGTCACTACGACAAGATCGGACTGCTCGTGCCGGCGGCCGTCGACCGCGCAACCGGCTACCGTTGGTACGGCGTCGCCGAACTGTCCCGACTGGAACGTATTCGTGGACTACGGCGCCTCGGTCTGCCGCTGCGCCAGATCGCCGACGTGATCGACGCGCCCGACACGCAGGTCCGGCAGGCCCTACGTGAGACGGTGGCGGCCATCCACCGCGAGATCGCAGCCCTGGCCGAGGTCGCCGACCGCGCCGAGGACCACCTCGCCCGGCCGATGTCGATCCTGCCCCGGCAAACCACCGTCGGCGCGCGCCACCTGCACGTGCGCTACCTGACCGTCGGTCACCCGCGCGAGATCGCGGTGGCCTGCGCCGCTCGGCCGACAACCCTGCTGACCTGGCTTCGTGGGCACCCCGACGGTGGCTTCACCGCGGCACTGGGGACCGGCCGCACCGGCGAGCGGCTCACCCTCCCGGCCCGCACCGTGGTACGCGCGGTGGTCCCGTCGGCGAACGGGATCGTGCAGGCCGGGCAGGACCTCTTCGACTGGCTGCACCGCCACCACCTGGTCATCGCCGGCCCCACCGTCGAGGAGCAGGTCGTCGACGGCGACGGCGTGCGCGCCGCCATCCTGGAAGTGCCGGTAGAGGATCAGTTCACGCCGCCGCTCCGACGGCGGTAACCGCCGGGGCGCCTGCTCAGTCGGGCGTAGACGTCGCCGGAGCGACCGAAGGGGCGGAAGAATTCGAGGAGCCGCACGAGTTCGGTGGCGTCCAGCCAACGGTCGCTGGCGAATCGCATGCTTTCGACCGGTGAGTAGTTGTAGCGGTATCCGCCTGCCGCCGTACCGAGCCCGTCCACAATGGCGAGAGCGGCGAGGGTTTTCTCATGCGCCGAGGGAATGTACTCGAAGGACAATGCGTGCAAGGGCTGGCTAAGCCCCTCCAGCACGTTTACCTCGAAACCCTCGACGTCAATCTTGCAGAAGGACGGCACGCCGTGGATCGCGATGAGGCTGTCGAGGGTCGTGACGTTCACGTCCACGGCGCGGTCCCACCTCACCCTGGCGAAACTACGATCCGTCGTGACGGAGCCGATCCATTCCGGTGACATCGTCGAGACCGTCGGAGTTGCGGTGGACAACGCCATTCTTGCCCGTCCGGCCCGCGCCCCGAGAGCGACGGGAACGACGGTGACGTTCCGGTCCTGGCGAAAGGCCCAGCGCAGGATCCGTAGACAGTCGGGCTGTGGTTCGACGGCGACCACGCGCGCGCCGAGTCGTCGCCAGGTGCGTATCCGACTTCCTACGTGCGCGCCGACATCGAATCCAAGGTCTCCCGGCCCGAGGAATTGGCTGTAAAGTCGCCGGGCCCGTCGATGCATGTTCGGTTGGCAGTGGTAGATGAGGAGGGACCGAATAATGCCCCGGGCCCGAGAGAGCATGCAACGACCGTACCAGTGCCGATAAACGTTCATTTCGCGATTCGGTAAAGCCGGCCGTACATTTGCCTCCTCGACTTCCTGATCTTGTCGTGCCGTCCGGAGTGCCTTGGCGTCGGGTACTTCGAAGGGCCGCGATTTGCTCCCCGGCCCAGCCACCCGGCCGTAGCGTGGATCGGGTGAACGACGCCCACCTGCCCCGGCGGCTGTTGCTGACGGGCATCGGCGCGGCGGCGGTGGCGGCTCTGCCCGGCTGCGGGGCCGGCACCTCGAAGACGCCCGCACCACAGACGGCAGGCTCGCCGCAGTCCTCGACGACCCGGCCCGCGGGCCCACCCCGGCCGGGCGGGGAAGCGTCGCTACGACGCAAGATCGCCAGCCTGCTCGTGGTCGGTTTTCGAGGCGAGAAGCTTGCCGAGAACGACTGGATCATGAAAGCGGTCAGGGACGGTCTCGGCGGCGTCATTCTCTTCGACCGGGACCTGAAGACGAACGCCCCACGCAACATCAGTTCGCCGGGCCAGGTCACCGCACTCGTGAAGAGCCTGCGACAAGCCTCACCGGGTCGACTTCTCGTGTCGATCGACCAGGAGGGCGGCCAGGTCACACGCCTCAACCCCAGCAACGGCTTTCCGGCCACAAGGTCCCAGGCCGACATCGGCGCCGCGAACTCCACGTCCACCACCCGGGCCTGGGCCCAGGGGATCGTCCACAGCCTCACCTCGATCGGCGTCAATCTCAACTACGCCCCGGTCGTCGACCTGAACCTGAATCCCAGCAACCCCGCGGTCGGCAAGCTCGGACGTAGCTTCTCCGCCAACCCGAGCGTCGTGATCAGGAACGCGACCGAGGAGGTTCAGGTCCACCGCGCCGCCGGCGTCAAGACCGCCCTCAAGCACTTTCCCGGCCTCGGCACCGCGACCGGCAACACGGACTTCGCCGTCGTCGACGTCAGCAAGACCTGGCATTCCAGCGAACTCGAACCGTTCCAAAGCCTGATCCGCAGTGGCAACGCCGACTCCATCCTGGTCGCCCACCTGCTCAACAAGCAGCTCGATCCGAGCCGACCGGCATCGCTGTCGCCAGCGGTGGTGACGGATCTGCTCCGTGGCAGGCTCGGCTGGAAGGGCGCCGTCGTGAGCGACGACATGCAGGCGGCCGCGATATCGAGCAAGTACGGCCGCGACGAGGCGGTCGCGATGGCGCTCGAGGCCGGCGTCGACGTGCTCGTGTTCGCGAACCAGCAGGTGTACGACCCGAAGATCGTCGACGAGACGCTCGACAACGTCGTCAACCTGGTCCGGAAGGGACGCCTGACCGAGGCGCGGATAGACCAGTCGGTCGCCCGCGTCGACGCCCTCCGTCCGAGGCGCTGACCGGTCGCGGGCCGGGGATCGGATCCGATCGGACAGTCGGCGGCCGCGATCGGTCAGAGTTCGAACAGGTCGGTCAGGGCGGCGCCGAGACGCGACATGCTCGCTCCGGTCACCATCCCCACCCGCTCCACCGCGACGGCGGTCGGGATGCGCCGCACCCGGTTCACCACCACAACCCCGGCCATGGGATCGGGTTCGGCCAAGGGGATCACGAACGGCGGCAGGTGGGTGTGGTCCGCCTGGCGGACGATCGGGGCGCAGTACGGGGCCGCCGACGGTCGGTCGTTGTGCGCGTCGCCGGACAGGACGATGACCCGATACTTGGCCTGCTGTGCGGGGTCGCCGATGGTCCAGATCTCGCCCCGGTTCACGCCGCGCCCGCCATGTCCACCCAGCCGGCGTCGACGTTGTCCGCGTACCGGTCAAAGCTGTCGAGTTCGTCGCGGACGTCCGGGTTCGCGGCCAGCCACTCCTCGTGCCGGCGGGCCGCCGCCCGGATGGCTTCCCGTCGGGCGGCGCGGTCGATCCAGGCGGACAGGGACAGGCCGTCGTGCTTCGCCGCCTGGCGGGCCCGGGCGAGCGTGTCCGGGTTCATGCTCAGCGTGACCTTGTCTGCCATACCGCCGATGGTACGCCCAGTGGTACGCGCGGTGGTATCAGTTCACGGCCGATCGGGTACCGGCGCCATCGGAGCGTGGGCGGGACGGAAGCCGAACTCCGACAAGCACCCCCGGTCGTCGGCGCGGGGCAGCGCACTGGGCCGGATTGCGTGCTCGCTATACCTAGAACTACTATGCATTGAGGTTCTAGGGTTAGGGGGTTGCATGCACATCACGAAAGACCTCGTCGCGGCCTCGGCGACTCCGCTGGTGCTGGGGATCCTGGCCGACGGCGAGAGCTACGGCTACGCGATCCTCAAGCAGGTCAACGAGCTGTCGGGCGGGCAGTTGGAGTGGACCGACGGTCTGCTCTACCCACTGCTGCACCGCCTGGAGCGGCTCGGCCACGTCGAGTCGGACTGGCAGACCCCGCCCGGGGGACGCCGCCGCAAGTACTACCGGATCACCGACCAGGGGCGGGCCGAACTCGCCGAGCAGCGCCGCCAGTGGGCCGCGGTCGTCGACACCCTGCGGGGCGTCTGGAACGCGTCCCAGTCCATCACGTCGATCACGGCACCGGCCTGGGAGGCGGGATGACGAACGCCGCCAACGACAACGAGCTGGAGGGCCAGATCGCCGAGTGGCGGGCCTACATGCACCGCCGTCGGGAACTGAACCACACCGATGCCGAGGAGCTGGAGGACCACCTTCGTAGCCGGATCACCGAGCTGACCGAGGTGGGCCTGCGCGCCGACGAGGGGTTCCTCATCGCCGTCAAGCGGATGGGCAGCCTCGACGAGCTGTCGCGGGAGTTCGCCCGCGAGCATTCCGAGCGGCTGTGGAAGCAGATCGTGCTGCCAGGGGAGCCGGACGCGCCCGCCGCCGCCCGTTCCCGTCGCGAGTTGCCTGTCATGGTGCTCTGCGCGGCCCTCGCCGCCCTCGCGATCAAGGTGCCGAGCTGGTTCGGGCTCGACCTGGACGACGATGCCGGCTTCTACGCGCGAAACTTCAGCCTCTTCGCGCTGCCGGCGCTGGCCGGCTACTTCGCCTGGCAACGCCGGGTCGGTCCTCGGGTCATCGGAGTGCTCGCGGCGCTGTTCGTTCTCGGCGCGGTCGCCGCGAACGCGTATCCGCTGGCCGATGACTCGCAGACGACCGTGCTCACGGCGATCCACCTGCCACTCGCGCTGTGGCTGGTCGTCGGCGTCGCCTACGTGGGCGGTGACTGGCGTTCGGACCGGCGACGGATGGACTTCATCCGGTTCACCGGGGAGTGGCTGATCTACTTCGTCCTCATCGGACTGGGCGGTGGCGTACTCACCGCCTTCACGGTCGGCACCTTCAATGCCATCGGCCTGGACGTCGAGGGATTCATCGAATCGTGGTTGCTGCCGTGCGGCGCCATGGCCGGGATCGTCGTGGCGGCCTGGTTGGTGGAGGCCAAGCAGAGCGTCATCGAGAACATGGCGCCGGTGCTGACCCGCGTCTTCACGCCGCTGTTCGTGGCCACCCTGCTGGCCTTCCTGGTCGCGATGATCTGGACCACCAACGGCATCAACGTCGAGCGCGACGCGTTGATCCTGTTCAACCTGCTGCTCGTCGTCGTGCTCGGCCTGCTGTTGTACGCCATCTCCGCCCGTGACCTCACGGCCCGGCCCGGCCTCTTCGACCGCCTACAGCTCGCGCTCGTCGTCATTGCCCTGATCATCGACGTCATGGTGCTGCTGGCGATCACCGGCCGGATCACCGAGTGGGGCTTCAGCCCCAACAAGAGCGCGGCACTGGGCGAGAACGTCATCCTGCTCACCAACCTGGCGTGGTCGGCATGGCTGTTCCTCGGCTTCGTGCGTGGCCGCATGCCGTTCGCCCGGCTGGAGCACTGGCAGACCCGTTACATGATCGTGTATGCCGCCTGGGCCTGGATAGTCGTCCTCGCCTTCCCGCTCGTGTTCGACTTCGCCTGAGCCGGGTCCGGCCCGCTCATCCTGCCCGGTACAGGGCAGGGTCGGGCGGGCCGTCACGGACCGCCCGGAGCACCACCTCGTCGACGTCCGCCGAGTGCCACCGGCCCGCGATGCCGGGCCGACCAGCCAGATAGGCGGAGATCTCCCCAGCGGTCCAGCCGTGGGCCTCGTGGATGCCGCTCGCGATCAGTCCGAGGTATCTCGGCGCCGGTGACGCCACTTCGACCTCCCCCGCCCGCCAGGGCGCGGTGAAGGTCAGCAGCGGATGGCCTTCCCGGGTTCCGGCGCAGACGAGCGTCTCGTACCGGCCCGGCCCGAGGCGCGCGCGCCCCTGTGCCACGGCCGCCTCGATCAGGTCCAGGTCCCCGCCGGGTGGCCGGTACATCTCCTGGGTGGCGATATCGGCGAACTGTGCTGCGGTGATCAGGTACGCGCGAGCTGCCGCCCGGCCGGGGAGTTCGGGATCGTAGAAGGCCATCCCTCCCGTCCAGGCCATCGATTCCAGGGCGAAGTAGATCCCGCCGGGCAGCATGACGGGAATGGTGCGCCGAGGCGGTCGGCCGTCGCGGCAACCCGGGTAGCGGCGTCGTCCCCCCTCCGGCTGTCCCCCGGCCAGGTAGTACCGCAGCCGGCCGGCGTGCATGTTCGAGCCGTACGCCGCGTACCAGACGAGGTCCGCGGCTCTCGTCGTGGGCGCGTCCAGATCACTGGGCGTTCTCGGCCCGAGCGGCATACCGACAATGATCTCATCGGGAAATCGGGTCCGGAGGAGACCCGCGGCATCCGCTGACCTCGCTGCGTACCGGGCCGGCGCCGCCACCGGGCACCGGGAGGGGCTGGCGTAGGGTGGCCTTCGTGGGGGACGAGGGGTTCCGGATCGGGATCGACTTCGGCACCTCCAACACCGCCGCAGTGCTCGCCTTCCCGGACGGGCGGATCCGGCCGTTGCTGTTCGACGGGTCTCCGCTGCTGCCGTCGGCGGTGCACGCCGACCCGCTGGTCGGGTTGCTGGTCGGCCGGGACGCGACCCACGCGGCGCGGGCCCGTCCAGACCGTTTCGAACCGCATCCGAAGCGCTGCGTCGACGACGGCGCGGTGTTGCTGGGTGAGGCGCGGGTGCCCGTCACGGACCTGGTCGCGGGGGTACTGCGGCGGGTCGCGGCGGAGGCGTCGCGGGTGTCCGGCGGCGCGGTGCCCCGGGCGGTGCTGACCTGCCCGGCGGGCTGGGGACCACGGCGGCAGGAGGTACTGAGGACCGCCGCCCGGGGCGTCTTCTCCGACGTGGTCCTGGTGCCCGAACCGGTCGCGGCCGCGACCTACTTCGTCGCGGTCGCCGGCCGCCGGGTGCCGACCGGTTCCTGCCTGATGGTGTACGACCTCGGAGCCGGGACGTTCGACGCCTCCGTGGTGCGCCGTACCACGGAGGGGTTCGAGGTCCTCGCCATCCATGGTCTGAGTGACGTCGGAGGGCTGGACATCGACGCGGAGATCGTCGCCGCGCTCGGACACACCTACCGGACGCGGGACGAGGCCACGTGGCGGCGTCTCGTCGAGCCGCAGGATCCGGCCGACCGACGCGCGTCCCGAACGCTGTGGGAGGACGTACGCGCGGGCAAGGAACTACTGTCGCGGGCGGCTCACACCAGCGTGCACATACCGCTGTTCGACGACGAGGCTCCGGTGGGCCGGGAGCAGCTCGACCGGCTGGCCGGACCGATCCTCGAGCGAACGGTCGCGGCGAGCCGTGCGGTGCTGGACGCCGCGGGGGTGGCGCCGGAGGACCTGGCCGGGCTGTTCCTGGTGGGCGGGGCGAGCCGGATGCCGCTTGCCGCGGCCCTGCTGCACAAGCAGTTCCGGGTCGCGCCAACCGTGGTCGAGCAGCCTGAACTGGTCGTCGCCGAGGGCGGCCTGCACATCCGGGGATCGGCGGCGCCAGCGGCCGGGCCGGAAGGGACCGACGCCCCGTCGCCGCTGCTGCTCGCGTCGGCGCGGACCCCGCCCGGCCCGGCGGACGGTCCGCAGGACAGGGCGGGCCCGCCCACCCGCCCCCGTGCCGGGCTGCGGCTGCGGCTGCGGCGCAGGCTGACCGCCGTCGCGTTGGCCGCCACCGTGGTGGTCGGCGCCGCTGCTGCCGTCGTCGCCGAGCAACTCTCGGGCTCCGCGTCGAGCGGTCTGACCGCCGTTCCCGAACCACTGCGCGGAGACTGCCGGGACGGTGACGGCGCCACGATGCCGGGCGCGGCCAGGACGCTGCTGTGCCGCGACCCGCAGGGACAGCAGGCGACGGTCGGGCTGTTCGACGATCGGGAGGCCGTCGAGAGTGCGTACCAGCAGGCGGTACGCGAGGCCGGAGTCACCCCCGGCGAGGGCGACTGCGCCACGGCCACGACGGGGGAACACAGGTATCCGGCCGCGGGTACGGCGACCGGACGCGTCCTCTGCTACACCGGTGAGTCCGGACGCACCAGCATCGTGTGGACCGACGACCGGGGCCACACGATCACCCGGGCCGAGGCGCCGAGCCGGGACGCCGCGCCGGTGCTGCGCGAGGCGTGGCTGGCGTGGACCGGTGCACCGGCCTTCCCCACCCGTGAGGAGCGTGACCTGATCGACCTGCTCGCCGCCGCCGACTGCCGGCGAGCGCCGATCGGCCTTCTGGACGACTTTCCCGGTGCGCTCGCCGGAGTGGAGTGCAATCCACAGGGGGTCGGCGCCCGTACCGCGTCGTACCTCCGGTTCGGCACCGTGGCCGACCTGCGGTCCGCGATGGACGGCCAGGCCGCGGCGGCCGGGGCGCCCACCGGTGTCGACTGCGCCGACGGCGCCGCGCCCGGATTCCTCGGCGCCCGTCGCTACGACCTGCGCAGCGTCGAACTTGGCACGCTGCTGTGTCAGCCCGGACCGCAGAGCAGCCTGGTGATGCAGTGGAGCGTCGAGTCCCTGCTCGTGGCCGGTCGGGCCGTCGGCGCCGACTCCGCAGACCTGGCAGGCTGGTGGCGGGCCTACTCGGGCCCACCGGTGGCCAGGATCGTCGAGGCGGTCAACCGCCAGTCCGCGCCGCCGTTTCCGACCGCCGGGGAGAGCGACCTCCTCTCGCACATCCCGCAACGGTCCAGAAAAGACTGTCTGCGGCCATCGGGCGAGCAGGTCCGCAAGAACGTCGGCTCGGAGCCGGTCGTCGCCGTCGTGTGCGGGCCCACCAGCGGTGCCCGGATCGTCTTCTACTACCGCTTCCCGGACGTGCGGGCCATGCGGCGAAGCTACGGCAGCGGCCGCACCGGCGGCGCCGACTGCACGAGGCAACCACGGCGGTTCGAGGGGGAGTCCTCCTACCAGCGGGGGCGCGTCACGGGCCGACTACAGTGCGGCAGCGACGAGTCGGGCAACCGCTGGCTGGAGTGGACCACGGACCAACTGGCCGTCCAGGCGTTCGCGTTCCAGGGCGGCGACCCCGCCGCGATGATCGACTGGTGGCGACACGACGCCGGGCCCAGCTGACCGGCAGCGCGCACCCGGGATCAACCCAGAACGGAGCCGCCGATGTTGGCGGTGCCGGTTCCCGAACTGCTGCCCTGACTGGTGGTCTGAACCCGACCGTTGAACATCCCGACCAGGCTCACGTCGCCCTGGCGGAACTTCACGGTCAGGCTCCACTCGTGACGCCTGCCGTCGGCCGGCACGTCCACCGACTGACGCCACGGCAGGCGCGCCGACCGTCCATCGGTGGCCTTGCCGTCGAGGACGTAGGTGAACGAGTCGATTCGCGCGTCACCGGTCGCCGTCAGCACCAGGATGTGCGGCTGTCGTGCCGGCGCCGTCGAGGTCGCGTCGATCGCGGGACCGGTCGTGGTGGAAGCGGGAGCCGGCGAGCCCGCACCCGATGGAGCGGGGCTGTCGTCGCAGCCGGCGAGCACTGCGATCAACAGGACCGTGCCCGCCGCCAGCGGGCGTACGCCAGACAGCATGGGTTCCAGTTTAGTCAATGATGATCGGTTTACGGCAAGCGCGTACCCGGCTCTGCCCGGGACGGGCTGTCGAAAGTTTCGGAGATCTGGCGTCGGCCGGGACGGCGTACTCAGCCGCGTCGGGTGATGCCGATGCGGTCCGCGCCCGGCGGCGATGGGTCGAACAGGTCGGCCGCGCGTCGGACATCCACCGGTTTGCCGTGGTCAGCGCCGTGACGATCGGTGATCAGGCGACGATCGGCGAGGAGGGTGGAGAGTGTCACGGCGGTATTGACATGTTTCAGTATCTTGCTGAAAACTTAACCACGTCTACATCCGTGATCTTCGATCTATGTCGACGCGTCCATCACCTACCCGGAAGGAGAGCCCCAGTGATCAGCAGCTCGGGCCGCTCTAGGATCAGTTCGACGGTCGCCGTGTTGGCGGTGGCGGCGCTCGCGGTCGCTGGTGCGGTGACGGTAGTGGCGAGAACGGCGGTCGCCGGGGCCGCGCCGGTTGGCGGTGTGGTGGCGGCGGCGTCGGTCGAGGACGAGGGTGCGGACTGCGCGGTGTCGTTGCCGGGGTCGACGACGGCGAACTCGATGCTTCCTGATCCGTTCCTGAGGTTGAGTGGTTCGCGGATCACGAGTAAGGCTGACTGGCGGTGTCGGCGGGCGGAGACCCGGGAGTTGGCGGAGCGGTACGTCTACGGTGACAAACCGGCGAAGCCGACGAGTGTGACGGGTACGGTGTCGAGTTCGAGTATCACGGTGAACGTGTCGCAGAACGGTCGGAGTTCGAGTTTCTCGGCGAGTGTGCAGTTGCCGAGTGGTTCGGGGCCGTTCCCGGCGGTGGTGGTGCTGGGTGGGTTCGGTGCGGACACGGCGGCGATCAGGTCGGCCGGTGCCGCTGTGATCAACTACGATCCGTACGCGGTGGGTCGGGAGGGTACGCCCCGGAACAACAAGCAGGGTGCGTTCTACAGCATCTACGGTGCGACGAGTAGTACCGGGTTGTTGATGGCCTGGGCGTGGGGGGTCAGTCGGATCATCGACGTGATCGAGCAGTCCGGTGGCAACATCCTGCGGGCGGACGCGACGGGTGTGACGGGGTGTTCGCGGTTCGGTAAGGGTGCGTTCGTGGTCGGTGTGTTCGATCAGCGGATCGCGTTGACGATGCCGATCGAGTCCGGTAGTGCCGGTGTGCCGATCTTCCGTGGTATTCCGGGTGAGGGTGCGCAGAGTCTGAGTAGTGCGTACGGGGAGCAGCCGTGGTTGGGTGACGCGTTCGGTTCGTTCACGGGTAGCCCGAACAACCTGCCGGTGGACACGCATCAGATGGTCGCGATGGTGGCGCCGCGGGGGTTGTTCATCATGGACAACCCGCACATCGCGAATCTGGGTCCGAGGTCGGCGAGTGTGGCCGCGTTGGGTGGCGCGGAGGTCTACAAGGCGCTCGGTGCGGGTGAGAACATCACCTACTGGTCCGATGTCCAGGACGGTACCCACTGTGCGAACCGGGCCGAGTGGCGGACCCCGTTGCAGCAGAACATCCAGAAGTTCCTGTTGAAGACGGGCAACGCCGCCGGTGCGATCAGGATCTCCAGCAGGGCCGCCGGCAACCTGTCGCAGTGGCGGAACTGGCAGACCCCGACCCTCTCCGACGGCCCGACCAACCCACCCACCACCCCGCCCACCACAACTCCGACGACTCCACCGACCACCACGCCCACCACGCCGCCCACCACCGGACCGACCACCCCGCCGACCAGTGGCGCCTGCTCGGCATCGGTGTCGCTCAACCAGTGGACCGGTGGGTTCGTCGCCACGGTACGGGTCACCGCCGGCTCCTCGCCGGTCAGCGGCTGGACGGTTTCCATGACCCTGCCGTCGGGCACCGGCGTGACCAACTCCTGGAACGTCAACCGCAGCGGGACCACCGGCGCGGTCCAGTTCACCAACGTCGCCTACAACGGCTCCATCGCTGCTGGTCAGTCGACCGAGTTCGGCTTCCAGGGCACCGGTACCGGCACCGGACTGTCCCCCACCTGCGCTGCCAGGTAGTTCTTTCCACGCGGCGGGTCTGGGCCCCGGTGCGGAGGCGACAAGCCTCCGCACCGGGGAGCCGCAGTGGGCGATAGGAAACCTCATGGGAACAGGTAGAGCTCCGAGGCGAGCGCAAGCTCGACGATCTGTTCGGTGGTGAGAGCCGGAACTGGGCGTGTTGCCACAGGCTCAGGACCTTGCCGATCATTGTTCGAGATCAGGACGTTGACGATCGTCTGTCCCCGGTAGACCAGCGCGGTGAAGGTCCGTGGATGCTCCGCCGGCAGGGGCTCCAGTTCGGTGCCCGTTATTACGGTCGTCCCCTCCGGTCCCGGACGAACGGTGCAGGCGGAATGGGTGGTGGTCTCGCACCGGGCGGCGGCCACGGCGCCCGCCGCCGGGCTGGCCACCCCGACCGTGAGATAGAAGTCGCTGGTGCCCTCGGGATCCTGGATCACAGCCCGCGCGTCCACCCGGTCGCCGCCCCAAGGCTGATCACCTCCTGGCGGGCGGATCGGCGCCCGATCCGGCAGGCTGAAACCGACCAGGGGGCCGGCCAGCGCCCCCGGCGCCGCGAGATACTCCGCGTCAGGCAGCATCCGGGGCATCGCGTAGGAGAGATAGCAGGTCAGACTCGCGGCGGCCCAGTCCGCCAACTCGTCCGACAGCGGCTGGTCCGCTGCGATGACGCCCGGTGGACGGGGGCCGGGCGGCGATGGACACTGGGGGGCGGCGGCGACCGTCGTGGTGGACGGGCCGATCATCCGTGGCGCGACCATGACGCCCGCACCGACCAGCACCACGGCCAGGCCGGCCCCGGTCACCCCGGCCAACCGCCGGATCCGCCGCGAGCGCCGTCCCGCCGCGAGCACCGCGTCGGAGGTCAGACTCATCGGTGGTTCCGCGTCGGTGGTGTACGCCTGAAGCAGCTCTCGTACCTCGGTCTCCTGCATCTGCTACTCCTTGGTCAGCACGGGATCGCCGAGCGCTCCGCGCATGGATTGGATTCCCCGGGCCGTCTGGCTCTTCACCGTGCCTTCGGTTATCCCGAGGAGGGTGGCCACCTCCGCGACCGGCAGGTCCTCCAGATACCGGAGCACCACGGCGGCCCGTTGCCGAGGAGAGAGTTGGGCGAGAGCGTGGCGGACGGCCAGCCGTACGGCGACGTCCACCCCGGCTGCCGGCAGGTCGGGTGGGTCCGGTGTGACCGCCTCCCGTCGGCGGTTGCGCCGGTCCGACAGGAACGCGTTGACCAGGACCCGCCGGGAGTAGGCATCGACCGATTCGGCGCGGACCCGGGGCCAGTTCCGGTACAGCCGGACGAACGTGACCTGGACCAGATCCTCGGCGGTGTGCCAGTCGCCGGACAGCGAGTAGGCGAGTCGCCGCAGCGGCTCGGCCCGTACGGTGAAGTACTCGACGAACTGTTGTTCCCAATCGGTTCGGGCCACCTTGGCCCCCCTCTCTTCGACACCCCATCTACTCCGCGGGGCGCCCGGAGGTTGCCGGTCGGTAGGAGATAACGCGGGGAGGTGCGCCCAGCACCGGCCCACGCCGGACGGGCGGAAGCATCGGTGTCCGCCACCGCCGGTCGCGGACCGTGCGCGGCGACCGGCGGCGAGGCTCGGAGACTGGAGTCGACGTGCCTGGTCGGTTGCCGGCGATTGCCCGATGGGCCGGGTCAGCCCGGATCGCTGGTCAGTTCGACGATCCGGAGTACGACGGGCAGCGCGCCGGAACGGAGCTGGCTCGCCATTCCCGTCGCCTCGGCCCGGGTGAAGCCCCCGGTGATCTGGGCGTCGCCGGTCATCACGTCCTGCACGGTCGGAGCCGAGAGCACCACGTCGTCCACGACCATGGCCAGCCGGTTGGTCCCGCCCGTGCCGGTCGACACCGTCCGGCTCAACTCGGTCCACCGTTGCTGCCCCGCCGGGGTGAAACGGATCGTGACCACCCATTCCCCCTGGGTTTCCACGCTCGCCGTCGCCTCCTTGACGTCCTCCCCGGAGAGCCCGGCGGCGGCGAGCAGGTACTTGTTCGCGGGGCTGGACCGGTCGCAGGTGGTCGACGGCTGGTCGGCGGCATCGGCCGGTTCGGCCGGACGGGCCAGCAACTGCGTACACGTCACCATCGGCACCGCGTACCGCACCTCGGCCGGCAACACCGCGACCTCGGCGGGGGACAGGGCCGCGAACGGTGCGAGCACCTGCCTCGTCAGGGCGCCGGCCTGCTCGGGCGGCGACAGGCTCCGGGCGAACGACTGGGCGACCTCGTACGCCGGGCCGAGCTTGGCGATCACCTGCTCGAGGGTGGGCGGCGGCCCCGTTTCCGGAGGCGGAGACGATTGTGTGCCGGTCGGCCCGGTGTCGGGCGGTGCGGCGGCGGTGGCGATCACCTGACGAAATCTCAGCTCGCCGACGGCCACCAGTGCGCGCAGCGGCTCGGCCTGGTCGGTCCCGGAGACGCGTACGACGATCCCTCGGTCACCCGAACGGGTCACCGACGCATCGTCGAGGTCGGCGGCTTCGGCCCGGTCGGCGAGCATCCGCCTGGTGCGTTCGAGCGTTTCCGCATCGGGCACCCTACCGTCCCGCCCGACCGCCTCCACAGTGATCGTGGTGCTGCCCCGTGGGTCGCCGAAGATCCGGTCGCGGCCGACGAAGGCCACCACCCCAGTCCCGGCACAGCAGAGCAGGAGCAGCGTCAGGCCGCCCGCGACGGCGGCCAGCACGACCGGTCGGCGCACCCCACGGACCGGGTCGGGCGCAGGTGCGGGCGGTGGCCCGGAAGGCGGCGGTACGGGACCGGCCTGCGGCGCGGCGGGCACGGTGGGGGATTGGTCCGGCTCCATGGGACGAGCCTAGAAGCCGGGCACCACGTCCGGGAGTCTGTCGCACGGCGCGGCGCGGCGCCGCGCCGCCGCGGCGACTCGATCCCGGCCGCCGGATCTCAGGCCCGAGGCCGGAGCAGGGTGAGCCGCTGGCCGCCGTACTCGGAGACGTAGAGGTTGCCGGTGCCGGGCTGCTCGGTGAGGTCGAGCGGGTCGGCGAAACCGGTCAGCCCGGTCAGCCCGGTCTGCGCGCCGACGATGTCCTGCTGGGCGCCGCCGGGTTCGAGTACGACGATGTCGTCGCCGCCGCTGTAGCGGACCACCAGGAGCCGGCCCCGCAGGACGCCGCCGAACGCGCCGCTCCGGTATTCGATGACGCCGTTGGGGGATCGGTTCAGCCCGAAGTCGTACGCCGCGCCGCGCCAGTTGCGGTCCGGAAGGGTGCCCACCGGATACTGGCCCACCTCGGCCGGGTCGGCCCCGGCCGTCGGGTTGCCGCCGTTCAACACCCACTCGCACCGGGCCGGATTGGGATGGCCGTAGTAACCGCCGCGTTCGACCCGGAACAGGTAGTCGTGCTGGGTGGTGGGGACGTTTGCCAGGCCCGGCACCGCCGGACCGGTGTACGGGCCGTTGCCACCGGCATCCAGCCGCCGGACGCACTGGCCGGGCAGCGGGTTCGGCGTCGCCGGGGTGCCGCCGCCGGCCGCCGAGCCGTTCGTCGGTACGTACAGCCGGCCGTTGCTGTGCCAGACCAGGTCCCAGGCGTTGCGCACCCCACTGCCGTACACCGTGACCGGCGCCCCGGCGGCGAACGGGTCGTAACCGCCGCCCTCGGCGGTCTGCACGTTCAACGTGGTCGCACCGACCGCCGCCACGTCGACCCGGAGCACCGCGGCACCCAGTGCCCGCTCGGGACGCTGTCCCCAGGCGTTGTCCGGGGCGCCCATCGCGGTGTTGGAGCCCTGGTTGACGTAGAGGGCGCCGTCGGGGCCGAAGGCGAGCCCGTTCGTCAGGTGGTCACGGGTGCTGCGGGGCAGCCCGACCACCCGGTCGGCGACGGTGCCGAGCGCGGACCCGCTGAGCCGGCTGATCCGGCCCGTCCAGTCCGGCATGCCGCCGTAGCCGTACGCGGTGTGGGTCACCCAGAGCACCAGGTTGCCGGCGGTGGCCGCCGGATCGAAGGCCATCCCCATCAGCATCCGGTCACCGCCGTTCGCGGTACGCAGCGACTCGATCACCTCACCGGCACCGAGCGTGCCGTCGGCGTTCACCGGATAGCGGAGGACCTGCCCGGTGGCCACCCCGGCGTAGAGCCGGCCGTCCGGGCCGAACGTCACGCTGGTGAAGACCCGTCCGGCGGTGCCCGGCAGGGCGACCTTGTCGAAGGCGACCGGCCCGCCCCCGCCCCCGGTCGGCAGCGCCCCGGTGGTGAAGGTGGCCGCGTACGGGAGGAAGGCCGCACCGGAGGTGTCCCGTACCCCGGAAGTGATCTCGAAGCGGTAGGCGGTGTCGGCGGCGAGCAGCCCGGTCGGCTGGAGCACGACGATGTCCCCGCCACCGCTGGTGTTGCGGTTGGCCGGCACCGCGACCCCGTCGGCGATCCGGATCAGCCGGACCGTCTCCGGGGTGAGGGTGCCGGCGTCCACTCCGGCGCCGACGGTCGGCAGGTTGACGGTGGCGGCCAGGGCGGTGTCCCGGAGCACCCCGGTCGAGCCGGTCGCCGGGGTCACCCCGGTGAACGCCGGCCGGATGGCCGCCTCCGGCGCCGGCACCACCTCGACATGGGTGATCTTGGTGTTCCGCCCGCCGGCCGCGTCGACGGTCAACCGTCCGTCCAGCACCCGGGTCAACGTCGTCGCCTGCCGGTACTCCGCGCGCGGTGTCGGGTTGTACGGGCCGACCACCGCCGAACCCTCCACATTGAGCTGGTGGAGGCTGTCCACGGACGGGCCGTCACCGGCGCCGACCGTCACCGCGTACGTGCCGTTGGGCCGGGCCAGTTCCCAGGCGCCGGGCAGCCGGACACCACCGAAGTTCGGCACGTCGCCGCCCTGCATGTGCAGGATCGTGTCCAGCCGCTGGTCGATCCCGCTCCGGTTCCGGTCCCGGCCGTTGCCGACCAGGTCGCGCGGGGTCGCGGTGCCCGGGGCGACCCACCCGTACGTCAGGCCACTGCCCTGACCGGTGCCCGTCCGGGCCCCGTACGCCTGGCCGAAGTCCCGCAGGTAGCCGGCGGGGATCGGCGCGGTCTCGCTCTGGAAGTTGACCCGGACCGCCCGTGCGACGGAGAACCGGGCTTCGAGGAGTTCGGTCCCGCCACCGGCCAGGTCGAGGGCGGCGGTGACGGCGTGCGCCCCCTCGGTCAGCCCGGCCGTCGACCACGGTTGCGCCGTGCCGTCGGCGGCGGTACCGGCGAAGTCGTACGGCGCCGCGCCCTCGGTCTGCCGGGGCGGTCCCGCCATCGTCGGGTCGTCCAGGAAGAACCGGACTCGGACGATCTCCGTCGCCGGCCGGACGAAGATGTACCCGGTCTCGCCGAGGGTCGCCTCCGGCAGCGGTACCGCCGCGGACCGGTTCGGGGCCGCGCTGACCGCCAGTTCGTGGACCGGTGCTCCGGCCGCCGACCCGGCGCCGGGCACCAGGGACAGCGGCACACCGAGCAGCACGGCCAGCAGCGGGCGGAGGCGACGGAACGGGGACGCGCGCATGGACGACTCCCTCGGCGACGATCAGGATCACACCGGGCGTCCGCGACGCTACGGAGCGCGATGCCCCGTCCGTAGTGGACTGTGGGGCAGCTGACCGAATCTGCCCGGAGGAGTCGGGCGCGGTGGGGCGGGACGGGCCGAGCCGGTCGATGTCGTATCCGTCGGGACACGTCCGGGCATCGCTATTACCTGGTCGTGACAGTCTGCGGACGGCCTCCGGACATGGCGGTGGCACCTTCGCTCGGGTGAGTTCCCCGCCGATCCTGTCCGCCCCGCCGATCCTGTCCGCCCCGCCGGACACCGTCCGCCCGGCACCGTCGCCCCGGGCGCGGTGGGCCGACGTCGCCAAGGGCGCCTGCATCGTCCTCGTGGTGCTCTGGCACGTCATCGTCAAGCACTACCTGCGGATCGAGTGGCACCTCGGCGTGCCGCTGCCCGGAGTGTGGGGGACCCTGGGTGAACAGTTGCTGCCGCTGCGTATGCCGCTGTTCTTCGCCATCTCCGGGCTCTTCGCGGCGAACGCCGTGGCCCGGCCGTGGCGGTCGGTGGCCCGGCCCCGGATCGCCCGGTTCCTCTACCTGTACGCCGGCTGGCTGCTGATCCATACCGTGCTGCTGGCCGCCGCACCCGGCTTCCCGACCGACCGGGCCACCTCGGCGCCCGGCCTGCTGGCCGAGCTGACCGTCACCCCGTCCAACCTCTGGTACCTCTACGCCCTCGCGCTCTACTTCGCGATCGCCAAGGCGGCCAGCCGAATCCCCCCGCCGGTGCTGCTCGCGGCCGCGGCGGTCCTCTCCGCCGCCGCAGTCGGTCTGCTCGCCACCCCGGGCAACCGTGGCGGCGTCTACCAGAACCTGGTGTTCTTCCTCGGCGGCCTGTACCTGCGGCCGTACCTGCTGCGGTGGGTGGAGACCGCGACCCGGCGCCGCCTGCTGCTGACCGCCCTGGGGTACGCGGCGGCGCTGGTCGGCATGGCCGGGGCCGACGCGCAGGGCTGGCCGGGGGTGTGGTTACTGGTGTCGGTCGCGGCGGTGGCCTTCGGCCTGACCGCCGCCGCGCGGGTGGCGCGGTGGCGGCGGGCCGGCGATGCGCTGGCCGCCCTCGGCCGGCGGACCCTACCGGTCTACGTCCTCCACCTACCGCTACTGGCACTGGCCGACCGGGTGCTGCTCGGCCCGCTCTCCCGTCTGGGCCGGGCCGGCCAACTTCCACTGGCGCTGGGCTATCCGGTCCTGCTCACCGCAGCCCTGCTGGGCCTGACCCTGGCGCTGCACCGAGGGCTACTGGCCCTGCGGGCCGGCTGGCTGTTCGAGTTGCCGGCGCCGAGCC
>NZ_JBHSPR010000007.1:556052-573824 GCF_042658085.1 Plantactinospora solaniradicis | reverse complement strand
GGCCGCCGTACCACAGGGGTGGCGCGGATGAGCGCGCTGGCCGAGGCCGAGGTCGCGCTGGCGGCCGTCGCGGCCAACGTGGACACGGTCACCGCGGTCGCCGGCACCGACCTGATGGCGGTGGTGAAGGCCGACGGGTTCGGGCACGGCGCGGTGCCGGTGGCGCGGGCCGCGCTGGCGGCCGGCGCCGGCTGGCTCGGGGTGACCTCGACCGCCGAGGCGCTCGCCCTGCGTGCGGCGGGCCTCACCGCGCCCGTCCTGAGCTGGCTGCACCGGCCGGACGACGACTTCGGCCGGCTGATCGCGGCGGACGTCGACATCGGCGTGTCGACCGTGCCGCACCTGCACGCGATCGCCGAGGCCGCCGGTCGGTCCGGACGGCCGGCCACGGTCCAGCTCAAGGCCGACACCGGACTGTCCCGCAACGGCGCCGCCGGCCACGACTGGCCGGACCTGGTCAGCTGGGCCCGGAAGTACGAGGTCGAGGGCGGCGTCCGGGTCCACGGGGTCTGGTCGCACCTGGCCGACGCCGAGACGTCGGGCGGTCCGGGCGTCGACCGCCAGCTGGCGGTGTTCGAGGAGGCGTTGGGGATCGCCCGGCGAGTCGGGCTGCGGCCGGATCTCGTGCACCTGGCGAATTCGGCCGCGGCACTGGCCGCCCCGGCGACCCGGTACGACCTCTGCCGGATCGGCCTGGCCCTGTACGGCGTCGACCCGTTCGGCGCGGCCGGGCCCGGTGCGTACCGGTTGTCGGCCGCGATGACCCTGCGCTCGACGGTGGTGAACGTGAAGCGGGTGCCGGCCGGCACCGGCGTCTCCTACGGTCCCGACCACGTCACCGGGCGGCCGACCACGCTGGTCCTGCTGCCGCTCGGCTACGCGGACGGGCTGCCCCGGACCGCCGAGGGGCGCGCCGAGGTGTGGCTTGGCGGCACCCGGCGCCCGGTCGTCGGGCGGATCGCCATGGACCAGTGTGTGGTCGATGCCGGGGACCTGCCGGTGGCGGTCGGCGATCCGGTGGTGGTCTTCGGCCCCGGTTCCGACGCGGGCGCGACGGCCGGCGGCTGGCCGACCGTCGCGGAGTGGGCGGCGTGGGCCGGAACCAGCCCACACGAGATCTTGACCGGCATCGGGGCGCGGGTGGTCCGCCGCTACCGACCCGGAGAGCCGGCGATCCCACGAGTGGGCGTGGCGCTCCCATGAGTGGGCGTGGCGAGCGAATCAGGGAACCGAGTGCGGATGTGCCGCATGACGGCACGGAACGAAGCGGGGTGCAGGCAATGAGTATCGGGCTGGCGGTGCTGTACGGCGGGCGCAGTGGCGAGCACGAGGTGTCCCGCCGCTCGGCGGCGAGCATCCTCGCCCACCTCGACCGGGACGCCTACCGGGTCACCGAGGTCCTTATCGGTCGGGACGGCCAGTGGCAGGTCGACGGCGTACCGGGCACGCTGCCGGCGGCGCTACGCGTGCTCGCCGCCCAGGACGTGGTGTTCCCGGCCCTGCACGGCCCGTACGGCGAGGACGGCACCGTCCAGTCGATGCTGGACTGGCTCGGCGTTCCCTACGTCGGCAACGGCGTCTTCGCCAGCGCGGCCGGTATGGACAAGGCGGTGACCAAGAAGCTGCTCGACGCCGAGGGTCTGCGCGTCGCGACCGGGGTGACCCTGCGCCCCGGCGAGTTCCTGTCCCGGGCCGACCAGGACCGGGTGGGCCTGCCGGTCTTCGTCAAACCTGCCCGGGCCGGCTCCAGTCTCGGGGTCTCCCGGGTCGACCAGTGGTGGCAGCTGCCGGCGGCGCTCCGGATGGCCCGCGACGCCGACGAGAAGGTCCTCGTCGAACGGGCGGTACCCGGCCGGGAGGTCGACGTCGCCGTGCTCCAGCACCCGGACGGACGGGTCGAGGTCGGGCCACCCCTGGAGATCAGGGTCCCGGCCACCGCCGCCTTCTTCGACTACGCCGCGAAGTACGACGGCGGGGCGGTCTTCCACATCCCCGCCCCGCTCGATCCGGCGACCACCCGGCTGGTGCAGGACCGGGCGGTCCGGGCCTTCCACGCGCTCGGCTGCCGAGGACTGCTCCGGGTCGACTTCTTCCTTCCCGAGCCTGCCCCGGCCCGTGCCCCCGCCCCCGACGTCGCGATCGGGCACTCCGACGGCGATCCGGGCTGGGAGGATCCCGGCTGGGACGGCGATCCGGGTGAGCCGGTGGTCAACGAGGTCAACACCTTCCCCGGCTTCACCGCCGCGTCGCAGTATCCGCAGATCTGGGCCCGAGCCGGCATCACCTTTCCGAGGCTGCTCGACATCCTGATCACCGGCGCCCGGAGCGTCGGCGCCGTCCCGTGATCCGCCGCCCCGAATCGTCGGGCCGTATCGGAACCGGCCGTCCCGTGGGGTCAGCCACCGGTGGGGGTGGTGGCCCGGGGCGAGGCGCGCTCGCCGGTGGGCGGCGAACACCAGGGCTGACCGGACGCGTCCCCGTCCGGCCCGTCCGTCGTGACCGGGCACTCCGGCGGCGAGCAGGTCAGTGGCCCCCGACTCCCGTCCGGGCCGCTGAGGGTGACCATGGCCGAGCCGTCCGTCGGCTCACCGTCCGGC
The DNA here is from genome assembly GCF_042658085.1 of Plantactinospora solaniradicis. NCBI lineage: Bacteria > Bacillati > Actinomycetota > Actinomycetes > Micromonosporales > Micromonosporaceae > Plantactinospora > Plantactinospora solaniradicis. The sequence goes on along the minus strand of NZ_JBHSPR010000007.1, from coordinate 571,227 downwards.
ATGGCGTTCCGCACGGTGCAGACGATCTGGTCGACCGCCGTCGGCGACAGCGCCGTCACACCGCCGGAGAGGTTCACCGTCGTACCGGACGGGCCGGAGGTCGTCTCCGCCGGTCCGGCGTCCGCCGGGATCTCGGTGCTGTAGCCCAACGTCCGTTCCGTCGGGTCCGGGCCGGCGAGCAGCAGCGCGAGCGTGTCGTCGATCGAGGCCGTCGGCGTGTTCGGACGCAGCACCAGCGCGAGATGGTGGTCCGTCACGAAGAAGAGTGTGACGCTCCGGGCCGGTCCCTCGGGGGCGGGACCGCCGGTGATGACGCCGGTGGGGCGTACGCCACATCCGGCGGCGAGGATCATCAGCAGCGCGAGGGCGGCGGGCAGCGCGCGTCGCCGGGCTCCACCGGTCACGAACGTCTCCCATCGACCAGGAGTCGGTGGTCGGCCGGCGGCGACGGATCCGTGCAACGGCGCGGCAGGCGGAGCGTGAACACCGCTCCACCGGCCGGATCGTTGCCCGCCACCAGGCTGCCCCGGTCCGCGTCGGCCCGGTGCAGCCGCGCGTTCTCCCAGGCGATGGCGAGACCGAGGCCGCTGCCCTCGGACCGGCTCCGGGCGCTGTCCGCCTTGTAGAAGCGGTCGAACACCCGTGGCAGCACCCTCGGGTCCAGGCCGGGGCCGCGGTCGCTGACCGACAGGACGATCCAGTCCGGATCGGCACGCAGCCGTACCGACACCGGCCGGGCGCCGTGCCGCAGCGCGTTGCCGACCAGGTTGGCCATGATCACGTCCAGTCGGCGCGGGTCGAGCCGGGCCAGCGTGCCCGGCGGCAGGTCGGTCACCACCCGATCGGTCCAGCCGCGGGCGTGCAGCGTTGCCCGTACCGCCGCGGCCACGTCGACGTCGTCCAGGTTGAGTGCCGCTGTGCCGGAGTCGAACCTGGTGACCTCGATGAGGTCGGTCACGAGTTGGGTCAGGTTCTGCGTCTCCTGGCTGACCAGCCGGGCGGCCCGTCCGGCATCGCCGGGCAGCCGGGGCGCCTCCTCGTCCAGTACGTCGGTGACCGCGGTCATCGCCGCCAGCGGCGTACGCAGTTCGTGCGAGACGTCGGCCACGAAGCGCCGGGCGTCGGCCTCCATCCGGCGCAGCTCACCTACCTGCCGTTCCAGCCGTTCCGCGGTGTAGTTGAAGGTGCGGGCCACCCCGGCGAGTTCGTCGGAGCCGTGGACCGTCAGCCGGGTGGTCAGGTCCCCGTCACCGAGTCGGCGGGCCGCCTCGCCGAGTTCCCGGACCGGCCGCAGCACGCCCCGGGCGGCGAAGAGCGCGAGCAGCACGGCGAAAGCCAGCGACAGCCCCCCGGTCAGCCACGCCAGGGTCGCGAGCCGGTCGATGCTGCGCTGCTCGGGCACCAGGCTGTGCAGGCGGTAGACCTCCAGACCGGACGGTCGCGGCGTACCTTCCGACCCGGTGAGCATCAGTTGGGTCCCGATCACCAGGTACGGGTGACCCTGCTCGGACTGCCGCTGCCAGACGACCCGGCCACCCCGTACCTCCGCCCGCAACTCCGGCGGCAGTATCTCGGCGATCGGGTCGTGCGAGGAACTCCGGTCCTGGTAGACGGCGATCGCGGAGTCGTCGCGGTTGGACAGCTTCGCGGCGATCGCGTCGAGGTCGGCCTGGCTCGGTGGCAGGCTCCGGATCGGGGTGAGCTGGGCGACCTGTTCGGTCAGCGTGACGACGGCCGCGTCCTGGGCCTGTTGCAGGATCACGTCGCGGGCCTGGACATAGCTGGCACCGGCGACCACCGCCGTCGTGGTCAGGCCGAGCGACGCGAAGGCGAGCAGGAGTCGTACCCGTAGTCCGGGCGGCCACCACGGCCGGTTCACGGCGACTCCCGTCGACGCCACGGGACCTGACCGCGCCGGGGACCGGCGACGCTCCGCGGGGCATGGCCACGCCACCGGCCGCCGTTCACAGCGGGCCGAACCGGTAGCCGAAGCCGCGGACGGTCTGCACGTAGACCGGCGCCGCCGTATCGTCCTCGATCTTCGCCCGCAGCCGCTGCACGCAGGCGTCGACCAGCCGCGAGTCGCCGAGGTAGCCGTGTTCCCAGACCGCCTCCAGCAGTTGTTGGCGGCTCAGCACCCGACCGGGCGTGCCGGAGAGTTCGAGCAGCAGACGCAGTTCGGTCGGGGCGAGGCTGACCGGCACCCCGGTCTTGCTGACCACCAGCGCCGCCCGGTCGATGGTCAGGTCGCCGTGCCGTTCCACCGCCGGATCCGTGCCGGACTGCCGGGGCTCGCCGCCGGTCCGCCGGAGCACCGCGCGGATCCGCGCCTCCAGCACCCGGGCCTGGACCGGCTTGACCACGTAGTCGTCGGCGCCGGCCTCCAGCCCGGCCACCACGTCCATGTCGTCGTTGCGGGCGGTGAGCATGATGATCGGCAGGTCGCCGGAGGACCGGATCCGGCGGCAGACCTCGAACCCGTCCATGCCGGGCAGCATGAGGTCGAGGACGACGACGTCGGCGGTGTCCGTGCGCAGCCGGGCCAGCCCCTGCTCGCCGGTCGCCACGGCGTCCACGGTGTGACCCTGGCGGGTCAGGGCCAGTTGGAGGCCTTCGCGCACCGTCTGGTGGTCCTCGATCAACAGCACCCGTGACATGCCACCAACTATCGCATTCCAGCCGAAGTTGCCCAATTGATCATGGCCTGGGTCGTCGATCGACCGTCCGCTGCCGTGCTGTCCGGTTCCGGTCCTCGGCCAGCCCCCGGAACCGGGTCGACGGGGTCCACCTCGACGGGGTCCACCCGGCGGTCCGGCACCGGGCCGACGAAGTCCGCCGAACGCACCAGAACCAGGATGGTGGCGACGACCAGGACGACGAGCCCACTTCCGGCCGTGATCGCGACGAACAGCCCTCCGGTGCCGGACGATGCCGCGTCCGGGGCGACCAGCGGCACGCCGCCCAGCCGGCCGAGCACGGATGCGCCGCCCAGCAGGCCGAGCAGCCCGACCAGGACACCGGCGGGTCCGGGTCCGGGGCGACCTCCGTCGCGGGTTCGGGCCAGCGGGGCGGCGGCCAGGCAGAACAGCGCCGCCGCGAGCAGCACCCCGCCGCACACGTCACTGAACCGGTGCCAACCCGCGATCATCGTGGCCGCCGCGACGACGGAGACCCCCGCCGCGCCCGGGACGGCGAACCACCACCGGGCCGGCGCGGGGAGCACGAGCAGGACCGCGAGCAGCAGCGCCATCGCCACCGCGACGTGGCCGCTGGGGAAGCTGTTGTGCGTCGTCGAGGTGGCCACCGCGAGATCCGGCCGGAGGATCGCCTGCTTGGCCACGCTCGCGACGACCACCGTGGTGCCGACCAGGGCGAGGCCCGTCACCCCCGCCCAACGCCGCCGGGCCAGCACGCCCAGCAGCAGCAGCGCGACGAGCAGGAGGCCCAGTACGGCCGGGTCACCGAACCAGAACAGGATGTTCTTCGCCGGCTCCACCAGGTCGGTCGGCTGCTCGTACCCGCCGCCCCGCTCGGCCCGGGGCAACAGCCCGCCGTCGAGGCGCTGCCCCGCGGCGGTCCAGACGAACCCCAGAGCGGTCAGCGCGAACGCGAGCAGGTACCCGAGCGCGGCGCGGAGCAGCCGGCCGCCCGGGGGCCGACCGGCGAACCGGCCCGACGACCGGAGCGCCGTCCCGGACGGGTAGGGAGATGTCGGATGCACCAGGCAAGGATGGATCGACCGTATGCGGAATCCGTTCGTTCCATGTCATGGTTCTGTCACAACCACCCGTGGCCCGTCCCGTCGGGATATCGCAAATCCTCTAGAGTCGCTTGCCATGACCGCCCTGGAGGCCTCCCTGACCGCGCCGGCGCCCACCGCTTCCGACGAGGCAACCGCCGCGCCGCCGGTGGCCACGCCCCGCCCGCTGGGTCTCAAAGGCTGGCCGCGCGTGGTGCGTACGCTGATGATGGTGGCGGGCGCGGCGCTGGCGCTCTGGGTGGCCTTCACGAACCCGGACCGTCACCTGCCCCAGTTCCGTGCACAGTGGATCCTGTGGGCCTCCGTCGCCGGGGTGCTCGGCGCGTTGAGCGGATCGACGATCGGCTCCGGCGTCGCGCGCTGGCATGACCTGCAACAGATCCAGCGGGTGCCGGTACGGCGGGTCATCCCGGCGGTGCTGGCCTTCCTGGTACTGGTGGTCGGTGCCGTCCTCACGGCGTACGCCATCCTGGGCAGGGGGCTCACCTGGCGGTCCCTGGCGTTCGTCTCGATCGTCGTGCTCGGGGCGTTGCCGGCCGGGGCGACGCTCGCGGGCCTGCGGGTCGTCGCGATGCGGGGACTCACCGGCGCTCCCGGCGAGCAGTTGGCCGCGTTGATGCGGCTGCGCCGGATCCTGGCCCGGGTGTTGCAGATGATGGGCTCGTTGCTGCTGATGATGGTGCTGGTCGGCGCCGCTGCCGTCGGTTGGGGCAGTTCGGAGAAGATTCCCCAGTCGACCGCGTTGGTCATCGGCGCGGCCGGTTCGATCCTCATCGCGTTGATGCACGTACCCGCGGCCACCCTGCTGCGTCGTCGCTGTCAGGTGTACGTGGACGAGTTCTCGGACATCGCCCACGTGGCAAAGGCCGACCTGGTCGCCGCCGCGGAGGACCGGATCAAGATGGAGGAGATCCTCGGCGTCAACCGCACGTCCCTCAGCGAGCTGCAGTCCGGCCTGGTGATCATCGGTCCGCTCCTCGCCACGGCCATCGCGGCGATCATTCCCAAGTTCTGAGCCTCGTCCGGAGCGGCTCTGTCCTGCCCGGCCATTCGCTCCTTTGTTCGGTTGGACATTTTGGACACGCCGTGGGTTCCGTAGCACCATCACGATCAATTGATGACTACACGGGGGACTCGATGGACATCACTCTGCCCTTCCGCCTGGCGTAGTCCTGTTGTCTCGGATGCCGTTCGGCATCTGGAAAGGAGCCAGGTGGCTACCGTCAACCATTCCTCGAAACTTCGGGTGGCAGCACCGCTCGTCACCCTCCTGCTGGCGACCGGCGTGGGCCTCGTCCACTCGACCCCGGTGCTCGCGGACGACTCCGCGCCGGTCTCCCTGACCGGCGGCACCGAGCGTCGACCCGCCGCCCCGACAAAGAGCGCCAGGACGGACCGGTACGTGGTCCGGCTCGCCGAGCCGCCGGTGGCGGCGTACACCGGCGGGGTGGACAAGGTCCCCGCCACCCGCCCGAAACTGGGGGAGAAGTTCGATGCGCACTCGGACGCGGCAGCTCGGTACCGGGACCACCTGACAGCCACCCGCTCGGCATTGCTGACCACAATGGACCTGCGCGCCGACCAGACGTACACCACGGCGTTCAACGGCTTCTCGGCGACCCTCTCCCCGGAGCAGGTCACCGCGCTCCGGAAGGATCCGCGGGTCGCGGCGGTCACCGAGTCGCGCATGGTCCGGGCACAGTCCACGAGCCCGACGGGCGCGCGACCGCCGTCGACCGGCTGGACCGGGACCGATGCCGGTCGATCGATGCTCCCCGAAGCGATCGGCCGGCACACCGGCGGCGGGCCGGCACTGACCCGGGCCAGGTTGGCCGCCCCCGGGACCGGCGCCGGCGTCGTGATCGGTGTGATCGACTCTGGAATCTGGCCGGAGAGCGCGTCGTTCGCCAGATCGATGTCGGCGCCGCCCGGCTGGCACGGCACCTGCCAGACCGGTGACCAGTTCGCCGCGTCCGCCTGCAACGGCAAGATCGTCGGTGCCCGGCACTTCGCCACCGACTACCTGGCCCAGTACGGATCACTCCCCGCCAACGAGATCCTCTCGGCCCGCGACGTGCTCGGGCACGGGTCCCACACCGCCTCGACGGCGGCCGGACAGCCCGTCCAGAGCACCGTGGTCAACGGCCGCGACTTCGGTCCCATCGCGGGAGTGGCGCCGGACGCGCAGATCGCGGTGTACAAGGCGCTGTGGGACGGCGGCGGCACGGACGCCGACATCATCGCGGCGATCGACGCCGCGGTCGTCGACGGCGTGCAGGTGATCAACTACTCCGTCGGCTACGACGGCGGGGACTACGTCCCCAACGACGCCATCGGCAACGCGTTCCTCAATGCCCACCTGGCGGGGGTGTTCGTGGCCGCCGCCGCGGGCAACGACGGAAAGTCCGCCACCATCAGCAACACCTACCCCTGGGTCACCACGGTGGGTGCGGCGATCACCAACGCCCGCGAGGCCACGATGCGGCTCGGCGACGGGCGGACGATCGTCGGGACGTCGCTGGACCTGTTGCCCGGCGGTACGGCGAAGCCACTGATCTACGCCGGCCAGGCGTCGACGGACGGCAACACCAACTGCCAGGCGGGATCCCTCGACGCGACGAAGGTGCAGGGCAAGGTCGTCGCCTGCAACTACACCGACAAGTTCGACGCCGTCAAAGAGGTGAAGGCCAAGGGCGGCGCCGCGGCGATCCTGTTCAACGATGTCGACGTCAAGCGGGTCAGCAACTTCTACAACTTCCCGACGATCAGTCTATGGAACCGCGAGCAGGCCGGACCGCTCCTCACCTACCTGCAACGGCGCCCGACCGACGGCACGGTCATCTTGTCGAACGGCGGTGACGGTTCGAGCCTGGGCGTGCCGAGCGTGGCCAACTTCTCCTCGTACGGGCCGGACCAGGTCCACACCGGGCTCCAGAAGCCCGACCTGGCGGCCCAGGGCACCGACGTGATCGCGGCCGTGGCGCCGCCCGGCAACGACGGCCGCAACTTCGATGCGTACTCGGGCACCTCGATGGCCGCACCGCACGTCGCCGGAATGGCCGCCATCCTGAAGGGGCTGCACTCCGGCTGGTCGCCCGGCACGATCGCCTCGGCACTGCGGACCACCGCGACCGATACGGCGGGAACCAGCAGCCCGTTGAAACAGGGTAGCGGGATGCCCGACCCGACCCGGGCCAACGACCCCGGCCTGGTCGTGACGCCGTCGGCGACCGAGCTGACCGCGTTCCGGGATGCCACCTCGCCGGACGGCAAGGAACTCAACCTGCCGTCGATCGCGTTGCGGGAGTACGACGGAACGCGCACGTTGACCGTGAACCGCAGATTCACCAACGTCGGCAGCACGCAGGAGACATATCAGCCCAGCGTCTCCGGCCTGAGCGGCATGACGGTCACCACGAACCCGTCGACCATCACCGTCGCACCGGGCAACTCGGTCACCGTCGCGATCACCATCGACCGCGGCTCGGCGCCCTTCGACCGGTACACCACGGGTGCCATCACCTGGGCCAGCTCGACGCACTCGGTTCGGATCACCGTGGCGGCGAGGCCATGGGGCTTCAACCCGAGGACCCAGGACGACACCGACGCGCCGAACCAGTACGGCTGGACGGGCACGTTCGGGCAGATGATGTTTCCAGCGGGTTTCAGCGGGCAGGTGAGCACCCGCACCACCGGCTACAGGTCGGTGTCCTGGAGCAGCGCCAGCCTGTCCACGGCGTACCCGTCGACGTTCTTCGACCGGACGGGGGACAACATACGGACGCACAGCATCACCGTCCCCACGGGTTCGGCCGGTCTGATCGTCCAGTTGTCGGGTTCCGGCAGCACCAATCTCGATCTGTACGTCTACCAGAACGGCAAGCTGGTCAGCCAGAGCCTCGACTACTGGAGCAGCAACGAACGAGGAGTGCTCTATCTGCCGGCGGCCGGCACGTACACCGCGTACGTGCACGCGCAGCGCGGCGCGACGGCGGGGGCGACGGTCAGCTACCAGTTCGCCGCCACGGTCCTGGCCCGCAACGGCGCCTACACCGGCGCGACGGTTCGGGTCACCGATTCCGCCGGCAACCCGAGCACGAACCTCGTGCGTGGGAACTACTACACCGTCACGGTGACGCCGACGGCGACGCTGCCGAACGTCGAGCACTGGGCGTACACGGAGTTCACCGTCAGCGGGAAGGTCGTCTCCGGACCGTTGATCAGCTCGCGGTGACCGGTACCTGACCGGCGACCGGCGGGGCGCAGGGCCGTCCGGCCCTGCGCCCCCGTCGATCACAGCGGCAGCGTCCGTACCGTCACGGCAGCCACCACGGTGCGAGGTACGGCACCGACTGCGCCTCGGTCGAGAACGTCCAGCCTCCCGCCGGCGCGCTCTGGAGCCGGAAGTGGACACTGGCGACGTACGCAGAGCTGACCGGTGTGAAGTCGACCTCGCTGTACCAGGTCCGCCCGTTCGGTGCGCAGAACTCGGACCGGCCGTCGGAGTGGGTCGTCGTCACGCCGTTCTGGTAGATGGCGACCATCTGGATCCGGATGCACTCGCCGTTGGCGTTGTTGAGAAAGAGTCGTCCGAGGAGCCGGGGCTCCCACCTGCCGGCGACGAGGTTCCACTCCAGCCGGGCGTCCGCACTGGGCCTGCCCCAGCCGTTCAGGTCGCCGTCGCCGAGGTCATGCCCCTCGTCGACGATGGAGAACCGGTCGGTCCGCTCCACCGCCGCCTGCGCCGGGCTCGCACTGATCAGCCCGACTGCGCACACCACGGCCAACACCAGGATCCGTAGCGCTGCTTTGCTACCCCGCATTTTTCTCTCCTCTGTTCCGCCCCGGCCTCCCGTGGCTTCCTGGCATCGAGTTTCGGCCGGCGGCTCAGGGTCACCTCAGGGCTCGCTCCGGGTGGCGGCCCGGCGGTGCGCGGGGCACCCCGCACCATGACGCCACCCTGAGGTTCGTTCGGAAACTTCGTGGTGGCCGCCCCGTACGGGGGCGGCGAGGAGTGGGGGAGTGGAATGCGTACTGCGAACATCGGGCGGCGTACGGCGGCTGGCGCGGTCGCCGTGGCACTGGGTACGGCGGGGCTTGTCGTCGTGCCGGACGGGGCGGCCCGGGCGGGGGGACTCGCACCGGTACGGGTCGAGGAGGTCAGCGAGAGCGACGACAGTGCGACCAAGATCGTTGTGGCGGAGTGCACGGGGGCGAGGTCGGTCTTTGCCGCGGGCGCCCGGGTCGTGGACGGGGACGGAGGTGTGGTGCTGACCGCGATGGTGCCCAACTCGGCGCTGACCCACGTGACCGTCTCCGCGACGGCCCGGACCGGGTTCGAGGGTGACTGGTCGTTGATGGCGTTCGCGGTCTGCGACACGTCCACGAGCCCGCCGGTGCGGGCGGCGACCACTGTCGAGTCGGCGTCGACGGCGGAGGTGAGCTGTCCGGACCAGACCCACCTGGTCGGCACCGGCTTCCGGTTCGAGGGATCGGTGGATCAGACGTACGTCGACGAGGTCGCCTTCGGGCCCGGGCTTGGGGGTGTGCGGGCGCACACGGGTGGCGCCGAGCCGGAGAGCCTCACCGCCTTCGGGGTCTGCAAGGAGCCCACCCAGCCGACGGGACCGCCCGGAGTTCGCGTCGAGGCGAGCAGCGCCTACGACGGCACCTGGCCGAAGGTCGCCGTCACCGAGGATCCCGACCCGGACCAACACGTGTACGGCATCGGTGCCAGCGTGGTGGGCTCGGGAGAGTTCTTCCTCAGCGCGCTGGTGCCCAGCCTGAACCTTCGCCTGGCGGGCGCCGAGGCCGTCCAGGCGAGCCAGCTTCCGGCCGCCGCCGTCGGTGCCGGCCGGGCCGGCGTCGCCGATGCGGGCGCGGACGAGGACGGCGACGGCTCGGTCACCGTGTCCGGCCTGCTCATGGCGGCCTTCCACTGACCTGCCGTCAACCGCCGGTCATCGACCCGGCCGGTCACCGGATCCCGCCGGCAACAGCAGTCCGGCGGGCTACCGGGACCGGCCGGTCGTCGGTTCCGACCGGTTGTCAGGGGCTGGCGGGCGGCGGCGACCCGGTACCGGTGGCTGCTGGCCCGGCCGGCTCGGCACGAGGACGAGTTCGTCCGGCAGGCGTACCCCGATGGCGCGCATCGCGTCGCGGTACCGGGTGAAGGCCCGGCGTGCCTCACCGTGCTGGCCGCCGGCCACCAGCGCGCGGACCAGTGCCCGGTGTGCCGGCTGGTCGTACGGGTCCCGTTCCAGCAGCCGCAGCAGGTACTCCACCGCCGCCGTCGGGCCGGACGTGGCCTGGCTGGTCTGGGCCAGCACCCGCAACAGGCTGAGGTACGCCGCCCGCGCCTCCTCACGCAGTGGACCGGACCAGTCGGCGTACGGCTCGTCCTCGAACGCGTCGGCGCGGTACTGGCGTTCGGCGGCCAGCAGCACCGTCCGCCCCTCCGCCAGCGCGCCCCGTTCCACCAGCCGACGGGCGTGCGCGACGTGGGCGAGGAACTCCTCGACATCCACCCGCACCCGGCTGATGTCGAGCGCGATGCACGACTGGTCGGCGACGAGGAAATGGTCGGGGGCGAACCTCTTCGTCGGATCGAGGACCCCACGGACGATCGAGAGCAGGACCGACAGCCGGTGCCCGGTGCGTTCCGGATCGTCGTCCGGCCAGAGCAGTTCGCACAGCTCGCCCCGGGGCACCGGGCGACCGCGCCGGGCGACCAGGATCCGTACCAGGTCGCGCGCCTTGCGTGACTGCCACTGCGAGGCGGGGACGGGTTGGCCGTCGAGGTGCACCTCGAACCGGCCGAGGGCCTGGATCACGACCGTCTGGTAGACCGGCCCGGCGCCGGGGGCCCGTCCGCCGGACATGCTCGCCGCCCGATCCACCAGGGCGCCGGCGAGGGCGAGCTGTTCGGCCGCGAGCAGCCCGCCCAACCGGTCGTCGATGCCGGCTCCGGGCAACTGCCCGAGTACGACGCGGATGCGGGCCGCTTCGACCGCCGCCCCGGCCCGGCTCCAGATCGCGTACGCCTCGCGCAGCGCCTCGCGGGCCCGGTCGAGGTCCTGTTCGGTAGCGGCCCGCAGTTCGAGCGCGTCGGCCAGCCCGGCCCGGTCGGCCTGGGCTCGCGCGATCCGGGCCGCCTCCTCGGCCAGCGTGGCGGCCCGGTCGGGCGCGGTCATCCGGAGTGCGACCCAACCCTGGGCCAGCAGCGCCGGCACGACGATCTCGTTCGCGGCGTCCCGGGCGGCCTGTTCGGCGTGCATCGCCGCAGCCTTGGCATCGTCGTCGAGTCGTACCAGGGCCAGCCCGGCGAGCGCGGGCACCAGGACGTGGGCGTTGCCGGTCTCCTCGGTGACCCGGACCGTCTCCTCGTACGCGGCGCGGGCCTGTTCCCGCCAACCCCGGCGGCGGTACAGGTCACCCAGTCCGAGCAGTGCGTAGGTGAACCGGCGGGAGCCGTTGCGCTGATAGTGCGCCAGTGCCGTCTCGTACCGCTTCACCGCCTCGTCGTACCGGCCGAGCATCGCCAGCGCTTCCGCCTCGTTGCTCATCGCCATCGCGCGCAGGCTTGGCGCTCCGGCCAGCGCGGCGTACCGGGCCGACTGCTCGGCCATCGCCAGCCCGTCGACGAACCGGCCGGTACGCAGGAACTGGTGCGTGCGGTTGGTGTAGATCCGGGTGAGCAGCAGGACGTCGCCGGTGCGTTCCGCGATCGGCAACGCCAGGGCGTAGTGCTCCTCGCTCCCCGCCATGTCGCCGGCCACGCTGAGGCACAGTGCGACGCTGAGGTGCGTGGTGGCCAGGACGCTGTCCTGCCCCGCGTCGGTGGCGACGGCCAGTGCCCGCCGCGCGTACCGGGTGGCGGCGTCGGTGTCGCCGGCCAGCAGGTGGGCGTGTGCGGTCCAGGCCAGCAGCAGTGCCCGATCGGCTGGCGGAGCGGACTGGGCCGGCCGCCGTTCGAGTGTCTCCAGCGCCGCGCGGGCATCGCCCCGCTGGTAGTGGATCCGACCCATCCGCCAGGCGAGGCCGGCGTCCCAGCCAGGCTCGGCGGCGGCCGCGGCGTCGTACTCCCGGCTGGCCGCGCCCAGGTTGCCCAGGGTGCGCAGCGCGTCGCCGAGCAGCAGGCGCAGCCGCCGGCCGCGATGCTGTTCCGGCAGTTCTGGGACCAGTTCGGTCACGGCCTGGGACCGACCCGCCGCGATCATCCGGTCTCCGTGCACGTCGAGCACCCGGGCGCACCGCGCATGGTCCCCGGCCCGCAGGTACGCCCGGGCGGCGGCGACCGGCGGACCGTGTTCGTCGTACCACGCGGCGGCGGCAGCGGCCGTGCCGACGGTACGGCTGGCGGGTGGTCGCCGATGCCCGTGCCGGGCAACCTCGAAGATCACCGGTACGACGTGCTCCTCCGGGGGCGGCGCGCCGGGGCTGGCTGCCGACCAGGCGGGCCGGGTCAGCAGGCCGGTGCGGCGCAACAGGTCGACGACTCGCGGGGCACCGCGATGGCCGAGCGCACGACACAGATCCGCACTCACCGGCGACAGCTCGCCGACCTGGCGGAGCAGCCGGGTCACCTCCGTCGGCAGCGCCCCGAGCACCTCGTCGGCGACGTACCGGGCGATCGGACCGCCGGGCTCGGTCAGGGCCGGAGCCAGCGGACCGGGCGGCACCCCGTCCAGGCGTAGGGTCTCGGCGGACAGGTGGACGAGCGCCGGCCAGCCGCCGGTCGCCGCGTACAGCCGGTCGGCGAGTTCGGGGTCGGACAGGCCGTACTCGTCGGTGAGCAGGTCGGCGATCCGTTCCGGGCTGAGTGCCAGGTCGGCCGGGCCCGGCTCGGTCCACAGGCCACTGCCGAGCCAGCGGGCGGCCGGCGGCGGCAGTGGCCACCGCGAGGCGAGTACGACGGTCACGTCGTGCTCCCACCGCTCGACCTCGTCCAGCAGCGGGTGCAGCTCCTCCGCCGACGTCTGCGGCAGGTCGTCGACGACGATCAGCCGGTCGCCGGCCGTGACGGCGTCGGTGACGAGCTGGTGCAGCGGCGCGTCGTCGCCTCCGTACCACCGGGCGGCCTCGCGGGGGAACCAGCGGCGCAGCGCGGTGGTCTTGCCGTAGCCGGCGGCGGCCACGAGGCAGCAGATTCCCCGCTGATGGCCCGCCCGCAACGGATGCACCGCGATCCTCCCGCCTCTGCCGTGGCTGACCCGGAGCAGCGCCCGGCAGATTCAGGTTTGCTGGATCCGCTCTGTGGGGCAAGGACGTTTCCGCTCGGCCCGCTCAGGGTACGGCCGGGTCAGCCGGCGACGAAGAAACGGTACTCGGCGCGGTACGACACGCCGGTCGTGGCGCCGTCGACGCAGACCCCGGTCGGTGCGGCGCCGCCACCGGTGGCCAGTCGCTGTAGGTACGTCACCGCGCCGAAGTCGCCCTCCCCACGGTTGCGGGTGGCCTGTAGGAGCAGCTCCGGGATGCTTCCAGCGACTGGCGACGAGGCCACCGCCCTCGCCTCCACCAGGGAGCCGTCCCTGGTGGATTCCCAACTCGGCCCCCGGAAGTGCACCGCGGTCCGCAGTCCGGCGCGGCCGAGGCCCGTCAGGGCCGCCGCCGGCTCCACGAATGTCCACGCACCGCTCGTGCACTGGTAGACCTGGACTCCCTTGGCCAGGTAGACGGCGGACAGGACGTTCCCGGCCGGCGGCACGAGTGCGGCGGGTGCGGGGCTGAGCCGGTCGGCCGGCACGCGGGGGGAGGTGCCGGACGCGACGCCGCCGCCACCGATCAGCAGCGCCGCGAGCAGGCTTACGCCGGCTGCCCCGGACAACCACTTCGAATAGGCGATCATGTATTCCTCCACAGACGGATGATTAAAAGAGATCTTTCGCTGAGTAATCAGATGAATACTCGACTGCCATTCCGAATGATGGCGGCGACCGACAAGATCTCTGCCGTCCTTGGGCGGAAAATAAGGCCGACTTAAGACGGCGCCCCCAGAACGAATGCCTGGCAAGCAGTGGAGCGGACTGGTGGATGCCGAGGGACGCCGTTCAGTGTCGGGGTGGTGGTCCGGTGCTGGCGCGGATGACCAGTGTGGTCGGGAGTTCGACGCGGGTCTGGCTGGGTGGCTCGCCCGCGGCGAACGCCAGGACCAGCGTCGCGGCGGTGGCGCCCATCTCCTCGAACGGCTGCCGCACGGTGGTCATCGGCGGCCCGCACCACCGGGTGTACTCCAGGTCGTCGAACCCGACCACGCTCAGGTCGTCCGGGATGGTCAGCCCGGCCTGCCGGGCCGCCTCGTAGACCCCGAGGGCCTGCAGGTCGTTGCCGCAGAGCACCGCCGTCGGCGGGTCCGGCGAGGTCAACAGGTCACGTCCGAACTCCAGACCGTCCTCGAAGAAGAACCGTCCGGTGCGCAGGAACCGCTCCTCCAGTGGCACCCCGGCGGCGTCCAGTGCCGCCCGGCAGGCCTCCAACCGGGCCCGGGCGATCAGGGACCGTGCGGGCCCACCGATGACGGCGATCCGCCGATGCCCCAACTCCAGCAGGTGCCGGGCGGCGGCGATCCCGCCGCTCCAGTTCGCGGCCCCCACCGACGGGACCGCGTCCGGCGGCACCCCGGACGGGTCGAGCGCCACCAGTGGTATCCCACCGGCGGCCAGCACGGCGTACTCCTGCGCGGTGAAGTACGAGTGCGCGGCGATCACCCCGACCGGCCGGCGGGCCAGAAGCTGCTCGGCCCAGGAATGTTGCGTCACCGCCCGGCTCAACACATCGGTGAAACCGACCGCGAAGTCCTGCTGCCGGACGACCTCCTCCACCCCGCGCAGGATCGAGACCGCCAGGTGACTCTCCAGCCCGTAGAACACCACCTCGACGCTCGGTGCCGGATCCGCCGCGCTCGGCCGGCGATAGCCGTGCTCACGAAGCAGCGCCGCCACCTGCCGACGGGTCTCCGACGCCACCCCGGAACGGCCGTTGAGGACCCGGGACACCGTCGGCGCCGAAACCCCGGCGAGACGGGCGATCGCGGCCATGGTCGGCTCCTCCCGGCGTCTGCCACGCCGGGGACCGTCCGGGATCTTCCCCGTCACGCGCGCAGTGTACGTCGGTCCGAACAACCACATCTACCGCCGTCACTCTACTTTTCGGCGCGTCCCATCATGACAGGGTGCGCGTTTCATCGGCGCGACGAGGTCAAGGCGTCAGTGGCGGGCTGGGTGTCTTCGTGGAGAGCCCGCCAGCGAGGGAGAGCCGGACCCGCACGGATGTGCCGGGCGTCCGGGGAGTGATGGTCAACGAGTCGGTGAGTTGCCGGACGAGCCGGAGGCCACGCCCGCCGGCCCGCAGCGGCGACTGGTCGGACACCTGCCCGACGGGGAAACCCGGGCCGTCGTCGTCGACCTGGCAGAC
>NZ_JBHSPR010000007.1:535110-556034 GCF_042658085.1 Plantactinospora solaniradicis | reverse complement strand
CCAGTCGCAGCGACCCGCTTCCGCCGCCGTGGCGTACCGCGTTGGTGAG
The DNA here is from genome assembly GCF_042658085.1 of Plantactinospora solaniradicis. Lineage (NCBI taxonomy): Bacteria > Bacillati > Actinomycetota > Actinomycetes > Micromonosporales > Micromonosporaceae > Plantactinospora > Plantactinospora solaniradicis. The sequence continues at coordinate 555,985 of NZ_JBHSPR010000007.1, read as the reverse complement.
TATCTCGTAGACGGCGAATACGAAGTCGTCGAGCCGGTCGCCCCGCAACCCGTGCGCGGCCGCGAGCCGTGCCACCTGGTGACGCAGGCCGGTGATCTCGGTGGCCGTGAAGCGGACCGCCAGCGGGGCGGGAGCATCCGAGCCCGGCGAGCCGTCGCGTGCCGCACCCATGGGACCTGCCCTTCTGCAGCGTCGCGTCCGGCGAGGCCTGTCCCCGACACCCCGTGACGAGCGACGCGGAGATCCGCCTGCCCCCTGATGCCCAGCGACAGCCGGTCGCACACTACCGGTTCGCCAAGACCGACCTGATCGTCGGCGTCGGCAGGCTCACCGGCCGGGCACTGGCGGTACGCGGCGGCTCAGGAGGCCGCCGCGCGCAACGCCCAGAAGTTCGACCGGTACTGGTCGTGGATCGTCGCCGACTCTATGCGCAGCATCGCCTCGTCGTTCTCCCGCAGGGCGGCGTTCGTGTAATTGTGGCTGCCGGTCATCACCCACTTGCTGTTCCTGGTGCCGGCGTAGGTTCCCTCGATCAGCATGTACTTGGAGTGCACGATGTAGTCGCCGCTGATCCGGTAGAGCACGATCCGGGAATGGCCGCTCAGGATGTCGAGGACATCGGCGTCCATCGTGGTGTAGACGACCTCGATCCAGCACTTCCGGTCGGCCAGCGAGCGGAGTTCCTCGGCGATGCCGTTACGGCTGAAGTACCACATTCCGATCCGGATCATCGTCCGACCGGTCTCGGTGCCGACCGTGGTGTTGCCCTCGCAGGTCACGTTCTCGTTGAGCATGTTGTAGATCGTGTCGCTGGTCTTGTCCGACCCGGCCCGCGGAAAGAAGTACGCCTTCGCGTTGCCGCTGCCGACCGTGCGGTAGTAGTCGCTGTTCTTGGCCTTCGCCGCCAGGTCGTCGAAGTAGTCGAGGTAGGCGGTGTAGAGACCGGTGTTCCCCACCAGGGTGACCGCGTTGTTCCAGTACGCCGTGGCGTTGCTGGCCGTCAGGTTCGCCGAACTCTGCACCACCACGTTGGTCGAGCCGGAGGTGCTGGAGAACAGGTAGAACTTGTTGTGCATGATCGGCGAGCCGGCGTTGCCGACGCATGCCGCGCCCTGCGTGCAGAAGGTCAGCCACGAACGGTTGGCCCGGTTCGTGCCCAGGGTGGCCCGCATGGTGTCCACCGCCGGGTACTGCTCGGACAGGTAGTCCAGCACGAGCCGTACGTTCACGCCGCGGTTGTGTGCCGCCACGATGTCGTCGGCCACCGTGGTGGACGTCCAGTGGTACATCGCGATGGAGATGGTCGAACCGGCCGGGGCACCCTGGACCAGCCCTCGGATGTGGTCGACGATCCGGTTCTGCTCGGCGGCCACGGTCGGGTTGTTGAAGATCGCACCACTGGCCACCGCGGCGGCCGCCGGTGCCACCGGCAGCACTGTCCCGGCGAGCACCAGGGCGCCCGCCACCACCGAACCGACCGTACGACGTAGGAACATCTTCGCCTCCGAAGTCCGCGTTACATCGACTACCGACAATCGACGATCATGCCAGGCAATCCCGTGGCACGGGGGTGACGTTCACCGGGCGGCGGACGGCTCTCCGACGACGACCACCCGGGCCCACTCGGGTGGCGAATCCGGCACGTGGTCGGGGTTGTTCTCGTTCCATGACCGGGCGCTCCCCGGGCGCGGAAACAGTCCCACCACCGTCCGGCACGGTGGTCGGGCGTCCGGCCAGGGCGTCTGCCCGTCGGTCAGGGCCACGATCACGTCCGGCCGGGGCCGTGCCCGGAGCGCTCTGGTGAAGCCCGTACGCAGATCCGTTCCGCCACCGCCGAGGAGCGGGATCCCCTCGGCGCGGCACAGTGGGTGCACGACCCGGGCCGCCGCGTCGCACGGGAGCACGGTGACCAGGTCCCGCTGGCCGCCGACGGCGCGGGCGATCGCGGCGACCTCGAGGAGCGCGCTGCCCAGTTCGGCGTCGCTCACCGACCCGGACGTGTCGATGACCACGGCGACCCGGGGCGGCCTGCGCCGCAGGCTCGGCAGGATGACGCCGGACAGCGCGGCGGACCGCCGTGCCGGCCGACCGTAGGTGTAGTCCTCGCCGGCACCGGGGCTGGACGTCGCCGAGCGGACGGCCGCGCCCAGCAGGTCTCGCCACGGCTGCGGCGGGTGGAACGCCTCCTCGGCCCAGCGCTGCCAGCCCTTCGGCGTGTTTCCCGGGCGGGCGCTGATGCCCTGCGCGACCCGGAACCGAACCGCGTCCCGTTCCTGCGCGGTCAGCCCGTGCGCACCGTCCGGTCCCAGGTCCCACGCCCGCTCCAGGCCGTCGGCGCCGCTGCCGCAGTCCAGCCAGACCAGGCTCTGCGTGTACGGCCCGAGCCGGAACTGTCGCAGGTAGTCCTCCATCAGCTCCCCCTCGGGCAGCCCGAGGAGCCTGGGTACGACAGCGCCTTCGGGCCGGTTCAGCCCATCCCCGAACACGTCGTCGTTGATCTCGCAGTCTGCGGCGATGTTCATCCGCAGTCGTTCTCCCGGTCCGGTCAGACCGCGTTCCACCGCGACCCGGTCGCTGCGCCCGTGATGGTCGCGCAGCAGGTGGGACACCTCGTGTACCCACACCCCTGCCAGCTCCTCGACCGGGGTCCGAGCCACGAACGCCGGCGAGATGTAGCACCGCCAGTGTCGGTCCACGGCCATCGTCGGCACCAGCCGCGACTCCACCGGATGGAGTGCGAACAGCGCGGTCGCCAGGTACGGCCGGACCCGGGCGGCGTGCAGCCGGGCGGCGAAGACCTTCTCCAGGTCCAACCTCCCGGGCTCGTCGGGCGTCATCGGCCGCTCCCCGTGGCGGTTCCGACCCGCGCCGCGGCCTTGTCCGCCTGCCGGCTCAGGGACACCGCCCCGGCGAGCAGCTCGATCGACGCCGGGACGTCCCAGTCCGGCCGGCGTAGCGTGGCGAGCGTACTCGCTGGTACGACCACCAGGTCCGGGGCTCCGGTCTCCAGCGCCCGGACCAGCAGAGCCCACGCCGCGTCCCAGCGGGACCGCTCCGGACGCTTCCGGACCGCCTCCACCACACCGTCGAGTACGGCCTGCCGCAGGTCGCCCCGCTCCGGCAGCTCGGCCGCCGCCGGGTCGGCCAGCAGCACCTCGGGGTCCGGGAGGTCCATCCGGTCCAGGCTGGCCAGCAGTTCCAGTCCCGGGCCGTCCCCGACCGTGCCTCTGACCAGCATGGACAGCACCTCCCGCGAGGTGCCGGCCGCGGCGGCGAAGGCGACCAGCCGCAGGGTCATCTCCCAACTGCGCGGTGACGGCCAGGCGCCGCCCCGCCGGGCCTCGTTGCTCGGCAGTTGGTGGACGAGCGCGGGGCGGGCGGCGAGGAGTCCGCAGACCGCACGGCGGGCGAACGTCACGGCCCCGGCCAACCGCTCCGGGTCGAGCCACGGCAGCGATGCGCGGGGCCAGGTCCCGCCGAGGCCCCGTACCACCACGTCGTGGTCGTATGTCCACTGTAGGTGGACGAACCGGTTGGCCAGGGGCGGGCTGAGTTCCCAGCCGTCGGCAGCGGAGGCCCGTGGATTGGCGGCGGCCACGATCCGGACTCCGGCCGGCAGGCGCAGGGCGCCGACCCGCCGTTCGAGCACGAGGCGGAGCAGGGCGGCCTGGACGGCCGGCGGCGCGGTGGACAACTCGTCCAGGAAGAGCAGCCCCCGGCCGGACCGCACCAGGCGTACGGCCCAGTCCGGCGGGGCCATCGGAACGCCCTGTACGGCGGGGTCGTCACCGACCACCGGCAGGCCGGAGAAGTCGGACGGCTCGTGCACGCTGGCGATCACCGTGGTCAGCGGCAGGTCGAGGGCCGCGGCGAGCTGGTTCAGGGCGGCGGTCTTGCCGATCCCCGGCTCTCCCCACAGCAGCACCGGCAGGTCGGCGGCCACGGCCAGGGTCAGCGCCTCCAACTGCGTGTCGGGGCGCGGTTCGGTGCAGGTGTCGTGGAGGAGGGCGAGCAGGTCGGCGGCGACGTCGAGCCGGGGGAGCTGAGCCGGCTCGGAGGGTACGCCCGAGGCGGCGGACGGGGACGGAACGGATGTGCGCATATTCGATCACCTGTGGTTTCGAGTCGGGGCCGGGTAGGGCCGTGCCGGAAGCGCCGTTCTCCGGTTCGGAGGCGGGAGCGGATGGCGGACGGGGCGGGTGGGTCAGCGGGCGGTCGCGCGGCCCGGTTGTCTCCGGCGGGGGCCGGCGGGGCTGGCGGGCCCGGCTCCGTGTCCGGCCAGTCCGGCGCGGAACAGCCCGTGTGTGATCCGCCGGAGCGCTGCCGTCTCCAGGGCGTCCCGCAGGGCGCCACTGCGGAGCAGTGCCTCGGGTCCGAGGAGTTCCTCGACGGCGGCCAGGGCACCGGCGGTGTCGCCGTGGTCCAGGCGGGCACGGACGTCGACGAGGCACTCCGGGCGGCGGTGCGCCTCGTCGATCGCCTGGAGGCACGGCAGCGGGGTACCGGTCAGTGCGGCCAGTAGTTCCTCGCGGCGGATCTCGGCCGGGTCGTGGTCCAACGGGACGAGCGTCCCGTTCACGAGCCCGATCCGGTGCCGGGTGCCACGGCATTCCACGAAGCGCGGAGTCGCTCCGCCGTCCGCCGTGCGTGGCGGGGTGGCCGGTGGATGGCCCGGTACGAGCGCCGACGCCACGAGTGGGTGCAGCCGGTCGGCCTCGATCAGGCCGGCGCGGAGCAGCGCCAGGTCGGGTGGCACCCACGTCGCCGCGTCGGGCAGCACCGGCAGTCCGGCGGCGCCCCGGACCGGTGCCGTCGTGATCCGTAACCCGGACGCCGTACCGGCATCGGCCTCCGGTACCCGCTCCAGTACCAACCGCTGTCGGGCTCCGAGCCGTACGGCCACGGCTCCGCCGGCCCGCCCATCCGCGCGGAGCAGTATCTCCGCCTCGGCCGCCCACCGGTCCACGGCACAGCCACGCTCCTGCCGCAGATCCTGGTGGGCAGCGGAATGGCCGTCGGCGGGCGGCTGGTCCGCCCCGGACCGTACCCGCAGCTCGTCGGTTCTGCGCGCGTCCCACAGGTGGCGGTGCAGGTCGAGCCGGAATCGCCGGTCGGGACGGGGATGCGGATGCGGGCCGGGTGGTGCGGTCCTGGAGCCTGCCCCGTCCCACAGGGCAAGGCTGATCCGTTGACCGGCATCCGCCCAGGCTGGCGGCGTCCGGACGACGAGGTGCGCCGCGTTGCCGCCCGGATGTCCCGCCGGATGGTACCGGGCCAGGGAGATGGTCAGGCCCGGGCGCAGCAGTCCGTCCGGAGCGATCCTCGGCATGTGCCAGCGGAGCAGGTCAGGAGCCAGATGGCGGAGATCGGTCCGGACTCGGGACGCGAACTCCTGGCCGTGGGTGCGAGCCACGGAGCGAAGGTTCAGATCGACGTCGACGCGGGCGGCGGCGCAGGCCCCCGCCCAGTCCCCGGCGGCGCGGCGGGTGGTCGCAGACTCGATCATGGACGGCGGCACGGCGAACTCGCGCACGTGCGGCCAGAAGGAAAGCCGGGAATCCTCGTTCACAGTCCAGGAGTGCATCAGCACTCACCTTTTGTGGACAGGACCCCCGATCTGCACGGGAAGGTAATCATCGCGGGGAGCATACCGCTGCCGCACCAGCCACGCCACGCGCCTTCGCGGGCGGATGGCCTGCGATGCTGGTCACGTCATTCAACAGCCCCGAGGAGGCGATTCGTGACGTCAGGTGTACCCGATCCGAGCGTGCTGCACCCGATGCCCGGACAACCGCGTGTGGTGCTGCTGAGGCCGCTGATCACCTCTCCGCTGATCGAGGTCGGTGAGTTCTCCTACTACGACGACCCGGATGATCCGACCGCCTTCCAGACCCGCAACGTGCTGTACCACTACGGGCCGGAGAGGCTGGTCATCGGCAAGTTCTGCGCGTTGGGCGAGGGCGTGCGGTTCATCATGAACGGTGCCAACCACCGGATGGACGGCCCTTCGACCTTTCCGTTCCCGATCATGGGCGGTTCCTGGGCCGAACACTTCGATCTCATCACCGGCCTGCCCGGACGGGGCGACACCGTGGTGGGCAACGACGTCTGGTTCGGCTACCGCGCCATGGTGATGCCCGGCGTCCGGATCGGCCACGGAGCGATCATCGCCTCCGGGTCCGTCGTCGTCGACGACGTCCCCGACTACGGCATCGTCGGAGGAAACCCGGCCAGGCTCCTGCGCCGCCGGCACAGCGAGCAGGACATCCTCCGCCTCCTGAAGTTGGCCTGGTGGGACTGGCCGTCCGCGCACATCACCGCGCACCTCCGGACGATCATGTCCGGCAGCATCGACGACCTCGAGGCGGCGGCACCCACGGATCGGTAGTGTCAGGTCAGGTCAGGTCAGGTCAGGTCGAGGCGAGCATGAGGACATGCTTATGTCTTGACAAAGCTCTGACCGCCGGTGAAGGTGGCGCGTAGCAGGGTCGCCACCTTCACGGGGGTTCGATGTTCGCTGACCGCCTCGCGGAGATAGTCCAGACCCGCGCACACCGGCCACAGGCGATCGTGGAGGCGGCGTCCCGCCGTCGGCGGGGGAGCATTGGCGGACGCCTGATGCTCGTCGCGGCCGACCATCCCGCACGGGGTGCGCTACGGGCCGGTAGCCGGCCGCTGGCCATGGCCGACCGGAGCGACCTGCTGGAGCGGCTCTGCACCGCGCTCGACCGGCCCGGCGTCGACGGCGTGCTCGGCACCGCCGACGTGCTCGAGGACCTGCTGCTGCTCGGCGCGCTGGAGGGCAAGGTGGTCATCGGGTCGATGAACCGTGGCGGCCTCGCCGACACGGTCTTCGAGCTGGACGACCGGTTCACCGGATACACGGCCGAGGCCATCGCCGGAATGGGGTTCGACGGCGGAAAGATGTTGCTGCGTATCGATCCGCACGACGCGGCCACCGTGTCCACGATGGAGTCGTGTGCCAAGGCGGTCGAGGCGCTCGCGGCGCGTCGGGTGATGGCGATGGTGGAGCCCTTCATGTCGCGCCGGGTCCACGGCCGGGTCCGCAACGATCTGACCCCCGACGCGATGACCCGGGCGGTCGCGGTCGCGTCCGGACTGGGCGGTACGTCGGCGTACACCTGGCTGAAGGTCCCGGTGGTGCCGGAGATGGAACGGGTGATGGCCGCGTCGACGCTACCCGCGCTCCTGCTCGGCGGCGAGGTGCCGGCCGACCGGGACGCGGCGTTCGACGGCTGGCAGAAGGCGCTCCGACTGCCCACGGTCAAGGGCATCGTGGCCGGTCGCTCGCTGCTCTACCCGGCCGACGACGACGTGGCGGCAGCGGTGGACCTGGCGGTGAGCCTGCTATGAGGTGCCACATTCCACGGTGCACGGAGGTCACACCGGAGTCGGCCGGCTGGGCGTACTCCGGGCTGCGGATCCTCGACCTGCCGGCCGGCGGTACGCGCCGGTTCGGCACGGGGCGGGACGAGGTCTTCGTCGTGCCGCTGTCCGGATCCTGCACCGTGCGCTGCGACGGCTTCACCGCGGAGCTGGCCGGTCGGCCCGGCGTCTTCGCGGGCGTCACCGACTTCGCGTACGCGCCCCGGGACACCACCGTCACCGTGTCGAGCGCGGCCGGCGGCCGGTTCGCCGTCCCCACGGCCCGGGCCCGGCGTCGCCTGGAGCCGGCGTACGTGCCCAAGGAACGTGTGCCGGTCGAGCTGCGCGGCGCCGGCAACTGCTCCCGCCAGGTGAACAACTTCGGCACCCCGGACGCCTTCCCGGACGCCGACCGGCTCATCGCCTGTGAGGTGCTGACCCCGTCCGGCAACTGGTCGTCGTACCCGCCGCACAAGCACGACGAGGACCGTCCGGGCGAGTCGGTGCTCGAGGAGATCTACTACTTCGAGGTGGCCCGGAACGGCATGGCGTACCAGCGGGTCTACGCCGACGACATCGACGTGCTGGCCGAGGTGCGCGGCGGCGACGTGGTGCTCGTACCACGCGGCTGGCACGGCCCGTCGATGGCCGCGCCCGGCTACGACCTGTACTACCTCAACGTCATGGCCGGTCCGGGTGACCAGCGCGCCTGGCTGGTCTGCGACGACCCCGCCCACGGCTGGATCCGGGGGACCTGGGCGGACCAGCCGGTCGACCCGAGGCTGCCGTTCGGGTCGACCCCGACCAGTCCGCACAGTCGGAGGGAGCAGGGATGAGACTCACCGTCGCGCAGGCCGTCGTCCACTTCCTCGCCGCCCAGCGCAGCGAGCGGGACGGCGTGGAACACCGGCTGTTCGCCGGCTGCTTCGGCATCTTCGGCCACGGCAACGTGGCGGGGATGGGGCAGGCGCTGATGGAGGCGGAGCTGCGCACGCCCGGCGCGCTGCCGTACCACCAGTCCCGCAACGAGCAGGCGATGGTGCACGCGTCGGCCGCGTACGCCCGGATGCGCAACCGGCTGACCACCTTCGCCTGTACGTCGTCGATCGGCCCCGGCGCCACGAACATGGTGACCGGTGCGGCGCTGGCCACCATCAACCGGTTGCCGGTGCTGCTGCTGCCCGGCGACGTGTTCGCCACCCGGGTGGCCGATCCCGTGCTGCAACAGCTCGAACATCCGGGCGCCGCCGACGTGTCCGTCAACGACGCGTTCCGGCCGGTGTCGCGGTTCTTCGACCGGATCTGGCGGCCCGAGCAGTTGCCGTCCGCGCTGCTGTCCGCGATGCGGGTACTCACCGACCCGGCGGAGACCGGCGCGGTGACCCTCGCCCTGCCGCAGGACGTGCAGGTCGAGGCGTACGACTGGCCGGCCGGGCTGTTCGCGCCTCGGGTCTGGCACGTGGCCCGGCCGGTACCCGAGCCGGCGGCGCTGGCCCGGGCGGTGGAACTGGTCCGGTCCGCCCGCCGGCCGCTGATCGTCGCCGGGGGCGGGGTGGGGTACTCCGACGCCACCGAGGCGCTGCGGCTCCTCGCCGAGGCCACCGGCGTGCCGGTCGCCGAAACCCAGGCCGGCAAGGGCTCGCTGCCGTACGACCACCCGCTCTCCCTCGGCGCGGTGGGCAGCTCCGGCACCACGGCGGCGAACCGGTTCGCCCGGCACGCCGACGTGGTGATCGGGATCGGCACCCGGTACAGCGACTTCACCACCGCCTCGCGTACCGCGTTCGCCAACCCGCAGGTGCGGTTCGTCAACGTCAACGTGGCCGCGTTCGACGCCGCCAAGCACACCGGCGTCGGGGTCGTCGCGGACGCCCGGGAAGCCCTGCGGGCGCTGGCCGGCGCGCTCGACGGCTGGTCGGTCGACCCGGAGTACCGGCAGGAGGCGCACCGTCTCGCGAAGGAGTGGGACGAGGTGGTGGACCGCGCCTACCACCTGGGGCACGGTCCGCTGCCGGCGCAGTCCGAGGTGATCGGGGCGGTCAACGAGGTGTCCGGGCCGCGCGACGTGGTGGTCTGCGCGGCCGGTTCGATGCCGGGCGACCTGCACAGGCTGTGGCGCACCAGGGATCCCAAGGGCTACCACGTCGAGTACGGCTACTCCTGCATGGGCTACGAGATCGCGGGTGGACTGGGCGTCAGGATGGCGTGCCCGGACCGGGACGTCTTCGTCCTGGTCGGCGACGGCTCGTACCTGATGATGGCGCAGGAGCTGGTGACCGCCGTCCAGGAGGGCGTCAAGCTCATCGTCGTCCTGGTGCAGAACCACGGGTTCGCCTCGATCGGCGAGCTGTCCGAGAGTGTCGGCGCGCCCCGCTTCGGCACCTGGTACCGGTACCGGAACCCGTCGAGCGGTCGGCTCGACGGCGACGTACTCCCGGTCGACCTGGCGGCGAACGCGGCCAGTCTGGGCGTACGGGTGCTCCGCGCGGGCGGGGTCGACGAGCTGCGCGCCGCTCTGCGCGAGGCGAAGGCCGGTGCCGGCCCCACCCTCGTGCACGTCGAGACCGACCCACTGGTACCGGCCCCGGGCAGCGGGTCGTGGTGGGACGTGCCGGTGGCGGAGGTGTCCGAGCTGGACGCCACCCGCGAGGCCCGCAAGCGGTACGAGGCCGCCAAGACCGGCCAGCACTCCTACCTCGGCGAGTAGCCGCGTGGTGGCCGGTCACGGCCTGCGGAGCGCGAGATCGGCGAGGACTCCCAACATCGCGGTCACGGCCGGGGCCCGGAACGTCGGTGCGGCCGTCGCGGCGTACAGCCGGCGGGCCGGCAGTGCGGGACTGGTGGGCCGGACCACCACATCGCGTCGCAGGGTCAGGTGGGCCAGGGTCGGCATCAGCGTCACGCCCACTCCCGCCGCCACGAGTGCCTGCTTGCCGTTCCAGTCGTCACACCAGAATCCGATCCGGGGCGCGCCGCCGATTGCCTGGGCGAGCGGGGCGATCGGGCCGAGACAGTCCGGGTGCCCGCCCTCGATCCAGGTTTCTCCGCTCAGGTCCGCCAGCCGTACCCGGCGCTGCCGGGCAAGCCGGTGCCGGGTGGGGAGCGCGACCTGGAGTTCCTCGTCGAGCAGTGGAACCAGTTCGACGCCGTCGACCGTTGCCCGGGGCAGGTCGGCGCCGGTCGGGGCGTGCTTGGCCGCCTGCGGGTCCCCGTACAGGTGCCAGTCGGTGACCAGGGCCAGGTCGATCGTTCCGTCCCGTACCGCCGTCACGAGCGCCGCCTGGTCGGTCTGCCGCAGGCTGAGTGTCACGCCGGGATGGAGGTCGCCGAACCGGCGGATGGCCTCGGGCACGAGGAAGGTGTTGGCACTCGGGAACGCCGCCAGGCGTAGCTCGCCCGACTCCAGTTCGGCGAAGGACGCCAGCCTGGCCTCCAGGGTCCGCAGCCGGGCCAGGGTGTCCCGCGCGAGTTCGACGGCGACCGCTCCGGCCGGGGTCGGCCGGACACCACGGGGCACGCGGCTGAACAGCCGAACCCCCAACCGCCGCTCGAGACCCGCGATCTGACGGGAGACGGCCGGCTGGGTCAGCGAGAGCGCCGTGGCCGCGCCGGAGAACGAGCCGTGCTCGGCCACGGCGACGAGCACCTGCAACGACCAGGTGTCCAGCATGCGCCGAGCTTATGCCAACCCCAACCAACCCGCAGTTGTGCTCATGCCAGCTCCGGCCGACGCTTGGCTGGTGAATCCCACCGATACCGTCCGGTACACCGGTCCGGACGACGCGACCGGCGTCACCGCCGCCCGGGTGCCCGACCAACTGGCGTTCCTGACCGACTGGCTGCCGTCGGCGCCGGCCCGGATCCTCGACGCGGGATGCGGGCGCGGCCACCTCGCACTCGCACTCGACCGCGCCGGCTACGCGGTGACGGCGGTGGACACCGATCCCGAGGCGGTGGCCGTGGCCAGCGCCCTCGGCGTCAACGCGGTCGAGGCCGACATCGCCCGGTACGAGGACGACCCGTTCGACGCCGTGCTGTTTTCCCTGTCGCTACACCACATGGCCGACCTCGGCGACGCCGTCGAGCGGGCCCGGACCCTGCTGCGCCCCGGTGGGACCCTCGTCGTCGACGAGTTCGCCTGGGAGCGGGCGAACCCCGCCACCGCCGCCTGGTTCTACGACACGGCCGCAGTGCTCGCCGTCGCCGGGCGGCTCGGGCCCGGCACGGACGGCGATCCGCTCGCCGCACCCTATCCGCGCTGGGTCAGCCGGCACCGCGACGAACTCCGCCTGCATTCCGGCGCCACCGTGGTCGCGGCGGTCGCCGGGGCCTTCGACATCCGCACGACGACCCGGGTGCCGTACCTGTACCGCTATCTCGCCGATCGGCTCAACGACGACGGACTGGGCGTACCGGTGTTCACCGCGCTCAAAGACATCGAGCGGCTGCGGATCGCCGACGGCGGGCTCGCCGCCGTCGGCCTGCGCCTGCTCGCCCGCCCCCGGCAAACAAGAGAGGACCCGACGTGACACACATCGTCAACACCGAGCAGGCCACGGCGTGGAACGGCCCCGAAGGGGCGCACTGGGCCGAACAGAGCGGGCGCGACGACGCCGTGAACGGCGAGCTGACCATGGCGTTGCTCACCGCCGCCGAGATCGGACCACGGGACCACGTCGTCGACATCGGCTGCGGGACCGGCGAGAGCAGCCGGCAGGCCGCCCGGTACGCCGCACAGGGACGCGTTCTCGGCATCGACCTGTCGGCGGTCATGCTCGAGCACGCCCGCGCCGCCGTGACCGCGGCAGGTCTGCCCAATGTCGCGTTCGAGCAGGCCGACGCCCAGGTACACCCCTTTGCCGACGGGCAGTTCGACGTGGCGATCAGCCAGTTCGGCATCATGTTCTTCACCGAGCCGGTGGCGGGGTTCAGGAACATCGGCCGAGCACTCCGACCCGGCGGCCGGATCGCCTTCCTCTGCCCGCGCGACATGGCCGCAAACGCCTGGTACGTGGCACCGCTCTCCGCCCTGCAGACCTGGCGGGGATCCGGCGGCCTGCCCGACTCCCAGATGTTCTCCCTGGCCGATCGGGGACGCCTGACCGAGGTGCTGACCGGAGCCGGCTTCGTGGACGTACGGCCGCGGCCACTCGACGTACCGATGGGCTTCGGTTCCAGCGCGGGGGTGGCGGCCGAGTTCTATCTCGGCAGTGGGCCGGTCCGGTCCGTCCTGGAGCGGAGTCCGGAGCTCGCTCCCGAGCGGGCCCGGGACATCCTCCTCGACGCCCTGCGACCCTACGAGGGTCCGGACGGGGTCCTGATTCCCGGCGCCCACTGGCTGGTCACCGCCGGCCGGCCCTAGCGGGATCGTCCGTCGACGAGGCGTTCGTTCATGACGAGGCGTACGCCAGCGGCACCGGGGTCGGCTGACCGCTCCAGGTACCCGTCAGGGCGGGACCGGGCAGCCGGTTGCCGTCATCGAGGCGACGGACGACGGCCAACTGCACGGAGTCCGTCACGATGAGCGTGGGCTCGTCCTCGACAACTCGGCGAATCGCGCCGATGACGGGGACGTCGGCATCCTCGGCACCGCTGCCACGGACGGACATGCTGGGCTCCCGGCGCTCGAGCCGGCCGTCGACCTCGATGAACTCGTCCGCTTGTGCACCGCCCGTGTAGATGGCGCCGGCCAGCGCCGCGGCGTAGGCGGGATCTCCGCACGCGTCGTACACCCAGCGTCGACCCAGTACGGAGTGTTCGGTGGTGCCGATCAGCCAGTCGTCGCCGTCGTCCAGGGGTGTGTCGCGGTACGTGAGCGGGACCTGGTGGATCGGCCCCTCGCCGGCGTTGACGAGCATCGTCTCGATTCCGACCGCGCCGGCGGGATCGTCGAACCGGTAGGCGGCCACCCGTACGACGTCGGCATCGGCGGGCGCCCGGTACCAGCGGCGGCCGGGCAACCACGCCGCCAGGAGTTCGAGTTTCGTGGGGTGCAGTTCCGCGCGGTGTAGCAGTGCCATGGGCCCGAATGGTAGAGGCAGGGGTCGTGCCTCGGCGACTCCCGAGCTGACGAACCCGCAGCCGACGACGTCGTGACCGCCGCGGCCGACGTCGGTCGTCAGAGATACCTGCGCGCTCCGGCGTACTCGTGGGCGTACCGGTGCTCGTCGAGCTTGACGTACTCGACGCCGCTCTCCTCGGTGTCGGTGTTGGTCGGTGCGTCGATCACGTAGCCGTCACCGGCGTACATGCCGACGTGGTGCACCCGTCCGGTGCCGTTGTTCCGAGCGAAGAAGACGAGATCGCCGGGGGCGAGTTGGTCCCTGGCGACCGGTGTGCCGGCGTTGGCCTGGTCCTGCGCGTCACGGGGAATGGTCATGCCGTGCGCGGCGTAGACCGAGTGGGTGAGGCCGGAGCAGTCGAAGCCGAATCCGGCGGTGCCCGCCCAGAGGTACGGCAGGCCGATGAACGTGCTGATGGCCTGGACCAGGTCCGCGCCGGTCGGGGTGGGGATGTCGGCCGGCGAGGCGTAGACCGAGACGTCCGAGGCCGCCAACCACTTCATCCCGTCGCTCGGGGTTGCCACCAGCACTGCCTGATCGAGCCGGGCCATGACCGGTAGCCGGGTGTTGAAGCTCAGTTCCATGACCGGGCGGGTGCGGCGGTGGTCGTCGAAGAGCCAACCGGTGGCCGTGTGGACCAGGGCGAACGGGCGACCGGCGAACCGGGCGAACAGCCTCGCGTCGGTCAACTGCGCCTTGGGCAGCCAGCCGGGATAGCCCAGCTCGTGTCGTGGTGTCGGCTGACCGGGTACGACGACCTTCGCCCAGTCGCCGGACTCCTCCAGGACGATCACCCGCTGACCGTACGTCGCCTGGGTCTCCAGGTCCCCGATGAGCCACCGTCGCTCGGCCAGGGTCATGCCCGCGGTCCAGGCCCGGGGGTCGGCGGGGTTCGTCGTGGACGGCAGGTCGACGGGACGGTTGCGACCGGGTTCCACCCACAGGGTCGCCACCGAGACGTCGACGTACGTGGTGCGCGGTCCGTCGGGTTGCCCGGGGCGTGCCGGGCTCTCCGTCCGTGCGGCGCTCGCGGCCGGGGCCGTCGCGAGGAGTGAGCCGAGGATCAGCGGGGCGGCCAGGAGCGTTCTGCGCGGCAGTCTCGTCACGGCAATATCTTCCACCATTGCGGCAACGGCCGACAAGAACCTACATCGATGGCTTGCTCACTGCGGCGGCCAGTGGTTGAGGACGGCGTCGAGGGCGTCCAGGGTTCTGGCCCACGAGACGTCGGCCGTACGCGGATGGTGGCGGAACCCGCCCGTCCTCTCCAGGCTCACGTACCCGTGGAACGTGCTGTGCAGCATTCGTACCGCATCGGTCTGGTCCGGCTCGGACAGCCGGTAGCCGCGCAGGATCGCCCGGGTCATCTCGGCATGCCGCCCGCCCGCGCTCGCGGCCGCCGTCTCCGGGTCGAGTTCCTGCTGCATCGCGGCGTATCTGCCCGGATGCTGCTTCGCGTAGTCCCGGTAGGCGTTGGCGAAGGCCACCAGCGCGTCCTTGCCGGCGCGACCGGCGAGCGCGGCGGCGACCCGGTCGGCGAGCTCCGCCAGGGCCAGCAGTGCCACCCGGATCCGCAGGTCCTGTGCGTTCCTGATGTGGGCGTACAGGCTCGCGTCCTTGACGCCGAACTGCCGCGCGAGCGCCGAGACGGTCACGTTCTCGAAGCCAACCTCGTCGGCCAGTTCCGCCGCGGCCAGGGCCAGGCGCTCTGCGGTCACCCCCGCACGCGTCATGTGCCACACTCCACACCTAGATAGTTTGGGTATTTACCTAATGGGGTTAGGCTAGATCCTATGGTACCGGCGACCGAATCTGCCATCCGCGCCTCCTTCGTCAACTGCACGAAGGGCGAGGCGACGCGCCTGGCCGTACCCAGGGATCTGGACGAGCACCCCTGGGTCGATCTCGACTTTCTCGGGTGGCGGGACCCCTCCGCCCCGCAGCGGGCCTACCTGGTCGCCGAGTCCGGCACGGGGCTCGTCGGGGTGGCGCTGCGGGTGGCGCCGCAGACCGGGCCCGTGCGGCGCAGCATGTGCTCGCTGTGCCTCACCACGCACACCGGAGGCGGTGTCTCGCTGATGACCGCCCGCAAGGCCGGGCGGGGCGGGCGACAGGGCGACTCCGTGGGTGTCTACATCTGCACCGACCTGGCCTGCTCGCTCTACGTACGCGGGAAGAAGGACGCCGGGCGGCGCCTCGACGAGACGATCACGATGGCGGAGAAGATCGAGCGAACCACGGCCAGCCTCGCCGCCTTCCTGCACAAGGTCGTCGGGTGACCACGTCTCGGCGGCGTGCCGCTCTTCACCGAGGTAAGTGATCATCCGGAGGTGGGCGGTGTCCGGGCGGTCCGACCGTCGCCGCCCGCCCCGATCGGTCACAGGCGTGCCAGCCAGTCCCCGAGGGTGGCGAAGTCGACGTCGGTGAGGCCACGTCGAGGATCGACCCGGTGCAGGAGGGCCGGCCCGGGGTGGTGTCGGGAAACCCACGCGCGGTCGGCGTCGGTGATCTCGTCGTCGACCCAGACGAACGGGCGCCCGGAAGCCCAGTCGAGCAGGCCACGGGTCTTCCAGTGCAGCGGGCCGTCCTCGTCCGGGTCGGGCCAGTCCACCACCGGCAACTCGGGCAGGCCCAGCCTCGGTCCGATCACCTCGTTCGCGTCCGCCATCCACGTCGTTGCCCACACCAGGTCGCAGGGGAGCGCCGACAGTCGTCTCCCGTGCTGAGGATTCAGCCTGGCCAGTAGCGGGTTCGAGTCCGCTGGCGCGAGGTGTGGCGGCCCCTGGGCGCCCGGGTGCGGTTGTGGCGCCCCAAACGGAATCAGGGGTCCGTCGACGTCGAGGAACAGCAACGGGCGTTCTGGAGATCCGGGCACGGCCGAAGGGTAGCGCTGATCGCTGGACGGGTAGCACGCCGCGACCGGAGCGTGGTGGGATGCGGACGCCGGGTGTCGTCGCCGAGCTGTTCCTGCGACCCTCCGCGACGTCGAGTGGCGGCACGCGTCACGTGGTGTCGGCGGCGTTCCGGGCCGAGGCGAACCGGTGCGATGCACTGGGGAAGTCGGCGCGGAACTGCGGCACGGCGTACCTGCCGGAGAGCGCGACCACCAGGAACTGGAGCAGGCCGACAGGCAGGTCGGAGGGTGTGGTTCCGGGACCGGTGACGCGCAGGTGCCACTGGTCGGCGCAGTCCTGCGGCGCCAGGACCCACGACACCGTCGTCCCGTCGACGGTCGTGGCCACCGGCAGCGTCGGCGGTGTCTGGTACCTCAGCACGCCGACCAGCGGACCGGGCACCGGCCTCGACAGTGCGGTCGGCGGCGTGAGCGAGAGATAGCCGTCGAAGATGCCGGCACCGTACCGTTCCATCAGCCAGTGGTAGTCCTTCGGCAGGCTCACTCCAGTCCGCGTCGACACCGCGTCCCAGTCGACGGGCGTCCGGCGCGACGGTGGTGGAGCGAGGTCGGCGAGACGGCCCGGCAGGTCGGCGCCGTAGGTCAGGTTCGCCTCCACGGTGACCGGCAGGTCCGAGTCGTGCTGTACGACCGCGACGGTCACCGCCCAGTGTCCCGAACGTAGCCGCACCCGGCCGCCATGGTCGGCGAGTACGTCGACCGCCAACGCGTCGGCCGGCGGCAGCCCGAGCCGTTCGGTGACGATGCCGACGACCTCCTCGGCGTCGGTGTACCGCTGATCGAGTGCCGCATCGTACGCGTCGTCGTCATCGAAGTCGTCGTATTCGAGGTCGTCCGCGCAGCCGAAGTCCGCCATCACGACGGCGACCGTCGCGGTGGCCCGCTCGACGCGGACGCCCGCGGTGATGTCTCCGCTCGTGAACAGCCGATGGGGAACGGCACCGGACGGGGACCATCCGGCATCGGCGAAGACGTCCGCGAGCTGATCCTGGCTCGGTAGGTCGACCAGTTGGGTGAACCGGGCGACGAGTGCGGCGAGCCGGTCCGCCCTCGCGGGATAGTCGTCGACCACCGTCATCGTTCGGTCGACCGCCGGTCGCGCACCTGGCTGAAGGGGAGGCACGGCTCGGGATCCTGCTCCTGTTCCGGGTCCGGTGTGCGGCGGGTCAGCGCCGCCCGGTCGGCCGCCGCCTGCGGACCGCGCCGTACCCAGGACACCGAATTCGGTGGTGGGCGCCGGATCACAACGGTACGAAGGCGTGTCGGGCGGCGCCGCGAAACTGTCGTGGCGCGGCACCGTGCGCCTCGTGGAAGCGCCGGGTGAAGTAGGAGGCGCTCGCGAACCCGCACGCGTAGGCGACGTCGGCGACGGTGCGGGTTGTCGTGGCCAGCAGCGTCGCGGCCCGTCGGAGCCGCAGGTCCGCGATGAACTCGGTTGGCGTGGTGCCGTAGTAGCGGCGCATGCTGCGGGCGAGATGGGCGTCGCTCACGTGGGCGAGCGCACGCAGCCGAGGAACGCCCTCGCGTAGGTAGTCCTCCCGGCTCATCGCCGCGGTCGCGGTGATGAGCCATTCGGGGACTCCGGGCGGCCCCTTCGGCTCGGGTGCGGCGGGTGCGACCATCTCGACGAGATCGGACCAGAACCGAATGAGGTCGACCTGGCCGGGCGCGTCGTGAAACCGCTCCAGGACGGCCGCGCAGGCGCGTGCCCCCCGGTCGTCGGAGCGGAGTACGTGCGGCGGGAGGTCACCGCTGTCCCATCCGGTGTCGACCCCGGCGAGGCCGACGAAGGTGCGCCAGCCGGTGGCCGGGAACGCGACGTTGTAGAACCGGACGGCGCCGACGATCGTGTGGTGGTCGCGCGGTCGGACGAGCAGCAGGTCACCCGGGCGCAGTTGCTGGCTGCGCGTCGGCTTGCCGGCGTGCGATACCAGCTGTTCGCCGTCGCCCGCGACCACGGCCATCACTTCGTAGTAGTCACGGTGACTGTGCGGGTGGGACCGGCTCTTCAGGTCGACGAGTGCGGCGTGGTAGGGCCGCCCGAGCGCGTGGTCC
This sequence comes from Plantactinospora solaniradicis, assembly GCF_042658085.1. Classification (NCBI taxonomy): domain Bacteria; kingdom Bacillati; phylum Actinomycetota; class Actinomycetes; order Micromonosporales; family Micromonosporaceae; genus Plantactinospora; species Plantactinospora solaniradicis. The sequence continues at coordinate 537,568 of NZ_JBHSPR010000007.1, read as the reverse complement.
TCGAACCGTTCAGTCCGCTCCGCCGACGCCGACACATCAAGATAATACTACTTTTGGAGATCCGGGTGCGTATTCCGTCTGCGGATCGGGTGGCACGGTGTTCCTACAAGACAAGTTTCCCGGCAGCTAGGAGTACGCCATGTCCACCGCCACCGAGAACCGGGAGTCCGTGCTCGATCGATACGAGCGGGACGGATACGTCATCCTGCGCGATGTCATCGACGCCGATCTGATCGCCGAGGCGAGCGACCACGTCGACTGGCTCGAGAAGCAGCACCCGGACGTCCGACCCGAACAGCTCGGTCACACGTTCCTCCGCGACGATCCGTTCTGGGTCCGGCTGGTCAGCGACGATCGGCTCCTCGACATCGCCGAGACGTTCGTCGGTCCGAACCTCGCGCTGTTCGCCTCGCACTACATCAGCAAGCCGCCGTTCACCGGCCAGCCCGTGCTCTGGCACCAGGACAGCGCCTTCTGGCCGCTGGACCCGATGGAGGTGGTCACGCTCTGGCTGGCCGTGGACCACTCCACGCCGGACAACGGCTGCGTCCGCCTCGTGCCGGGCAGCCACACCATGGAGATCGCCGAGATGCGCGCGAACATCGATGTCGAGAGCGTGCTCGGCCAGGAGATCGCCGTCGCCGTCGACGAGTCCGACGCCGTCGACATCGTCCTGCGGCCCGGCGACGTCGAGGTGCACCACCCGAACATCGTCCACGGCAGCAACGCCAACACCAGCCCCAACCGGCGCTGCGGGCTGACCATCCGCTACATCCCGACGACGACCCGGATCCTCGACGACGAACAGCCCTACCCCAGTGCCTTCTGGCTACGCGGGGACACCGGCGTCAACACCTACCAGCCAGTGCCCTCGTACGAGGCCGGCCGCCACTTCCCGTTCCGGGACTCCGCCGCATGGTCCTGACCGTGGCTCGGGTCGCAGCGGGCCGTCCGCCGATCCACATCAGTCCACCAGGGCGGTGAGCAGCTCGGGAAAGGTTGTCCGGGCGAAGTGTCCGTAGCCGTGGAACTCCCGGTACCGCAGGTCCGCCACCGAGTCGCGGATGGTCCGGACGCTCACCTGGATGTCGTCGAAGTCGTCGTCGGAGTGGAAGACCGTCAGTCCCGCCGTACGCGAGGCGACGTGTCGGTCCAGCGTGAAGTCGAAGAAGCCGGGCGCGAGCCGGCCGGTGGGGTCCAGCCAGGGCGCGACCAGGACCACTCGGCCGACCGAGACATCCGGGTTCTCGGTGAGCCAGCGCAGCAGGAAGCCCGCGCCGCAGCTGTGCGCGGCGAACAGGGTACGCGGGGAGATGTCGTACCGCTCCAGCTCCCGTCGCCATGCCGGGTAGTCCGGCGCGAAGGCCAGTGGCATCTCCGGGGTGTGCGCCGGGATGTCCCGGACGATCAACTGTTTGGCCAGCCACGGCAGCCAGTGGTGGTTGCTGGGCGAGGGGACCGTGGCGTCGTAGAACTCCGGCCTGCCGGGCTTGCCGTGCAGGATCAGGGCGTTCGCCACCGCCTCGGTCTTCTCGCCGAACGCCGTTGGTTCCGGCACGAAGGCGGCGGTCCCGCCGTTCGACCCCATGGATCACTCCCTATCTGCCCCGAGCTGTGGCCGCCACATTCCGAATAGCGTACGGGTTGTTGTTGGACCGGTCCACTGCTAGCGTCCCGATGTGGTGGACCGGTCCAACACGTTCGGCGGTCCACTGAGTCCCGGGACACGTCCTCACGAGACGGAGAGGCAACCGCCATGTCAGGTTCAGCGGCACCGAGCCGGGTCGCCATCGTCGGTACGGGACACCGTGCCCAACTGTTCACCGCAGGGCTCGCCGTCCGGCCGGGTTACCAGGTCGTGGCGCTGTGCGATCCGAGCCCCACCCGAATGGCGTTCCACAACCGGATGCTCGCCGAGCACCAGCGCCCGGCCGCCCGGACCTGGGCGCCGGAGGACTTCGGGGCGATGCTGCGGAACACCGCACCGCACCTCGTCGTGGTGACGTCGACCGACGCCACCCACGACAGCTACATCGTGCCCGCGCTGCGCGCCGGGGTGCCGGTCATCACCGAGAAGGCGATGACCACGGACGCCACGAAGGCCAGGCGGATCATGGACGCCGTCCGGGACACCGGAGGCAACCTGACGGTCGCCTTCAACTACCGGTTCAACCCGGTGCACGCGAAGATCCACGAACTGCTCCGGTCCGGCGCGATCGGCGAGGTGATCTCGGTGCACTTCGAGTGGCTGCTCGACGTACGCCACGGGGCCGACTACTTCCGGCGTTGGCACCGGTACCGGGAGCACTCCGGTGGGCTGATGGTGCACAAGGCGAGCCACCACTTCGACCTGGTCAACTGGTGGCTCGGCGCCCGGCCGCAGGTCGTCTACGGCCAGGGCCGGCTGGCCTTCTACGGCGCCAACGGCCGCCGCAACGGCTACGCCCGCGATTACGAC
>NZ_JBHSPR010000007.1:327424-535064 GCF_042658085.1 Plantactinospora solaniradicis | reverse complement strand
GCTCGCCGACAATCCCAGCCTGCGTGCCCTGTACCTCGATGCGGAGGCCGACTCCGGCTATGTTCGCGACCAGAACGTCTTCGCCGACGGGATCACGATCGAGGACGACATGGCGGTGCTCATCGGCTATGACACCGGGGCCTCGCTGACCTACCACCTGACGGCCTACTCGCCCTGGGAGGGATACCGGGTGATGTTCAACGGCAGCCACGGCCGCCTCGAACTCGAGGTCGAGGAGGCGTCCTGGACCAGACCGGCCGCACGAGTCGGGTCGATCAAGGGCTCCGTACACGGTGACCTGGCCGCCGAGACGGCCGGCGAGGCGCGGATCATGCTGCGCCGCCAGTGGCAACCCCCGGAGCGGGTGACCGTCCCCGAGTTCGACCACGCCGGGCACGGCGGCGCCGACCAGCGGATGCTCGCCGCGTTGCTGGACGGCAACCCGGACCAGGCGACCGACCGGGCCACCGCCGACGACGGCCTGCTCGCCCTGCTACCCGGGCTGGCGGCCAACGAGTCGTTCCGCACCGGCCGACCGGTCGACGTCGCCAAGCTGCTCGACGCCTGACGCCCCGGGATCATCTGATGTCACTGCGGATCGGCGCGATCGAGTCGACCGACCTGTTCGTCGGCACCACCGAACACCCCGCCCAGGTGCTCCGGGTCGCCGTGTCGGGCGCCCCGCCCGGCGTACCGGTGGCGCTGCAGGTCGCGATGGCCGGCGTGACGGTCGGCGTCGTCGTCCGCGTCGACGCGGCGGGCGCCGTGGTCGCCGAGGTGGGCGTGCCGGCGACCGGGCCGGTCGGCGCGGTTCTGCCGGTGACGGTCACCGCCGGCTGCGGGTCGGAGACCGTACACGGCTCCGGCACCCTCGTCGTGGCGGAGCCGGGCTGGACCGTGCACCTGGTGTCGCACTTCCACTACGACCCGGTCTGGTGGAACACCCAGGCCGCCTACACCAGCGAGTGGGACGCCCTGCCCGGCGTGGCGCAGCGGCATCGCGAGGCGTGGCAGCACACCGGGTTCCACCTGATCCGCACCCATCTGGAGCTGGCCCGGCGGGATCCGGACTACCGGTTCGTCCTGGCCGAGGTCGACTACCTCAAGCCGTACTGGGACTGCCATCCGCAGGATCGGGAGCTGATCCGCCGGTTGCTGGCGCAGGGGCGGCTGGAGCTGATGGGCGGCACCTACAACGAGCCGAACACCAACCTGACGAGCGCCGAGACGACCATCCGCAACGTCGTGTACGGGCTGGGCTTCCAACGCGACGTGCTGGGCGGCGATCCGGCCACCGCCTGGCAGCTCGACGCGTTCGGGCACGATCCACAGTTCCCGGGGATGATGGCCGACGCGGGGCTGACCTCCAGTTCATGGGCGCGGGGCCCGTTCCACCAGTGGGGGCCGATGATGCGGGTCGCCGGAGAGGTGGCCACCGACGCGTCCGCGATGCAGTTTCCCAGCGAGTTCGAGTGGATCTCGCCCAGCGGCCGTGGGCTGCTGACCAGCTACATGCCCGCGCACTACAGCGCCGGCTGGTGGATGGACTCGGCGGCAACGCTGGCGGAGGCGGAGGAGGCCGTACTGCGCCTGTTCCGGCTGCTGCGACCCGCCGCCGCCACCCGGAACGTGCTCCTTCCGGTCGGCACCGACTACTCGCCGCCGAACAAATGGCTCACCGAGATCCATCGCGACTGGAACAGCCGGTACGTCTGGCCCCGCCTGGTCTGTTCGCTGCCCCGGGACTTCTTCGCCGCCGTCCGCGCCGAGCTGACCTCGCTCAGCCCGCAGACCCGGGACATGAACCCGATCTACACCGGCAAGGACGTGTCGTACATCGACACCAAGCAGGCGCAGCGCGTCGTCGAGAACCTGCTGCTCGACGCCGAGAAGTGGGCCACCCTCGCCGTGCTGCACGGGCACGCGCGGTACCCGGCCGAGGCGCTGGACCGGGCGTGGCGGCTGCTGGTCTACGGCGCGCACCACGACGCGATCACGGGCACCGAGTCCGACCAGGTCTACCTCGATCTCCTCGGCGGTTGGCGGGAGGCGTACGACCTGGCGGGCGACGTCCACCGCCGCGCGCTGACCCACCTCGGCGGTCAGGTCGACACCACCGGTCCGGGCTGGCCGGTGCTGGTCTTCAACTCGTCGTCGTGGTCGCGTACCGACGTCGTCACGGTCGAGCTGCCGGAACCGGCGTGCGGCGGGGCACGTCTCGTCGACCCGGGCGGAGCGCCCGTGCCAGCGGTGCGCGACGGTCACCGGTTGACGTTCGTCGCCCGGGACGTGCCGTCGCTCGGGCACCGCGGCTACCGGTTGCTGCCGGCTGCCACGACCGAACCGGGTTGGACCCCGGTGCCCGGTTCCGTCGTCGCCAACGACGCCTACCGGGTCGCCGTCGACCCGGAACGGGGCGGCACGGTCACCGAGCTCATCGAGCTGGCCTCCGGCCGGCAGCTCCTGCGACCGGACTGGCTGGGCAACGAGATCCTGGTGTACGACGAGTACCCCGAGCACCCGGAGTTCCACGAGGGTCCCTGGCATCTGCTGCCCACCGGCGGCCCGGTAGCCGCCTCCGGCGGCAGTGCGGCGGAGTCGGTGCGGGTCGAACGCAGCGCGATCGGTGAACGGGTCACGGTCCGCGGCGAGGTGGGCCCGGTGCGCTTTACGCAGGTGCTGACCCTGTGGCACGGCCTGCCCCGGTTGGACTGCGTCACCCGCGTCGAGGACTTCACCGGTCGCGACCATCTGGTCCGGCTGCGCTGGCCGGTCGGCGTGCCGCGCGGGCTACCGCTGTCGGAGGTGGCCAACGCGGTGGTGGGGCGCGGCTTCGCCCATCCCGACGTGGACAGCGCGCGGCATCCGTGGACCCTGGACAACCCGGCGTACCGCTGGTTCGGCTCCGGCACCACCGCCCGGGTGACGCTGACCGATCCCGCGACCGGGGCCACCGGAGACCGGGCCGTCGGCGTCGCCGAGGTGATCGTCGCCGACCAGCCGGCGGCCGGCACGCTGGGCCGCGCGATCGCCGTGGCCCTGGTCCGCGCCGGGGTCACCGCCACCTGCACGACCGCCGACGGGCCACGGTACGGCCGGTTGGATCTGGACTCGAACCTGCCCGACGCGCGGATCGTCGTCGGCGGTCCCGAACGCAACAGCGTCACCGCGCAGCTGCTCGCCGCCGCCGGCCCGGTGTACCAGGCCGAGTTCGCCCGCCAACTGGCCGCTGCCGGTACGGCCCGGCTGTGGCTGCCCGCGACCCTTCCCCTGGACCGGGTCTGGACCCCGGACGCCGACCTCACCGGGCTCCGTGACCTGCCCGTCCTGCTGGTCGCCGGGGTCGACAGGGACAGCGACGCGGTAGCCGAACTGGTGGCCGACCTGGCCGACGCCCGGATCGAGGTACGCCAGCCGGCGGCGTCGTGGCCGGCCGAGCCCTACGCGGACCGTACCGTCGCGATCCTGAACCGGGGGATACCCGGCTTCGCCGTCACCGCCGACGGTGGGCTGCACCTGTCGCTGCTGCGCTCCTGCACCGGCTGGCCGACCGGCGTGTGGATCGACCCGCCGCGGCGGACCGCGCCGGACGGCTCCCCGTTCGCGCTCCAGCACTGGACCCACGCGTTCGAGTACGCGCTGACGTCGGCGGACGGGGACTGGCGTGCGGGTGGCATCACCGTCCGGGCGCACGACTACAACCATCCGCTCGTCGCCCTGGTCGCCGAGCCGCACCCGGGCCGGCTGCCGGCCGCCACGGCACTGCTGACCGTGTCGCCGGGCGTCGTACTCACCGCGCTCAAGGCGACCGGTGATCCCCTGGCTGCCGGCCGTCCCGCCGAGGTCGCCGATCCCCGGCTGGGGGTGACCGCCCGCGTCTACGAGCCGCACGGGCGGCCGACCACGGTCCGGCTCGACGGTCCCGGCCTGTCCCTCGCCGGCACTGCCGACCTGCTGGAGCGTCCCCGGGACGGGCGGTCCGGCACACTCGGGCCGTACGAGATCAGCACCCTCTCGCTCGCGCCAGCTCCTGGTGGGACCGACATACCCCCGGAACCGGTCGAGATCGGGCCGAGGATCGAGCCGGTCCAGCCGGTCTACGCCAAGTACTGGCTGCACAACAAGGGTCCCGCGCCGATGGGCAACCAGCCGGTGAGCGTGCACCTGCACGACCGGGACGGGACGGTCCAGGTCACCGTGGCGAGCGACCTCACCGACACCACGTACGACGGCACCGTGTGGCTCACCGCGCCGTCCGGCTGGACGGCCGACCCGTTCGAGCGGCCGGTCCGGCTGGCGCCGGGCGGATGGAGTTCCTTCGCCGTGGAACTCGTCGCCGGTCCGGGCGCGGCCAGCGGTGTCCTGACCGCCCGGCTGGAGCACGCCGGCAGCATCGTCGAGGATGTCCTCCCGCTCGGAGACGAGCCCGGCACGCTGTCGGCGACCCTGGACGTGGCCGAGCTGCGGCTGCGGCCCGGTCAGCGCGGAACCCTGACGCTGCGGTTGGCCAACCCCGGCGGATACGCGGTGCACGGCGAGGTGCAGGTGCTCAGCCCCTGGGGGACCTGGGACCTGCTGGCCCCGTTCGCTCAGGGCTTCGAGGTCGGCGCGGGTGGCCAGACGGACGTACGCGTCGAGGTGACCGTGCCGGAGGACGCCGCCGGGGGCAACTGGTGGGCGCTGGCCAAGGTGATGTGGTTCGGCCGGGTCACCTACAGCGCGGCGACGCGGATCGTGGTCGACCCGCAGCCGCCGGACCCCGCATGACCGTCGCCTGGGTCGACGGTGAACCGATCGGCCAGGACCTGGTCGACGCGGAGCTGCGGCGGCGGTACGGCGGCCGGGGCGGAACCAGCCTGCCCGGCCCGGACACCGCCGAGGGCCGTCAGTTGCGCCGCTGGGTCGTCCAGGTGCTGACGGTACGGACGCTGCTCGCCCACGAGGCGGACCGCCGGGGGCTCGCTGCCTCGGGACCGCTGTCCGGGGCGGACCGGGTGGCGCTGGGCAGCATCGCGGCGGCCGCGCTGGCCCAGTCGCCCCATGCCGCGGTGGTCTTCCAGGCCGTGGCCGGCGGGGTGACGGTCGCACCGTCGGAGGTGGACGCCCATCGGGCGGCCAACCCGGAACTGGCGGGGGAGGAGGTCCGACTGGTTCGCCACCTCCGGGCCGGTCGTCCGGTCAACGGCAGCCGGCCGTACCGGATGCGCCGCACCGACCTGCTCGGCGACCTCGTCTTCGCCGCGCTCCCCGGTGCCGTCGTCTCGGCCGAACCGGACACGCTGGAGGTGCTGGAGGTGATCGAGGTCGGCGGGCCCGACCTGGCCGGCACCCTGCGCGACGCAGCCCGGGGCCGGGCCTTCGCCCGCTGGCTGGACGTCCAGCTCCGGGCCCGGGTCGTGCTCGCGCCCGGCTCGGAACATCCCGCCGACCCGACCCAGCCCGACCACACCCACCGGCACTGAGTCATCCCTTGACCGCGCCGGCCAGGCCGTTGACGAAGAAGCGTTGCAGCAACACGAACAGGGCGATGATCGGCGCGAGCGTGATGATCGAGCCGGCGCAGAGCAGGGTCCACTCCGTCGAGTTCTCGCCGATGAACGCGTACATCCCGACGGACAGGGTCCGCTGCTCCGGGCGGGCGAGAGTGAAGACCAGCGGGATGAAGTAGCTGTTCCAGGCGCTGATCGCGGTGAAGAGACCGACGGTGGCGAGCATCGGGCCGGAGAGCGGCAGCATGATCCGCCAGAACGTCTGGTGGAAGCTCGCGCCGTCCACCCGCGCCGCGTCCTCCAGCTCGCTGTCGATCGTCTGGAAGTAGCCCATGAACAGGAAGGTGCCGAAGACGATGCCCCCGGCGGCCTGCACGATGATGATCGAGAAGAGGGAGTTGAGCAGGCCTAACTGCTCCATCAGGTCGAAGATCGGGATGATGGTGTAACCGTGCGGCAGGAAGAGCGTCGCCGAGATGAGGAAGAGGCAGATTCCCCGGCCCGGGAACGGGGCGCGGGCCAGCACGTAGCCGGCCATCGCCGTGACCAGCAGGGTGCCGACGCAGGTGCCGATGGTGATCAGCAGGGTGTTGACGAAGTACGTGCCGAAGGACGCCTGCTCCCAGGCCTGCTGGTAGTTGGACCAGAGCAGCTGCTCGGGCAGCGGGTTCAGGCCCCGGCCGAAGAACTCGTCGGTGTCCTTCAGCGAACTGCCCAGCGTCCACAGGAACGGATACATCCAGGCGATGCCGCTCACCAGCAGCGCGACGTGGGTCATCACCATCGCGACCCGTGGCCGGCGCCGCCGCCTGGGGCGGGCCGGCGCCGGCACCGCCGGCTGGGGCGGGACGGTCGGCGGCGGGGACGTGGTAAGCACGGACGACATGTGAAAGCCTCCTATCGCGCGGCCCGGCGCCGCACCAGCGAGCGCAGGACGACGACCTGGACCACGGAGAGCGCGATCAGCAGCACCCCGTAGAAGAACGAGGCCGCCGATGCCAGGCCCACGTCGGGATTGACGTCTCCGGTGCCGCCGAAGGCCAGATGGTAGATGTACGTGTTGACGACCTCGGTGGCGAAGTACGGGCCGCCGTTCGTGAGCACCTGGACCATGTCGAAGACCTGGAACGAGCCGACGAGCGCGAGTAGCAGGATCACCACGCCGACCGATCTGAGCATGGGGATCGTGATGTATCGGAACGAGGCCACCGCCCCCGCGCCATCGAGCCTGGCCGCCTCGTAGAGCTCTTCCGGAATGGTCTGCAAACCGGCCAGGAAGTAGATGAGGTTGTAGCCGAGCGTGTGCCAGATGCCGACCACGATGATGATCCCCATGGCGAACCGGGGATCGCCCAACCAGTCGACGTAGGTGTCGATGGCGTGCAGATCGAGCAGGATGTTGTTGATGACGTCGCCGAAGTTGGAGAACAGCAACTGGATGACCACGCCGATCACCGCCGCCGAGGTCACCACCGGCAGGAAGAAGATGGTCCGGTAGAACGTCGCGAAGCGCAGCCGCTTCTGGTTGAGCACCAGCGCCAGGGCCAGCGCCAGCACCAGTTGCACCGGTACGACGACGGCGACGTAGAGGAACGTGTGTCGTACCGCGCCCCAGAAGATCGAGTCGTCCATGATCCGCCGGAAATTGTCCAGGCCCACGTAGTCGCTCGGATCGCCGATACCGTTCCATCGGTAGAGGGTGTAGCCCAGCGAAGCCCCGATGGGGTAGATGACGAACACCGCCAGCAGCACCATCATCGGGAGCGCGTAGACATAGGACCATCGGGCCGCCCAGATCCGGCGGGCCATCGAGTCGCGGCGCACGTTCACCTCAGCTTTCGTCGGCGGTGGCCGCCGGTCCCGTGCCAGACCGGCGGCCCCCGGCGGATCAGGCGGGCTTGGTCTCGTACGGCTTGCTGGGATCCCAGTCCGCGAACACGTAGTCGGACATGCTGACCTTCGCACCGGCGGCCGCGGCCTTGTTGACCGCGTCCTCCTGGGCCGTGTTGAGCCGGTCGTCGAGTTTCACCAACTCGCCACCGATGTCCTTGAGCTGGCCGGTGAACAGGCCCGCCAGCACGTCGTTGATGTCGGGCTTGACCGCGTCGAGCGTCACCTTGGCAACCTCGGGGTTGCGCACCTTCGGGTCCGGGCCGGACAGGTTCGTGTTGGCCGTCGCGACGTACTGGGCGAACTGGGGGGACTTGACTCGCGACGGGTCGTTGTTCTCCGGGTACACCGACAGGCCCAGCCCGGCCTCCACCCAGCGCCGTCCCGCGTCCTTGCTGTAGAGCCAGTCGAACCAGGCAAACGCGGCGTCGGGATTCTTCGTCTTGGCGGAGATGCCGAACAGCCGGCCGCTGCTGCCCTGGCTGTAGTAGAAGTAGCCCTGCGGCGTCGCGGTCGGCGAGGGTAGGGTCACCAGGCTGTAGTCGGTGAACTTCGCCTCGGTCCAGCCCGACTGGCTCCAGACCCCGTTGACGATCATCCCGAACTTGCCCTGCGCGAAGAAGGCCCGGGACTGCTCGTCGGAGATGCTCATCGAGGTCGGGAAGATGAATCCCCGCTTCTTCCAGTCGAGGAACAGTGCGATGAAGTCGGCGTAGTTCCGGTCGCTGCCGTACGTGAACTTGCCCACCCGATAGTCCACGGTGGCCGACGAGCCCGCGCCCCCCACCGCGCCGGCGCCCCGGCAGAACAGCTCGACCCACCAGGCCAGGGCCCCGTTCGCCGAGTTGCCGAATCCGAGCCCGAACGCCTTGCCGCCGGCCCTGGCCGTGATCGCCTCCGCTGCCCGGGTGACGTCGTCCCAGGTCTTCGGGAGCCGCACGCTGCCGTCGGCGTTGGTGAGCCCGGCCTGCTTGAACAGGCCGTGGTGGCAGTAGAGCTGAAGGTTCGAGCCGGCGCCGTTGAACGGGGCGCTGTAGGTCTTGCCGCCGAAGACGTTCCCGCCCTCGGGGAACCACCCCGGGCCGAATCGGGCCTTCCACGAATCGGTGGCCCACTTGTCCAACGGCAGCAGCCAGTCCGAGCTGACCTGCTCTTCGATCGGCGGCTTCCGTGGGAGTTGGAACACGTCCGGCGCGGTGCCGCTGCGGACCGCGAGCGCCAGCAGGTCGGGGTACTTGTCGGTGACCTGGGTGGTCCTCTTGATCGTGTTGTCGCCGTGCGCCTGCTGGAAGAGCCTGATCTCCTGATCCATCCAGTCCTTCTGGCTGACCAGCCAATCCCAGTTGGCGATCTGCTGGCCGGTCGACGGTTCATCCGAACCGCAGGCAGCGAGGGTGGGGACGAGGGACGCCGCGACGGCGGCCCTCAGCAATGTACGTCGGTGCATGATGGTTTCTCCCGGGACGAGTTCATACACAAGGGGGTGTGCTGGCGGTCGCGGTCACGCTCTGCCCGCCGAGCTGCCAGGTCATCGAGGACGTGCTGGCGAATTCGACGCCCACGCGACGGGGGCGCTGGAAGGGCAGGAACGCGACCGGCTGACCGCGGTCGGCCGGCGCCGGCGTGAAGGTGTTGACGGTGCCGATCGGTACCGGTAGTCCGAACGCATTCGGGTTGTTGTAACCGAAGTACGCCGTGTGGGTGCCGTTGTTGTTGTTCACCACGCAGAGGTCCCGCGGCACGACCCGGGCGAGCGTGGTCTGGTCCGCGCCCGCCGGTTGCAGCGCGGCGTCGTCGACGTAGAGGTCGTCGGCCCCGGTCGTGGTGCTGATCCACCACTCCGCCCGGTCGAGCGTCTTGGTCCAGTTGAGCGGGATGTTGTTGGCCCAGACCTGGGTCCAGGCGCCGGCCGTGACCGCGCCGGACGCCAGCGGCACCGAGGTGGTCGTGCCGTCGGTGAAGTACAGCTTGGCCTTGATCAGCGCGGTGGTGGCCGGTGCCCCGTCGGCGAGCCGGATCCACGCCGAGGTCTTGTAGCGCGCCCCGTTGGTGAGCTGTACGCCCTCGGCCGGCCCGGCCCACTCGTAGCCGCGGTTGGTGGCCCGCAGCGCCTGGCCACCGGCGTGCACCGGCGAGGTCACCGCGTTCGAGGTGCAGGGCGAGAAGCAGTACCAGTTGGCGGCGCCGTTCTCGACGTCGCCGTTGACCAGCAGGTCCACCCCGGCCGGCGGCGAGGCGTGCACGTTGAAGACGACGTCGTCGAGCAGCAGGTCGGAGGTGCCGGCCGTGGTGTCGATCCAGAACTCGGCCCGGGAGAACGACCCGCTGAAGGACACCGGGATGTTGTTGCCCCGGATCTGCGTCCAGCCGGTGTCGCTGACCGCCGCCGAGCCGAACGGGATGGTCACCTGCCCGGTCGAGGTCCATACCTTCAGCCGGATCTCGGCGGTCGCCGTGCCCGGCGTCGCGAGCCTGACCCAGGCGGAGGCGTCGTAGCGACCGCCCTGGCCGACCGTCACGCCCTGTGCCGGCCCGACCCAGTTCGCCGAACGACCGGTCACCTTCAACGCGCCCGATCCGCTGTGCACCGGGCTGCTCACCACGGAGAGCCCGCCGCAGCCGCCCAGGCAGTACCAGCCACTGGTGTTACCGCCCTCGATGCCGCTGTTGGAGAGCGTGTTGAGGTTGCCGGGCAGCTTCGGGGTGACGAACGGCGGGGCCACCGGGTCGGGCGGCGTACCGACCGTCGGGGTGAGCGAGACCTCGTCGAAGGTGCAGGTGAGCCCGCCCGCGACGGGGTTCTGCCAGAGGAAGACCTCGGACCACCCGGTCCCGGCCGGCGGCGTGAAGGCCGCGACCTTCTGGGTGTACGCGGTCTCGTCGCGGTAGTTCAGGGTGTGCTGGAAGGTGGTGGTTCCCGGTGCCGGTCCGCCCCGTACGCCGAGGTAGCACTGGTTGCCCGGCCCGCTGGACCTACCCCAACCGGTGAGCGTGTAGTTGGTGCCGGCGGTCATCTCCAGCACCGGCTGGGTCAGGCCGCCGCCGGTGGTGGAGGTGGCCGCGGTCCGTACCGCACGGGTCCCGCCGATCGCGTCGCCGACCGGGGTGGCCCCGGTGGCCAGTGGGGTCCAACCGTTCGTGCCGTGCGCGAAGCCGCCGGCCAGGACCTTGCTGCCGAGGTCGGCGCGTACGCTGGTGGCGACGCCGTCCGCGACCACCCTGACGGTCGCACCGGCGGTCGTCGGCATGTTCACCTCGACCTGCTTGGCGATGCCGTTCACCGTCACCGTCACCAGGTACTCGCCGTGGAATCCACGGACGGCGTAGCGGCCGGCGGCCGAGGTCTTGCCGGACGCGTTGGTCCACCACTGCCGGTGGACCAGGTCACGTAGTGCCAGCAGGTTCGGTTTCGGTGTCCAGTCCGGGCGGTAGAAGGCGACCAGCGGATTCCAGATGTTCGACTCCCAGAACCCGAAGCTGCTCACCCCGGTGATGTCGGGGTGGCTGAATGCCAGGGTGAGGAAGTCGCGGGTGTAGTCGGCCTGCAACTGCTCGTCGTCGGTCGCGACGTCGAATTCGGTGATCTCGATGGGCAGGCCGAGCCCGGCGTAGCGGTCGAAGATCGGGAGCAGATCCTCGGGCGCGGTGAGTTGCAGGCCGGTGAAGTGCCCCTGGATGCCGAGGACGTCGACCGGCGCACCCTGGGTGCGGAGCGACGAGAGCAGGTCGTAGATGTACTTCTGCTTGCGCAGGTTCCACCCGTTGTCCTCGATGATGTCGTACTCGTTGAGGTAGAGCAGCGCCTCCGGGTCGGCCTGGCGGGCGAGGGTGAACCAGCGGCCGATCTCGGCCGAGCCGAGGATGTCGGTGACGTTGTGCTCGGAGTAGGGCTCGTTGACCACGTCCCACTCGTCGGCGATGCCCTTCAGCGCGGTGACCTCGTCCGTGACGTGTGCGTCGATCCGGGCCCGCAGCGCGGCCGGGTTGCCGGCGAGATTACGGACGTCGGGCGGCATCAGTCCCCACGAGCCCCAGACCAGGGTGTGCCCGTGGACGGTGTGCCCCTGATCCTTGATCCACTCCAGCGCCGGCAGCGTGTTGCGGGTCCGGTGGGCCTGGTCCTCCCAGTAGTTCCACTTCAGGTCGTTGCCGAGGGCGACGGAGTTGAAGTCGGTCGCCATCACCTGGCGGTACTTCTCGCCGTCGGGGGAGTCCGACAGCAGCCACGGCGCGGACGCGGCCGAGCCGAAGTCGAAGGCGTGGTCCTGCATCTTCACCTGGACGTCCGCGTTGGGCACCGGGTTGCCGGCCGGGTCGACCACGTCGACCCGGAGATCGCCCTTGCGGTACTGGTCGATCCGCGCCGCGGCGGCGGTACGCCAGGCCGCCGTGCTCTCCCGGCCGGCGTACGTCACGGCGGGGAAGCCCGCCGGATCGCCCTGCCCGTAGTCGAGCACGGAGACGTCGGCGATCTGTAGCACCTGCGGGCCGTAACCCAGCCACAGTTGGAAGTGCGCGTCACCGGGGGCGTAGTTCTCGGCGATCCGGAACGGGAACTCGAACCGCTGCCACTGCGTACCGATCTTCAGCGGGGCGTTGGCGGACTTCTGGTGGTTGCCCCCGTCCCGCTCGAAGATGAAGGTTGCCTGGCCGGCGGCGCTGCCCGCGACCGGTTGGATCGAGCGTGCCCAGAAGGTGGCCAGCGCGGCGTCACCCTGCTGGACGGCGGTGCCGATCTCGGCTCCGAGGGTGATCTCGTACTCGCCGTCCAGACCGGAACTGGTCGGCGCGCTCGTGGTGGTGATCTGTAGCGCCTGGGTGAAGTCGGGGTTGCCGGTCACCGGCAGGATCTGCACCTGCGGCGGCGGGTCGCCCTTCAACTGGTTGAAGGCGGTGAGCGGGGCGGCCGGCATGACCTCGACGGGCGCCGCGGCCAGCACCGGATCGGCGGCGAGCACGGCGGCGGTGCTGAGCAGCGTGGTCACGACGCCGCCGACGAGCGCCCGGCGGGCGGATATGCGCGGTGTGATCGGTGATCGCGATGTGATTGGTAGTAGTCGCGATGCGTCCGGTGGTGCGGAAGGCCTTCTCTTCGCGGAACGGAACCGTTTCATGAGCGATGCCTTTCCAGGGATGGTGGCAGCGCTTCACCGAGCCCTCTGTCCTGGTCGACAGAGCAGCGGGTGAAGTGGGGTGTGGGCGGGGGCGGACCGCCGGATGTGTTCTAGCGCTGACTGCTGATGTTCGGACCGAGTCCGCTCCACGGCCGGGGCGGGGTGTCCGGGCCGGTCGCGGGGGTGCGGGCCGGGGTGAAGGGTTTCGACGGTGCCCCGGTGGTGCTCTCCCGGACGATCAGACTGGTCGGCATGCTGATCGTCCCGGCGGTACCGGCGTCGGTACCGCCCGACGTGACCGCTCCGGCGTCGCCGTCCGGAGCGCCGGCGTCGTCACCGTCGATCGTCCGCAGCAGCATCCGGGCGGCCGCGACGCCCATTTCGGGGAAGGGCTGCCGCACGGTGGTCAGCGGCGGATGGGTGTCCGCCGACGACGCGATGTCGTCGAAACCGACGACCGAGATGTCCTGCGGCACGCGCAGGCCGCAGTCGATCACCGCCTGCATGACCGCGTACGCGGTGCTGTCGTTCTGCGCGACGATCGCGGTCGGGCGGTCGGGCCGGGCGAGCAGTTCGGAGACCCGTTCCCGGACGGTCGGCGGGTGGAAGCCGCCGTCGACCGTGAGCCCCGGATCGGGGCTGATCCCTGCCTCGTCGAGGGCGTCGAGGTAGCCGCGATAACGGTCCTGGCAGCAGACGTACGCCATCAGGCCCTGCACGCAGGCGATCCGGGTGTGTCCGAGTTCCACCAGGTGACGCAGCGCGATCCGGGTGCCCTCGTAGTTGTCCGTCTGCACGGACGGCAGGCTGGAGGGCGTGCCGAGGGTGTTGACGAGCACCACCGGCAGCCCGGACCGGTGGAGTTTCTCCAGCGGATCCAGCGGTTGGTCGTGCGTCACCACCAACAGGCCGGCCGACAGCCCGGAGGTCGTGATCCGCTCGACGAGAGCGGTGTAGTCCTTCTCGTTGGTGCTGGTGTAGAGGATGATCTCGTACGGCGACTGCTCGATCACCGAGGCGACGCCGTAGTTGACCGCCGCGACCATGTGCCAGGTCAGGCCGGGAACGATCATCCCGATGAACGGTGTGCGCCCCTTCGCCAACGCCGTGGCGGCGGAGCTGGGGGTGTAGTTGTGGCTGCGCATGACCTCGAGGACCCGCTCGCGGGTGGCCGGGTCGACCTTCGGGCTGTTGTTGAGCACGAGTGACACCGTGCTCTTGGACAGCCCGGCCAGCTGGGCGATGTCACGTATCGTCAGCTTCGGCATTCGGGTCCTCCGTCAGGGCAGAAAGAAACCTAACCGTACGGCTCCATTGTGGTACGCGCCTCCGCCAGGGGGAGGCACCGAGAATCGCATTCGCCGATCGCGTTGGAGCGGTCCAACGCCCGAGTCGGACGCTAGCAGTGGACCGGTCCAACCGCAATGCCTCCGCGAAACAATCCCGTAACCGGCCGGACGCCCGTTGGGTTATTGCGGTCCGGTGCACACAGATGGCAAGCTCGCACTCCGAGCCGTTACGGGCCTCGCCGGTCCCCGTTGGTGCCTCGCTCAAGGATTCATTCCCACGGACACCCGAGGAACCGGCATGCCCGCAGGCTATTCGCTGCACGACTTCTCGTTCGATCTGCGCCAACACATGGCGCCCGCCAATGTCTGGGTCACCAGCGGCTGGACCTCGGTCGTCGCCGCTCCCGGGACGGTCTGCGGGGTCGGTGGCTGCTTCGCCCCGCCGTACGCGGCCCCCGACAGCTCGCTGAGCGTCACCCTGGAGGTCGACGGACGGGAGCTGCGCGATGGCGTCCGGGCCGGCATCGCCGGTTTCGGCCTCGGACTGCTCACCTCCGGTGGCACCTGGCGGCCGGACCGGATCGAGCGAAGCGGCACCTTCCACCAGTACGACGACGGCCGGCTCGTCTCGCTCGGCGTCCACAGTCGGCTCACGCCCGTGCACGGTGCTGGCGGTTACGTTCTCGAAATCACGGTCGAGAACCGTGCCGACCGGGACGCCGAGATCAGCATCCACCCGCGGCTGTCGGCCGGGCAGCCGGGCCGGCTGCCGCTGGCGGACTGGGGCTGGATGGCGCCCCGGGCCGGCGATCTGGTCGCAGCCGCCTCGACGAGCATGACGCTGCGGCACGACCTGCTGCACAGCCGTGTGCCGGCGGGTGGCCGGACCCGCTTCACCCTGGCCGTCGAGCTGGGCGAGGCCGTCGAGCCGGGTGAGGCCGCCCGGCCCGGGGCGACGGAGCCCGACCCGGCGGACCGGGCCCGCCAGGCCACCGACCGGTGGGCACGCCGGCTGGCGACCGCGCTCGACGCGTTTCCCCGACTGGAGACCGACATCCCCGGGCTCGCGGCGTACTGGCACCGCAGCATCGCCAGCGGCCTCGTCTGCCTCTGGGACAACCCGGGCTTCGTCACCACCCCGTTCGTCGCCACGTCCGGTGTGGACGGCGGCGCGCTCTGCGCCTACGTCTGGGACACCGGTGGCTACGCGCCGCACCTCCTCACGCTGATGCTCGGCGAGACCGCGACCGACCTGCTCGAAGCGATGCTGAAGGCGGACCTGACCAAGCACTACGCGATCGCCCCGGACGGCACCGGGCTGGGCGTCGCCTACGCCTACAGCGGCTGGTCCCTGGTGACCCTGGCAACCGCGGTGGCCAGTCAGCGGGGCCTCGCCCGGGGTCTGGTGGAGCGACTCCACGACGCGGTGGCCGCGCTGGACGCCCGCTTCCCCGCCGTCGGTGAGCTGCGCGACTACGGCACCCAGCACAACCTGCTGGAAATGCGCGGTGCCGGCTGGGAGCACGTCGTGGCGAGCCCGAACGCGGAACGGGCCGCCTACCTCGACGCCCTCGCCACGCTCGCCGAGGCATCCGGCGCGGTCCTTCCGGTCGACGCCCTGCGGGCCACCGCCCACCGGATCCGCGCCTCGATCGCGGACGAGTTGTGGGACGCCGAGGCGAAATGGTTCCGCAGCCGCTATCCGGACGGGCACACCGAACTGACGTACTCGGTGCAGGCTTTCGACGCGTTGCGCGCTGGTGCCTGTACCCCGCAGATGGCCGCCGACCTCATCGCCCGGGTACGGCCGGGCGCGTTCCTCGGCGCGTACGGCGTGAGCAGCGTCAGTGCCGAGGACGAACGGCACTACGAACTGGGCGACACCGACTGGTCCGGCGGCGGCGCCTACACCGGCGAGGCGCCCCAGCTCGCGCTCACCCTCTGGGAGCGCGGCGAGGCGGAACTGGCGTGGACGGTGCTGTCCCGGCTGCTCTGGATGGGCGAGCACTACCCCTACTTCCCGCAGGAGCACTACTCCGACCGGCCCGCCGCACCCCCCGTCGGCCGCCGCGCCAACATCATCGCCGGGCTTGCCGGGGCGGAGGCGATTCTGCTCGGGCTTGTCGGCGTACGACCCCGGCCGGACGGCGGTCTCGTCATCTCACCGCCGCCGGCCCCGGGCAACGTCGCGCTGCGAGGGCTGCGGTTCCGTGGGCGCAGCATCGACGTCGAGTGCACGCCGCACGGGTTCTCGGTCACGGTGGACGGCCGGCGGATAGCGCCGGAGGGCGGCGCCGTCGTGGTGCCGGCCGCGTGAACAGACCCATCCGATTCGAACCCCACCTGGAGCGGCTCGTGAAGACCAACCCGACGCCCGAGGCCATGCCGGTGCGCATCCCGCTCGACGGCACCTGGACGCTACGCCCCGGCACCGGACCGGTGCCGGCGGACATCGCGGCAGGACTTCGCGACGGCGTCGCCGCGACCGTGCCCGGCGTGGTCCACACGGACCTACTCGCCGCCGGCCTGATCCTGGACCCCTTCGACGCCGACAACGAGGCCACCCTCGGCTGGATCGGCTGGACCGACTGGGAGTACCGCAGGTCCTTCGAGTTCACGTCGACCGGCCACGACCGCCATGACCTCGTGGCGGAGGGGCTTGACACCGTCGCGACGATCTGGCTGAACGGAGTCGAGATCGCCCGGACGGCCAACCATCACCGGACGTACCGGGTGGACGTCCGCCAGGCCCTCCGCGAGGGTACGAACGACCTGAGGATCGTCTTCTCGGCTGCGGCCCGGTACGCGCGACACGAGTCCGAGCGGCTCGGACCCCGTCCCCTGGTGGATCGTGCGCACCCCTTCAACGCGATCCGCAAGCCGGCCTACAGCTTCGGATGGGACTGGGGTCCGGAGATCGTCACCGCGGGAATCTGGCGGTCGATCGCCGTCGAGAGCTGGTCGGGCGCGCGCATCGCGGCGGTGCGGCCATTGACCTCGTACGTCCCGGAGACCGGAGCCGCTCTCGACGCCTACATCGACGTCGAGACGGCCGACGTATCCGCCGACCTGTTCGTGCGGGTCCAGATCGGCGACGCCATCGGCATCGCGGACGAGGCCGACGGGTTCGAGGCGCGCGTCGTGGGGGATCCCGTGGACAGCCACGCCACGGTCCCGGTCTCCGAGGGCCGGGGACACGCGGCCCTGGCCGTCCCGGCGGCGCGGCCGTGGTGGCCCCGAACCCACGGCGACCAGCCGCTCTATCCAGCCGTCTTCGAGCTCGTGTCGGCGGCGGGGACGGTGCTCGACCGGTGGTCGACCCGGATCGGGTTTCGCACCGTCACCCTCGACACCACCCCGGACGAGGTCGGGAACGCCTTCTGCCTGAGGGTGAACGGGTGCGACGTGTACGTCCGTGGCGTGAACTGGATTCCGGCGAGTTCCTACCTGCCGAGCGTCACCACGTCCGACCTGAACCGTGCGCTCGACGACGCGGTGGACGCGAACGTCAACCTGGTGCGGGTGTGGGGTGGTGGCATCTACGAGTCCGAGGACTTCTATGGCCGCTGCGACGAGAAGGGTCTACTCGTGTGGCAGGACTTCCTCCTGGCGTGCGCGGCGTACGCCGAGGAGGAACCGCTGGCGGGCGAGATGGAGGCCGAGGCACGCGAGGCGGTGACCCGGCTCGCCGGGCACGCCAGTCTCGCGCTGCTGTGTGGTGGGAACGAGAACCTGTGGGGTTACGCGTCGTGGGGCTGGCGTCGGCATCTACAGGGTGCCACCTGGGGCGACGGCTACTACCGCGAGCTTTTCCCACGGATCGTCGCCGAGCTGGCGCCGGGTACGCCGTACTGCCCCGGCAGCCCGTCGTCGATCGATCCCTACCTGCATCCGAACGACGAGTCCAACGGCGCGATGCACATCTGGGACGTGTGGAACAGCAGGGACTACACGGCGTACGCATCACACCGGCCGCGCTTCGTCGCCGAGTTCGGCTTCCAGGGCCCGCCGGCGATCTCCACGCTCCGCTCGGTGGTACACGACGTGCCGCTGTGGCCGTACGGCCCCCAGATGCTCGTCCACCAGAAGGCCGACGAGGGGAACCTGAAGCTCGAACGAGGACTCGGCGACCACCTGCCGACACCGCGGAACTTTCTCGACTGGCACTGGGCCACCCAGCTCAACCAGGCGCGTGCGATCCGTTTCGGGATCACGTACTTCCGCTCCCTCCACCCGCTCAACACGGGGGCGATCCTCTGGCAGCTCAACGACTGCTGGCCGGTGGTCTCGTGGTCGGCGGTGGACGCCCACGGCATCCGTAAACCCCTCTGGTACGCACTGCGGGAGGTCTTCGTCGACCGCTTCGCGTCGGTGCAACCGACCGGGGACGGGCCGGTGCTCGCCGTACACAACGATCATCCGTCGGAGTGGCGGACAACGGCACGGGCGGTGCGGATGACGCTCGCCGGCACGACCCTCGCGTCGTACGAGGCCGAGGTCTATGTCGAACCTCGGGGGGCGGGGACAGTGCGATTTCCGCTCGACGTGTTCTCGCCCGGGAATCCCCGCCAGGAGTTCGTCGTCGTCCAGCTCGGCACGGGCGAGCGGGCGCTGTGGTACTTCGTCGAGGACCCTCTGCTCGACCTCGCCCCGGACGCCGTCGACGCGTCGGTGCTGCCCGCCGGTGACGGCTACGATGTCGTGGTCCAGGCGCGTTCGCTGGTCAAGGACCTCGCATTGCTGGTCGATCACGTCCATCCGGATGCCCGGGTGGACGGCGGACTCGTGACGCTGCTCCCGGCCGAGAAGGTCGTCTTCCATGTCAGCGTTCCGAAAGACGTCGACGCCGGGGCACTCGTGACCCGACCGGTGCTGCGGACCGCCAATGATCTCGTCGCCCAGGCGGGCACGTCAGATCATGCCGCCGTCGCCGGACTCGCCTGACGTCATGCTCGTCCCAGGCCGTGCCACGGCGGAGCGGGGTGGATCTGGCTACTGACGGGGGTCCATGCCGGAGGCGTGAACACGTCCGAACCGAGGATGAGGCATGCCGCCGGATGCTCGCCCTCGTGTTGGAGTCTTTCGACGACCCCGCCGAGCGCTGACCGTCCGGCCTTTGGACGTCGGCGCCCGTGTCAGGCGCGACGTCGTCGGGTGTTCTGTGGAGGTACGCGGGTCCGTGGCCGGGCGCCCGTTCTGGTTTGATACCGCAGTGACCGTACCGGTTGACGCCGCAGCACCGCCTTGTCGGTCGTCGCCGGAATAGTCCGGTGTCGGGCGCAACCTTTTGCCGGCACGCAGCGTCTTGTCAGATGTCCGTCCGGACAAAAGTCAGTGAGGGGTGCCGGTGCGAAGGCGACTACTGCTGCGTTCGTGTGTCCTCGTGCTGGTGGCCAGCGTCGCCGGTTGCAGCGAGTCGGCCCCGGAGGCGGAGACCCCGGGTCTCGCGCCACGTGGCACGGCCATGACCACGGCGAAGCCGACCCGCCAGGACCTTGACAACCGGGTGAGCCTGTCCGGCAAGGTCACCATGAACCCGGTGTTCGGGGTGGTGGCCCCGTCGGCCGGGGAGATCCGGTACCGCGATGTCGAAGCGCCGGAGAGCACGCCGACCAAACCGACGAGGGTGGCCAGCGTCTGGGCGAAGGGCAAGTCGAAGCGGGTCGACGTGCCGGCGGGCGCGGTGTTCGCCGGTCGACTGGTGGACGACCGGTCCAAGGTGACCACTGGGATGCCGGTGGTCTCGGCGAAGCGGATCGGGTACGGGCTCGTGGCCGACATCGACGGCTCCCAGGCGTACCAGATCTCGGATGCGCTCACCACCGTGCAGGCCCAGATCAAGAACGGCCCCGGGCCGTTCGCCTGCAAGGTCCTCGGCACCATCGCCGCGCTGCCGGCCGGCACGGTCCCGACTCCCGAGCCGTCCGTCGATCCCTCCGCCGACCCGTCGGCACCGCCCGTGCCGGTGGACCCGAGGCAGCCGATCGAGCCCTCGGAGCCGACCGGAATGCGGCTGGTCTGCACGGCGCCCTCCGGGGTGAAGCTGATCAACGGCGCCAACGCGACGATCGAGGTGGTGACCGCCCGGGCCAAGAACGCACTGGTACTGCCGGTCGAGGCGGTGGCGGGTGGCCAGGGCAAGGGCAAGGTGGACGTGGTCGGACCGGACGGCACCCGGGAGACCCGGGACGTCGTACTCGGACTGAGCGACGGCAAGGTCGTGCAGATCAAGTCGGGTCTCACCGGCGAGGAGACGGTCGCCCTGCCCGGCCCCGACCTGCCGTCCGCGAAACCCGCCGAACCGGGCGGGCCCCTCGATCCGAAGAGCGGCAAATGACGGCGCTGCTGGAGCTCAGCGGCATCACCAAGACGCTGAAGGGGCAGCAGGCGCCGCGTACCATCCTCGACGGCGTCGACCTGACCGTCGACAGTGGTGAGAGTGTGGCGATTCTCGGTCGGTCGGGTTCCGGCAAGAGCACGCTGCTCAGCCTGATCGGCCTCTTCGACCGGCCGGACAGTGGACGTTATCTGTTGGGCGGCCGCGATATCAGCCGGGTCGCGGAGCGCCGGGCCGCGGGTCTGCGCAGCGCCGAGTTCGGTTTCGTGTTCCAGCGCTTCTTCCTGCTCAAGCACCTTACCGCCGCCCAGAACGTGGCGATGGCCCTGGTCAACGGGCAGGGCTGGCTGCCCCGCCGCAAGCGCCGGGCCCGGACGTTGGCGGCGCTCGACCAGGTCGGCATCGCCCACCTGGCGAAACACCGGCCGGCCCGGCTCTCCGGCGGCGAACAGCAGCGGGTGGCGGTGGCCCGGGCGCTGGTCCGGGAACCGCGCCTGCTGTTGGCCGACGAGCCCACCGGCGCGCTGGACACCGAGACCGGCAACCTGGTGATCGAGGTGATGCGCGCGGCCACCGACCGGGGCTGCGGCCTGATCCTGGTCACCCACGACTGGGACCACGCCAACAAGATGCAACGGGTGCTGCGGCTCAGCGACGGAACGCTCAACCCGGCGATCGACACCAGGGGTACGCCGCCACAGCCCGAGCCGGAGCCGGATGTGGCGCCGGCACCGGTGTCGGGGACCGAGTCGGACGGGACCGGCGGGCCTCCGTCGGCGGACAGGGCCGGGCGGGGCGACGCCGGGCTGGACGGGATGTTCTGGTGATCCGGCTCTCCGGGCGGTTCCGGTCCGCCGTGATCATCGGACTACAGGGCATCCGGGCCCGCAAGATGCGTACCTTCCTGTCGATGGTGAGCCTCTTCCTCGGGGTACTCGCCGTGGTGGTCGTCCAGGCCGGGGCCGAGACCCTCGAACGCGCCGAGCTTGCCAACCTGGAGTTGCAGGTCGGCAAGGACGGCACCCGTCAGGCGTATCTGCCGGGCAACCCGGACTCCGTCCGGATCAGCAACGACACCCTGACGGGCCGGTCGGACGCCGTCGCGATCGGCACCCGACAGGCGATTGTCGGCGAGCCCGGGGTCACCCCGGTCAACCCGGGCGGATCCCCGTTCGACCAACCCGGTGGCGGTCCCTACCCGCCGGGTCCGGACGGCGGGGCGATGTACTGCGACATGAACGGCTACTGCCGGCCGTTGTCGTCCGGCTCCGACACGGCCGACGGCCCGGTACCCGGTCAGGCGATCGAGTTGACCCTCAACACGCTGACCGGTGACATCCGTCAGTTCAAGCCATTCCGGCTGGTCTCCGGGCAGTGGCTGGACTTCTCCGGGGAACCGTCGCTGTCTCCCCGGCTGGTGGTCAACCTCGAGGCCGCCAAGGGCTTCGGTCGGCACCAGGTTCCGGCCGAGCTTTGGACGGAGGGGGCGACCGCCAACCCGACGCCCCGGATCATCGGCGTGGTCGACGACGGCACCGGGCAGCCGACCGCGTACACCCGGGCCGACGAACTGCAGAACTGGGTGCCCGCCGCGACCGGCGCCAGCAACTACGGTCCGGGGCTCCAGGTGATGCTGGCCCCGACGGCGAGCGACATGGAACGGTTGCTGCAGATGCGGTTCGCCGCGAGCGGAATGCCTCCGGACCAGGTCCACTTCGAAACCGTCCAGGCCCGCAAGGACATCGCCGAGCAACTGGCGATGATCCGCTGGATCTTCCTCGGCATGGCCGCCCTGGTACTGCTGATCGGCGTGGCCGGCATCCTCAACGTCGGGCTGGCGACCGTAGGGGAGCGGGTCGAGGAGTTCGCGCTGCGACGCGCGGTCGGCACCTCGAGGTTGCTGCTGGCCGGCATCGTGCTCGCGGAGACCCTGCTGACCGGCCTGCTCACCGCAGCCGCCGCGATCGGGGCGTCCGCGCTCGCGCTGACGGCGGCCGGCACCCTGCTCGGCGACCAGGTGCCGTTCCTCGCCGACGTCGTGTTTCCGTGGCGGGCCGGGGTCGCCGGGATCATCGCCGGACTCGTCGCCGGTCTGCTCGGCGGGCTGATCCCGGCGATCCGGGCTGCCCGCATCCCGATCGCGACGGTGATGCGGGCCTGACCCGAACCGGTCGGGGCCGGCTTCCGATGCCGCAGGGCCGACCGGACCGCAGCGGAGCCGGCCCCACGGCGCGGCCGTGCGCTACCCGGCGGCCGGCTGGGCCACCTCGGTCGCCGGGTTCCCGTCCAGGGCGGCGGTGAGCTGCGGTACGAGGCGATCGAGCACGTACGGCAGGCTGAGCACCGTGACGAACGAGATGCCCTGCCCGTACGTGGTGTTCTCGTCGACGTAGAGTTCCCGGCCCTGCTTGACCACGTCCAGGCCGCCGTAGACCGGGGCCTTGTGCAGCTTCGCGCGCTCGGCGATGGGGTCGGTGGTGAGCCAGACCGCCACGTCGGCGTCGAACAGCTCGGCCCGTTCGGCACTGATGTTGGCGCCGAACTTGTCGCCTATCACCTTGTCCAGGTCGGGCGGCGAGGCGAAGCCCAGCTCGGCCATCACGCGGGTACGGATGTCCTGGGTGCCGTAGACGAAGTAGCCCTCGTAGGTGGTGGCGAGCACGGCCTCGGCACCCACGAATCTCGGGTTCTCCTGCCGTACCTTGGCGAACCGCGCCATGGTCTCCCCGACCACCTGCTCGGCCTGGGCGCTGCGCCCCACCGCCTTGCCGACCGTCCTGGTCAGCACGTCCCACGGCACGCCGTAGTCGACGTGTTCCTTCGGCTGGGCCACCGTTGGCGCGATCTTGGACAGCGTGTCGTACTGCTTCTGGTCCAGCCCGGAGTAGAGCGCGAGGATGAGGTCGGGTGCCAGCGCCGCGATCTTCTCGAACTGCGGTCCGTCCCCGGTGTCCTGGAGTACCTGCGGCAGGGCGGCGCCGCCGAGCCTGTCCTTGGCCCACGGCCCGATCGCGCCGGGGAATCCGCCGAGCCACTCGGTGGTGGCCACCGGGACGACGCCGAGGGCGAGCAGGGCGTCCTGCTCGACCAGGCCGACCGTCACCACGCGCTTGGGCTCGGCCTTGATGGTGGTGGTGCCGTACTTGTGGGTGATGTCGACGGGGAACGCCGCCGCGTCCGGTGTACCGCTCGGCGCCCCGCCGGCCTCGTCGGCGGGCCCGCCGCAGGCGGTCGCGGCGAGCGCGAGGAGCGCGGCCGTCAGCAGGCCGGTGACCCGAAATCGGGGCCGCATTCGTGGTCGCGGTGAGGGGCTACGGCCCATCGTTCGTCCTCCAGGTTCGCAGGCGGTGGGGATGACGGCGGCCCGACTCTGGATCTTCCCGGCCGGGCGACCACACCATAGTCGAGACAGCTTAGGTTTGCCTAACCAAAGTTCTTCCATCTGTCGGTCCCGCCGCAGGTCGGGGTCGATCTGTGGCCGATCGCCCGCATGTCTGACCGTCGGACGGGAACGCCGGTACGCACGAGAGACCCATTCGTGCCGGGCCAACGCCGGCGGTCCGGCCCGGACGACCCGGCAGCGAGGATGGTGGGGATGAGCGCGAAGAAGCGACCGGTGGACTCCGAACCGAGCGGCCAGCTCGGGCCGATCGACCAGCCGGACGGCACGGGCGACGGGCAGACCGCCGCGCCCGGGGGAAACCGTGGCCCACAGTCGGTACAGCCGTGGGGAACCACCGGCGGCACCGAGGATCGGGACGCGCCGTGGGGCGCCGCCGAGGACTCACCGTTGGACGAGGGCAGCGAGGAGGCCGGCCTGCCGCCCGGGCGGCGCGGCGAACGGCGGGCCGACGATGGGGTCCCCTGGTCGCCGGAATCGGGCCGGCACGGCTTCGGTCCGGTGGAGCCGACCCGGGTCCCGGAGGCCGGCCCCGGCGCCGCTCCGCCGGACCCCGCACCGGCCCGCCGCCCGTTCCCCGACGACACCGCCCTCGACGAACTTCGCAACAACCCAATGGAGGAGCAGACCGGGATGCACTCCGAGGGCGTTGCCCGGCGCGAGTAGCGCGGTGCGACCGACGGTCCGGGGGAGCGGCACCGGACGGCGCCCGCAGGCTGCGGCGCCGTCCGGTCCCGGTGGTCAGGTCAGCGGAAGCGCCCCTGGACCCGCCACAGTCCGAAGCCCATCAGCAGCACGCTGAGCGCCAGGAAGATGGCCGATTCGAGCCACTGGAACGACCAGTAGCGGTCTGCCGGATGGTACGAACCCTCGACATGCAGGTCGAGGCTGGCCAGGCACTCCGGGACCGCGTCCGGGCCGAGCAGGACGCACTCGTGGTACCGGGTCGGCTCGACCGGCTCGCCGTCCGAGTCCAGCAGTTCGCCGTGGGACACCACCCAGGCGTCGGGGATCTGCACACCCCTGACGGTGGCATCGGCCTTCATGGAACTCAGGTTCCGGACCGTCTCGGCGGTCATCGGCTGCGTGACGCTGACCGGCGGACGTAGGTGCGGGCGGACCAGCATCGGCATCACGATCTGCGCCACCGCGAAGACCACGACGGTGAGCGCCATCGCCGGCACCGTGCGGCGGATCGTCAGCCCGAGGATCGCACCGAGCACGACGGCGAAGGCCGCGTACGCGACCGGGGCGAGGTTGCGGGTGCCGAACAACAGTGTCGTGAACCGGTCCGCCGCCACCTGGTCGTACGGGCTGGCCGCCCAGGTCAGCAGGAGACTGAACAGTCCGGTCGCTGCCATGCCGGCCACGCCGACGACCAGCAGCTTGATCGCCAGCCACCGGCGCCGGGTCAGGCTCTGGTTCCAGGCCAGCCGGTGGGTGCCCGCCTCCAGTTCCCGGGCGACCAGCGGCGCGCCCCAGAAGGTTCCGAGGATCCCGGGAACGGCGATGAGCAGGCCGTCGAGCAGGTAGAGCCGGGTGCTGTAGCGCTGCGTGAACTCGTTCATCAGTGCCGCGCACCCGTCGCCCCGGCCCGGACACAGGGCGAGGGTGGCGTCGTACGAGTGCCGGATCTGCATGCCCAGGGTCAGCAGATAGATCCCGAGCACGGTCAGGGCCACGGCCCCCACCACCGCCTGGGTACGGAACTGCCGCCAGCTCATCCAGATCATCGGGCGGCCTCCCCGGCCATCGTCCTGGCGCCCGTGGCGGACACCTCGGCCGCCCGGCTCAGATAACTGAGCACCAACTCCTCCAGCTGGAGACTCTCGACCGTCCACGGCCCCGCCGGACGTGGACCGTCCGAACGCACGACCACGCTGTGCCCCCGATCGGTCCGCTCGACCCGGACGACCTCGACCCCGGTGGGCAGCCGGTCGACCTCGACGCCGGCCCCGATGGGCGGCCGGTCGAGCCCGTCCCGGGAGGTGACCAGCCGGTAGTGGCTGGCCAGCAGATCCCGGACGTCACCGGCGACCTGGACTCGCGAGCCGCCCAGCACGATCAGGTAGTCGCAGACCCGCTCGACGTCGGCGAGCAGGTGCGACGACAGCACGGCGCTGGCACCGAGTTCGGCGACGAACGACATCAGGTTGTGCAGGAACCCGTCCCGCGCCAGCGGATCGAGCGCCGCGGCCGGCTCGTCGAAGATCAGTAGTTCGGGGCGCTTGGCGACCGCGAGGGTCAGGGCGAGCTGCGCCCGCTGGCCGCCGGAGAGCCGGCCCGCCTTCTGACGCGGATCCAACCCGATCTGACCGATCCGGCGGCTCGCCAGACCGGCGTCCCAGGACGGGTTGAGCCTGGCCCCCATCCGCAGGTGGTCGGCGACGGTCAGCGCCGCGTACACGGGGGTGTCCTGGGCGACGAACGCGACCCTGGCCAACTGGGCCGCGTTCGTGGCGGGCCGGGAACCGAGCACCTCGAGTGTGCCCGAGGTCGGCGTGATCAGCCCGCAGGCCAGTTGCAGCAGCGTCGACTTGCCGGCCCCGTTGGGGCCGACCAGGCCGATGACCCGGCCCCGGGGGATGTCCAGATGACAGTCGGTCAGCGCTGGGCGGCGGCCGTACCGCTTGGTCAGGCCGTCGGCGCGCAGCGCTGGAGAGGAATCGGTGTGTCGCATCGGCTCATCCTGTGCAGCCGGGCCGGCGCCGGCATCGGTCCACGGCACGGTTCGCGCCGCTGGTGACCGTACTTTTGACCGGTTCGGCACCACGGGGGGATCTCCTAGCCTGACGGGTGTGAAGATGCGGAGGCGAGCGGCCGGGCGGACCGTGATCGCGGTCGACGCCGGACTCGCCGCCCTGTTCGGCGCGGTGCTCGTCGGCCAGGCGGTCGCGATCAGGCAGAGCTGGGGCGGCGACTACTGGCAGTTCGAGTGCGTCGCGGGGTTGGTGGTCTGTGTGATCGCCCTGCTCCGCCGACGGCACCGGGCCTGGACGGCGGTCGCCGGCCTGGTCGTCGCCGCGGTCGCCATCCTGGTCGCCAGGTTCGCCGAGCTGCCCGGCGAGCCCGGCCCCGCCCTGGTCCTGGGCCTGTCCGTGCTGCTCGGATCGGCTGTCAGAACCCTTCCGGTCCGGTTGGCCGGCGCTGTCGCGGCCGGCGGACTCGCGGTGGTCGCCGGCACCTGGCTCGGCGTCCGGCCGGCCTCCTCCGGAGCCGTGATCGGGCTGAACGCGGCGGGATGGCTCGCCGCCGTCGCGGTCGGGCTGGCGTTGCGGCTGCTCGACGCCCGTCGCCGGGCCACCGTCGACCAGGTACGTCGCGAGGAGCGGCTGGACCTGGCCAGGGAGCTGCACGACGTCGTCGCCCACCACATCACCGGCATCGTGATCCAGGCCCAGGCCGCCCAGATCGTCGCCCGGAAGCGCCCGGAACAGGCGCAGGACTCCCTGGCGGGCATCGAGGCGGCCGGCTCCGACGCGCTCGCCGCGATGCGCCGCGTCGTCGGCCTGCTGCGGGACGCCGACGACGCCGCCCCGGCCAGCCCCGGCCCGGAACAGCTCAGCGAACTCGTCAAACGCTTCGACGGGCCCGGCCGTACGGTGCGGCTGCGGCAGCCCGACGACGAGTCCGCCTGGCCGCCCGAGGTGACCAGCACCGTCTACCGGGTCGTCCAGGAGTCGCTGACCAACATCTCCCGGCATGCCCCGCAGGCCCACTCGGTCACCGTCAGCATCGCCCAGGATCCCCGGGCCATCACCGTCGAGGTCGTCGACGACGCGCCACCCGCCCCGGCCCGCTACCACCACCGTGGCGGGTACGGCCTGATCGGCATGCGCGAACGCGTCGAGACCCTCGGCGGCACGCTCTGCGCCGGCCCGCGTCCCGGGGTCGGCTGGTCGGTACTGGCCACCCTGCCCGCCCCGGAGTCCCGATGACCATCAGTGTCCTGCTCGCCGACGACCAGGCGATGGTCCGCAGCGGTCTGCGGTTCATCCTGGAGGACCAGCCCGACATCAGCGTCGTCGCCGAGGCGTCGGACGGGGTCGAGGCGATCGAGCTGGCCCGACGGCTGCGTCCGGACGTGTGTCTCGTGGACATCCGGATGCCCCGCCTCGACGGAATCGAGGTCACCCGCGCCCTCGCCGGCCCCGGGAACCCCAACCCGCTCCGGGTGATCGTGGTGACCACCTTCGACCTCGACGAGTACGTCTACGGCGCGCTGCGCGGCGGCGCGGTCGGCTTCGTCCTGAAGGATGCCGGACCCGCGCTGCTCGTCGAGGCCGTCCGTGCCGCGAACGTCGGTGACGCCCTGGTCTCGCCGTCGATAACCCTGCGGCTGCTGCGCCACCTGACGGCCGTCGGAGCACCATCGGCGCGCGTGCCGGGGCGTCCGCTGTCGGAACGGGAGACCGAGGTCGTCCGGGCCATCGCCCGAGGCCGTAAGAACCAGGAGATCGCGGCCGAGTTGTTCATCTCGGTGAGTACGGTCAAGAGCCACGTGTCCGGCATCCAGACGAAGCTCGGCGTACGCAACCGGGTCGAGATCGCGGCCTGGGCCTGGGAGAACCGCATCGTGGGGAACCCGTAGCGAGCCGATCCGTCGACGTGTCGCGCCGTCGGGCGTCGCCGCCCCCGTGCGACGCGCGGGTCGGACAGCGGGCCGGGCGGGGTTAGGGTCGGGTATGGGGCGTAACTCTCGTCGATCCCTTGTGGTTGCCGCGCTCTGGGCGGTGCTCGCGACCACGGCACTCGCCGGCTGTGTCCGTACGGCACCGTCGGCGCCGGCCGAGTCGTGGACGCGGAACGGGGAAACGGTCAGCATCGACGTGATCTCGACCAACGACGGCCCCGGTCACTGTGAGTGGCAGCGGGCCCGGTTCCTCCAGATCTCCTGGCCCATCTATTCGGCTCCGGAAGGCCAGCCGAAGTCCGCGCAGTACGTGCGGGATCCGGAGGGCGTGCTCGGCCAGGAGGCGCTTCGACTCGCGTTCCGGACCGGCGTCGCGCTTCCGGAGGACGCGAAACCGACCGGGTACGAGCGGGACGGCACGGCGCTGTGGCTCGCCGAGAGCGACCGGGAGTCGACCGCCTATCTGGTCACCGAGGATCCGCGCCGGGTAGAGGCTTGGCCACGGGCCGATCCACCGCTGGGTTGCGACTGACGGTGTCGGGGAGAGCCACGTCAGTGCGCCGGATGCCAGGGGTTGTCACGTCCGAGGGCGCCGGTCAGGAACGGAGCCGCAGCGCGGCGACGGCGCGGGCGAGCCGGCGTACGCCTTCGTCGAGCAGGGGCGGCGGGGCGGCGGCATAGGTCAGGCGCAGGTGTGGGGCCGCTGGTTCGGTGGCGTACCAGGGGCGTCCGGGAAAGACGACCACCTGTTCGGCGGCGGCCTCGGCGGCGAGTTCGACGTCGTCGAGGTCGTCGGGGAGCCGGATCCAGAGGTGGAGACCGCCTCGTGGCGGCGTGGGCGGAACGAACTCCGGCAGGTGGCGGCGCAGGGCGGCGAGCAGCGCGTCGCGGCGGGACTCCAGCGCGGAGCGCAGGGTGCGTCGGTGCCGTGCCCAGGCCGGTGAGGTGACGAAGTCGAGCGCCGCCTGCTGGAGGGGGCCGGCGACGAAGAAGTCGTCGAGGGTTCGGGCCGCGCGCAGCCGGGCACCTGCGGCGCCCCGGGCACCGATGGCCGCCACCCGGAGGCCGGGTGCGGCGGATTTCGTCAACGACCGCAGGTAGACGACGTGTCCGTCCGGGTCGTCGGCGGCCATCGGGGGCGGTGGGCTGCCGTCGATGGTCAGGTCCCGGGCGTAGTCGTCCTCCAGGAGGAAGGCTCCGGCGGCCCGGACCGCTTCGGCCACCGCGCCGCGTCGCCGCGGCGAGAGGATCGCACCGTGCGGGTTCGCGTGCAGCGGCTGGCAGTAGCAGAGCCGGGCGCCGGTGCGGGTCAGGGCCGTGCCGAGCAGGTCGGGCCGGACACCGTCGGCGTCGGCGGGTACCGGGATCACCCGCAGACCGGCGGCCCGCGCGGCCGCGAGTGCGCCGAGGTAGGTCGGCGACTCCACCAGGATCGGTTCGCCGGGCGCGGCGAGCGCCCGGAACGCGGTGGAGAGGGCGGCCTGCCCACCGGGGCAGATCACCATGTCGTCGGCGTGCAGGGCTCCGCCGGCCTCGCGGGCGAACCAGGCCCGCAGGTCCGCGCGGCCCTGCACCGGGCCGCGCTGCCACGTGCTCGGCTGCCGGGCGGCCCGGGCCAGCGCGGTGCCGAGTGCGGTGGCGGGTTGCAGGTCCGCGTCGAGGTAGCCGCTGGACAGCGGGATCGCGTCCGGGCGTGGAATGGCGAGCAGGGCCTGCATCGCCTCCTCACCGGCGGGCCGGGGGCCGAGCGCGATGGCCTGCCAGGACAGGTCGGGCGCGGGTGGGCGGTGTTCCGGGCGAGCGGCCACGAAGGTGCCCTTGCCGGGTACGGCCTCGATCAGTCCCTCACCGACCAGCCGGCGTACCGCCCGGGCCACGGTCACCGGTGAGGCGTGGTGGCGTGCGGTCAACTCCCGCACCGACGGCAGGCGCGTCCCGGGGGCGCGGGAGGCGGTGAGATTCCGAAGATCTTGGATAACGCGTACGGCTGCGTTATCGTCTTCCATGAAGAGACATAGTAGCGCTACCGCCTCCGATCGAGTAACGGGTAGCGCGCTCGGCGCCCTGGGCGTACTCGCCTTCAGCATGTCGCTGCCCGCGACCCAGGTCGCCGTCGGCGAACTCGATCCCTGGCTGGTCGCCTTCGGTCGGGCCGTCGGCGCCGGACTGCTGGCCTCGGCGTACCTCCGCCTGGTCGGGGCGCCCCGGCCCACCGCGACACAGTGGCGCCGACTCGCGATCGTCGCCGCCGGAGTGGTGGTCGGGTTCCCGCTGTTCACCTCGCTCGCGCTCACGACCCAGACGGCGGCACACGGCGCGGTGGTCATCGCGGTACTGCCGGCCGTCACCGCCGTGTTCGCGGTGCTGCGCGCGGGGGAGCGGCCGGCACCGCTGTTCTGGGCGGCCAGCGGAGGCGGCCTGGCCGCGGTACTCGTCTTCCTGGTCCTCAGCGGCTCCGCCTCGGGAGCGGTGGAACCCGCCGACCTGTTCCTGCTCGCGGCCGTGGCGCTCTGCGGGCTCGGGTACGCCGAGGGCGGCGCGCTGGCCCGCGACCTCGGCGGCGCCAGGACGATCTGCTGGGCCCTCGTCCTGTCCCTGCCACTGACCGTGCCGATCACCGCCGTCGCGCTCCTCGCCCGGCCCCCGGCCGCCGGCACCGAGGCCTGGCTCGGCTTCGGGTACGTCACCGTCGTGTCGATGTTCCTCGGCTTCTTCGCCTGGTACGCCGGACTGGCCCGAGGCGGCGTGGCGCAGGTGGGCCAGATCCAGCTCGCCCAGCCCGTACTCACCCTCGGCTGGTCGGCCCTGCTCCTCGCCGAACCGGTGACACTTCCGGCGATCGGCGCCGCGCTCCTCGTCCTCGGCTGTGTCGTCGTCACCCAGCGGTCCCGGGACCCCCGGGCGGTGCCAGCCGGAACCAACTCGCCTCGTCGCCCCAGATCGAGCCCGGATCGACGTACGGCCGGAGTAGGGCGGTGAGTTCGGCGTCGCCCCGACCGTGCAGCTCCTCCGATGCGATCTTCCGGGCCGTACCGGCGAGGAAGTCGGCGACCTGTACCCGGGGCTCCAGGTGCGAGTCGACGAACGTCAGGCTGGTCAACCGGCCCGCTGGTGCGTAGCGGGCCGGCGTGGGGTCGGGCTTGCCGAACACCTCCTGAAGTTCGGCGACGCACTCGGCCGTCAGCGCCGACTGCGTGTCATGGACGATCGAGACCGGCTCGCCGCCCGCGCCCCAGTGCGTGACGGCCGAGACGATGGCCGGCAGCATGGGGTTCAGCGCCGGCACCGCCCTGGGATTGTCGCGCAGCCGCGCCAGCAGGACCTCCATCCGCGGTCGCGCCGCTGGAAGCAGTCCGATGATCTCCTCGACCGGGCTGCCGGTGCCGGCCGAGCGCAGCAGGTCGACGAGGTCGTAGAAGGCGTCGACGGAAACCCGTACGCCCCGACGGTTTCTGGGCCGCAGCAGGTAGTTGAACGATTCCAGGAAGGTCTCCCAGTGGCCCCGCCCGAACGTCGGCGAACCCTCCCGGTAGAGCGTGGCGGCCATCGCCCCGGCCGGCTGACCCTGCCGCAACCCGAGGGTCGCCGCGTACGCCAGGTCGTCGACGAGCAGGTTGACCATCGTGCGTACGACGAAGAACGTCTTCTCGGTCAGGTGCACCCGGGCGCGCCCGTGGATCGGTCCCGTGGGCCCGAGCAGCCAGGTGAGGACCGGCCGGTGTTTCTCCCGGAGCAGGTGGTTGGCCTTGTACTCGGTTGCCGGAGAACGGATCCGGCTCCGCAGTTCCGCTATGCAGTCCGTCGCCGACTCGCTCGTCAGCCGCACACTGGCGTGCGCGAACACGTCGGTGACGCCGCCGAGGAGCCGTTCACCCTCCGAGCCGGATTCGTCGCAGGCCAGCTCCACCCGACCCAGACTCCTGACCGCACCCTCGGCTGGCAAGTGGATTCGCCGGTTCAGCCCGGCCGGGTCGGCGTCGGCAGCGGTCGGTTGGTGTAGACCGTGATGCCGTATCCGGCTCCCTGGCGCAGCCAGCCGGCCGCGTCGTAGAAGGCCAGCGTGCCCTCGACCTCGGTGACGGTCAGCAGCCACGACGGCCGGTCGCCGGTCAACGTGGCCAGCAGCCGGCGACCGAGACCGGCCCGCCGGGCATCCGGGCGTACGGCGAGTTCGGCGACCTCCAGCCAGCCGGAGAACGGCTCGACGGCCGGCCCGAGGATGTTCCGGACGCTGCCGTAGGCCCGGTCGGCGGGGAACGGGGTCGGGGTGTCCAGCCCGAGTGCGAACCCGGTGACTCTGCGGTCGTCCCCGGCCAGTACGGCGACGAAGCCGGGCTGCCCCGCCCAGCCGACCAGCAGGTCCCCGAACCGGGCCGCCCGCTCGGCGGACTCGTTCCACGGCGGCGCGCAGAACACCGCCGCGTACGTCTCGACCAGTTGGTCCCGGACCGTCAGCGCCTCGGGGCCGGTCACCGCCCGCAGCGTGGTCATGGCGCCGGCCGGTGCGCCCGGACGAGGCCCGGTGCCAGGTCGGCCAGTTCGGCGGCGACGAACCGGTTGGGCTCGGCGCTCCAGAGCAGTTCGGATTCGGCGTAGCGCCGGTCCCAGGCCGAGGCGTCCATGATCAGGGAGCCTACCGGCATCCGGGCGGTGCCATCCGCAACGCGGCTGGTGCGGTCGTCGCATAGCCTGCTGCCATGACTGGCGGGCCTACTCGTTTCGGTGGACGGAATGACGTCGTCCTGGCGGTGGTCCTGGACTGTGCCGATCTGGCCCGCTCGGGGGCGTTCTGGTCCGGCGCACTCGGGTACACCGCCGAACCGCTCTCGCCGGGGCGTTACCGGCGGCTGCTACCCCCGGACGGGAACGGCGTCGAGCTGCTGTTGCAGCGGGTTCCCGAGCCGAAGGCGCAAAAGAACAGGATGCACCTGGACCTGCGCGTTCCCGACCTGGAGGCGGAGGTGGTCAGGCTGTTGTCGCTGGGGGCGCGGTGCATCACCGGGGGCCCCGTCGAGGAAGACGGCTGGGCGTGGCACGTCCTTGCCGATCCCGACGGCAACGAGTTCTGCGTGCTGCGGCCACCGGCAACGCCCATCGAACCCTGACCACACCAGCTATGGACGGTCGGCGGGGATCGCGGGCGGACGGCTCAGGTCTGCGGTTCGGCGAATCGTCGGGCGATGTCGAGGTACTGCTCGTTGGTCCGAGCCGCTCGTTCTCTGATGTCGGCGCTCGTGCCCGGTACGTGGGGCAGTCGTTCGACGTACCCGGCCAGTTCGAGGTACCGACGCTGGGCGTACTCGCGGCAGGCCAGGCAGGTGACGTATACGCCGGAAACGCCGTTCGTGGACGCCGATCGGTCAGGGCTTGCGGGCCACGGCACCGTAGGCATCGATGTGTTCGGCGTGGAGGTCGTCCGGACGCCACTGCGTGACCGGTACCAGGCCGGGCTCCACCATCGCCAGCCCCTCGAACCACCCGGCGAGTTCGTCGGGACTGCGCAGGATGTACGGAACGCCGCCGCTCTCCACCAGCTTGTCGGCACCGTCGACCACTGCCGGACTGGTGTCGCTGCTGTCCCACAGCACCAGGTGGCTGCCGGAAGCGGCGACGCTCATCATCCGTCCCACGATGGAACGCACCACGTCGAGGTCGGGCTCGTAGCCCAGCACGCCCATGAACATCACCGCGACCGGTTCCTTGAAGTCCAGCGCCTTCGTCGCCTCGGCGAGGATCTTCTCCGGGTCGTGGTAGTCGGCGTGCACGTAGGTGGTCAGCCCCTCGGCGGTGGTGCCGGCGAGCAGGGCACGAGCGTGCACCAGCACCATCGGGTCGTTGTCGACGTAGACGATCCGGGACTCGGGCGCGATCTTCTGCGCGACCTCGTGGGTGTTCTGCATGGTGGGCAGGCCGGTCCCGACATCGAGGAACTGCCGGATGCCCGCCTCGGCGGCCAGGAAACGCACGGCACGGATGAGGAACCGCCGGGACTGCCGTGCCATGACGACGATCTCCGGGTACACCTCGGCCACGGCGGCTCCGGCGGCCCGGTCGGCGGGGAAGTTGTCCCTGCCACCCATCCAGTAGTTCCAGATCCGTGCCGCGTGCGGCACCTCAAGCTCGAGCTTCGAGCCGAGTTCGGAATCCGGGTCGACCATGGCCAGGCTCCTATCCGAGGGGATCGTCGAGTGAGGACCAATCCGGCGACGGGATCGGCACATCGTACGGCTCAAACGCAACCGGGCCGTCGCCACCCGCTTCGACAAACTCGCCGTCCGGTACCAGGCCACCGTCCACCTCGCGGCGATCAACGAGTGGCTCCACCCCTACTTACGAAACGCAGCCTAGGGTTACCGACGTGAATCTCTGCGCCAGCCGGACTGACCGGAGCGGAAATCTCACCGCCATGGGGAGGACGACATGACATCCGTGACCAGAAGCGCCGGAACAGATCCGGGCGAGGGCGGGCTGATCCGCAACCCGGTGTTGCCAGGCTTCAACCCGGATCCCTGCATCCTCCGGGTCGATGCGGACTACTACATCGCCACCTCGACCTTCGAGTGGTACCCGGGCGTACGGGTACACCACTCCACCGACCTGGTGCACTGGCGCCCGCTCGGCGGCATCCTCACCGAGCGGCGACTGCTCGACCTGGGCGGTGCCGCGGACTCGGCCGGTGTCTGGGCCCCCGACCTGAGCTATGTCGACGGGGTGTTCTACCTCGTGTACACCGACGTCTCCAGCTTCGCGAGCGGTTACTGGGACTCCCAGAACTACGTCGTCAGCGCCACCGACCTGGCCGGCCCGTGGTCCGACCCGGTGGCGCTGCACGCCCGTGGCTTCGACCCGTCACTGTTCCACGACACGGACGGTACGAGTTGGCTGCTGACCATGGCCTCCGACTGGCGGCCGGGGCGGGAACCCTTCGCCGGCATCCAGATCCAGGCGTACGACCGGGCGGCGGGCAAGCTGATCGGTGACGAGCGGCTGATCTTCGAGGGAACCTCGACCGGGCTGACCGAGGCACCCCGGCTCTACCGCGAGGACGGCTGGTACTACCTGGTCACCGCCGAGGGCGGAACCAGTTGGCCACACCAGGTCACGGTGGCGCGGTCCCGGTCGCTGTACGGTCCGTACGAAGTGGACCCCGACGGGCCGCTGCTGACCTCCTTCGGGCATCCCGACCTGACCCTCCAGAAGGCGGGACACGGCAGTTTGGTGTCCACGCCGGACGGGCAGTGGTATCTGGCCCACCTGGCGGCGCGGCCGTACACCCCACTCGGCCGGTGCGTGCTCGGCCGGGAAACGGCGATCCAGGCGGTGACGTGGGAGCCGGGCGACTGGCCGCGCATCGAGGGCGGCCTACCGTCCGAGACCGTGCCGGCGCCGACCGGCGTGACGGCGGGCGCGGTCCGGCCCGACCAGCACGACGAGCACGACGACTTCGATTTGCCGGTACTCGGCCCCGACTGGTCGACCCTGCGCCGTCCGGCCACGTCCGACTGGGTGCAGCTCACCGCCAGGAAGTCGCATCTGCGAATCTACGGCGGGCAGTCCCCGGTCGGCCGGCAGCGCCCCAGCCTGGTGGCCCGTCGGGTGACCGACCCGCACTGCGTCTTCGAGACCACGATGGAGTTCCATCCGGCCACCTTCCGGCAGCTCGCCGGCGTCACCGCGTACTACAACACCCGCAACTGGCACTACGCGTACCTGACGGTGGACGACGAGGGTCGACGGATACTCGAGGTGATGTCGTGCGACACCGGTAAGCGGACCCTGCACCCCGACTGCCGGATCGACGTCACCGGAGTCGACCGGGTGCGCCTGCGGGTCCGGTTCGACGGCCCGGTCGTCAGGTTCGCCTACTCGTTGCGCCCGCCGGCCGAGCCTGTCGGGGCCGGCGCTCCGGCCGAACCGGTCGAGGGCAGCGACTCGGCCGGGGCCGGCGACGACTGGCGCGAGCTGCCCGTCGAGTTGGACGCGACGATCCTCTCCGACGAGTACACGTCACACCTGGTGGAAGGTGAGCCAGCCGCGTGGGGCTTCACCGGCGCCTTCGTTGGCCTGTGGGTGCAGGACCTGGGGGCCGACGGCGGGTTCGCCGACTTCGACTCGGCGACGTACGAGGTCGTCGGGCCCGACCGGACCCAGCCGAGGTAGCCGGCCCACGATCCGAGGGCGATGGGCGGCCGTCGGTCATCTCGCCGAGGCCGCCCGCCCGCTACGGCCGGCGGCTCGCGACGTAGACGGTGTTGGCCGCCTCGCCGCCGTGCAGGTGGTTACGGAACCTGACGAGGTGTGACTGCGCGCTGTCGAACACCTCGGCGAGCGTGGCGTCGAGTTCCTCGTCGGGCGGATCGTCCGACCAGAGCGCGAACACGCCCTCCGGGTGGAGGTGGGCGGCGAGCCGGCGCAGCCCGTCGGTTGTGTAGAACGCGGCGTGGCTCGGATGCAGGACGTGCCGTGGGGTGTGGTCGATGTCGACCAGGATGGCGTGGAAGCGCCGGCCCGGCGTACGGGGATCGAAGCCGTCGGCGTCGTTCACCATCGCGAAGAAGTCGCCCTGGACGAGGTGGCTCCGCGGGTCCAGGGTGAGCCGGGAGGCGAGCGGCAGCAACTCCCGCCGGTGCCAGTCGATCACCTCGCCGAGCGCCTCCACCACCGTGAGCGTACGCACGCGCGGGTCCTCGAGCACGGCCGCGGCGGTGTAACCCAGGCCGAGACCGCCGACGACGACATCAAGATCAGTGCCGCGCAGCGCTGCCAGGCCGAGCCGCGCGAGTTCGATCTCGGCCACCGTGAACAGGCTTGACATCAGGTACTCGTCGTTGAGTTTGATCTCGTATACGTCGATGTCGAGCGCTGGATCCCGCCGGCGCCGCAGACTGATGGCGCCCATCGGTGTTTCGCGCCAGTCGATCTCCTCGAAGCGAGGACTCATCGGCCACCTCCCTTCCCTGCGCCCCTGGCTGGTGGCGATCGCAGTGGGACCGGTCGTTCCGGCGGCTGCGTCTCGTTTCGGCACGGTACAGGGCATTGGGGGCAACGGTGGGAGGTTGGAGGCCAGTCACGACCCGGAGGAGCCGACGGGTCCGCCGGAACTGGCGCTTTCGTGGGGCGGCGATGGGGGGCCGGTGGCAACCTGTTGCTGCCTACCCTGCGCCATGTGACCATGGCAACGGTTTCGATAAATCATTCTTCAATTCGAAGGCCACGTTCGACTTCGCGGTGGTCCGCGGCCAAGCGGCGCGATTCGGTATGCCTGCCCAGTCGGGGAATGCGCGTCGTGCTTGCGGAGCGCAGAACGGTGACCGTGTTGTTTTCGACAAGAGCGGCTATTCCCGTAGGAGGCTATCAATGACGGTCCTGCGTATCGGTCATATCGAACTCTATTCCAGTGACCGAGCCTCTCTTGTCAACTACTTCTCGACCGCGTTCGGGTTCGCCGAGGTCGCGTACGCGCGGGCGGAGTCTGCGGAGTCCACCCTGCTCGAGTGCGGCGACGTCCTATTGATGGTCACCGAAGGCGCGATTGCGACCGAGTTCCTGGACCGGCACGGCGATGGCGTGGCCGATATCGCGTTCGTCTGTGACGACGTTGCCGCGGTACGGGACCTGGCGCTCGGCGCGGGTGCCCGTCCGATGGGGCCGGACGGTGTCTCGGGCTTTGGCTCGGTCCGGCACACGCTACTGCCCGCATCGGCTCCGGACTGGCCGGCCGGCCTGTCGTGGACACCTGTCGAGGCCGTCGACCAGGGCGGGCACGTCAGGAAGCTGGACCACATCGCGGTGTGCCTCGCGGCCGGCGACCTGGTGGACTGTGCGGAGTTCTACCTCAAGGGGTTCGGCTTCGAGCGCTACTCGAGCGAGTACATCGAGGTCGGCAACCAGGCGATGGACTCGATCGTCGTGCGTAACCCCGCGGCCTCGGTGACCTTCACCCTCCTCGAACCGGTCGCGGACCGCGACGCCGGCCAGTTGGATGCTTTCCTGGCCCGCAACGGCGGTGCCGGAGTGCAGCACCTGGCCTTCCTGGTGGACGAGATCGTGCCGGCGGTACGTGACTACCGCAGCCGTGGCGTGAAGTTCCTGAGCACGCCGGGGGCGTACTACGACGCGCTCGCCGAGCGGTTGAGGGACATGACCCTGGAGATCGCCGACCTACGCGAAACCCATGTACTCGCCGATCGCGACGAGTGGGGCTACCTGCTCCAGCTCTTCTCCCGCTCCCCGCACCCGCGCAACACGCTCTTCTACGAACTCATTCAGCGCCGTGGTGCCCGGGGCTTCGGCAGTGCGAATATCAGGGCCCTCTACGAGGCTGTCGAACGGGATCGGATCGTAGCCGAGTGAACGTGCTGACCCTCGCGGAACTCGCCCGTCTCGCCAAGCTGAACCTGGAGCCGGCGGTCTGGGACTTCATCGAAGGCGGTGCGGGGGAGGAACGCACCCTCACGGCGAACCGGGACGCCTTCGACCGCGTCTGGCTGCGCCCGACGGTCCTGGCCGGCAACGGTACGCCGCAGATCGACACCGCGATCCTCGGTCGTCGCTGGGCGGCACCGTTCGGAGTGGCTCCACTGGGCTATCAGACCCTGGCCCATCCGGACGGCGAACTCGCCACCGTACGGGCGGCGGGTGAGGCCGGTGTCCCCGTCGTGGTGAGCACGTTCGCCGGACGTACCTTCGAGGAGCTGGCCGCGGCCGCCACCGCGCCGCTTTGGTTGCAGGTGTACTGCTTCCGGGATCGCGCGATCACCCGGGACCTCGTGGAGCGCGCCGGCCGCGCGGGCTTCGAGGCGCTGATGGTCACCGCGGACACCCCGTATCTCGGGCGGCGACTGCGCGACGAGCGCAACGGGTTCACGCTGCCGCCGACCGTACGGCCGGCGAACCTTCCCCCGGGCGACTACGCGTCGCCCAGTGCGCAGGCCAGGGCCCAGTTCGACCCGGCGCTCGACTGGTCCGTCATCGACTGGCTGCGCTCCATCAGCGACCTGCCGATCATGGTGAAAGGTGTCCTGACCGCCGCGGACGCGGTCCAGGCGATCACGGCGGGCGCGGACGGCATCGTCGTATCCAACCACGGAGGTCGTCAGCTCGACGGTGCGCCGCCGACGCTCAGCGTGCTGCCCGAGATCGCCAGCGCGGTGGCCGGCAAGTGCCCGGTCCTGCTGGACGGCGGGGTACGCCGGGGCGCGGACGTCCTGGCCGCCCTTGCGCTGGGTGCGGACGCCGTCCTGTTGGGACGCCCGGTACTGCACGGGCTGGCGGTAGGGGAGCAGGCGGGTGTCGCGCAGGTGCTCGACATCCTGCGGGCCGAGCTCGTCGATGCGATGTCACTCGCCGGGATCGCGGCGCTCGACGATGCCGGACCGGATCTGGTGCAGGAGTCCGAGCCGAGACGTCGCCGGGCCGTGTTGCACCGAGCGGATCTGCACGCCAGCCTCTCCGATCCGCTCATGGAGACGATGAACTTCCTGAACGAGATCGCGATGCGATACCCCGAGGCGATCTCGTTCGCGCCCGGACGACCGCACGACAAGTTCTTCTCGACCGAGCAGATCTTCGACCACATCCGGCGGTACCTCAAGCATCTGGAGAACGAGGGGCGCACACCGGACCAGATCCGCAGCCTGATGTACCAGTACGGCCCGACCGCCGGGCAGATTCGCGAGCTGATCGCGGACTCGCTCCGCGCGGACGAGGGCATCGACGTGCCGCCGGAGTCCATCGTGGTCACCGTCGGCGCGCAGGAGGCGATGCTGCTCGTCCTGCGGGCGCTGATCTCCGGGCCGACCGACGTGCTGATGGTCTCCAGCCCGTGCTACGTCGGCATCAGCGGCGCCGCACGGTTGCTGGACATCGAGGTGGTGCCGGTGGTCGAGCGGCCGGACGGGCTGTCGCCCGCCGACGTCGTGGACGCGATCGAGGTGCAACTCGCGCGTGGACGCCGGCCGAAGGCGCTGTACGTCATCCCGGACCATTCGAACCCGGCGGGTACGACCGTGCGCCTGCCGGCCCGGCGGGCACTCCTGGACATCGCCGCGCGCTACGACGTCCTCCTGATCGAGGACAGCCCCTACCGGCTGGTCAGCCCCGGGACCCAGCTGCCGACGCTCAAGTCGCTGGACGTCGGACGCCGGGTGGTCCACCTGGGCTCCTTCTCCAAGACGATCTTCCCCGGCGCCCGGGTCGGCTTCGTCGTCGCCGACCAGCAGGTGGTCGACGCCGACGGGCACACCGGGCTGTTCGCCGACGAGTTGTCCAAGATCAAGAGCATGGTGACGGTGAACACCTCACCGCTCAGTCAGGCGGCGGTGGCCGGCGCGCTGCTTGCCGCCGACGGGCGGGTCGCCGCCCTCAACGCCGGACCGGCCACCCACTACGGCGAGACGATGCGGCTCATGCTGGAGTACCTCGACCGGCGGCTGCCCGCCGCGCGCCGGGACGCACTAGGCGTGTCGTGGAACCGGCCGACCGGCGGATTCTTCCTGACCGCCTCGGTGCCCTTCCTCGCCGACAACGCGGCGCTAGCCCGCTCGGCCGAACACTTCGGGGTCCTGTGGACGCCAATGTCCTACTTCTATCCGGGTGGGGGCGGAGAGCACGGCATCCGGCTGTCGACCAGCTACCTGACCGCGACGGAGATCGAGGAGGGGACGTCCCGGCTGGCTCGGTTCATCGAGTCGGAGATCGCGTGAAGAAGGCGGCGGTCCTCGGCACCGGCTGACCGGAACCTCCGTGGCACCCGCGCTCATCCGGCACGGTGGGCGTCCACCTGAGCAACGTGGACGGGTTCGCGGCCAGGACTGCGGCGATATGCGGCGTGGGTACGCTCGACCGGCCGATCGACCTCGCGGTGGCGGCCGTACCGCCGTCGCGGGTCGCCAGCGTTCCGGCGCGGGCAGCGGGCCGGCATCGCCGTCGATTACACATGGCCGCCACTGGGTACCGACTCCGTCGGCGCTGGCCGATCCCGACGTGTTGGACCATGCGACAGCGCCGACGGCGCGAGGTGCGGGCGACGGATCCGTCCCGTTCGTCCGGTCGACCAGGTAGCCTGGGTCGACTCCGAAGCCGGCCGGCAGGTCCTGCAGGCCCGAGGTCAGCGAGGACCGGCTCGCCAGGGCAGGTGGTACGGGGGATGAAGTGATCAAGGTGTTGGTCGTGGACGACCACGAGGTCGTCCGCCAGGGACTGCGGTTCGTACTGGAACAGGAACCCGACTTCAAGATCGTGGGCGAGGCGGCCGACGGCGCAGCCGCGCTCACCGAGATCCGGCGGCTGACGCCCGACGTGGTACTGCTGGACATGATGATGCCGGTGCTGGACGGCATCGGAGTGCTGCACGCCTTGCGGTCGTACGACGAACAGCCGGCGGTAATCGTGCTGACCTCGTATCCGGGAGAGGAACGGGCGATGAAGGCGGTCCGTGCGGGAGCCTTGTCCTACCTGCCGAAGAGCACTGCGGTCGACCGGGTGACCGAGGCGGTCCGGGCCGCCGCCGCGGGCGGCAGTGTGCTGGAGCCGGGGGTGGCCGCGTTGCTCGTACGCCGGCTGCGGGAGCGGGACGGCGACGGTCCGCTGGAGAGGTTGTCGACTCGCGAACGTGAGGTGCTGGCCGCGCTGTCGCGAGGGCGGTCCAATCGCGAGATTGCGCGCGCGTTGTCGCTCGGGGAGCAGACGGTGAAGTCGTACGTCTCCAGCATCCTGACCAAGCTGAACCTGCAAGATCGCACCCAGGCGGCGATCTTTGGTCTGCAGCAGGGGCTGGTGCCGCTTGGCGAGGCGCTGCAGACCGACCAGTGATCAGTCCACCAGCAGGCCGTCGCGCATCACCACGCGGGAGTGACAGGCATCCGCGACGGCCTTCTCGTGGGTCACGATGACCATCGTGGTGCCGGCCCGGTTGAGGTCGCCGATCAGCTCCATGATCTCCTGGCC
Source organism: Plantactinospora solaniradicis (assembly GCF_042658085.1). NCBI lineage: Bacteria > Bacillati > Actinomycetota > Actinomycetes > Micromonosporales > Micromonosporaceae > Plantactinospora > Plantactinospora solaniradicis. Next base: position 492,965 of record NZ_JBHSPR010000007.1, on the reverse strand, counting down.
ATTGCCGGAATCGAGGTTGCCGGTGGGCTCGTCGGCGAAGACGATCGCCGGCTTGCCCACCACCGCCCGCGCGATGGCCACCCGCTGACGTTCCCCGCCCGACAGCTTGGTCACCCGGTGGCGGATTCGGTGCCCGAGGCCGACCCGCTGCAGCGCCTCGGTTGCCGCGGCCCGCCGCTCGCGTGCGGGCACGCCTCGGTAGAGCAACCCGTTGGCGACGTTCTCCACCGCGTTCAGCGCCTCGAGTAGGAAGAACTGCTGGAAGACCACGCCGACCCGGTGGGCGCGCAGCCCGGCGAGCTGGCGATCACTGAGCTCCTCGACGGGATGGCCGTCCAGCCGGACCGAACCGTGCGTCGGGCGGTCGAGTGCCGCCATCAGGTTCAACAGGGTCGACTTCCCCGAGCCGGAGGCGCCGGAAATGGCCAGCATGTCGCCGGCTTCCACACTGAGGTTCACCCCCCGCACCGATTCGACGGGCGGCTCACCGGGGTAGATCTTGCGGACGTCACGCAACTCGAGCACTGGCATGCTTCCACGGTGGCCGCTGACACCCCACGCCGCATCCCCCAAAGGTAGATCGGGCCGTGCCTCCTTTTGGGGGGACCCCGCCTACTTGACATCTCAATGGTGGCTCGATGGGGCTGCTCTGACGGCGTGGTGGCGGTCCTTGTCCGGCTTCCCGGCGCTATGCGAGTGTGGGGCCATTGGCAGAAGGAAGGGTGCTTCCTATGACGTCCCAAGGATTTGCTCCGCTGACCGGGGTGCGGATGGACCGTCAATTCTTCCGTTTCGAAGAATACCTCGAGTTCGATCCGGCGCTGGTGGTCGACGTACTCCAGGGCCGGCGCTTCGGGGTGATATTCCGTGACGTGATTCCGGTCGCCGCGCAGAAGGAGATGGTCGCCAAGTTCTGGAACAGTCCCGCGCTCCGGCGACGTACCGGCGAGCCGTCGTACCACGTGGGCACCTACCACTGGAACAAGCCCATAGACACCTATCTCGCCGAATCGGCGGCGGAAACGCCTCACGTCATGGACGTGCTCGACGTGACCGACTCTCCGTGGCATTGGTTCCGGTCGGTCCTGGCGGAGGAGTTGGCCCGCGAGGGCGCGTCACTGCGGCTCGCCGAAATGAGCGGCGCAAAGGCCTGCCCGGCCTTGATCAGAGCTTGGAACAAGGAGGGCGACTTCTCCCTCGAACCGCACGAGGACGCGGCTCAGTGCCGGGATCCGCAGCAGGCGGGTTTCGAGGCGCAGCAGGTGCTCGATTACGAGATCTGTGCCGTCAACATGTGCATCGAGCACGAGGAGGGCGGGCGGTTGGTGCTCTGGAACATCCGGCCGGACGACGAGACCAGGCGGCGGCTGGATATTGAGCACACCGGGTTCTCCTACCCTCCCGAGACACTGACCGACTTCGAACAGATCCGGCTCGACATCCGACCGGGCGACATCTACGTCTTCAACGGCCGGCACGTGCATGCGGTCGACGCGAGCCGTGGAAACCGTACGGCGGTTTCGTTCCTGCTCGGATACATCGACGACCGGACGGTGGTCACCTGGACCTGACGGTCAGGTCCAGGGCGGTGGGAGGTTGCGGAGCCTGGGTACGGACGAGGCTTGCCCCAGACCCGGAACAGCCGATCCAACAGTCAGGTCAGCACGTTGCGGCGTTTGACGAACGCTGCACCCCAACACTGCAACCTCGGTAATGCGCGGACTCGCGCCCGGACCAGATATCGACGGCCAGCGGTCTCTGTGGAGGCCCACTGGAGCCGTTCTGGCAGACCGCTAGCGGCCCTTGAAGGCCCTGCGGACGGCGTGTGAACATGATCCGGGACTCGGTGCACACAGGCTTCAATGAGGGGCACGCATGAGTGAGCAACAGCGCTTTCTTCGGCCGAATGTCATCATCGAGCCGTTGGTCGATGGCTTCTATGCTTGGCACCACACCGTGGCGCCGGTTCAGGCAGCGATGAATCTGGCATTTCTTCAGCTGCCGATGCTCGAATCGTATCTGCAGGCACCACAGGTTCACGAGGCGGCCAGCAGCAACCCGGACCTGCGCGGCGGCTATTTCGTGAACATTCCGGAGGCCCGCAGCGGCGAGGTCCGCGAGTTGGTCAACGCGATCAAACGGGACCGGGCGCACATGCTGCGGTTCGCCGAGGCGATTTCGGAGGCCGAGGCCCTGGTCAGGCAGGAGGCCAACGGGTTCGACCTGACGCCGCTCTACCCGAAGCTGCCCAGCGAGCTCGGTGGTCTGGTGGAGATCGCCTACGACACCGAGAACCAGGCGACGCTGCGGTTCATGGAGCCGATCGTCTACAAGAGTCGGGCCTACATGGAGGACCGGCAGTCGGTCCAGATCTCCATCGAGCCCGGGTACGAGCGGCCCTTCATCCTGAGCACCCCGCGACTGTCGTCGCCGGACGTGCTCGATCTGCGCATCCCGTTCCGGCACCCGGGGCTACAGGAGCTGTTCCAGGCTCGGGTCCGACCCACCACCCTGGCCCGACTGCGTGAGGCGTTGGAGCTCGACGACGACCAGGCCCGTCAGCTCGATGGGCTGCTCACCGACGAGTGCAGCCAGTCCCCGGACCGGCACATCGAGTCCGGCGGCCGGGTGCGCTACTTCGGGCACGCCTGCCTCGCCATCCAGTCGCCAGAGGCCACGGTCCTGACCGATCCGTTCGTCAACGCCGATACCAACTCGACCGGACGCTTCCTCTTCAACGACCTACCGGATCACATCGACGTCATCTTGATCACCCACGGGCACCAGGACCACATCGTGCTCGAGACGCTGCTGCAGTTGCGCGGCCGGGTCGGCACGATCGTCGTACCGAGGTCCTCCCGGGGCAACCTGTGCGACCCCTCGCTCGGGCTCTACCTGAGGCACCTTGGTCTGCCGGTCACCGAGGTCGACGACTTCGACGAGGTGCAGTTCCCGGGTGGCAAGGTCACCGCGACGCCGTTCCTTGGCGAGCAGGCCGACCTCGACATCCGTGGCAAGTCCACCTACTGGGTCGAGATGGCGGGTCGATCCATCTTCGTGGGTGCGGACTCGTCGGGCATCGACCCGAGGCTCTACCGCTACATCCGTGGCGAACTTGGCACCGCGGACATGGCGTTCCTCGGCATGGAGTGCGATGGTGCGCCGCTGACCTGGCTGTACCAGGCCCTGCTGACCAAGCCGGTAACCAAGAAGATGAGCGACTCCCGCAAACTCTCCGGATCGAACGCCGAGCAGGCAGGTGCGATTGTCACCGAGCTTGGCGTCGGCGAGGCGTACATCTACGCGATGGGCGAGGAGGACTGGCTGGGCCACGTCATGGCCACCAGCTACACCCCCGACTCCTTCCAGCTCAAGCAGATCGAGATATTCCTCGCCTGGTGTGCCGACAACGGTGTCAAGGCCGAGCACCTGCTCGGTCAGCGTGAATGGCGTTGGTAGCGAGAAATCAGGAGGACGTTGTGCGGACGGTGAGCTTCGACTTCGAATCGCCCGAGGCGCGATTCAAGGTGCTGATCAACGACGAGGAGCAGTACTCGCTGTGGCCCGGAGACCTTCCGGTTCCGGGCGGCTGGACCGAGACCGGGGTGCATGCCTCCAAGGAGGAGTGCGACGAGTATCTCCGCAAGACCTGGACCGACATGCGGCCCAAGAGTCTGCGCATCGCGCTCGACGGGGAATGACGCTCCGCCACCATGCCCCACGTCTTCACGAACGGCATTCGGCTCGCGTTCGACCGGCACGGCCGGGGTGAACGTGTGCTGTTCATCATGGGTTCGTCGGCCAGCGGCCGGGTCTGGACGCTGCACCAGACCCCGGCCGTGGCCGCGGCCGGCTATCAGGCGATCACCTTCGACAATCGGGGTGTCCCACCGTCGGACACGCCTCCGGGGCGGTACTCGATCGACGACATGGTGGCCGACACCAAAGGTCTCATCGAGGCGATTGGCGCCGCTCCCTGCCGGATCGTCGGCACCTCCCTGGGCGCGGTGATCGCCCAGGAACTTGCGATCCGCTGGCCCGAGCTGGTCCGGTGCGCGGTCCTCATGTCCACCAAGGCCCGATCGGATCCGGCCCGGGCCGCCCACGCCCGCGCTTATCGTGCCCTGGCCGAGAGCGGGATAGAGCTTCCGCCGGACTTCCGGGCCAGCGTCATGGCATTCGAGATGCTCTCGCCCGCGACCCTCAACGACGAGGAGGCGGCCGCCTCCTGGTTGGAGACGATGCGCCAGTCTGCGGGCGGCAAGGAACCGGCTCCGGGTCAGGCGTGGGTCGACGTCTCGGGGGATCGGCGGGAGGCACTGCGCGGGGTGACCGCGCCGTGCCGGGTGATCGCCTTCGCCGACGACCTCGTCACTCCTCCACATCTGGGCGCCGAGGTCGCCGAGGCCATCCCGAACTGCGACTTCGTCGAGATCGAGTCGTGTGGCCACTTCGGCTATCTGGAACGCCCCGCCGAGGTCAATTCCGCGATCGTTGAGTTCCTGGCCAAGAACGAGAGTAGCCCATGAGACTGCGGTCAGCGCCGCTGGAGGACTGGCTCCGCGACTACTACTTCAGCGCGGAGATCGACATCAGCTCCAGCGGCGTCCAACCGTACTCGATGGCCGAACTGCGGGCGATGACCGGCCTGCGGCAGACGGACCTGGACGAACTGGTCTTCGATGACGGCTACTCCGTCGGGGCTCCGGCGCTTCGAGAGGTCATCGCCGGGCGGTGGGGCAGTGGCGACCCGGCCCGGGTCATGACCGCCAACGGTTCCAGCGAGGCCATCTCACTGGTACTCATGGCCCTGCTCCAGCCCGGTGACGAGGTCGTGGTGGTCGAACCGGGCTATCACCTGCTGGTGGAGTTCGCCGTCGGACTCGGCTGTAAACCCCGCGTCTGGCGGCTCGACCCTGCCCGGGACTTTCGGCCGTCCCTGGACGAACTGGCCGCACTGGTGACCGACCGCACCCGTGCGATCATCGTCAACTTTCCCCAGAACCCGACCGGAACGTCCATTACCGAGCCGGAACTGCGGCGCATGGTCTCCATCGCCGACAGCGTCGGTGCCTACCTGCTGTGGGACGCGGCGTTCGCCAGCATGGTCTATGACACCGAGCCACTTCCGAACGTCGCCACGCTGTACGACCGCGGCATCGACTTCGGCACCTTCTCCAAAGCGTTCGGGCTGCCGGGCCTGCGCTTCGGCTGGTGCGTCGCGCCCCCCGAGGTGCTCACCGACTGCGTGCGCATCCGTGACTACACCACCCTGCACGTGGCGCCGCTCATCGAGCTTCTGGCGCTACGGGTCCTGAGGAACGCCGACGCGTTCCTGGAGCCTCGGTTGAAGCAGGCAAAGGTCAACCGCGAGATCTTCGGCCAGTGGGCCGAAGCGCACGCCGACCAGATATCGGTCTCGCTCCCCATGGGTGGCGTCGCGGCCTTTCCCCGGCTGAACGGCCTGTCCAACACCGACGCCTTCTGCGACGACCTGTTCCAGCGCCGCGGCGTCCTGGTCATTCCGGGATCCTCCTTCGGAGCCCCCGAACACATCCGGCTCGGTTTCGGTGGACCGACGGACAAGCTCGTCGAGGGCCTGGACCGCCTGACGCAGGAGCTGTCCACCTGGGGCGGCTGACGTGGTCGGTGGGCCCGCCGGTGCCATGGGCCCGGGTCATGCGATCTCAATAGACGTTTCGCGTGGGCCAGAGTGTCTGACCGGTAATGGGGTGCCGATGGTGCCGCCCTGGAGATCGAATAGCGACTCTTGTCGGGCAACGGCGGTAGGTGTGACGATGGGATTACAAAGGCAGCTCATTAAAATGCCTCGATAACGGATCGGCTCTTACTCTGACTGACGGTGCTGCTTGTAGTGGCAGCCATCGCCCGGATAAGAGTTGCGAATTAGCGTTCGCGACGCAGCGCAGAGCACGAAGTAAAGCATCATGTGCGGATGTCGATGTCGAAGGCGCCTGGTCAGGATCTGGATCTGACAGACGCCTTCTCAACCGGGCCGGAGAGTGCATCTCGATGGCGCACCTGCAATACCCCGATCGTCAACTGGTAGGAGAGGATCGTCAGCATGGACAGGTTGGAGCTCGACCAGGCCGAACTGGACGAGGTGACGGAGCTGCTGGACGAGTACGAGGCGGAGTTCGAGCGGCTCGACACCGAAGCGGCGCTGCACCGGGCCACCGTGGTTGCCCACCAGTTGCCGGCCAGGATCCGGAGCCACCTCAACGCCTTCCGTCTTGAGCAGATGTCCGGCGTGCTCTGCATCTCGGGCTACGTCGTCGACCAGGACCGCCTCGGACAAACCCCTGGGCACTGGCGGGATCGACCGCGGCGGTCCCCGGCGCACCGGGAGGAACTGCTCCTCATCCTGTACGGCTCGTTGCTCGGCGACCCGTTCAGTTGGGCAACCCAGCAGGACGGTCGGCTGGTCCACGACGTCGTCCCGATCAAGGGGCACGAGAACGAGCAACTGGGCTCCAGCAGCGAGTCGCTGCTGACCTGGCACACCGAGGACGCCTTCCATCCCCTGCGCGGAGACTTCCTGTCGTTCGCCTGTCTCCGCAACCCCTACGGTGCGGCGACAACGGTCGGCTACGCGGACAGCCTGGACCTGCCGGACGCCGTCAAGGAGGTGCTGTTCCAGGAGCGGTTCAGCATTCGCCCCGACGAGTCCCACCTGGCCAAGAACAACTCGGAGCCAGGCATGGAGGCCTTCGACGACATCGAGAAGATGCAGCGGGACCCTGACCGGGTCGCGGTACTGTTCGGCGATCCGAACCGACCCTATATCCGGGCCGACCCGTATTTCATGAGCGTCGATTCCAAGGATCAAGAGGCGCGGTCGGCGCTGGACGAAATGACCAAGGCAATGGACGAGCTGATGTTCGACCTCAGGCTCGAGGGCGGCGACTTCTGCTTCCTGGACAACTACCGGGTGGTCCATGGCAGGAAGCCCTTCAAGGCCCGGCACGACGGCACGGACCGTTGGCTCAAGCGGGTCAACCTCACCAGTGATCTGCGGAAGTCCCGTGCGGCGGGCGCGGCCAGAGGAGTGCGGTCCGTCCACTGAGCAGTGTTGGGCAGCGACGCGTCGGAGGCCGGCGTCACCCCGCGCGAGCGGGGCGGCGCCGGCCTCGACCGTAACCGCACCATCCCTGGTCAGGCTCCGGGCCCGATCGCTTCACTTGGATTGTGGTGCTACGGCAAGGTCGGATCGGAAAAAGCCGTCGAGCTCCAATGAGGACAGTTTGTCACTGAAATCCTCCGGCGCCCGCGGCGGAAGTGCCTGCTCTCGCGACGGGGTGCCGATGTAGAGCCAGCCGAGCAGCCGCTCGTCCGGCCGCAGGCCGAGGAGCTGGTGGGCGCTCGGCGAGTCGGTGAACGCCCCGGTCCGCCAGATGCTCCCGTAGCCCCTGGCGTGGAGCAGGAGCATCAACGCATGGTTCATCGAGCTCGTCGCGGCGAGCTGTTCCCACTCTGGGATTTTATGCCCGAGCCGGGGCTGGAAGACCAGCGTCGCCAGCAGCGGAGCGCGCAGAGCCTTCGCCGACGTCTGGTCGGGACGGTCCGAGCCCGCGTCGGCGGCGAAACACGCGCCGAGCGCGACCCTCTCGGTGTCGCGTACCAGGATCCAGCGCCAAGGCCTCAGTAGTCCGTGGTCGGGCGCCGTGGCGGCCGCCTTCAACAGGTCGGCGAACTCGTCGGTGTCCGGGGCCGGCTCGGTCAAATACCGCTCACTCCTGCGGGTGAGGATCGCGGTGACAACGTCCATGTCGGCTGCTCTCGTCAGGGCCTCCCCGGTCGGGGTGCGATCGGGACCCGATCGCGAGTTGAATTCTGCACGGTGCATTGCTCGAATGGACGGGCGATATCAGGCTGAACCGCCGCCTTCACCGGGGCGCCATCGCTGCTCCATCGAACCTCATGAAAAATGCCAAGAACGCGGCATCGGGGGCACCGGCCTGGCTGCCGATGCCCCCGATGCGAAAGGAGTGTGAGCTGACCTGAGCCGATCAGCAGAGGCTGGACAGACTGGATTCAGGTCGTCCTCAGGGCGTCGGTGGGTGGAATGTTCGCGGCCCGCAGCGCGGGATAAAGGCCCGCGATCGCGCCGGCGGCGATCGAGACGGCGAGTCCACCCCAGAGCGCCTCGGGCGGGATCAGCACCGTCCAGCCGCTGTAGAAACACATGGTCATGGTCACCACCACGCCGATGACGATGCCGCCGATGCCGCCGAGGGTGGCAAGGACCAGAGACTCGGTGAGGAACTGCGCCGCGACGTGGCTGCGCGCGGCGCCGAGCGACCGGCGCAGGCCGATCTCGGTACGCCGTTCCAACACGGAGATCACCATGACGTTGGCGATGCCGATCGCGCCGACGAGTAGCGCGATCGCGCCGAGTCCGAGGATGAGACCGGCGCCCGACTCCTCCACGGCGAGCTGGGCGGTGAGCGCGTCCGACGGCCGGCTGACCTGGACCCGTTGCGGATCTACTGGGTTGGCTACCGGGGCGAGGAGATTGGCAACGTTGCTGACGTGTTCGGAATCGGCGCGTAGGTAGAGACGGCTGGGGTGGCCGTCGTAGCCGAGGAGGTGTTCGGCCGAGGCGAACGATACGAGGGCGGCGTGGTCGATCTCCGGTGCGAGTGTGAACGGTTTGAGGATCCCGATGACGCTGTACCAGCGGTTCCCGAGCCACACCCGTTCGTTGCCACTGACGTCGCTGATGCCAAGGCTGCGGGCTGCTTCGTAGCCGAGGACGGTCATGGGGAAGGGGCCGTCGTCGAGGAACTTGCCGGCGAGCAGCGAGCCGTCGAGGGTAGTGAGCAGTGAGGCGTCGCATGCCCGTACCGAGCGCCCGCCGGTCTGGCCGGCGGGCACGTGGTTGTTGCGGTAGACGTTCGCGGTGGCGAGCTTGGCGGTGGGTGCCACGGACTGGACGTTGGAGACCTGGCGGATCATCGGGGTGGCGGTGGTCGGAAGGATTGCCTCGGTACCTCCCGCGTCCTGTCCGTTGCTGACGGTCAGTAGGTTGGTGCCGAGCTGGTCGATCTGGGCCAGCAGGTCGGACTGGCTGGACCGGGTGACGCCGAGAACCGAGACGATCGACGCAATGCCGATCGCGATGCCGAGTCCGGACAGCAGCGCTCGGAGCTTGCGCGAGCGGAGTCCGAGCGTGCCGGTTGGTAGGAGGTCCCGGGCGCGTAGGGTGCTGCGTGGCACGTCATGCGTCGTCACTAGGGACCTGCACCTTCTGACCTTCGGCCAGGCCCGGCCCGCTCACCTCGGCCATCCCAATGGCTTCGTCGAACAGCCCGGTCTCAACCGGAACGCGTCGGGTGGCGCTGCCCTCCACGAGGATCACTTCGTACCCGCCGCCGGGCAGGGCGTTGAGCGCGGTGATCGGCACGGCGAGGACCTTGGGATGCAACTCGACTGTGATCGCGACCTGGACCTGTGCCTGGTCCAGGAAGCCGGTGACGGCACCGTTCACCTTTACGGTCACCGGCACGGTCGATTCACTCTCGGTGCCCGTGCTGTCCTCCGACCCGCCGGCGGCCGTCGTCACGGCACCGATGTTCGTGATCGCCCCGGCCTGGGTCTTGCCGTCGGGCAGAGTCACCCTGACCGAGTCGCCCACCTTGGCGCTGGGTAGTTGCTGCGGCGAGAGTTGGATGGTGACCGCGGGCTCATTGCTCGTGCCGTGCGCGACCGTCGCGCCCGGCTGGACCTGAGTGCCGACTTGTAGGTCGTGGCTGCCGATCCGGACCGCGGCGGGCATGAACACGATCTGCCCGAGTGGAACGTCACCGGTCACCGCCAGGTTGGCTGCTCGCTGCCAGCGGCGGACCGCGGAGTAGGTCGCGAGGCTGAAGCGCGTGTCCACGGTCAGCCCGTCGCCGTGGCCGAGTTCCTTGAGGTTGGTTTCCAGTTGCCTGACGTCGGCGCCATTGGTCATGCCGAGTTCGAGGGTCCGCCACGAGGGGCGCCCGCCGTACATCAGCACGACGGGTTCCCCGTCGACCTCGTAGGCGGTTCCGCCGCGGCTCACCACCTGGCCGACCGCCGGCATCCGGGTGAGGACTCCCGGACCGGGCGCAATTATGGTGTAGGTCCCTCTGTGTCCCAGCGTCCCGGTGACAGTCTGGCGTTCCGCGATGTCCATCCGACGCACGTCGGCAGTCCCCGTCGACACCGATGTCACCGGGCTCACCCCCGTGCTGTCGGCCCGGTTGTTGATCACGATGAACCCCGCCGCTCCCACCACTCCGACGAGCGCCACCCCTGTCAGCACCATCATTCGCGTGCGGCTCATGTCACCGGCCCCCGTGCTCCGGGTCGCGCGTACGGGCGAGGCCTCGTGCCTGGTCGGCAGGATCGTTCAGTCCGGTCATGCTCACACGATCGCGTGGAGTGACGGGTTGTCACTTCCCCCAAATGTGGCAACAGCGGCGCCCTATTTGGGGGGTGGCGGTCATCCGACTGATGCCGCCGCGCCGGCCGATACGGCCGATGGCGGCCTGCTGGGGGCCCGCTGACATCTGAATCGCGTTTCTTGTAGTGGCTCTGGCCATGTGTGACGATCGGCCTACTCGAAGAGGTCCTCCCTTGTGTGGTGTTCGCGAGCCTATGGCAGATCCCGACGATTTCGACGTGGTGGTCGCGGGCGGCGACGTCGGCGGTCCCACGCTCGCCACATTGGTGGCGATGTCATAGACCCGCGCGTTGCTGGGAAAGGAGCGCTTTCCGCGTAGCAGACCGTGGACCCGCTAATTCCTCTCGACCATCCACGGAGTGTGCGGGATGACCGGCCCGGACCAACTCGTCCAGGTCGGCTCTCCCGTCCGACACGGCGATACGTCGTTGGGACTGTGCCGAGACGAACCGCGACGAGGATTTTATCCAGACGCAGGTGATGTTTCGGCGAGGACGCCGAGGCGTCCGCGCCGCTCGAACCCGGGGGCCCATTCCGGGCTCCCCCATCGAACCAGAAGGTGATCATGAATCCAGCGGACGTGCAGAGGCCCCGGGGGGCACGCGCGACGTTGCGGCTCATCGCGGCTGCGATCCGTCTCGTTTGGGCCTCCGGGCGGCGGGACTTCATCCTCGTCATCGTCCTTCAGCTGCTCCAGGCGGCCGGCGTCTTCCTGATCATTCTCCAGCTCCAGCAGATGTTCTCCGGGTTGATCGAGGCCAACAGTGGCGGCAGCGCGGAGGGCTTGGCGATCAACCTCGTGTTGTTCATCGCCGCCAACGTCCTGATGGGCGTCGCCAGCGTGATCGTCAACAACCGGCGCCAGATCATCGGTGAGCGGGTCACGATGTACGTCTGCGGCGAGATTCTCAAGGTCGCCTGCCTCGCCGAACTCGACGACTTCGACGACTCGGACTTCCACGACCGTCTGCAACGGTCGGCCATCAACGCAGTGAACCGGCCGATGCGGCTGGTGCAGAGCATGATCGATATTGGCCGGAACGTCTTCGTGCTCGGCTCGATCTGGGCCGCGCTCGTGGTGCTCCAGCCCTGGATCGCCGCGTGCATGCTACTGGTCGTGGTGCCCGTGTGGATCGGCGGCACCCGGGTCGGCGAGCATTACTTCACGTTCGTCCTGCGGATGATCCCGCGCGATCGCAGCCGCATCTACCTGTTTCAGTTGCTCACAATGCGCGACCCGGCAAAGGAGATCAGGGCGTTCAACCTCGCCCAGTATCTCGCGACGCGCTGGCGGGAGTCCATGGTCGAGCGCATCGGCGAACTCGCGTTGACCCTGCGTAGGCAGTTGCGCTCCTCACTGATCTCCACCTTTGGTAGCAACCTCGTACTTGCGTTGGCGGCGGTCGGCCTGATCCTGCTCAACAGGGGGGGAGTGCTGACCCTGGCCGAGACCGCGGTGGTCGCCGGGGCGCTCCTGCTGTTCAGCCAGAGACTCCTCGCCGCCGTCGTGGAAACCAACATGTTCTTCGAGTCCGCCCCGCTGGTCAGCGACCTCAACGATTTCCTTGCCCTGGAGCCGGGCCTGGTCAAGCATCGGTCGGGAACGGACTTCAAGGGCCCGTTCCACCGGATCGAGGTCGACGACGTCTCCTTCCAGTACCGGGACGCCGACCGCAACGCGCTCGACCACGTCTCTCTGAAGATCAACGCGGGGGAGGTCGTCGCTCTGGTCGGCGAGAACGGCTCGGGCAAGACGACGCTGGCCAAGCTGATCGCGGGTCTGTACTCTCCGCGGCAGGGCGCGATCAAGGTCGACGGAACCGATCTCAGCGAACTGGACCTGAACGCCTGGCGCCAGTCGGTGGCCGTCCTCTTCCAGGACTTCATCCGCTACGCGCTCACGGCCGTCGACAACATCCACCTCGGCTCGATCGCCAGGGAACCGGACCTGGCCGACATCCGCGTGGCCGCCCGCGCAGCCGGGGCGGATGAGTTCCTGGCCACCCTCCCCGAGGGCTATGACACGATCCTGTCCCCCCAGTTCGGCAAGGGCCTGGATCTCTCACTGGGCCAGTGGCAGCGGGTGGCGCTGGCGAGGGCCTTCTTCCGCGACGTCCCGCTCGTGATCCTCGACGAGCCGAGCGCTTCGCTGGACGCCCGGGCCGAGCGGGCGCTGTTCGACAGCGTCCGTGACCTGTACGAGGACAAGACCGTCCTGCTGATCTCCCACAGGTTCTCCACCGTGCGAACCGCCGACCGTATCCTCGTACTGGAGGACGGGAAGATCGTCGAACAGGGCAGCCACACGGAGCTGATGGCGCTCGACGGCCTGTACGCCGAGCTGTTCTCCATCCAGGCGAGCGCGTTCATCGAGGAGGACCTGGAGGAGAGCGTGGAACTGCCGCAGCCTGTGGACCGATGACCTCATCCCGCTAAAATTCTCGCGTCGCAATTCACCACCCCCAAAAGAGGTGCCTGAGCCGCCCTCTTTTTGGGGGCTCGGCGCTGTTCGGATCAGCACATTTGCTGGGTAGCCTGGGGCCTGGAACAACTTCCTTTTCCCGGAGGCGGCGAATGTTCTCTCGGTTCGGCCTGCGTTCCCGGATGGCTGTGTCGTACGTGCTGGTGTCGGCGGCCGCCGTGTTGGTGGTCGAGGCCTTCCTGCTGGCGATCATGGTTCCCCGGATACGGTCGGCCAGCGACAGCATCGAGCAGGCGCAGCAGCGCGCGCTCCAGGCCGAGACCGGTGCGCGCCGGATTAAGATCGAGGGCCTTGCGCTGCAGATCGCCGTCGCGGCGGGCATCGAGGCGAGTGCGTTAGCCGCCCAGGAGCCCGGGCGATCGGAGGAGGCACTGCTCCTCGATGTGGCGGCCAACAGCTTCGGCGGGACGCCGGACCCGCTGCCGAGCGGTGACGGCGCCACCATCGCGCCGACGCCGGAGTTGGTGCAGGTGCTGGCGACCGTGGACGGGCAGGTGGTCGCGAGCGAGCCGTCCAATGTCCTTGCCCGCAACTCCCCGCTCCCTGCCGCGGCGATCGGCCTACGGCCGAACAGCGGTCAGACGGAGGTGAATGGGCGGGTTGCCGACTGGGCCACCAGGCCCGTGGAGATCGCCGGCCGGGCGGGGTCCGGCCGGCGGGTGATCGGCATCGCCTACGCGACCCATCTGACCCCGCTCAAAGGCGTCCTGGGTAGGGAATCGGCATCGACCGGAGCGCCGGTGTCGAAGGGGGGACCGGCATCGACCGAAGGCAGACCACCGGTCGACGAGGAGCCCGCGGCGGTTGCCGATACGAGCATCGGCTCGCTGATCGTCCCGGGTGCGATCATCCTGATCCTGCTGCTGCCGGTCGGCGGGCTGTTCGGGCTGCTCAGCACCGGCCCGCTGATTCGGCGGATCCGCAGGCTGGCGAGGGGGACCTCGGCGATGGCCAACGGTGATCTGAAGGCTCGGATCCCGGTCTCCGGCGGTGACGAGGTGGGCCGGCTGGAGCAGGCGTTCAACTCGATGGCCGAACGGCTGGACACGGCCGTCCAGGTCCAGCGAAAAGCGGCTGGCTCCGAGGCGCGGCGGGCCGAGCGGACGAGGATCGCGCGGGAGCTGCACGATTCGATCTCCCAGGACCTGTTCTCGGCGAGCCTGGTCGCGGGCGGTCTGCGCAAGGCGTTGCCGGCCAGTTCCGAACTGCGCCGCCAGGCCGAGTCCATGGAGCTGTCCCTGGCACGCATGATGCGTGAGATGCGCGCGATGCTGCTGGAGTTGCGGCCCATCGCATTGGAGGACGCGGGCCTCGCCGAGGCGTTGGACGAGCTGTGCCGGGCCTATGAGGTACGCCTCGGCATCTCGATCTCTTCGCGAATCGATTCACTGCGGTTGGGCGCGCCGGTCGAGCACGCCGTGCTGCGGGTCGTTCAGGAGGCGCTGGGCAACGCGGTACGACACGGCGAGCCCGACGCCATCGAGCTGCGGGTCGCCGAGACCGACGGGCGGGTGACGGTGACGGTCCACGACGACGGGCGGGGCTTCGACTCGGTGAAGACGGCAGGACGGCATGGCATGGGGCTGAAGCTGATGCGCGAGCGCGTCGGCGAGCTGGGCGGCACGGTGGAGGTGGTCAGTGCACCGGAACAGGGGACGACGGTGAAGGTGCTGTTGCCGGTGGGTGTGGAATGATCCGGATCCTGATCGTGGACGACCACGAGGTGGTGCGTCAGGGACTGCGCTTCGCGCTCGAGCAGGAGTCCGATTTCGAGGTCGTGGGGGACTGTGCCGACGGCAAGGCGGCACTCGGCCGGATCGGCGCGCTCCGGCCGGACGTGGTCCTGCTGGACATGATGATGCCGGGCCTCGACGGCATGGGTGTGCTGCGTACGCTGCACGAGCGCGGCGACGCACCCGCGGTCATCGTCCTCACCTCGTTTTCCGCCGACGAGCATGCGATGGGCGCGGTCCTCGCCGGCGCGGTGTCCTACCTGCCGAAGACCACCGCCCTCGACCGGGTGGTCGAGGCGGTGCGGGCCGCCGCAAGCGGCGGAAGCCTGCTCGATCCACACGTGGCCGCGCTGCTGGTGCGCAGCGTCAGGGCGACCGACAGCGACGGGCCCCTTGCCAAGTTGTCGGCCCGCGAACGAGAGGTGCTCGCGGCTCTGTCCCGAGGCCGGTCGAATCGGGAGATCGCCCGTGCACTCTCGCTCGGCGAGCAGACGGTGAAGTCCTACGTGTCGAGCATCCTCACCAAGCTGGACCTACAGGACAGGACCCAGGCGGCGATCTTCGGTCTGCAGCAGGGCGTCGTGCCGCTGGGCGAGGCACTGCAGGCCGAGCCGGAGGAGTAGCCGGTACAAATCTTCCGAGATGCCCTGATGGAGTCCCGATGGGGCCCTTCTGAAGGCTCCGTGGTGACCCTTGTCCACCGTTTCCGGTACATGCAAACGTGGTTATGGAAAGATTGGAGCGGAATGCCCGGGATGCCACGAGAAACCTTTCGGCGTCCGGAATGCGGGGAGATTCCCGTTTCCTACCCTGTGCCGAACGAGTTGCGTCCGTGGCTGAGTGCACCGGTTTTGCCGGTCCACCTGGCTCGCCTCCACTTTCAGCATCCCGCATCGGTATCTCCGCCGCTGACTTCGCCGTCCGTACCGGCTCCTCGGGCATGCCGGGGACGCGGCCGAGGGAAATCGAATGACTGTGGCGTTCCTCATCGGATTCGCCGACGAGCGCGCGGTCGTGGCCCGGACCTAGACAGGTCCGGCGCGACGCGTCGGCGTCAGCAGTCCGGGTTTCCGATTTCGATCCGTCCAGCATTGGAGTCGTCATGCGGACCGCTTTGCGCCTGAGGGGCCCTCTCGACGTCGATGCCCTGCGTTCGGCGCTGGAGGACCTGGGGACGCGCCACGCAAGTGGGTTCACCCTGACGGTGCTCGATCTCGGCGATGAGCGCAGGGACCCGGTCGACGACGAGGCGGTGTTCCGTGGCACCCATGCCGGGGAGTGGCCGGCGGTGCCCGACCCCGGTTCCGGGCCGGTCTTCCAGGGCCGGCTGGTGCGGATGGGGCCCGACGACCACCTGCTGAGCCTGGTCCTGTCCGGCCCGGACGCCGACACGGCGGCCCGGTTGCTGCTCACCGAGTTGCCGGGAAGCTACGAGGCAGTGCGGTCCGGCCGGCCCGTTCCCCGGCACCGGGAACGGCCCGGCGCGCGGCAGCCGGTGGAGATCGTGCCTCTGGAACTCGCGACGGACCGTCCGCGCTCTTCTGGACTGCCCGCGAACACCGCCGACGCCCGGTTCGCCCTGGCCGACGCCGACCCTGTCGTGGTGCTCACCGCATTCCTGGTTCTGCTGGGCCGCTACACCGGCCAGACCAATGTCGTGGTGGGCGTTCCGGCCGCCGTCCACGACGGTCTCCCGGCCCCGCTGGTTCCGCTTCGGACGGACCTCTCGGGCGATCCATGCTTCCGCGACGTTGCGGAACGCACGCGTACCCGGCTGGCCGAGACCGCCGACCAGCCCGAGGCCGGTCGGCGGTCGTCGTTTCAGGTGGTTCTCGACCACCTTGCCGACGCGGCCAGGCGTCTCGGCGCCGGTCCCTGGAACGGCGAACTCCACGCAGAGGTGGTCAACGCCCCCGTCGACGACACGCCACCCGACCTCGCCCTGCTCCTCGGCGACCGAGAGGCGGTGGTGCGGTACCGGACCGAACTGTTCGACCAGTCCACGATCGTTCGGTTCCAGGGCCATCTCACCACCCTGCTCGCCGCCGATCCGGATCTGCCGCTCTCGGAACTGCCGATGCTGGCGGAGACCGAGCGGCATCTGGTCGTGGTGGACTGGAACGACACCGTGGTGCCGCCGGCCCCCGTTGCCGGGGTCCACGAGCTGTTCGAGTCCCGGGTCCAGGCGTCGCCCGACAGCGTGGCCGTGTCCTGCGCCGGAGAGACACTGACGTACGCGGAGTTGGACGCCGAGGCGAACCGGCTGGCCCGGTACCTGCGGGGCCTCGGGGTCGGCCCCGAGGTCGTGGTCGGGCTCGCGCTGGAACGCAGCCTCGACATGGTGGTCGCGCTGCTCGCGATCTGGAAGGCGGGCGGGGCATACCTGCCGTTGGACCCCGACTACCCGGTCAACCGGCTGGTGTACATGGTCTCCGACAGCGGGGCGTCGGTGGTGATCGGCACGGCCGACCGGGTCGCGGGCTTCGCCGACCGGGTCGGCACGGTCGCGACCCTGGACGATCCGGCGACCCGAGCCGCGATCGAGGCCGGGTCGGGTGAGCCGCTGGGTGCCGTGACCCGACCCGACCAGCTCGCCTACGTGATCTACACCTCGGGCTCGACCGGCACGCCGAAGGGCGTGCTGGTCGAGCACGGCGGGGTGGTGAACCGACTGGTGCGGATGCAGGAGGTATGGAACCTCGATCCAACGGAGCGGGTGCTGCACAAGGCACCACTGACCTTCGACGCATCGGTCTGGGAGCTGTTCTGGCCGCTGTCGGTGGGCGCGGAGCTGGTAATCGCGGAGCCGGGCCGCCACCATGACCTGGCCTACGTGATCTCGCTGCTGGAGACCGCCCGGATCAGCGTCGTCCAGTTCGTGCCGTCACTGTTCCGGCTGTTCGTCAACCATCCGCGACTCACCGGGATGCCGTCGCTGCGGCTGGTCTTCTGCAGCGGCGAGGCGCTCGCGGCCGAGGACGTGTCCCGCTTCTACGCGAGGAACGACACCGCCACGGTGGGCAACCTGTACGGGCCGACCGAGGCGTCGATCGAATCGACCTCCGCGGTGTGCGAGCGGGGGGACACCGGGACACCGCCGATCGGGCGGCCCATCGGGAACGCCCGGCTGCTGGTGCTCGACGCGAACCTGCGCCCGCTCCCGGTCGGCGTTCCGGGCGAGCTCTACATCGCCGGCACGGGTGTGGGACGTGGGTACGCGAGCCGCCCCGCGCTGACCGCCGAGCGGTTCGTCGCCGACCCGTTCACCGATGGTGGGATGCGGCTGTACCGCACCGGCGACCTGGTCCGTTGGCGGACCGACGGCCAGCTCGACTACCTGGGCCGGATCGACCAGCAGGTGAAGGTGCGTGGGGTCCGGATCGAGCCGGGCGAGGTCGAGGCCGCGCTCCTCGCCCACCCGGCGATCACGGACACCGTGGTGGTCGCCCGCGGCGAGGGCAGCGACCGCAGGCTGATCGCCTACCTGGTGGTGGGGGAGACGGCTGCGCCCAGCACCAGCGAGCTGCGGGCATTCCTGCGTATGCGGCTGCCGGACTATCTGGTCCCCTCGGCCTATCTGGAGCTGGCCGCGATCCCGCTGAATCCGAACGGGAAGGTGAACCGGGCGGCGCTGCCGGAGCCCGAGACCTCGCGGCCGGTCCTGTCGGCCGCTTACCAGGCGCCGCGGAGCAGGACCGAGGAGTTCCTGGCGGCGTTGTGGGCCGCCCTGCTGCGGCTGGAGCAGGTCGGGATCACCGACGACTTCTTCGACCTCGGCGGGCACTCGCTGCTGGCCACCCAGCTGATGTCCCGGGTGCGTAAGGAGTTCGGAGTCGAGCTCGACCTCGCGGTCCTGTTCGAGGAGCCGACCGTCGCGGCTCTGGCCCAGCGGGTGGAGACCGCGACGCCGGGCGACGTCGCGCCGCCGATCGTGCCGGTCGCCCGGGAGGGTGCCCTTCCGCTGTCCTTCGCACAGCAGCGGATGTGGTTCCTCAACCAGCTGGAACCGGACTCTGCGGAGTACAACGAGCCGCTGGCCCTGCGGATCAGCGGTCCGCTCGACCTGGTGGCGTTGCGCGCCGCCCTGGACGCGATCGTCGAGCGGCACGAGGTGCTCCGCACACGGCTGGTCGGCGACGCCGAGGGCCGGGCCTACCAGGTCATCGACCCTTTCACCGGGTCGGGTCTCGTGGTGACCGACCTCAGCGGCACGGGCAACCCGCTGGGCACCGCCCGGGACTGGGTCGCGGCCGACGCCGTGGAACCGTTCGACCTGGCCACCGGCCCGCTGCTGCGCGCCCGGTTGCTCCGGCTCATCCCGGAGGACCATGTGCTGAGCCTCTGCTCGCACCACATCGTCGCCGACGAATGGTCGGTCGGTCTCCTCCGCCACGAACTCACCGCGTTGTATCAGGCCTTCCACGACGGGCAACCGTCGCCGCTGCCCCCGCTGGCCGTGCAGTACGTCGACTTCGCGGTCTGGCAACGGCAGTGGTTGACCGGCGAGGTGGCGGAGCGGCAGCTCGCGTACTGGCGGAACAGGCTAGCCGGGGCACCCGTGCTGGAGATCCCGACGGACCGGCCCCGGCCGCCCGTTCGATCCTCGGCGGGGGCACGGGTGGAGTTCACCGTTCCCGCCGAGGTCACCGTGGGGCTGCGCGCGCTGGCCCGCGACAGCGGCGCGACGACCTTCATGGTTCTGTTCAGCGTGTACACGGTCCTCCTCGGCCAGTACTCGGGCCAGGACGACATCGTCGTCGGGACGCCGATCGCCAACCGGAACCGGGCCGAGATCGAGGATCTCATCGGTTTCTTCGTCAACGCCCTGGTGCTGCGTACCGACCTGTCGGGCGATCCGTCCTTCACCGAACTGGTCGGGCGGGTCCGCCGCGAGGCGTTGGCCGCCTACGCTCACCAGGACGTACCGTTCGAGCAGTTGGTGGACGCGCTGGTCGACGAGCGCGACCGGTCCCGCACACCGATCTTCCAGGTGGTGTTCAACTACAACCAGGGCGACGTCGGTGGCGCCGCCCCGAGCGTGGAGTCGGCGGTCGGGATCACCCTCGTGAAGATGCCGGGACCGATCTCGATGAAGTTCGACCTGCGGCTCGTCTTCGACGACGTGGACGGCGCGCTGTCGGGAGCGATCGAGTACAGTACGGCCCTCTTCGACGCCGCCACGGTGGAGCGGCTGGTGGCCCGTCTGCTGATGCTGCTGACGACGTTCGCGGACGACCCCGGCGTACGGCTGTCGCAGCTACCGAAGGTGACCGAGGCGGAGCGGCGTGAACTGGCGGAGTGGAACGGCAAGGTCCTGCCCGTATACCGGTCGGTGGCGTGCACGAGCTGTTCGCCGCCTCGGCCGGCCCCGACCAGGTAGCGGTCGTCGCCGACGGGTTCGTGCCGGCTACTGGTCATCGCGATCGTCGAGTGGGCAGAACTGACCCACCTACCCGAGAATCCGTAACGTCCCGGGGATCGGCGTGTGACGTTCACCGTCGGACCGTTCGGGTGGTACCGACTCGGCCCCGGGAGCGCCCACGAACGGCAACGGCCGCCGCCTGGCCCTCGCGCTTGCAGGGAGGCGAAGGATCATCAGACGGCGACCGTTTACGACACCACGACGCACACCGAGTCTAGGAAAGGATTCGGTCGGCGGTAGAAGCCAAGATCAAGGATGAGGATGGAGCGGAGGCAGTGGCCCGAGGCGCCACCTCGACTCTCCGGGAGTTCGCCCCTGATGCGTCAGGCCGATCTCATGAAGGTGCCGCGCTGCGCGAGGGCTTGACCACCCTCGGCGGCTCGTACTCCTTGCACGCCTGTCGCGCATCGCGCATCGCCGGGGCGTCGTTCAGCGCCCGCAGGCGGTCGGACAGGGGGAAGTTTCCGTCATTGTCAGGGTCGGGAAAATCCGGCATGCCATGCTCACGCATACAACTGGCGTACTGTCGTCTTTTTGCCATGTCCTCGGCGGCCGTATGTTGCTCCGCATCCGCCTTCTGAGAATCCTTTTGGGCTCGGCCCCGTCCCTTGCACACCGCCGGCACTTTGTAGTTGACGTCAGTCTCCGGGAAGATCCAGTCGCCCGACTCGTCCTGGACCGGGTCCGGGAAGCCGGGCTCCCCGTTGGCGCGCATACACTGCGCGAGTTCCAGAGCGGTGTTGCCGATGGCAGCGGCTGAAGGGGACGTCTGGTCGCCGGGGTCGGAGTTGGAGCCGCCCCCGTCGCATCCTGCAAGAGCGATCATCGCCGCTCCAACCACGACGAGCATACGTGGATTGGTGAGCATGCCTGGATTCATGCGTTCAGGTTCCTTGGGGCGGCGCCGTCCCGCCTCCCCCAAATGTGGCGCTATGCCACCCCATCCTGGGGGGAGCGGATCCCGACCTCAGGGCAGGACCACGGGCCCCTGGCTGAACCGACGGTTACCGACAAGACCTCTGGCCAGGCACTTGGTACGCCGGCGGGGGATGGTGGTCACGGCACGATGAGGACTTGTCGGGCGTCGGCGGATGGACCTGAGCAGCGGTTCGTGGTGCGGACGGGTGGGTTCACGGACCATGGACCCACCCGAACCCGCGACACCGATCCCGCAGGTCACGGAGCCAGGCGTCGGTGCCTGAGCCATCGGTCGCGAACCGTGGACGCGTCGCTCGTCAGCAACGAGCACCAGCAGTGCGGAGCCAGGCCGTCAATCGGGCACTGATGGACGCTCGATGGAGGATGGCTCGCGTGCCGGAGCACCACACAACCCTGGTGCGCCGAGGGCTGGGCGCGGACGAAACGCCGAAAACGCGGCTTAGGTGGGCAACCCTGCTCCACATTGAACCTTCACGGCGGTCGTCGTGGCCGGCCGACGCCCATCGCCCGTTGGGGACGGGCAGAAGCCCTCGGCGCCATCGCGTACCGTCGACCTTCCACACCGAACGGTCGGTGTGCTGCGTGCTCCGCCCGTGCGCCGGCCCGGATGTCGTGAGTGTGCCACCGCGACGCCGGCCACCCTGGTCAACGCGGTACTTCCGTGTCGCCGACGCCGTCCCGCTACGACGGGCACTCCGCCGGACCAGCGGATAGGACTCCGGTTACCCCCAAATGAGGGCGGCGGGTCGCCACTTTTTGGGGAAGCGCACGACAGTGATGGCGATGAAGGTATTAGGCATGACCAAAAACGGGATTCGCGTCGATGTGCCCGGGTTGAGGACGTGGCCTGCGGACGGTCGGCGATGATGCCCACCAAGATCGGACCCCCGACGAGATCAGCGGGCCGGCCAGGGTCGGCAGGCAGGCACGTTCAGGCCGAAGGCCAGCGGGTCGAGGCGCGCGGCCGTGATTTCTGACCCCGGTCTCGCGCCGGCGGCGGCCAGCGCGTCTCAGCTGACCGGGACCCTGGCTCGTTGTCCCCAGGTCGGCAACGCCATCTGTGCCGCCGGCACCTGTTCGAGGATTGACCTATGCAACTCCTGAAGGTCCTGCCCTGGCTCGATGCCCAGCCTGTCGCGCAGCCGCCGCCGGATCAGCGCGTAGTTCTGCAGTGCCTCCGCCTGTCGACCGGACGCGTAGAGGGCAAGCATGAGCTGGGCCCTGAAGGCCTCGTGGAACTGGTAGACCGAGACGACCTTGTGCAACTCGGGGATGATTTGTCGAGTATTCCCCAGGAGGATTTCCGTGGCGAAGAGCTCCTCGTAGGCCGCGATACGTTCTCCGTCCAGGACTCGGGCCTCCTGCTGGACGGTCTCGCCAGGGATCCCGGACAACGAGTTTCCGCGCCACACACTCAAGGCACCGCGGAGGCTGGAGACCGATTCGCTCAACTGGCCGACCTGGGCCTTCTTCCGGGCATCCTCCACCTGTCCCCGGAAGAACCAGAGGTCGGTGTCGGTCTGTCCCACGTCGAGCATGTAACTGTCAATGTCGGTCTTGAGTCCGACTCCGGGCAATGGGCGGAGAAGCTGACGCAATCGATAGATGTAGGACTGCAACGTGGTCTGTGCGGTGGCCGGCGGCCTGTTGTCCCAGACGAACCGGATGAGTTGGTCGATCGGCACCTCGCTGTTTGCGCCGAGCAATAGTGCGGCAAGCACGGCGCGCTGCTTGGGGGCGGTTATCTGAATACGTTTCTCTGGCGATTTCACTTCGAGGCTGCCCAGAATGAAGAAATGCATTGGTTCCTCCCGTGATTGGCAATTCTATCGAGGTAGATGGATGGCATCAGTCGCAATCGTTAGATGGCACTCGGTCTTGCGCGGTCCGCGCAGGATCGCGATTTCGTCTCTGGGTGGGACCGGGCTGGAGGGGGTGAAAAATGTCGCTGAGGAAAGCGGAACATCACCCGTCCGGCGCACGAACTCTGTCACAGCCTGCGGCTTCAGTTGAGCTGATGACAGCGGAGTCGGATTTGTGGGCCACCAGTTCGAGTGCGCCGACTCTTTGGCGCGCTGGTATGCCGAGCATGGGACCACCCCCCGTTAATGCGATCACTCATCTTGGCCCGACAGCACGAGATCGTATAGACGTGGGGCGCTGGCGTCTAGATCGGGCCGCCGTGGAGTCGGCGTGGTCTGCCGGAGGGCAGCAGCGGCTGTTTTTGCTGCCAGAGAGGGGCCTTGGCCCGTCAGGACCGGTTCCGGCGTTGGGCTGCCCTCCGTCGTGCCGGCCCGGCCCTGTGGGTGATGTGGTGGCGGTGCGATGGACGTCTGGCAATCAGCGACGGGGGCGCCTGGACGGGCGACCGCGAGGCGCCGACGTCGTTCTCGGAATTGCTCTATGTAACCGGCCGCCTCGCGGTCCCTGCTTACGGCGGCGCGGTTTGGACTGACGATCGAGTATGTGATCAAATATCAATGAATTGACGATTCTGGGTGATTTGCCGCCTCAGGGTACTTGGTGTGGCCAGCGTCGGTGACGCAGCGTCGATCGCCGATGTGCAACTGCGGGAAGAACGCAGTTGCACAGTTACGCGGGCCCGCATGCTGCGACTAACATGCAATCGTGGCCAGCGGTGGTTGATCCGTTGTTGGCCTCCAAGAGTTGTGCGCTTCGGGGGAGCTGATCTTGGAAGAGCGGCGTGTGTTCACGATGGCCGAGAGCCATCCGGAAAGAGCCGTCGGGAAGGCGGAGCCGGCCTTGGCCGAGGCCCCGTCCGGCGATTCTCCAGAAAGTCAGTGGCTGCCGGTTAGGTCATTGCTTCCCGCTGATTCTCCACGGCAGGCGGGCGAGGACATCGAGCACACCAGAATGTTGTCTCGCATTGACGGCCGTCTTCCGCCAATCATCGTGCACAGGTCAACGATGCGGGTCATCGACGGCATGCACCGCCTCGGTGCGGCCCTGCTACGCGGCGACGAGATGATCGAGGTGCGGTTCTTCGACGGCACCGAGCAGGAGGCCTTCGTGCTCGCCGTCCGGGCCAACATCGCCCACGGATTGCCGCTGTCACTCGCCGATCGGTCCCGGGCAGCGGAGCGGATCATCGCCTCGCATCCCACCTGGTCCGACCGGGCGATCGCGTCGGCCGCAGGCCTCGGCGCCCGGACGGTCGCCAACATCCGTCGGCACATGCAGGTCGAAGCGGAAACGGCCGGGGCTCGGGCGAGGACCGGGCGGGATGGGCGGGTGCGCCCGCTGGACAATTCCGAAGGACGGCTGAAGGCCTCGGCGCTCATCCAGGAGCGCCCGGAGGCGTCGCTGCGGGAGATCGCGCGGGAGGCCGGAGTCTCACCGTCGACCGTCCGCGACGTGCGCGGGCGGATGCAGCGCGGCGAAAATCCGGTTCCACAGGTCCGGCGCCGCCGCTGCGACGTGCAGGCGATCGAGCCGGGCGGCGACGGGCTGCCGGACGGCCCGGGTCTGGCACTGCTGCTGCAAGGCCTGCGAAGCGACCCGTCACTGCGGTTCAGCGAGTCGGGACGGACCTTGCTGCGGTGGATCTTCTCCCGTGCGATCCGCTCGGACGAGCGACTTGATGTCGCGGGCAAGGTGCCACCACACTGCACCTACATCGTCGCCAACGTCGCGAGAGCTTGCGCCGATGAGTGGCTGCAACTCGCGAACGAGCTCGAACAACGCAGCGCTCATCCCGTGTGAGCCGATCGCCGGGCTGGTGCCGCAGCTGCACCGCCTGGCGACTCGAGCGTCGGCGACATCTCGAAGGCCATCGACGGCTTCCCCCGGCTGGTGCGATCCATCAGCCAGGGGGCCGACACGAGCGCCAGGCTCGTGTGACATGCGTACGTTCACGGCCGGAAGAGGCCACGACACAGAAAGGCGAACGACGTGACGACGGTAGTGTTCCGCCCGCGCAGTAAGCCCCGCATGTGGGGATGGACGTTCCGATGACCCTGACCCTCAACGTCCCGGTACCCGGCCCCCTCGAACTGCTCAGACACGAGACGATCGCCTCGAACCCGCGGATCATGGGTGTCGGCACGGCGGTCACCGAGCAGTCCTATTCACAGCAGGAGTTGCTCGACCTGTTCGAAATCACCGACCCCAAGGTGCGGTCGGTCTTCGGCAACAGCGCCATTGCGCGGCGGTACCTGACGGTGCCGCCGCGTACTGCTGGTGGCGCCTTCGCCGAGGAGCCGCAGGGTGCTCTGCTGCGGAAGCACAAGCGGCTCGCGGTCGGCATGGGTGCCCGTGCCGTGGGCGCGGCACTGGTCGACGCGGGCATCACGCTGGCCGACGTCGACTACCTCTGTTGTGTCACCTCCACCGGATTTCTCACGCCGGGGTTGACCGCCCTGTTGATCCGAGAACTCGGGATCGATCCGAGCTGTCACCGTGTCGACGTCGTCGGCATGGGCTGCAACGCCGGCTTGAACGCGCTCAACGCGACCGCCAACTGGGCCAAGGCCAATCCCGGCCGGGTCGCGGTCATGGTGTGTGCGGAGGCGTGCTCGGCTGCCTACGTCATGGACTCGACGATGCGGACGGCCGTGGTGAACAGCCTGTTCGGCGACGGTGCGGCGGCCATCGCGCTGATGGCCCCGGCCGGCGACGACGTCGACGCCGAGCACAGTGGCCCGCAGATCCTGTCGTTCGCCAGCCACATCATCACCGACGCGGTCGATGCCATGCGGTACGACTGGGACGACGAGCAGAGCCGTTTTAGCTTCTTCCTCGATCCTGGCATCCCGTACGTGGTCGGTGCGCACGCGGAGTCGGTGGTCGACCGGCTGTTGGCAGGTGCCGGCCTGCGCCGCCGGAGCATCAGACACTGGCTGGTGCACTCGGGAGGGAAGAAGGTCGTCGACGCGGTCCGGGTCAACCTGGGCCTGACCCGTCACGACGTGCGGCACACGATCGAGGTGCTGCGGGACTACGGCAACCTGTCGAGCGGCTCGTTCCTGTTCTCCTACGAACGGCTGCTCCGCGAACGGGTGGTGGCACCCGGTGACTACGGCGTACTGATGACGATGGGACCGGGCTCGACCATCGAGACGGCCCTGGTCCAATGGTGACGGGCGGGCGAATGTACGCGGATCTCGGTGCGCCGGTGGGCGACAACGTCATGGTGGTTCGGATCGACGGCGGATGCTTTTTGTCCACGGAGCCGGTCGCGGCCATCGCGGCAGTCTGTGAACGGGCGGAGGACGGCGACGGTACCGCCGCCGTGGTGGTGCACGTGTCCGGTGCGCCGGACGGGGTGTGGGCCAGGGACCTGACGGTTCAGCTGGTCAACAAGTGGGAGCAGGCGCTGCGGCGCCTGGAGCGGCTTCCGGCGGCCACGATCGCTGTGGCCACCGGCGACTGCGGCGGGATGGCCCTGGACGCTCTGCTCGCCACCGACCACCGCATCGCCGCCGAATCGGCGCGCCTGGTGCTGCCCGTTCAAGGTGGTCTGATCTGGCCCGGCATGGCGTTGTACCGGCTCGCCCGTCAGGTGCCGAACGCCGCCGCGGTACGCCAGGCAGTGCTCTTCGGCGGCGCGCTCGGCATGCGCGAGGCGCTCGCGATGAACCTCGTGCACGAGGTCACCGACGACCTGTCCGGCTCTCTCGCGGCGGCAGTCGAGCGGGTCTCGACCGTGTCCGGGTCGGAGTTGGCCGTGCGCCGGCAACTGACCTTGGACGCACAGGCGGTCGGCTTCGAAGACGCGCTGGGTGTACACCTGGCAGCCTGCGATCGTGCGCTGCGGCGAGTTGCCGCCGGGACGGCGTCATGACGCTGAGCCCGGCGCTGGCGGCGCTGGAAGACGAGGTGCGCGCCGTGCGAGCCGATCTCGATGTCGCGCGGCAGAGCCTCGCCGGCGCCGCTGCGCGCACCGAGGCCGTGCTGGCAAGGTTGCCAGAGGTCGCACACCGGTCACCGGAGCAGCGGGCGGACGCCGCAGCGGCGCACGCGGCCGTCCGGGATCTGCGCTGCGCGTTCCTGGACCGCCATGCCGAGGCGGTGTACTCGGAGCTGACCGCCGGGATGACCCGGGAGTTGCGGCTGGACGAGTTGTGCGCGGCCGCAGCGGCCGCGTTTCCCGGCCTGGTGCCGGGGCGGGATGCGCTCGCCATGGAGCGCGGCCGGCGGCAGGCGCACAAAGAGGGCTACGAAATCGATCAGGCCATCTTCGTCAGCAGCGTGTTACGGCTGCCGACCTCGGGCGGCCATCTGCTCGCCGCCATGCGCCGACCGACGCCGCGCGCACTGGGATTACTCGACGGGTTCCTGCGGAACGGCGACGCCGATCTCGGATCGGTGCGTCTGGAACGACGCGATGGCACGGCCCACCTGACCATGTGCCGCGACGACAGCCTGAACGCGGAGGACAACAGGCAGGTCGAGGACATGGAGACCGCCGTCGACCTCGCACTGCTCGATCCGGCCGTCGAGGTGTGCGTGCTGCGCGGCGGCGAAATGACCCACCCCCGGTACCGGGGCCGGCGGGTCTTCAGCGCGGGCATCAACCTTAAAGCCCTGCATGCCGGGGAGATCGGGCTGATCGACTTCATCCTGCGGCGGGAGCTGGGCTACGTCCACAAGCTCGCGCGCGGCCTGCACGTCGGAGGTGGTTGGTGGTTGCCGCCGACCGGAAAACCGTGGATCGCCGTGGTCGACGGTTTCGCGATCGGCGGTGGCGCCCAACTCCTGCTCGTCGCCGACCACGTGATCGCCGCGTCCGACGCCTACCTGAGCCTGCCGGCGGCCCAGGAAGGGATCGTGCCGGGCGCGGCGAACTACCGGCTGACCCGGTGCGTCGGGTCCCGTCTCGCCCGGCAGGTGATCCTGCTGGGACGTCAGATCCGGGCGGTGGAGTCGGATGCCCGGCTGTTGGTGGACGAGGTCCACGTCTCCGGCGACGAACTGGACGAGGCCGTGCGGCGCAGCGTCGAACGGCTCCGGGGGGCGGCGGTGGTGGCCAATCGGCGGATGCTTCTCGCGGCCGAGGAGCCGCTGGACGCGTTTCGCCACTACCTGGCCGAGTTCACGCTTCAGCAGGCGTCGCGGCTGTACAGCGACGACGTCATCAGCAAGGTGGGCCGCTTCACGGCGCACAAGCACGGGGCGGTGCCATGAGTGCCGCGAGCCGGCGCCGGGTGCGGTACGAGAAGCGGGACCACGTCGCGTACGTGACGCTGGATCGGCCCGAGGTGCTCAATGCGATGGACCTGGGCATGCACGAGGAACTCGGCATCATCTGGGACGAAGCGGAGAGCGACGACGACGTCCGGGTGGTCGTGCTCACCGGCGCCGGCGACCGGGCCTTCTCGGTGGGCCAGGACCTACGCGAGCGGGCCAGGCTCAACGAGCACGGCGCGCCGCCGACCACGTTCGGTAGCCGTGGCCAGCCCGGTTGGCCGCGGATCACCGAGCGGTTCGACTTCTCCAAACCGATCATCGCGAGGGTCAACGGGTACGCGCTGGGTGGTGGCTTCGAGTTGGCTCTCGCCTGTGACATCGTCGTCGCTGCGGAGCAGGCGGTCTTCGCCTTCCCAGAGGTGCTGCTCGGTCTGGTGCCGGGAGCGGGCGGCGCGTTCCGGTTGTGCCGACAGTTGCCGTTGCGAACCGCGATGGGATACCTGCTGACCGGCCGCCGGATGACCGCATCGGTCGCCCGCCAGTTCGGTCTGGTCAACGACGTCGTGCCGGCAGATCAGTTGGACCGGTGCGTCGCGGAATGGGTCGAGGACCTGCTGCACGGCGCGCCACTGGCGGCACGCGCGATCAAGGAGGCCGCGATGCGGTCGGTGGACATGCCGCTCGAGCAGGCCTTCGCCACCCGGTTCGAGTGGGAGCAGCGGCGCATGTACAGCCGGGACGCGATGGAGGGCCCACGGGCGTTCGCGGAGGGCCGGGATCCTGTCTGGGACTGTCGCTGAGTTTGTCGGGTGCGTCGGGGCCAGCCTGGGCAGTGGACCAGGCCGGCCCCGACGCGATGCCGGCCGGTGGCGGCGGGGGCCCTGCCGCCGGCCGGCGCGAGCGGTGCCTACCAGCGCCACTCGCGCTTGTTGAACAGGTGCTCCGCGGTGATGCCGTGATTGGTGCACCAGCCGAGGAACTCGTCGATCTGCTTGATCTGGTAGGTGTCCTCGGTGTAGGTGGTGGCCATCACATGGCCCTGCCAGCTCTCCTCGCCCATGGCGTATATGTAAGCCTCGTCCGCGTGGAACTCCGTCATGATGGCGGCGGCCTGCTTCGCGTTCGAGCCCGAGAGCTTGCGTGAGTCACTCATCTTCTTGGTGACCGGTCGGGTCAGCAGGCCCTGGTAGAGCCAGGTCAGCGGGGCACCATCGCATTCCATGCCCAGGAAGGCCAGGTCCACCTTGCCCAGGTGGTTGCGGATGTAGCGGTAGAGCACGGGGTCGACGCCGGAGGAGTCCGCGCCGACGAAGACCGACGCCCCGGCCAGTTGCACGAGGAAGGTCGACTTGGCGCGGATGTCGAGGTCGGAGTGCTCGCCGAGAAACGGCGTCGCGATGACCCTGCCGCCTGGGAACGGCACCTCGTCGAAGTCGTCGACCTCGATCACGGCGAAGCCCAGGGCCTTGAGGTACAGGCCGATCGACGGATCACACAGGTTGCCGCGGGAGGACCGTGGTACCACGACCGCACCGATCCGCGAGCGCAGCTGTATCAGGGTCTCCAGCACGATGTGGTCCTGGTGGCCATGGGTGATCAGCACCAGGTCGATGTAGTCGGGCAGATCGTCCAGGGTGTAGCGGTCGCCGTGCCGGTTGTCGGTACTGATGAACGGATCGGTGACCACGGCGCCCTCCGGCGTCTGCAGCACCAGGCATGCGTGGCCGAAGTAACGGATCCGGCCACCACGCTCGATGTGCCGGTCCGGAGCTGCGCTCGGCTCGGTGGTGAGTAGCCGGTTGAGCTGCGCTGCCTGCGCGTCGTCGAGTTCCAGCGCCTCGCGCAGCCGGGCCGCGCTCGTGGGCTTGACACGCGCCCTGAACAGCTCGTCGAGTCCCGGGTGGTTGAACGGGATCGGCAGGTCCAGGACGTCCGGTGTGGGCAGTCGGGGCGTGCTCAGGATGAATGGGCGCTCGACACCGTCGTCGAGCGAGAGTTGCACCGACTGACGACCCACGTCGTAGGCGGCGCTGGTGTAGATCAGTGGCTCGATGAAGTGCATCGATGGCTGGTTGCTGGTGTCGTAGGCCAGTTCCACCAGACCGTTGAGCGCGGACGGCAGCTTGGGGTACAGCGGGGTGAGGTCGAACCCGGTCGCGTTCTGCCTGAGGAGATCCTCGGCCTCGGCGACGGCGGCGGCGAAGGTCAGCATGTCCGCCCGGTCCCGTTTGATGACATCGAGCAGGGCCGCGACCTCCATGCTCCGCGCCTCGTCGATGTTGACGAAGTAGCCGCCGCGCAGGGCCGGGTTGGCGCTGGCCGCCACGTGCACCTGCGGATTCTGGAGGTAGGACTCGAGCAGCGGCACCTGGAGATTCGCGAGGTTCATCGACGCTTGGACCGGCGCGACGATGTGCAGCCACGCGTAGAACCGGTCAACCAGCGGCTCGATGATCGCGTTGGAGCGGAGGAACACCGGCTCGTCGAGGACGCACATGTGAGCCCCTTAAGGTCGGGAGTTGGTCAGCCGTCGTCGTTGATGAGGCGCCGCGCCCGGCCGAGGCAGGAGGACGTGGGCGACGTACGCGGTTGGGCCACCGGCGCCCACGTTCGCCTGGCTGGGGCTGATCAACCTCGAGAGCCATGATGTCGTTTCGTGTCCCGTTGTGCGACTGACACAGCCGCCGCAGTTGTACAGGAACATGCACGCAACGTGGTTGTCACGGATGCCGTCGTGCGGCCGCGACCTCGGTCAGTCGGAAGGAGGACAGCCTGTCGGTGACGTCCTGCACGACGCGGGGCTGCAACGCGCGGTCCCGCGGCGGGGTGCCGATGTAGAGCCAGCCGAGGAGTCGTTCGTCCTGGTGCAGGCCGAGCATCTGACGTGCGGTCGGCGAGGCGACGAACGCGCCGGTCCGCCAGATGCTGCCGTAGCCCCTGGCATGCAGGAGCAGCATCAGTGCGTGGCTCATCGAACTCGTCGCTGCGAGTTGTTCCCATTCCGGAATCCGGTGTCCGAGCCGGGGCTGGAAGACCAGCGTCGCCAGCAGCGGAGCACGCAGGACCTTGGCAGCGACCCTGGTGGCGACCTCTGTGGCTGGCTCGTCGGGGCGCTCGGCCCCGGCGTCCGCGGCGAAGCATTCGCCGAGCGCGTGCCGCTCCGTGTGCCGCACCAGGATCCAGCGCCAGGGCCGCAGCATCCCGTGGTCGGGCGCGGCGGCTGCGGCCCTGAGCAGGTCGGCGAACTCGTCGTCGCTGGGAGCCGGGTCGGTCAGGAAGTGCTCGCTCCGGCGGGTCAGTATCGCGGTAACCAGGTCCATCTCGGCTGCCCCCATTGAGATACTCCACGAATTCGTTCCTGCCACCCGCCGGCCACCGACGCTCCAGCGGGCCGCAAGCCGTCGGCGGCTGTCAGACCGTTCACAGCGGTCCGCGCCCGGCCCTGAGCACGAGCAACGCCAGTTGCGCGCCGTCCGCGCCGATGGCCTCGCCGAAGCGTTCTACGATCTCCTGCTCGCGGGACAGCACGAGGCGGGTGCCGCCCGTGGCGACGCGGAGCGCACCGATCTGCCGGGAGAGTTCCGCGCGTTCCCGCCAGAGCCCGATGAGCGTCGCGTCGATCTCGTCGATACGTTTACGCATCGATGGAATCGGGCCCTCCGCCGGCGTCTCGGCGTCCGGAGCGTCTGCGTAGGTCAGGTTTTCCGCCATTGCCGTCTCCCGGATCGCCGCAGCAGTGCAGTCGCACGCTTGTCTTCCTGGTACGGATGCGGGCGAAGGCTACGCGAGGTCGACGACCGGCTCAAGCGCGCACCGGGCCTCGTCCTGGAGCGACGGTGGGGGATAGCTGGCGGCTTGTTGCCGCCCGCTGTGGGCACGTGGCAGCCTGAGCGCGTCACGTCGGCTTCGCCACGGATCGCCCTGCCGCGCTCTGACGGAACGATGCGTGCCGGGACACGTCCGACCGGATTGAGACCGTCCGGGCCGTGGGCTCTGCCTGAGATCGTGGAGGTCGGGCGCGATGAGCGGACTGCACGCCTCGATCAGCGCCGTCGTGGACCTGTCCCACCCGTTGTCCACCATGACTCCCTGTCACCCTGCGGCGAATCCACCGACCGTAGCGACCGTGGCCGAGTTCGCCCGTGACGGGTGCTTCGCGGGCCGGTGGAGCCTGGACGAACACACCGGGACGCATGTGGATGCCCCCGCGCACTTTACGGTCGACGGCCGATCTGTCGATGCCATCCCGGCGGCGGATCTGGTGCTGTCCGCCGGTCTGGTGGACATCCGTTGGCGGGTCCGGCGCAGCGTCGATGCGGTGGTGGAGATCGACGATATCCTCGATTGGGAGCGGGTGCACGGACCTCTGCCGTCGCCCGGTGTCGTAATCGCGTTGACCGGCTGGGCGGAACGGATCGGGGCCCGGCGCGCGTACCTCGGTCTCGACGCCGACGACCGCCCGCACTGGCCCGGGTTCGGAGCCGCCACGGCCGACTTCCTCGCCGCCGAGCGGCCACAGGTCTGCGCCCTCGGCATCGACACACCGAGCCTGGACTCGGCGACCAATGAACGGGCGGGCTCGGCGGTCCACCGATCCTGGCTACGGGGGCGGCGGTTCGGCCTGGAGAACCTGACGAATTTGACACGGATGCCGGTGGCAGGTGGGGTCGTCGTCGTTGGTGTGCCCGCCTTCGTCGGCGGCAGCGGCGGCCCGGCACGCGTCCTCGGTCTCATCCCCACAGCCCCCGAGTGAGGCGTCAACCCTGGTATCGGGATCGGCACCGGCCGGGGTTGGTCGGCGGAGAAGGCCGTCGTCCCTGTGCCAGGGCAGGATGAGCCGGGCGCGGCCTCCATCGCCGCACGGTGCCGACGCGACCAGCCCGAGTACGTGGTCGAGCACGTCACGCCGCGCCATCCGGCATGTCCGCTGCGCTCGAGGTGGCGTCGGGCGTTGTCCGAGCGGTCGTGGCACGAGGTCCCGGGCCGGGACGGCTTGACAACGCTCGGCTCCTTATCGATTATCAGTATATCGATTATCGATAAGGGGGGTCGGGATGTCGTTCCTCGGGAAGCTGCGTAGACCGGACTGGTTCGGCGAGATGCAGGCCCTGCTCGTGCTGGGACTGGTCGGTACGGGCCTGGCGGTGGTGGTGACCGGTGTCCGGACCGTCCTGGGCGACAGCCCGGTGATCGCACAACTGCCGGCCGACGCGATGACCGACGTCGCGGGACCGGTCGCCGGACTGGACGACGGCGTCACCATCGGCCCGGACTCGATCGTCGAGGTGCAGATCGCCGATCCCAGCATCCACCAGGTGGTCGCCGAGGCGTTGACCAGCCTGCCCACGGTGCTCGTCGTGGTCAGCACGCTCCTGATGCTGCTGCGCATCGTGCGGCGGGCCCGCCGTGGCGATCCGTTCACCGCCGGCACGGTACGGCAGCTGCGGATCCTCGCGGTGCTGGTCATCGCCGGTGGTGCTGTCGCAGGGACCGTGGAGAACCTCGCTGCCCTCGATCTGTCCCTCACCGTCACCGAGGAGACGGCCTACACGGTCTGGCAACTCCCGGCCGGCTGGTTGCTCGCCGGATTCGGCCTAATGGCCATCGCCGAGGTGGTCAATCGTGGCGCGGTGATGCGCGACGAACTGGACACGGTGATCTGATGCCCCCCGAGGAGAGCCGTCGGATCGAGATTCACCTGGACAAGCTGCTCGCCGAGCGCGGCCTGACGCTGACCGAGCTGGCGAACCGGGTCGGCCTCACCCTGGCGAACCTGTCGGTGCTGAAGAACGGTCGGGCCCGCGCGATCCGGTTCAGCACGCTGACCGCCCTCTGCGACGTGCTCGACTGCCAGCCTGGTGACCTGTTCAGCGTGCGATCCGACCCGGGGAGCGGGGCCAGCCAGGCGCCGCCCGGTTGAGCCGCCCCGAACTGGCCGGGCCGGGCGGCTCAACCGCGTCGGCCGGGTCGGCCGCGTCGGCCGGGTCAGCCGGGATCGGGTGGATCGGGCGGCGGTGATCGTCAGGGGCGTACCTCGACGAAGTCCAGTTCCAGCAGGTCGGCCACGGCGCGCAGGTCGGCGCCGCGATGTCCGGTACCGAGCGCCCAGTGGTGGGAGATGCCCGTACCGCTCCACGCGTCGGTCCACTCGCCCGGATCACAGCCGAAGTCGACCCGGGACGTGGTGTTGCCGATCGTCAGGTGTGGTCCGTCGACCACGGTGCCCTCGGCGGCGACGAAGGCGTACCGGCCGTCCCGGTCCTGCCGTAGCCCGAACGCGGTGACCGGGCCCGGGGTGACGTCGAACTCGACCGACACGCCCCAGCCGCGCTTGCCGTGGTAGACGCCCAGGCCGCGCAGTAGCGGGCGGCGGGCGCTGATCGCCAGGTGCGCGGGCCCGTCGTGGCCCATCTCCACATGCCCCCGGTCGAAGTCGAGCGCCTGGAACTCGGTGAACGATCCGCCGGCGCCGAGCCGGTCCATGACGAGCATCGCCAGCGACGTACGCAGCTCGTACTCGCCGGCGGCCGGAACGCCCCGCGCGGTCAGCA
Source organism: Plantactinospora solaniradicis (assembly GCF_042658085.1). Lineage (NCBI taxonomy): Bacteria > Bacillati > Actinomycetota > Actinomycetes > Micromonosporales > Micromonosporaceae > Plantactinospora > Plantactinospora solaniradicis. Next base: position 458,236 of record NZ_JBHSPR010000007.1, on the reverse strand, counting down.
GTGACGCGCCGAGGATCATGCCGGCACCGAGCCGCTCGTGGATCTCCCCGTCCAACCCTCGGTGGTAGTAGGCGAGGCTGTCCAGCCCGAAGTCCTCGACCAGCCGGTCCAGCCCGACCGCGACCCGGGCCGCCCAGTCGAGGTCGTCGGCGTCGACCGACCCGGTCAGTTCGAAGATCTCCCGGGTCTGGTCGAGTTTCGCCGTCACCTCGGTGGTGCCCGCGTCAGGCACCCGGACCCGCAGGTCGTCGAATTCCAGCACCTCCACGTGCCCGCCGAAGTTCGCCGAGACGAGGGTCAGATCGGTGGCCACGTCCAGCATGCCGGGATAGAGGTGCCCCATCAGCCCGTGCCGGCCGCGCCGCAGCGCGGCCCGTACCCCTGCGGCCCGCACCCAGCGGCCGATCCGCTGCCAGGCCCGCTCGTCCTCCAGATAGCCGGAGACCGACCGGAACGGCACCCCGACCCGCCGGAACGCGTTCGCCATCTCCGGCAGCGGGCAGGCGCCGCAGTAGGCGAGCCACTGCCCGGTGTCGAAGCTCGCGTGGTCCATCGACTTCGTCGGCTGGAGGTTGATCAACAGCACCGGCGCGCCGCTGCGCTGCGCGACCGGCACCAGCATCGTCGCGGTCATGTAGGTGGTGAGAAACCCGACGATGACGTCGCAACCGGCCTCGCGGAGCCGCTCGGCGGCCACCGCGCCGTCCTGGGCGTCGGAGATGAACCCGACGTCCACCACGTCCGCGCCGAGGTCCCGCATCCGCTGCGCCACCCGCTCGCTGGAGCGTCGGAGCTGGGGCAGCAGGTCAGGAAACTGCGGCCAGTAGGCGCCGAGGCCGCCGGCCACCAGGCCGACCCGGGGGCGCGGCGGGCTGATCCGGTCGTCCAGGGCGACGGGGTACGGCTCGATGGCGGTCATTCGTTCGATCCCTCCTGACGGCGATGGGGGCTCAGCTGTCGCTGGTGGCCCAGTGCAGGCTTACCGGGCCGAAGAGGCCGGACACCCGCTGTCCCGGGAAGACGAAGTGGGTCGGACTGACGGTGTCCAGATACGGCGCGAGGGTCCCGAACACCTCGACGTCGACGGTGTGCTCGCCCGGCGCCAGTCGACCGAGGTCGAAGACGTACGGCGCGCAGAACCGCACTCCGACGCTCTGGCCGTCCACCGTCACCTCCGCCGAGCCGCGTACCCGGCCGAGGTCGAGCCGGGCGTCCCGGGCGTCCGGGGGGATGACGACGGTGCGCCGGTACCGCACCCCGCCGCTGTAGCCGGCGAGTCCGTGCTGCTCCCAGTCGCCGAGGTCGAGCCGTCCCGGTCCGACCGTGAACCGGACCGGCCCGGTGAGCGCCGCACCCGCCTCGTACCCCGGTCGGGTCTGGATCCGGAGCTGAACCAGCCGGGCGCCGGGCGGCAGTTCGGCGCTCATCGACACACCGCCGTCCGGACCGACGTCGCTGTCCGGATCGGTGCCGTCGACCCCGGTGTACGCGTCGACCGGCATGTCGTCGACGTACAGGTCGGCGTCACCGACGACGCGGAGGTCGAGCCGGGTCGCGCCGGGCGGGACGGCGAACCGCAGCCACTCCACCCGTTCGCCCGGCGGCCGGGGTACGGCGAACGTGACCGGTACGACGGTGTCGGCCTGGTCGGTGTCGTCCAGCCAGGCCGCACCGGGCAGCGGATGCGGGCGGCGGGTCACGTACAGGTCGGCGACCACCCGGTGTGCCCGGCGGTGCCGGACGACCCTGGCCGGCGTACCGTCCACGGTGGCCCACCAGTCCGTGTCGGTGACGAAACCGAAACCGTGACCGTGGCCGTGGCCGTGGCCGTCGTGACCGTGACCGTGATCGTGATCGTGATCGTGACCGTCGGGACCGGGACCGTCGATGACGGCGTCGACCAGGATCGGTGACGGGGCGGTCAGTTCGACGACCACCTCGTTGGCACCGGGCCGCAGCACCCGCCCCAACTCGTAGCGGCGCACGGTCGGAATCGGCCGCTCGTACGGTGCGAAGCCGCCCTGCCGGCCCGCCTCGACACCGTTGACGAGCAGCCGGGCGCTGCCGAGCGCGGTGAGGTTGAGGGCCGCGCCGGACGCCGGGCGGTCGAGCGTGACGGTGGTGCCGAAGGCGATCCGGCGGCCGGGCTCCGGCAACCCGTCCACCGTGATCCACTCCGGTCGGCGGTACCGGTCCGGGTTCCGGACGAACGCGAGGTGTGCGCGCAGCGCCAGGTCGGTCGCCGGGACGAGTTCCAGTTCGAGTTCGTGCCGCCCGGCGGCGAGTCGGACCGGCGCGCTGCCGAGGTGCCCGCCACCGTCGTCGATCGGCACCGGCGCGCCGTCCAACCAGAGCCGCTTCGCGGCCGGTGCACCGACGGACACGGTGAGCCGGTCCTGGTCGACGCCGGTCAGGTCGGCGTCGGTCAGGGTGAACTCGGCCCGGAACCGGACCGGCGTGCCGGCCCGCACCTGACCGAAGTCCAGGAACTCCTCCGGCACGTGTCCCTTCGGCCCCAGCGCGGGCCGGTGGATCGGATCCTTCCGGATGCCCCGGCTGGCCGAGTAGGTCACCGGAGCGTTGCCGACCAGGCCGTGCGGCCCGAACGTGGCCAACCCCGGCTGCCATCCGTCGGCCCCGTCCAACCGGTGCTCCAGCTCCCACCGCTGCACGACCGGGTCGGTGGCGGCGGACGGCGGCCAGGCGAAGTCGCCCCACCTGTTGTCCAGGGTGGGCACCAGTTCGGCCAGCCATTCCCCGTCGAGCGGCAGCGTCTCCCGGTGCGGGGCCGCCACCGGTGCCAGGACCCCGGCGGAGGCCGCCGGCGGTGGCGGTGCCCCGGCGGGAGCGGCCGGCGGTGACCCGGGCGGGAACACCAGCAGCGCGGCCGGGCCGTCGGTGAAGGGTACGACCACCTCCGTCACCTCGCCGTCCACCGTGTACGGCAGTGGACGCGGCGGTGTACCGAACGGGCTCGCCAGCACCGGGGCGCCCGGCGCGTGCCGAACCCGGACCCGCACCTCGGACAGGTAGCGGGCCGGGTCGAAGTCGTAGCCGACGTTGTCCCAGCCGTGCCCGGGACCGCGTTGCTCCGGTCGGCCGTCGACCTCGGTGGCGCTCCACGCGGTGGCGGTGACGAAGACGGTGAGCGCACCGTCGATGTCGCGGGCCAGTACGGGGACGTCGGCGACCACCCGGGGGGTCAGGTCGGCGAGCGCGCCCGACAGTTCGGCGGCGGACCGGACGAACCGGGCCTCGCCGGTGGCGAACCGTTCCCGCAACCGGGCCACCACCTCGTCGGCCACCGTCCCTGCTGGCCCCTGGTCGGTCGTCGGTGTGGCCGTCGGCAGGTCGGCCGTCGGTGTGGCCGTCGTCCGGTCGGAGACGCCGCGTTCCGGCAGCGCGCCGACCGCGACCAGCAGCCCACCGGCCACGACGAACTGGTCCAGCCGGTGGGCGGTCGCCTCCTCCAGCACGGTCGCGGCCGGCAGCACGACTGCGGCGTACTCCTCGCCCGCCACGCACAGCCGGGGTGGCGTGACACCGTAGGGGGCACCCCGGGTCCGGCCGCGCACCTCCGCGGAGGCGAGCGAGTCGTCGTCGATCACGTCCGCGTCCAGCCCGGCCAGATCCAGTACCCCGGGGACCGGTGCGAACCAGGCGGCGTCACCGATCAGCTCCCGGTACACCGTCTGGGCGCCGGTGGCCGCCGGACCGGCCCCGTCGAGTCGTAGGTCCGCCTGCGCGGTGGTGGTCGGGTGCAGCACGGCGACCTCGCAGGTGTGCCGGCCCAGCGACAGCGCGGCGCAGAGCCGGGTCACGGTGTCGGCGAACTCCCGGTGGTGCCGCCAGTACGGCTGCCGCCAGTCGGTCGCCGGTGGCGCCCACTCCCACCAGCCGGCCTTGGTGGAGTAGTACACGGCGTGCGGGTTGTAGAGGGTGGCGCCGGTACGCAGCCAGGGCAGCAGCCAGTCGAACGTCTCCTCGAGGGTGCCGCCCCAGCCGGTCGAGTGGAACGCCTCGATCCAGACCCGGGGCTGGTCGTAGAGGTGGGCGAGGGAGGAGTGGATCCGGGCGTCGCCGTGGTGGTCCGAGCCGGGCGCGCTGAACCAGCGGTGCGTACGGGGGTAGTCGGCGTACAACGAGGCGCCCTCGACGGGATGCCCGGCCCGCGCCGGATCCTGCTGGTCGCAGCCGACCAGCAGGCCGTAGCGGTCGTGCCACTGCGCCAGCGGGCGGAAGAACGCCGTCTCGGCGAGCGTGGCCCGCAGCGCGTGGTAGTCGCGACGGACCCGGTCGGCGTCCGGCAGCACCGCGTCCCACAGCGCGCCGAGCCGGGTAACCAGGTCGTAGCCGTACCGGGCGGTGAACTCGACGGCGAAGGTGGCCGACCAGGTGGGCAGGGCCGGCAGCTCGTCCTGGAAGGAGCCGACCACCACGGTGCCGAGCCGGTCACCGAGCCGGCGGGCGAACTCGGCGTGTACCTGGTCGAGCAGGGTCGCGCAGGCGGTCGGGGCGAGGTAGTCGAAGCCGTGGTCGGTGTCGTAGTACAGCGAGAGCCGGAACCCGGGACTGCGCGCCTGCCAGGTGGCGGCGGTACCGGTCAGCGGAACCGGCTCGGGCGGCCCGGCCGGTCGGCCCGCCTCGTCGACCACCTCGACCGCCGCGCCGATCGGCCGTCCACCCGCCGGGCAGCGCAGTTCCAGCCGCCCGGCACCGGTCGCGGTGACGGTGAGCCGGTGCAGACGCCGGCCAGCGTACTCCGGGTGCCGGGCCACGAGTCTGGCTTGCAGGTCGGCGCCGGAGAAGCCGAGCTGGTCGTAGAACCACAGGCTGATCCCGAGCCGCTTGGCGTCGTCACACGCCCCCAGGAACAGTTCCCACCAGCGTTCCGACAGGAACGGTGGATCGTCCGGATCGGCGCCGTGCGCGGGCCCCGACGGAGCCAGGTTGAGGACGACCAGGTTGTAGACACCGCCCTCGGCGAACCGTTCGAGTTGCCAGCGCAGCCGCTCGGCGTCCAGCGCCTCGCCGCTCCACCACCAGATCGGCACCGGGGAGAAGGACTTCGGCGGATCGGCGAGCACCGCCGCGAGCCGTTCGGGCAGGCGGGCGGCGGCGGGGAGCCGTTCGGGAAGCCGGCCGGCGGGGAGCCGTTCGGGAAGCATCAGGTCAGCCCTTCAGTCCGCTGGAGAAGCCACGGATGACGTACCGCTGGAGGACGAGGAAGACGGCGAGGATCGGCAGCGCGGCCAGCACCAGACCGGCGGCGACCAGGCCGTAGTCCGAGGTGTACTCGTTCACGAACGCGAACACCCGGACCGGTACGGTCTCCCGGCCGGAGCCGCCGAGGTAGAGCAGCGGGGTGAAGAAGTCGTTCCAGATGTGCACCGCGTTGAGGATCAGCACCGTGCCGGTGATCGGCCGCAGCAGCGGGAACACCACCCGGGTGAACGCCTGGAGGTGCGAGGCACCGTCGATCAGCGCCGCGTTGGCGTAGTCGGCCGGCAGTGACCGGATGAACCCGGTGTAGAGGAAGACCGTGAACGGCAACTGGATGCCGGTGTAGAACAGGATCATCCCCTGGTACGTGCCGATCAGGCCGAGGTCGGAGACGAGCTGGTACAGCGGGATCATGCCGAGCTGGAACGGCAGGATGATGCCGAGCAGGAAGAGGATGTAGAGCCCGTAGCTGAGCCGGGTGGCCCGCCGCGCCAGGAAGTACGCCGCCAGCGAGCCCAGCGCGACCAGCGCGACGATGCTCGCCACCGTGATGATCGCGCTGTTCACCAGCGCCGAGCCCAGGGACGCGGACTGCCAGGCGGTCGGGAAGCTGTCCACGCTGGGCGGCGCGGGCACCCCGAGCGGGTTGTTCGCCACCTGTCGCGGGTCCTTGAGCGCGAGCGTCACCAGCGCGTACACCGGGAACAGGAAGGCCACCGCGGCGGCCAGCATCACGATCTCCAGCAGGAAGGTCCGGGGCCGGTACCGGGTGGTCATGAGGTCGTCTCCCGGGAGCGCAGGTAGGCGATCTGCACGAACGACACGGCGGCCACGAAGAGCGCCAGCACCAGCGCGATCGCGGTGCTGTAACCGAACCGGCCGTACACGAACGCCTGCTTGTAGAGCACCGTCGACAGGGTGTCGGTGGCGTAGCCCGGCCCGCCGTTCGTCATCGCGAGGATCTGGCTGAACAGCGTCAGCCCGCCGACGGTGGAGAGCATCAGGTTGATCGTCACGGCGGGGGCCAGCAGCGGCCAGGTGATGTACCGGAACCGGTGCAGGGTGCCGGCGCCGTCCACCATCGCCGCCTCGTGCAGCTCCCGGGGTACGCCCTCCAGCCCGGCCAGGAAGATCACCATCGAGTACCCGGCGCACTGCCAGATCACCGTGAACGCCACCGACCAGATCGCGATGTCGGGGTTGCCGAGCCAGTCCTGGCGCAGCCCGCCCAGCCCGACCGCGCCGAGCATCGCGTTGAGCCCGGCGTCGGGTGCCGGGTTGTAGACGTACTTCCACAGGAAGGCCACCATCACCGGGCTGACCACCACCGGGGCGAAGAAGACCGCCCGCAGCGCCATCCGGCTCTTGATCGCGGTGTGCACGCCGAGCGCGAGCAGCAGGCCGATGCCGTTCTGCACGAAGACGATCGCGACGGTCAGCAGCAGCGTGTTGCGCAGCGAGCCGAGTGCCTGCTCGTCGTGCAGGAGTTCGCGGAAGTTCGCCAGGCCGACGAACGAGCGGTCCTGGCCCACCCCGGACCAGTCGGTGAACGCCGAGCCGACCCCGGCGAGGCTGGGGTAGAGCACCACCAGGGCGTACACGGCGATGGCCGGCACGGCGAACAGCCACGGCGGGGCCGTACCCGACCGCCGTCGGCGGCGGCGCGGCGTCGTGGGGACCGCGCGCGCCGCGCCCGCCGGCGCGTCCTTCAGTACGGTCATGACGCCTTCCGGTACGCCTCGTCCATCTTGGTCAGCGCGCCCTCGATGGTGTTCCGGCCGCCGAGCAGTTCCTGCACCACCGCGAAGTGGGTCGGCTGGACCTGGGCGTTGGGCCAGCGCTGGTCCATGAACGGCACCGCCTTGTTCTCCGCCAGGTACGGCATGAACGGCTTGAGCACCGGGTCGACGTCGGGCTCACCGTCGGCGTAGAGCGGCACACAGGCGGCGGCCTTCGCCCACGCCCCGACGATCGCCGGTTGGGCGCAGAAGTCGACGAACGACTTCGCCGCCTCGAGGCCCTTGCTCTTGGCACTGACCCCGATGCCGACCACGATCCCGCCCGGGATCCAGTTCTCCGCCGCGACGTCGCTGCCGGGCATCGGGAACATCGCGATGTCGTCCGGGCTCGCCGCCGCCTTGCGGAACGCGTCGAGTACGGCGGAGACCTGGATCGCCATCCCCGCCTTGCCGGTGCCGACCAGCGAGACCGACTGCTCGTACGTGGTGCCGTTCGGGTTGTCGTTGAAGAAGCCCCGCTCCTGGAGTTCGAGGTACGCGGCCATGGCGTCCCGCCAGCCGGACTGGGCGAAGCTCGTGGTGCCGGCGCCCATCCGGTCGTCGAAGTCGGGCTGCTTGGCGTAGACCTTGGACGGCACCAGCGCGTAGTTGATGAGCTGGGTGACCCAGGGGGTCTGCGCGCCGAGCGCGATCGGCACGATGCCCTTGCGCTTGAGCGTCTCGCAGACCCGGATCAGCTCGCTCCAGGTGGTCGGCGGCTCGACGCCCGCGGCGGCGAACGCCTTCTTGTTGTAGACCGCGCCGAGCACGCTCGTCCCGGGCGAGAAGATGTACGTCTTGCCGTCGTTCTGGTAAGCGCCCTTGAAACCGGTCGGGATGCGCTGGGTCCACGACTGCGCGCTGAGGTCGGCGAGCAGCCCGGCCTTGCTGATCTGCACCATGGACATCGCGCTGCCGTTGCCGGGGTAGACCGCGTGCAGGTCCGGTGCGTTCCCGGCGGCCAGTTGCGCCCGTACCGAGGTCTGGATCTGGTCGGCCGGTGCGAAGGAGAGGTTGATCGAGACGTCCGGGTGCTGCTGCTTGTACTGGTCGAGGGCGAGCGCCAGTCCGGCCTCCTGGCTGCCGGCGCCGATCATCTTGAGGTTCTTGCCGTCGCCGCTGCCCGACCCGCCGCCGCAGCCGGCCAGCAATCCGGGTACGGCGGTGGCGGCGGTGGCTCCACCGAGGAGGCGCAGGAAACCTGCCCGGCTGATCGTCGTACGCTGCTGCGCCCTGCCGAACTGCCCTGTCATGTGTTCCTCCTGTGCTGGGGCGGCCCCGAGAGCCGATGGAACGTTTCAGAAGTCGTGCCCAGGCGGGCGCTCTCAGTAGTGTTGAGAAGTACTCAGGCAAAAGTGTGAGATTTATCAGCCTGGGCTGGAGGTTACGAGCCCATTAACCGGGCTGTCAACCCCCTGCTCGGCATGCGATTGGGTGCTCCTGAGCGCCTTGACAAGCGCGAGTCCGGTGTTAACCTCTGCCGGTTCTGAAAGGTTTCATTGTCATCTTCACAGGAGTCGACGTGACAACTAGCCAGTCCAGGATCCGGCCGGTGTCCCTGAGCGTCGAGCGGGCCGTCGACCCGATCGGTATCGACGAACCCCGGCCGCTGCTCGGCTGGCAACTTCCCGCCACGGCCCGAGGACGCGCGCAGACGGCGTACCAGATCGTGGTCACCGACGACGCCGACGCCGTGGTCTGGGACTCCGGGACCGTCGCCTCCGCCGACTCCGTCGACGTGCCGTACGGCGGCCCGACGCCGCGCCCCCGGACCCGCTACCACTGGCGGGTCCGGATCATCGACGAGCGCGTCGAGCCCTCCGCCTGGAGCGAGCCGGCGACCTGGGAAAGCGGCCTGATGCGCCCCGGCGAGTGGACCGCCGGTTGGATCAGTTCGGCCGCCGAGGCCGCCGCACCGGTCCGGATCGACCTGGACACCCGTGCGCCGTTCGAGAACATCGGACGGATATGGGCGGCCGGCACGCCGACGCCGACGGAGGTGCTGTTCCGGACCGAGTTCACCGTGCCGCCCGGCCGCGCGGTGACCGGAGCACGGCTGACCACCGGCGGCGCCGCCGAGATCACCGCCTGGCTCAACGGCGTGCCGGTGCACGACGCCGATCCGCGCCCGGCGGTCCGGGTCGGCCGCAACGTGCTCGCGCTGCGCGCAGTGGCCGGCGCACTGCCCGGCGGCCTGGTCGCCCGGCTGACGGTGAGCCTGGCCGACCTGCCCCCGGTGCTGGTGGTCGCCGACGACCGGTGGTGGGCCGCCGCCGCCCCGATCCAGACGCGGCAGGCCGGTCCGGATGAGCGGGCCGGTTCCGGCGAGTGGGCAGGTCCGGATGAGCAGGTCGGCCCGGACGAGCAGGCCGGTTCCGGCGAGGCGGCACCGGACTGGGCCCGGCCCGACCACGACGACTCCGGCTGGGCCAAGGCGGTCGCACTCGGGCCGCACGGCAACCCGCCGTGGGGCCGGGAGCCGGCCACCCACCGAACGAGCCCGTACCTGCGGCGTGCCTTCGAGGTGGCGGCGCCGGTGCGGCGGGCCCGGCTCTACGCCACCGCCGCCGGGCTGTACGAGCTGACGATCAACGGGACGCCGGTCGGCGACCACCGGCTCGCTCCCGGCTGGACCGACTACCAGCGACGGGTGCCGTACCAGAGTTACGACGTCACCGCCCTGCTCCGGCCGGGACGCAACGCGCTCGCCGCGACCCTCGCCGACGGGTGGTACGCCGGCCAGGTCGGCTTCCTCGGTGCCGGACACTACGGCGACGTCCGTGCGCTCCGCGCCGAACTGCACCTGGACCTCGACGACGGTACGCACACCGTGCTCGGCACCGACGGGCGGTGGCGGACCGGCGAGGGCGGCCTGCGCTACGCCGACCTGCAGAACGGCGAGGTCTACGACGCCCGGCGCGAGCCGGCCGGCTGGCGGGAGCCCGACTTCGACGACACGGGCTGGCCGGCGGCGGTGCCGGTACCCGGACCGGCCGGCGAGCCCCAGGCCCAGATCGCCGAGCCGATCCGCGCACTGCACGAACTGCCGGCGCGGACCGTCACCGAACTCCGGCCGGGCACCGTCATCGCCGACTTCGGCCAGAACGTCGCCGGCTGGGTGCGACTGCGGCTGCGTGGTCCGGCGGGGCAACGGGTCATGCTGCGCCACGCCGAGGTGCGGGGCCCGGACGGTGAGCTGTACCTGACGGCCCTGCGGACCGCACGGGCCACCGACGAGTACGTGCTGCGCGGCGATCCGGACGGCGAGGAGTACGAGCCCCGGTTCACCGTGCACGGCTTCCGCTACTGCGAGGTCAGCGGCCTGTCGGGGCCACTGGACGGCACCGACGTCACCGCCGTGGTCGCGTACGCCGACATGCCGGCCACCGGCCGGTTCGCCTGTTCGTCGGAGCCGCTGAACCGGCTCCAGGCGAACATCGTGTGGAGCCAGCGCGGCAACTTCCTCACCGTACCCACCGACTGCCCGCAGCGGGACGAGCGGTTGGGCTGGACCGGGGACGCCCAGGTCTTCGCCGCCACCGCCGCCTTCAACTACGACGTCCGCTCGTTCCTGCGCAAGTGGTTGCAGGACGTCCGCGACGCCCAGCGCCCGGACGGCGCGATCGCGCACGTGGCACCCGACGTGATGACCGGCGCCCAGGTCGACAACCCGACCCGCTGGGCCGGCAGCGGCGGCTGGGGCGACGCCGTGGCGATCGTGCCGGAGCGGCTGCTGACCGCGTACGCCGATCGGCGCGCGGTGACCGAGAGCCTGGACGCGATGGACGGCTGGCTGCGGTACCTCGACCGGCGGGGCGGCGGCGACCAGCCCGACGGCGGGTACGCCGACTGGCTCGCCGTCACCCCGACCCCGAAGGAACTGGTCAACGCCGCGTACTTCGCGTACACGGCCCGACTCGCCGCCCGGCTCGCCGAGAGCGTTGCCGACCCGAGGGCGGGGGACTGGCACGCCCTCGCCGACCGGCTGCGCGCCGAGTTCCAGGCCCGGTACGTCGGTGGCGGCGGCCGGGTCTCGTCCGGGACCCAGACCGCGTACGTGCTGGCGCTGCACGCCGACCTGCTGCCCGCCGCCGACCGGCCGGCGGCGGTGGACCGGCTGGTCGCCGAGGTGGCCGCCCGGCACGACCATCTGACCACCGGGTTCCTCGGCACTCCGTGGCTGCTCGACGCGCTGACCGACGGCGGTCGGGTGGACGTGGCGTACCGGTTGTTGACCCAGCAGGGGTACCCGTCCTGGCTGTATCCGGTGGTGCACGGCGACGCCACGACCATCTGGGAGCGCTGGGACTCGTGGAGCGACTCCCGTGGCTTCCAGAACCCGCACATGACCTCGTTCAACCACTACGCGTACGGCGCTGTCGGCGACTGGCTCTACCGCACCGTCGCCGGGCTCGCCCCGACCGCGCCGGGGTACCGGACGATCCGGATCCGGCCCCGGCCGGGCGGGGGACTGGCGAGCGCCGAGGCCGAGTTGGCGACGGTGCAGGGCCGGGCCGCCGTGGCCTGGCGGGACGAGGCGGGGACGTTCGTCCTCGACGTGACGGTGCCGCCGAACACCACGGCCGAGGTGTGGGTGCCGGACGCCGACCCGGCGGACGTCACCGAGGGCGGAACGCCCGCGTCCGACGCCGACGGAGTACGCGCCAGCCACCGCGCCGACGACGGGTCGGCGGTCTTCACGGTCGGCTCCGGCACGTACCGGTTCCGCCGCGGGTGATCCGCCGACGGCGCCGTCGTGCGGGGTCGGATCAGGACCGGGAGGTCTTCTTACCCTGCCAGGGGCTCGGCAGCGTACCGCTGCGGCGCAGCATCCGGACCCAACCACGGACGATCTGGCTCGGCACCTCGTAATGCTCCGCGACCTTCGTGACGCTCCCGAGCCGCCAGTAGTTCACCGCGAAGTCGGACGGCATGTCGTTCACGCGCCGCGCCTGCCCGTCGGGCATTCTCGGCTGCCGGCCCTTGTCCGAGCCGCGCGGGAGCCGTCGGGGCACCTCGGCTTCGGCCGCGCTCTCCTGTTCCGGACGTGGACCGGTCGGCGACGGGTCCCGTGGCGGTGTGGGCGTGACCGTTGGCAGGCGGCCCTCGGAGAGCTGTGTCGCCTGCTTTATCAGCAGGGCGAAGTCGAGGTCGGCGAGTGCGTCTGGAAGTGGTGCGCCCTCGGCGCCGATGTGAACGGTTATCCCGCGTACGCGGAGGGCCGTCGGCTCAAGCTCTATCCGAATGACCGCACTCGACTTGGATTGGTCGTCCGGCGTGACGGTGATGGTATACGAGTCCACCATATGTGGATCCTTTGCCTGGCGCTGCTCGGGAGCTCTGGCAACGACGCGGGATGGAAGTCGCCTACGGTGTGCTGTCCGTCAGCTTGCGAACCCGTGTCATCCAACCCTGGGCGGTATGCCGCGGCACGTTGAAGTGCTGCGCCAGTCCCGTGACACTGCCGATCCGCTCGTAGGCGGCGCGGACCTCGTCAACGGCCGGCATGCGGCGATACGCCCGTCCTGAACCGTTGCCCGCGGTCTGTTCGACCGGACTGGCCGACGCCGGAGCAGCGACGGGCTTCCGGGGTCTGGCTATCGGCAGGGCCGCTTGCGTCGCAGCAGGCTCGTCCGCCGACCGGTCGTCCGACGCGGCTTCCGGCTGGTCGACGGGCTGGCCGGCGAATCGCGATGCGGACGAGTCCGCGACCTGGGCTTCGGAGTGGCGCCGTTCCCCGTCCGGGGCGGCTGGCCCGGGGACCGCGGCACGCACCCCGGCGCTGAGGGCCCGGACGACCGCTTCGAGGTCGATGCCCGGAAGGTCCGTGGCGAACAGGCCGGAGGGAGCGGTGGACCGGACTGTCATCTCGATGATCCGTGGGTCCGGCGCACCGGTCTCGACCTTGATCGTTGCTTCGAGGTCTGGCCGGGATGCGTCCGCACCCTCCCGCTCCGGCGTGATGACAATCCGATAAACACTCATCTGTTTCCCTCGCGTCGCCTGACCGTCGAGCCGCTCTCGACAGGTAACCCGTGGCGGCCGGCGGATCTGTGCTCCGGCCATGATAGGCGACAGGTGTTCGCCCGGATGTCTGGGTCGTCCGCCTACCGCCCGCCGTCTCCGTGAGGTGCGAGGCGGCGGGCCGGTGCGGGGCGGAGGCTGGTCAGCCGTACCTGGTGACTCAGCTGTACTTCGCGACCGCGTCCTTGACACTCTCGGCGTTCTTGCGCAGCTCCTCCGCGACCGCGGAGAAGACCTGCTGGGCCGGCTGGTTGTCGGCGTAGATCTTCTGTAGGCCGCCGTAGATGGCCTTGTTCGCGTTCGGCACCAGCAACCGGACCTGGTCCTGTGCCTGGGTCTTCGGCAACTGGTCCACCGCGACCTTGTAGCCCGGCCGCTCGGTGAAGAGCTTCTGCAACTCCGGGGTCTGCTGCGCCGCCTTCGTGGAGGGCAGGTAGCCGGTGTCGACCGACCACTGCGCCACGTTCTCCGGCCTGGCGGCGAACCGGATGAACTCGAACGCCGCCTCCTTGCGCTCCTTGGGCGGACCGGCCAGCATCGCCAGCCCGCCGCCGCCGGTCGGGCAGCCGAACGCCTTCTGCTCCGGCAGGAAGGCGGCGCCGAACGCGAACTTGGCCTCCTTGGTCAGCGTCGTCATCACCCCGGTGGAGTCCTGGAGCGTCGCGATCAGCCCGTTGGTGAAGTCGACCCGGGGGCTCTCGGTCATGTAGGCGAGCTTGTCCTGGTGGATCAGTCGCCGCTGCCACTCACCGGCCTCGACCGCGCCGCCGGTGTCGATGGCCACCTCCATCCCCCTGGAGTAGTTCCCGCCCCACTGCCACACCGCGCCCTGGAACATCCAGTCCCCGTCGACCCTCGGGTACGCGTGCAGCCGGGGCGCCCGGCCGCCGACGCTCACCTTCCGCAGCGCCGGTGCCCACTCCCGCAACTCGTCCCAGGTCTTCGGGCCCCGGTCCGGCAGGCCGGCCTTCGCGAACATGTCCCGGTTGTAGTAGAACAGTGGCGTGCTGCGCCCGAACGGCACCCACCAGACCTCGTTCCGGACGGTGCCCTCGTTGATCAGCGAGTCGACGTACCCGGTGGGGGAGAAGTCGTTGTCGAAGTAGCCGGTCATCGGCTCCAGCGTCTGGTTGAGATGGAACCGGTGCCAGGTCACCTCGGAGAAGATGCACAGCTCCGGGATCTGTCGGGCCTGGAGGCCGGCGGCGAGCTTCTGGGACACCTCGTCGTAGGTGCCCTGGAACTGCGCCTCCAGGTAGACGTCCTGCTGGGACTCGTTGAACTTGCCGACCAGCCGGTTGAACGCGTCGGCCGGCACCCCGCTGTACGGGTACCAGACCACCACCCGCTGCCGCTTGGCGTACTGGCCGGGCACGTCGCCCTTCGGCTGGCTGAACTGGCTGCCGCCGCTTCCGCCGCCACCGCCGCAGCCGAGCGGCGTCAACGCGAGAGCGGCGCCGCCGGCGAGGCCGAGCAACCGGCGCCGGGAAAGGGGTGTGGACATGATCGGTTCCCTCCGGGAGTGAAGAGCAGGTCGGATGTCAGCCCTTGACGGCACCCTGGGTGAGGCCGGCGACGATCTGCCGCTGGGCGACGAAGAAGACGGCGAGTACCGGGAGTACGACGAACACGGTCGCGGCCATCACCGCGCCCCAGTTGACGTAGCCGTCGGCGTCCTTGAGCATCAGCAGCCCCACCGGCAGGGTCCGCATGGTCTCGGTGTTCGTGACGATCAACGGCCAGATGAAGTCGTTCCACTTGCTGACCAGCGACACGATCGCGACCGTGATCAGCATCGGGCGGGACAGCGGCAGCACGACCCGGAACAGGATGCGCAGGTGCCCGGCGCCGTCCGCCCGGGCCGCCTCGATGATCTCGATGGGAATGGTCAGCATGTGCTGGCGCAACAGGAACGCGCCGAACGCCGAGGCCGCGCCCGGGATGACGATGCCCTGGTAGGTGTTGATCCAGCCCAGGTCGGCCACGGTCAGGTAGTTGGCGAGCAGGGTGACGTGTCCGGGCACCATCAGCGCGCCGAGCAGCGCGGCGAACAGCACCCGCTTGGCCGGGAACCGCAGGAACACGAAGGCGTACGCGGTGAGTACCGCGTTCGCCACCTCCAGCAGCGCCCCGGACCCGGTGGTGAGCAGGGAGTTGAGGTAGAACTGGCCGAACGGCGCGGCCCGCCACGCCTCCGCGTAGTTGCCCCAGCGCAGGTCGCCGGGCCACCAGACGGGCGGGAAGGTGTAGATGTCGCCGGACTGCTTCAGCGACGAGGTGAACAGCCAGTACAGCGGCCCCACCATGATCACTCCGACCAGGGCGAGCAGCGCGTAGAGGCTGAACCGGCGCATCCGAGTGGTCAACGGTAGTGGACCTTTCGCTCGAGATAGCGGGTCTGCAACAGGGTGACCGCGAGCAGGATCGCGAACATCACCACCGCACCCGCGGCGGCCGGACCGGCCTGGAAGGCGATGAAGCCCTTGTCGTAGACGTACCAGGAGAGGATCGTGGTGGCCCCGCCCGGCCCGCCGTCGGTCATCACCGCGATCACGTCGAAGGCCTGGAACGACGAGATGATCGTCGTCACCACGAGGAAGAACGTCACCGGGGAGAGCAGCGGCAGGGTGATCCGGCGGAAAATCCGCCACGCGCCGGCGCCGTCCAGCGCCGCCGACTCGTAGAGGTCGCGGGGCAGGTTCTGCAGGCCGGCCAGGTAGACGATGGCGCAGAAGCCGACGTTCTTCCACAGGTAGACGATCATGATTGCCGGCAGGGCCCAGTCGGAGTCGGTGAGCCAGGCCGGTGAGGCGGCGCCGACGAGTTCGAACAGGAACCGGGACAGCCCGTAGTTCGGGTCGAAGATGAACAGCCAGGCCAGTCCGATCGCGGCGCCGGAGAGCACGTGTGGCGCGAAGACCACGGTCCGGACCAGTCCCCGGCCGCGCAGCCGCTGGTTCAGCAGCACCGCCACCGCCAGGCCCAGGACCAGACTGCCGCCGACCACCCCGACCATGAAGTACGCCGTGGTGCCGAGCACTCCGACGAACTCGTCACCGGTGAAGAGGTCGACGTAGTTGTCCAGCCCGACGAACCGCTTGACCGGGGCGATCATGTCCCACTCGGTCAGGCTCAGGTAGGCGTTGTAGACCACCGGCCAGTACGAGAAGATCCCGATCAGCAGGAAGTTGGGCGCGACGAAGGCCAGGAAGAGGGCGTACTCCCGCAGTCGCCGGATGCGTCGGGCCCGGGCCACGGATCGCGCGGCGGTGTCGCCAGCAGTCGGCACCGGTCTTCCCTCCCCGGGTGCCGTCGAGTCACTCACCGGCCGGTACGGGTGCGGCGAGCCGGAGCAGGGCGTCGATGTCGTCGCTGACGATGCCGTCCACTCCGTACGCGTACGCCGCGGCCAGGTCTGCCTCGGCGACGAGCGGGCCGACCCACACCTGGTAGCCGCGTTCCCGCATCGCCGGTACCCCGCAGGCGTCGGCGACCCGCCAGCGCGGGCCGAAGTACTGCGGGCGGAGCGCGTCCAGCAGTTCCTGCGGCACAGGCGCGGGTTCGGTCCAGTCCAGTCCGATCAGCGCGTCCGGCTCGGCCGCGCGCAGCCGGGCCAACGCCTCCCGTCCGCCGGACCGGGCCGCCACGAAGATGGCCCGCTCGAAGGCGTCGCCGTGCCGGCGCAGTTCCCGGACCGCCGGCTCGACAACGTCGTCGGTCTTCAGGTCGACCAGGAAGGACGTCCGGGGGAAGGCGACGAGCAGTTCGTCCAGAGTGGGCACCCGGTAGCCGTCGGTGCCGGCCGCCCGCACCTGCGCGAGAGTCAGGTCGGCGATCGCCGCCGGTACGTCCCACAACCGGTCCAGCCGGGCGTCGTGCAGCAGTGCGATGTGGCCGTCGCGGGTCAGTCGCAGGTCGAACTCGAGCGTGTTCGCGCCCTTGTCCACCGCCGACTGGAACGCCGGCATGGTGTTCTCGCGGTGGGCGAGCGGGTCGCCCCGATGCGCGATCGTCAGGAACATCGAGCCTCCTCGGGATGACCGGCGGCAACCCACCGCTCTTAACGCCGTAGAGCGTTGCTATCACGACGTTGTTAACACATACCGTCGGTAGTTAACACGATCGGAACCGGCGGGGCAAGTGCGGGATCGAGGCTGCGGAGCAGGCAAAAACGGAGCGGGTGCGGTCGTGTGCGCAGTGCGACGGGTGGCGGTACAGGACTGGTACCGGCTACCAGTGCACCGAGGAGGATGTTAAGAACCGGCCATCGGCCGTTAAGAGTGGTGCCGGAGGATTCAGTCCGCGAGACCGCGTACCAGGGTCAGGATCTCGTCCAGCACGGTGGCGCGGCGGCGATGGTGGCCGTCGCGGCGAGGCTGTGTTCGCTGCCGTCCCGGTCCACCGTCCGGGCCCCGGCCTCCCGGGCCAGCACCACCCCGGCGGTCACGTCCCACGGGTTGTTGGAGAACATCACCAGCGCGTCCAGCCGGCCCGAGGCCAGCCAGGCGAGGTCCACCGCGGCGGTGCCGAGCATCCGGACCCGCTGGGCCCGGGACACCAGCGCGGCCGTCATCGCCAGCCGCTCGCGGTTACGCCCGGCCGCGCCGCTGCCCACCGCGTAGTCGCCGATCGCCACCAGCGCCTCGTCCAGCCGCGCCGGCCGGTTCGCCGAGATCCGCTTCCCGTCGGCGTACGCGCCCGCACCCTCGACCGCCCAGTAACGCTGGCCGAGCAGTGGCAGGTCGATCACGCCGAGAACCGGCCGCCCGCCCCGGAGCAGTCCCAGCGACACCGCCACCAGCGGCAGGCCGTGGACGAAGTTCACCGTCCCGTCCACCGGGTCGAGTACCCAGACCAGCTCGGCGTCGGGATCCAGCGCACCCTCCTCCTCGCCCACGAACCCGATCTGCGGGGTACGTCGGCGCAGGTACTCCCGGACCGCCCGCTCGACCGCGAAGTCCACCTCGGAGGCCATGTCCCGTTCGCCCTTGGCGGTCAGCGCACCGGGCCGACCGCTCCGGACCAGGTCGGCGGCGAGGTCCACCGCGGCCGTGGCGACGGGCAGCAGCGCGACGAGTCCCCCGCCGGTCCCCGCCTCCGCCCCGATCGTCGATCCAGGGTCGGTCACGGGCTCGGGATCGGTCACCGGTTCCGCTCGGCGAGGTAGTCGGCGACGGCGTCGGCGGCCTGGGCGGCGGCCCGCTCGGCGGTCTGCCGGGTGGCGCCGGCCAGATGCGGGGTGAGCACCACCCGGGGCGCGGTACGCAGCCGCGAGCCGGTCGGCAGCGGCTCCGCGTCGAAGACATCGAACCCGGCCCCGCCCAACTGCCCCGACTCCAGCGCGTCCACCACGGCGTCGTAGTCGAGCAGACCGCCGCGCGCGGTGTTCACCAGTACGGCGCCACGGGGCAGCAGGGCCAGCTCCTTCACCCCGATCATTCCGGCGGTCTCCGGGGTCAACCGGGCGTGCAGGCTCAACACCGCCGAACGTTCCAGCAGCTCGGCCAGCCCGACCGGGCTCGCTCCGTCCAGGGTGGCCGGATCGGCGTACGGGTCGTGGACCAGCACCTCCGCGTCGAAGGCCCGCAGGATCCGACCGACCCGGCGGCCGATCGCGCCGTAGCCGACCAGCCCGACCGTGCTGCCGGCCAGTTCGGAGCCGACCTCGTCCAGCGCGTACAGATCGCTGCGCCAGGCACCGTCCCGGACGCCGGCGTGCCGGTCGGGGATCTGCCGCAGGGCGGCCAGGATCAGCGCCACGGCGTGCTCGGCCGCGGCGATCGCGTTGCGTCCCGGCGTGCTCCGGACCCGCACGCCGGCCTGCGCCGCGGCCGCCAGGTTGACGTTGACCGGGCCGCCCCGACACACCACGACCAGCCGCAGCGCCTCCGCCGCGCCCAGCACCCGGGCGGTGAACGGTCCCATCTGGGTCACCGCCACCTCCACCCCGGCCAGCGCCGCGATCAGCTCGTCCTCGTCACCGGACGCCTCGTCCACCTCGGCGATCCGGCCGAACGGGACGTGTGGCCAGGGCAGCGTCAGCGTGCGGGCGGTGAACACCGGGCCGATCCGCGCCCGCAGCGCGTCGGTGACCAGGTCGGGCGTCACGAAGTGGTCGCCCGCGATCAGGACGGGGGTGGTGGTCATGGGTTCACCTTTCGCTCCACGCGGGACGGGCCTGCGTGATGTGCTCCAGATAGCGGGCGTAGCCGGCCTCGTACCGGTCCCGTGCCGGGTCGTCCGGCTCGTACCGCCGGCCCGGCGGATGCCAGCCGGACGCGTCCGGATCGGCGCCACCGACCACCGACAGCGCCGCCAGTGCCGCGCCGCGTGCCCCGATCTCCTCGCCGGCCAGCACCCGTACCGGTCGGCCCAGCGCGTCCGCGAAGATCTGCGCCCAGCGGGCCGAGCCCACCCCGCCGCCGCAGGCGGTGAGTTCGCCGGTCAGTTCCGCGGCGGTCAGGCAGTGCCGGGCGCTGTACGCGATGGCCTCGCAGGTCGCCCGGACCAGGTCCGCCGGCTCGGTGCCCAGGTGCAGGCCGTCCATCCGGGCCCGGGCCCGGGGCGCCACGAACGGCGCCCGCTCACCGGCCTCGGCGAAGAACGGCAACACGGTCAGCCCGTCGGCCCGGCCCCGGGCCAGCAGCTCCGGCAGGTCGGCGACGGCCGCGCCGACCAGCCGGAGTACCCAGTCCAGCGCGGCCGTGCCGACCATCGCGGGCAGGGCCCGCAGCCACCGGTCGGGCTCCCAGGTGTTCAGCGTCAGGCCGCACGGCTCGCCGGTCGTGTCGACCTCGTCCCGGAGCACCTGGCAGGCGAGGGTGGTGCCGACGATGAGCAGTCCGGCGCCGACCGACCGGACACCCGCGCCCCAGGCCGAGGCAGGCAGGTCGTAGGGCGCGGCGATCACCGGCAGGCCGACCGGCAGGCCGGTCCGCCCGGCCGCCGTCGCGGCCAGCGCGGCGTGCGGGGCGTCGTGCACGGGTGCCAGCAGGTGCCGGCGGTGCGCCAGGCCGCACGCCGTGATCAGGTCCTCGTCGTACCGCCGGGTGCGGGGGTCGAGGAACGGGGCGGAGGCGTCGGACGGGTCCGTGGCCCGCAGCCCGGTGAGCCGCTGCACGACCATGTCCTTGCAGTACGCGGCGGTGGCGGCGCGGTCCAGTGCGGCCGGCTCGTGCGCGTCGAGCCAGGCGAGCAGCGGTCCCGAGGCGCCCGGAAACGGATAGTTGCCGGTACGCCGGTACGCGACCTCCAGCAGCCCGTCCGCCGCCCAGCGGTCCAGGATCGGCGTCGACCGGGCGTCCAGCCAGGAGATCGCCGGCCGGATCGGGTGACCGTCGCCGTCCACCAGCCACAGCCCGTCGCCCTGCGCGGTGACGCCGAGCGCGGCGACCGGCCGTTGTACCCGCTCCCGCAGTTCGCCGAGCACCGCCAGCACGGACTCCAGCACCTGGTCGGCGTCCTGCTCGTACCGGCCGGGGCCAGCCCGGTCGAGTACCGTGGGGCGGGCCGCGCGGGCCAGCGCCGTCCCGTCCGGACCGAAGGCGACCGCCTTGGTGACCGTGGTGCCGACGTCGACGCCGAGCACCACGGGTTCACGCGATGTCGTACCGGACACCATGTTCACGCATCTCCGACAACGTCTCCTCCGGGGCCTTGGCGTCGGTGATCACCAGATCGAAGTCGCGCAGCGGTGCCAGCCGGTGCAGCGCGGCCCGGCCGAGCTTGGTGTGGTCCACCATCAGCACGCTGCGCTGTGCCGCGCGGATCATCGCCCGTTTCACCAGGACGATCTCCTGTTCCTGGTGGTACGCGTACCCGCCGGAGACCGCCGAGGTGGAGGCGAACAGCAGGTCGACCCGGAGGGCCTCGATCGCCTCCACACATGGCACTCCGAGGAACGAGTCGTGCGTCGGGTAGTACTCGCCGCCGAGCGCCAGCAGCCGTACGCCGCGTACCCCGGAGAGCAGCTTGATCGTCTCCAGGAAGTTCGTGATCACGGTGAGCGGCCCGGCGTCGTCCTCCAGCAGCCGGGCCACCTCCAGGGTGGTGGTGGAGTCGTCGAGCATCACCGCCATGCCCGGTTCGATCAGGGCCCGTGCCTGGCGGGCCAGGGCCAGCTTCTCCTCCCGGGCGGCGCGCAGCCGGAACGACACGTTCGACTCGAAGACGCTGGACGGTTGGGCGCTGACGCCGCCGCGGAACTTGCGGACCACGCCCTGACGCTCCAACTCGTCCAGGTCGCGGTGGATGGTCATCAGGCTGACGTGGAACATCTCGGCCAGTTCGGTGGCGGAGACCGAACCGTGCTGGAGCACGTGCTCGGCGATCTCCACCTGCCGTTGGGCGGGCCGGCTGCGCTCGGGCGAGTCAGTAGCACTCATGCCGGCACTCCGCTTCGCTGCGTGCCGTCATGAGGCACCTTCGCCCTGAGCTGGCTGATTCGCTCGCTACGCTCGTTCATGTTGTCCTCTGGTCGGCGTCGTCGTGGTGGTCGGGATCGTCCCATCCTCGACACAACGGCACGTTGTAGGCCAGCACCGCCACCGGCTCGGCGGGCAACCCGGTCGGGCCGGTTGGGCCGGTCGCCGGACCGTCGGCCGGCACCGGGAACCGGAGTGTGGTGGTCGCGACCGGATCGAGCACCGGCAGCCGGCGGCGGTACTCCGCCAGCGGCACTCCGAGCACCGCACACGTCACCAGCCGGATCAGCGTGTTGTGCGCGACCACCAGGATCCGGCCGCCGGGATCGGCCACGGCCAGCGCGGTGAGCGCGTCGAGAGCCCGGGACACGGCCTGGACCGGCGCCTCACCCCCGGGAAAGTGGTCGGCCGCCGGATCGGCCTCGAACCGGGCCACCACCTCGGGGTCGGCGGCGCGCAGCTCGGCCAGGGTGCGGCCCTCGGCAATGCCGAAGTCGAGTTCCCGCAGCCGTGGCTCCACCACCGGAGACAGGCCGGTGGCCTTCGCGGTCGGGGCGGCCGTGTCCCGGGCCCGGCCCAGCGGGGAGCAGACCAGGCCGGTGAACTCCTGCCGCGCCGCCCACCGGGCCAACCGCTCCGCCTGCTGCTCGCCGACGGCGTCGAGCGGTACGTCGCTGCGTCCGGCGTACCGGTTCGGATGGTGCCAGCCGGTCCGGCCGTGCCGGGAGAGCACCAGCGTCGTACGGGTCACGACAGCTCCTTGGCGTAGGTGGCGAACTCCTCGTCGACGTGCCCCCGCACGGCGAGCGCGTCCACGAACCGGGCGTACGGCTCGGCGAACCGCCCCCGGGTGCCCGGCCGGGGTGCCAGCACCCGGGCGACCCGTACCATCCGGCGTGCCGTCGCGGTGAGATTGTCGTCGCCGGCCGCCGCCAGCACGGCCATCCCGAACGCCGGTTCGGCGGTACGCGGCAGGGTCACCTCCCGGCCGAGTACGTCCGCGCGCAGTTGGCACCAGTACCGGCTCCGGGTCGCGCCGCCGGTCAGCGAGAGCGGGCCGGTGACGTCGGCACCGAGTCGGCGGAGGTGGGCGTAGCAGAGCCGTTCCACGTACGCGACGCCCTGGAGCACGGCGGCGTACCGGTCCGCGTCGTCGGCGAAGGTGCCCACCTCGAAGGGCTCGGCGGCGGGCCGGACGAACGGGAACCGCTCGCCGGGGGACCGGAGCGGATAGACCAGCCCGCCGGCCGGTTCGTACCCGGCGGCGGCCCGGTCCATTCCGGCCCGGTCGACGCCGGGAAACCTCGCCTCCAGGGCACCGGCACCCACGTTCGACGCCCCGCCCGGTAGCCAGCCACCGTCCGGGTGCCGGTGCGAGTAGACCGCGCCGACCGGATCGGTGAGCCGGACCGGGGTGACGCCCTTGAGGACCAGCGTGGTGCCGAGCACCGAGTTCCAGCTTCCGGCGTCCAGCGCCCCGGCCGCGATCTGGGCGGCGCAGCCGTCGGTCATGCCGGCCCGGACCGGTACCCCGACGGGCAGCCCGGTGTGGGCGGCGCCGGTCGGATCGAGGGAGCCGATCCGGGTTCCCGGCCGGACCACCCGGGGCAGCGTGTCGGAGGGTATCCCGAGCGTGTCGAGTACGCCGGTCGGCCAGCCGCCGCCGTCGGGGTCGTACCCCGTCTTGAGCGCGGTGCTCCAGTCGGTGGCCACCGGGGACCCGGTCAACCGGGCGGCGAGGTAGTCCCCGCAGTGCCGCAGGGCGAGCCGGCCGGCGGTGAGGTCGGTGCGAAGCTCGGCCGGGCCGTGTCGGAGCAGCCAGAGCAGTTTCGGCAGGGCCCAGGACGGTTGGGTGGCGTACCCGAGCGCGGCCCAGACGTCGGTGCCGGCTTCCGCGACGTCCTCGGCCTCCCGCTGGGCCCGGGCGTCGTCGTACATCAGGGCCGGGGTCCGGGCCGCACCGTCCGGTCCGGCCAGCAGGAAGGTGCCGGAGGTGCCGCAGATCGCCAGCGCGCCGACCCGGGTCGGTTCGACGTCGCGCAGGGCCCGCCGGAACGCGGTGCCGAGCGCGGCCCACCAGTCGGTCGGGTCCTGTTCGTGCCGATCGCCGGTCCGCCGGCTGGTCAGGGCCTGCGATCCGTGCCCGGCGACGGTGCCGGCGCCGTCGACGAGCAGGACACGCAGGCTCTGGGTGCCGACGTCTACGCCCGCCCAGAGTCGCCCGGCGGCCGGCTGGTGTTTTCGCATCGAGGATTACCGCCTCCACGGCCAGAGCAAATGAACAGGCGTAGACGTTAACTTAACATCATGGTTGCCTCGACAGCCACCCCGCCAGGCCCGGCCGAGCCCGCTTTGAGCGGGGAGTCTGGCCCTCGCTGCGGCCCGAGCAGCCGTCATGCTTCCGGTAGAGTCCTTGATAACTTAACGATTAGAGTGTTAACTAACATCGCGCGCGGGGTGACCATTGGACGCGGCCGATACCTGCCGGCAACGGGCGGGCAAAATGCGGGAAACGCCGGCGCCTTACGTTTCGATGCGACTCATCCATTGAGGCGCGCCTAGGGTTCCGCCGCCCCGGCAACGGGACGGGACTGGTCCGAGAGGCGCAGGCGGAGCCGGCGGCGCTGTCGGTGCCGTTCCACGGCGGGACAAAAGCCCGGGAGACAGCCACCACCCGGCTGTTCCCGGCCGGGTGACCTTTCCGGAGGTGCCCATGGGCTTCGCGCACCACCATCACGGTCAGCCGGACGGGCAGACCCCGCCGCTGCACGACAACTACGGCCCCGAGGCCCGCTACGCGGTGCAGCGGGAGGCGGAACTTCCCACCACCAGGTGGGAGGCGGAGGTCGAACGCGGACTGCGACTCGGGCTGCCCGGTGCCGACTCCATCGTGGACCGCCGGATCCCGACGTTCTCCCGCGGCGAGTTGCCGCACTTCGCCGGCATCAACACCTTCCTCAAGGCGCCCTACGTGGAGGACGTCACCACCTGCGGCGAGTACGACGTCGCGGTGCTCGGCGCCCCCTTCGACGGCGGTACGACGTACCGGCCGGGGACCCGGTTCGGCCCGCAGGGCATCCGGAAGATCTCCGCGCTGTACGGGCCCTACAGCTTCGAACTCGGCGTCGACCTGCGGGAGTCGATCACGATCGCCGACCTCGGTGACATCTTCACCATCCCGGCCAACATCGAGAAGACCTTCGACCAGATCTCCAAGGCGGTCGGCCACGTCTACGCCTCCGGCGCCTTCCCGGTCGTGCTCGGCGGCGACCACTCGATCGGCTACCCGACGGTGCGCGGGGTGGCCGAACACCTGTCGGGCAACCTCGGCATCATCCACTTCGACCGGCACGTCGACACCCAGGAGACGGATCTCGACGAGCGGATGCACACCACGCCGTGGTTCCACGCCACGGACATCCCCAACGTCCCGCCGAAGAACCTGGTCCAGATCGGCATCGGCGGCTGGCAGGCGCCCCGGCCCGGCGTGAAGGTCGGCCGGGAACGCGGCACCACGATCATGACCGTCACCGACTGCGTCGAGATGGGAATCGAGGCCGCCGCCGAGAAGGCGCTGGAGGTCGCCTGGGACGGCGCCGAGGCGGTCTGGCTCTCCTTCGACGTCGACTGCCTCGACGCCGCGTTCGTTCCCGGTACCGGCTGGCCCGAACCGGGCGGCTTCCTGCCGCGCGAGGTCCTGAAGTTCATCCAACTGATCGCCGAACGACCGCTCGCCGGCATCGAGGTGGTGGAGTGCTCCCCGCCGTACGACAACGCGGAGATCACCTCGCTCATCGCCACCCGGGTCATCTGCGACACCCTCGGGTGCCTCGTCCGCGCCGGTCATCTGCCTGGGAGAAAGCCATGAGAAGACGCCACCTGACGGAACTCCTGGCGGTCGCGGCGTGCGTCGTCGTACTGGCCGCCGCGGCGGCCTGCGGTGGGGACGGCGGGGCGGGGGCGGGTGGACCGGCCACGGTACGGCTCGGCTTCAGCGCCTGGCCGGGGTGGTTCCCCTGGCAGGTCGCGCAGGAGAAGGGGCTGTTCAAGGAGAACGACGTCACCGTCGAACTGACGTACTTCGACAGCTACACCGACAGCCTCCAGGCGCTGAGCACCGGCAACCTCGACGCCAACAGCCAGACCCTGAACGACACCCTCTCCTCGGTCAGCGGTGGGGCCGGGCAGACGATCGTCCTGGTCAACGACAACTCGACCGGCAACGACCAGATCATCGCGGCTCCCGGCATCAACAGCGTCGCCGACCTGCGTGGCAGGAAGGTCGCCGTCGAGCAGGGCACCGTCGACCACTACCTGCTGCTGCTCGCCCTCGAGAAGGCGGGTCTGACCGAACGGGACATCACGCTCACGCCGCTGCTCACCGATGCCGCGGCGGCGGCGTTCGTGGCCGGACAGGTCGACGCGGTCGGGGTGTTCGCGCCGTTCACCACCACCGCGCTCGGGCGTTCCGGAAGCCGGGCCATCGCGACGTCGAAGGACTTCCCCGGCGCCATCCCCGACCACCTCGCCTTCGACACCGCGTTCGTCTCCGAGCATCCGGACGAGGTGCAGAAGGTCGTGCAGACCTGGTTCGACACCCTTGAATGGATCACCGCGAATCCGGCCGAGGCGGTGACCATCATGGCCCGCCGGGGTGGGGTCAGCGAGGCCGACTACCAGACCTACAACGCCGGGACCACCATCTTCACCCGGGAACAGAACCTCGCCGCGTTCACCCCCGGCAGCGACCCCACCCACCTGAACCACCAGGCCGACCAGATAGCCGAGTTCCTGGTCAAGACCGAACTGGCCCCGGCCAAGCCGTCCCTGGACGGGCTGCTGGAGCCGAAGTTCGTCCAAGCGGTGACCTGATGGCACGCCTCGCCGAGCCGCGTCCGCCCGGGGGAGTGGCGCCGGAACGTCCGCCGACCGCCCGGCAGCTCTTCGGCTCGCTGCCCCGCCGCCGTCCCTCCGGCCCGCCGGGAACCGTACTGGCGCTGCGTACCCCGTTGCCCGGCCGGATCCGCACCGTCCTGGTGCTGGCGTCGGTGGCCGTACCGCTGCTGGCCTGGCTCGCGCTCGGTGCCAGCGGGGCGGTCGACCCGCGGTTCCTGCCGGCACCGGGCGCGGTCTGGACGGCCGGCGTCGAGATGGCCCGCAGCGGCGAACTCGTCACCGACGCCTGGGCCACCGTCCGGCGGATCCTCTACGGGTACGGGCTCGGGGTCGCGGTGGCGGTGCCGCTCGGCGTGGCGATGGGCAGCTTCACCGCCGCCCGTTCGGCGCTCGAACCGGTCAGCGGACTGCTGCGGTACCTGCCCGCCGCCGCGTTCACACCGCTGCTGCTGATCTGGCTGGGCATCGGGGAGTCCCCGAAGATCGCGCTCATCTTCATCGGCACGGTCTTCTTCAACATGCTGATGGTCGCCGACGCGGTCCGGCAGGTGCCGCTGGACCTGGTCAACGTGTCGTACACGCTCGGCGCCCGCCGGGGCGAGGTACTCGGCAAGGTGATCCTGCCGTACGCCCTGCCCGGCATCGTCGACGCGGTACGGGTGAACTTCGCCGCCGCCTGGGGTCTGGTCGTGGTCGCCGAGCTGGTCAACAGTCAGGAGGGGCTCGGCAAGCGGATCCTGCTCGCCCAGCGCTTCACCCAGACTGACAAGATCTTCGCGATCCTCGTGGTGATCGGCCTGATCGGGGTCACCGCCGACGTGGCGCTGCGGATCACCCGGGACCGGATCAGCAGGTGGGTGCCGTGACCGGGCTGCTCGAACTCGTGGGAGTCGGCCGGGAGTTCCAGCGACGCGGCCGGGCCGTACCCGCACTGACCGACATCGACCTGCGGGTCGCCCGTACCTCGTTCGTCTGCGTGGTCGGGGCGAGCGGTTCCGGCAAGTCCACGCTGCTGTCCCTGGTCGCCGGGCTCGACCGGCCGTCGACCGGGGAGATCCTGCTCGACGGCAACCCGGTGCTCGGGCCCGGCCCAGACCGTGGCCTGGTGTTGCAGAGCGGGGCCGTCTACCCCTGGCGGACGGTCGAGCGCAACGTCGCGTTCGGCCTGGAACTGCTCCGGATCGACCGGGCGGAGCGGGCCCGACGGGTCGCCTGGTACCTGGAGGAGACCGGGCTGACCGCGCTCCGCTCGGCCCTGCCGAAACAGCTCTCCGGCGGGCAGCGCCAACGGGTCGCGATCGCCCGGGCGCTGGCCTGCGAGCCGGACGTCCTGCTCCTCGACGAACCGTTCGGCGCGCTGGACGTGCAGACCAAGGAGGACATGCAGCTCTTCATCCGGCGGGTGTGGCGGGACACCGGCACGACAGTGCTGATGGTCACCCACGACGTGGAGGAGGCCGTCTTCCTCGGTCAGCGGGTGGTGGTGCTGGCCAGCGATCCCGGGCGGATAGCCGCCGACATCACGCTGGAGTTGCCCGAGGAACGCGAGCTGGCCATCAAGCGGACACCGGAGTTCCTGGAACTGCGGGCCCGGGTCGAGGACCTGGTCCGGACGTTCCACCACGACACCGGATAGCCGGGACCTCGGTCGCGGTCAGCTCACCTCGCGCAGCTTCCCCGTCTCCACCTCGTAGACGAAGCCGCGCACGGAGTCCTTGACCGGGATGAACGGGTCGGCCAGAATCCGCCCGATCGACTGGCGGACATCGGCCTCCAGGTCGGTGAACGCCTCTGCGGCCCAGGCTGGCTTGATCCCGAGCTCGGCCTCGATCGACGCCTTGAATCCGTCGTCGGTGAAGGTGAGCATGCCGCAGTCGGTGTGGTGGATCAGGATGATCTCCGTGGTCCCGAGCAGTCGCTGGCTGATGGCCAGGCTGCGCAGTTCGTCGGCCGTGACGACTCCGCCGGCGTTACGGATCACGTGCGCGTCGCCCTCGGCGAGCCCGAGCAGCCCGTACGGGTTGAGGCGGGCGTCCATGCAGGCCAGTACGGCGACGTGGCGGGCCGGCGGCAGGGGAAGGTGACCCTTGTCGAAGGTGGCGGCGTATCGCTCGGCGTTGCCGAGCAGTTCATCGGTGACGCTCATCGTGCTGCTCCTCGACTGGACGGGCGCGGGCAGGGGTCCGCGCGTCAGAAGAAGAATACCTAACCTATCGAGTGAATAGGAATATCGATCGAACATCGGGGATGCCCCGGTCCCGAACGACGAGGCGGCCGGCGCCCCCGATCGGTCATCCGGGGCCGGCGCTTCCGGTCAGGCGTTCGGGGGTGGCGCGGTGGGAAGGTCGAACGCGGCGACGGCACCGCCGTGCAGGCTGCCCAGCCACACGGTCCCGCCGTGCTCGCGTACCCCGGTGACCATCGAGAAGCCCGCGACGGTCGCCTGCAGGTCGTGCACGACCCGGCCCTCGGCGTCGAGGGCCTGTACCCAGGCGGTGTTCGCCGGCTTGGGTTGTAGCGACTCCGGCAGGGCCCAGACCACCCGGCGCAGGGCCGGGGATCTCGGCGAGAGCAGGTCCAGCAGCGTGTTGCGCGGTGACCCCATCGCGATCCAGAGCAGGCCGTCGCTGCCCCGGGCCAGGTTGTCGGGAAACGCCGGCAGGTTGTCCACGAGTCGGTCGACCTTTCCCGCGTCCGGTCCGGTCAGCCAGACCCGGGTCAGCCGGTACGCGCCGGTCTCGGCCACCACCACGTACGACTCGTCGGCGGCCAGCGCCACGCCGTTGGCGAAGTGCAGCCCGTCCAGTACGACGTCGTGCCGCCCGTCCGGGCCCAACCGGAGTAGTCGGCCGGTGCCGGAGTGCTCGAGCAGGTCCGCCTTCCAGTGCGGCAGTGCGAACCGCTGGGTCGAGTCGCTGAAGTAGATCGACCCGTCACCGGCCACGGCCGCGTTGTTGCACAGCCGCAGCGGGGCGTCCCCGATCGGCGTACCGGCGGCGATCAGGGTCTCCACCCGGCCGGTGGCGGAATCGACCCGGAGCAGCCCGTGCGTGGCGTCGCAAACTATCAGGCGACCCTCCTGGTCGACCTCGATGCCGAGCGGCCGTCCGTTGGTCTCGGCGACCACCTCCGGGCTCGCGCCCTGCCGGGGTGCGCCCTCGTGATCCGGGCCGGTGTCGCCGGTCGTCAGTCGGATCAGGCGGCCGTCGGCGAGGCCGGTGTAGACCTGTCCGGCGGAGTCGACGGCGACGTCCTCCGGCCCGTGGCCGGGAACGGTCCGCAGTCGTACCGGCGGCATCGGGAGGTCGCCGTTGCTTCGTCGGGCCCGGGCGGGTGCCGGTGCCGGTTGCCACACGACGGGATCGATGCGCGGTCTGGCCATGCCGCATGCTATCGGAATGGGTTGGATCGCTCTGTCCACATAGAAGGAAGGAGCGCGGCCGTTCCATCGTGGTGGGCACGGCGGCCGGTCCGGATACCCCGGGCGGATCTCCGCCCGGGGTTGGATCCGCCGATGGCATGATCTCCGGTCTCGCGCGGGGAGCCGATGGTCCTATAGCCTATAAGGACTATGGGAGAAGTAGGCTGCCTTGGGTCGGCTGCGGTGAGCCGCCCGTCCGCTGAGGGGAAGCTGACATGGACCGGAACGGGTTGACGGACGAGGGTGCCTACGACCGGCTGCGGCTCGGGCAGTGGCTGCGTGGCGAGGCTCGGGGTGACGGAGTGTCCCGACGTGACCTGATGCGCCTGGCGGCGGGTGTCGGAGTGCCGCTGGTGGCGTCGCAGCTCGCCGCCGTACCGATGGCGTCCGCCGCGCGGGCAGCCCAGGCACCGGCGGCGGCCGGGCCGATCCTGAAGCCACTACCGGCCGAGCTGTTCCAGGTGCACGGCACCAACGCCGAGACGCGGTGGGAGGCGCTGTTCGGTCAGGGGTACCTGGTCCCGATCGACCGGTTCTTCGTTCGCAACCACACGCAGACGCCGGTGCTCGACCCGGAGAGTTGGCGGCTGCGGTTGTTCGGCGCGGGACTGGCCGGTGCGCCGACCGCGGCCAATCCGGTCGAGTTCAGCTACCGGCAGTTGCGGGCCCTTCCGGCCCGCACCCTGACCGCCTTCGTGGAGTGCGCGGGCAACGGCCGCAGCTTCTTCACGAGCCAGCAGGGCCAGCAGGTCTCCGGCACCCCATGGAAGCTGGGTGCGATCGGGGTCGCCCGGTGGCGCGGGGTGCCACTGTCCACCGTGCTGCGTATCGCCGGGCTGACCCCGGCGGCGGTCGACGTCATGCCGCAGGGGCTGGACTCGGATTTCGTCAGCGGGGGAGTGAACCTCGGTCCGGTGCGCCGTCCGCTGCCGGTGGCCAAGGCACTGCGCGACGTGCTGCTGGCGTACGAGATGAATGGTGAACCGCTGCCGCCGGATCACGGGGCCCCGGTCCGGGTGGTGGTGCCGTCCTGGATCGGGATCTCGTCGATCAAGTGGGTCGGCCAGATCGAGGTGTCCGACGGCCCGCTGTTCTCGCCGTGGAATACCCAGTTCTACCGCCTGATCGGGCCGGACTATCCGCCGGAGGGCACGCTGCTGGGTCCGCAGGTGGTCAAGAGCGCCTTCGAACTGCCCTGGGACGCCCAACTCGCGGCGGGGCGGCGGCACGTGCTGCGCGGCCGGTCCTGGTCGGCGAACGGACCGGTGCGGCAGGTCGTCGTGAGTACCGACGGCGGTGCGTCGTGGTGTCGCGCCCGTCTGGTCGGCGCTACCGTCGACAAGGGCTGGCAGCGGTGGGAGATCTCCTGGAAGCCGCCGGCCTCCGGGGCGTACACCCTGCGGGCGCGGGCCACCGACGTCACCGGAGCAAGCCAGCCCGAGACGGTGCCGCACAACACCCAGGGCTACCTGTTCGGCGCTGTCGTGCGGCATCCGGTCACCGTGGCCTGACGGACCGGCGGCAGATCAGTACGCCGTCCGACGCGGGCGAGTTCAGTGTCAGTTGTTGGGGCCGTTGAGGATCCAGGAGAGGTTGAACCGGCGCCAGACGATCGCCCGGTAGGAGTTCGCCCCTGATCCGTCGTTGAAGAAGTCGGTTTCCACCAGCGCACCGATCCGGAAGTCGGCCGTCTTGGTCATGCTGGAGTAGCCGCCCTCGTAGCCGACACCGGCGACGGGTGCGTCGCTCAGCTTGCGGCCGTAGTTGAACTTGCCGGCGTCGGCGTCGTAGCTGATCCGCACCCGCATCTCCCGGCGGCTGGTGGTCGACGCCGAGTTGAGGAAGACGGTACGGGCCGGCGAGTCGGTGTTGTAGAGGAGCACCGAACCTTCGCACTGCGGGTCAGGCAGGCCGCCGTCGGCGGTGAGGGAGCCGAACCCGCTCAACGTGCCCCGGCCGACCCAGCGGTACGTGCCGGAGTCTGGCCGGTCGTTGCGGTACAGGTTGCCGTTGGGGGTCTGGGCGATCGTGCCCTCGTTTCCCGCGCCGGTCAGTGGCTGGTACGACCAGGTGCGGTTGCCCGGGCTGCCCAGGCCGATGATGTTGCGACCCTTCGCGGGGATCACCAGCTGTCCGGTGGTGAGCTTGATTCCGATACCGGGGCCGACCGCGTCCCACGACCAACCGTTCGGCGTCAGTTGTGCGGTCATGTCCTGAGGCTGGGACCAGGTCGCGCCGTCATTGGTGCTGGCGACCAGGTAGAGGCGGCGCCGGCCGGCCTCGGTGGAGTCGATCTTCTTGGTCAGGGAGCCGTCCGGCAGTGCCTCGCCGCCCCTCAGGCTGCGGTCGCCCGCGTTCCAGGACAGGAAAAGATAGATGGTGGCGCCGTCCACGACCGCGGTCGGGTTTCCCCAGGTCCCGTTCCCCGAGCCCACCACCTCCTTGAGGGGCTCCCAGTCGCCCGGCGCCGCTCCGTGGTCCGTCGTGGTCTTCGTGCGCTTGTAGACGAGGTTGATGTCGCCGTGGTCCCGGTTGTTGTGCCGCCGGCCCTCGGCGAAGGCCAGGATCCGGCCGGTGGTGGTCCTGACGACGGCCGGAATCCGGAAGGAGTGGAAGCCCACCCCGCTGGACAGCTTGTCCGGCGAGGACATGTTCGCACTGCGGAACAGCGGAAACACGGCGTGGTACTGGGCGGCGTCCTTCGCGGGATCGTCGACCGCCGCTGCGGCCGCGCCGGTCGGCGGAACGACTGTGGCGACAGCGATGCTCGCGATCACCATGATGGCGGTGGCTCGGCACCTCAGGTTCACGTCGACCTCCCCAGGTCCGGACGCGGCAGGTCCCGGACGGTACCCACCGCCGTTGAACGGCAGGTAAATAACCTACGCTTTCAGTGATCGGAAGGTAAGATAGCTACAAATTCTCGGCAGAGTGCGCGCCGTCGGCTACCGGTCCGAGGCGTCGTGCCGTCCCCGCCAGGCGTCGGTGAGGGTTATCCCGAGCAGGATGCCGACGCTGGCGATCACGACAAAGATCGGTGCCAGCGGTGTCAACGCCGGCGCCACGCCGATCATCAGCACCAACCAGCCCACCCGTGATCGCGAGATCCGGCCGAGGAGCGCGTACTCGAAGATCACCCGGCCGAGGACGAACAGGGCCGCGCCGCCGACGACGAGGGCGACCCAACTCGCCCGTGGGGTTCCGAAGGGGTGCCGAAGGACGAGGTCCACCCCGGCCGTCATGGCGATCACCCCCGCCACCAGGACGGCGTAGATGTAGGACGCGAGGCGCACCGCCCGGAGCGGATGCTTGTGCACCGCCCTCGCGACGAAGAGGTCGGTGCGGAACACGTAGATCTGCCACAGCAGCAGCGCCGCGCTGATCGCCGCGAGGAAGACGACGACCCGGGCGGTGCTGAACTCCGCGACACTGAGCTTCAGCGTGGACGCCAACACCAGGTCGCCGATGATCAGGATGGTGATCTGCTGGTACCGCTCGCCGAAGTGTGAGCTCAGCCGTTCGTACTGGTCGAGCGGCACCCGACCCAGCCTGGGTGTCGGGTAGCGCAGCGCGGCGGAGACGTAGTCGACCACGAGCGCCCCGGCCCACAGCGCGGCGCGCCAGGCCGGATCGACGAGCCCGCCCGCGAGCCACAGGACTCCGGAGAGGACGAACCAGAACAGGAACCGCTCCACCCGGACCTGTGCGAGGTGACCGCGCAGCGCGCCGATCAGCAGGACTCCCCGTACCACGTGGATGCCGACGTAGGCGCCGGCGAAGAGGAGACCCTGTGCGCCGAAAGCGTTGGGTATGGCGGCCGTCATCAGGCCCACGCCGAACATGGTGCTGGCGATCACGCCCCGGATCACCCGTCGACGAGGATCGAAGAAGTCGGTGGCGAGCGACGTGACCGACCAGGTCCACCAGGCGGCCAGCAGCAGGATCGCGTTCTGCCCCACCCCGCGCCAGGTCAGGTCGCCGGCCAGGTGCATCGACAACTGCGCGAACGTGGCGACGTAGAACACGTCGAAGAGCAGTTCCAGCAGCGTCGACCGATTCGACGAGCCGGGGTCGCGCAGTAACCCGGCTGGGCTCGTGCTCGTCATCGATCAGCCGTTCCTGCCCTCGTCACAGCCACTCGCGGCCGGGCCGCTCCGCGCGCCCACGGAGGCGGTGACGTTCCCCAGATTAGGCCCGCCCGCGCGGCCGTACGCCCGAAACGTCGGAATTCGTGCCCGGCCGACGACCCGCCCCCGACTCGCGCGCGTCCGGGGAAGGCATCGATGACTGTCGTAATCCTGCCGGGGGTGGCAGGATGGCAATAGTTCGTATGGTTACCCAACTAACTCCCACCGACTCCGTCGCGGGAATGCGCGACACGACACGACCAGGAGGCCCATATGAGATCCATCCCGCGCGGGAACCTGGGACGAGGGCTGCGCGCCGGCCTCGCGGCCGCGGCCACGCTGCTGCTGGGCATCGGCATGACGGCGGTGCTGAGCGCGCCGGCCAGCGCGGCCACCGGCTGCCGGGTGAACTACACCGTCAACCAGTGGTCGGGCGGCTTCAGCGCCAACGTCGCGCTGACCAACCTCGGCGACCCCCTCAACGGGTGGACGCTGGCGTGGAGCTTCCCGAACGGGCAGACCGTCACCCAGGGTTGGGGCGGCCAGTTCAGCCAGAGCGGCAGCCGTGTGACGGTGACCAACGCGTCGTGGAACGCCGGGCTCGGCACCAACGCCACCGTCACCCCCGGCTTCAACGGCACCTGGAACGGCACCAACAACCCACCCACCTCGTTCACCCTCAACGGGGTGGCCTGCACCGGTTCCCCCTCCACGGGGCAGCCGCCGACCAGCAGCGGCCCCACTCCGTCGCAGCCCAGCGGCGCCGCGTGGACGTCGTCCGACCAGTGGGGGACGTGGACCAACGGCGGGTACACGCTCTACAACAACATCTGGGGCAGCGGCGCCGGCACCCAGACCATCTGGGCCAACTCGTACAGCAACTGGGGCGTCACCGCCAACCACCCGAACACCGGCGGGGTGAAGTCCTATCCCAACGCGACCCGGAACGTGAACCGCAACCTCAGCGCGATCGGCAGCCTGACCAGCAATTTCAACGTCACGGTGCCAAGCGGCGGGGCGTACGCGAGCACGTACGACATCTGGGCCAACAACCACGCGTACGAGATCATGCTGTGGATGAACAAGACCGGCCCGGTCGGCCCGCTGGGGTCGCTCCAGACCACCGCGTCGGTCGGCGGGCACACGTGGCAGATCTACCGCGGCTCGAACGGCGCCAACGAGGTCTTCTCGTTCATCCGCACCAGCAACACCAACTCGGGAACGATCGACATCCGCGCCGTGCTCAACTGGATCCGCAACGCCGGCTGGTACGGCGACGTACTGGTCGGTGACGTCCAGTTCGGTTACGAGATCACCTCGGCATCGGGCGGACTGAACTTCACCACGAACAGCTTCTCGGTGTCGTACAGCTGATCCCGCCGGCCGGCCCGGCACGCCGCCCGCGGATGGGCGGCGTGCCCGGCCGGCCGTGGCGCGGATGCGGTGCCGAGCGGAGGCCGACCAGCGCGGCGATGTCGGTCGGCCCGCGTACCATCCGCAGCCGTGAACGCCGTTGCGACGTACCGGTATCTCGGCTCCTCCGTGCTCCGCCCCGATGGTCTCGCCCTACAGACCAGTGGCGGGCCGGCGGCGAATCCACGGTTCTTCTCCGGATTCCTCACCACACCCCGGGCGGCCGCCGCCGGTCTGCTCGCCGTCGCCGAGGTCGCCCGCACCCGCTACCACCGGCCGGTCGCCTCGGCCAGCCTGGACCCGGTGGTGACCGGCAGCCGCGACCGGCTGCGCTTCGAGTCCTTCTCCGGCTGCTGCGGCGTCTACGCCCGGCTCGACGCACTGCCGGCCGGTATCGACGGCGACATCGTCGCGCACGGCACCACCAACGTCGACGTCAACCCGCCGCTGCGGGAGGCGCTCGCCCGGGTCGGCGGGATCGATCCGCTGCACCTGTCGGTCGGGCCCGACGACCTCACCGTCTCCACCATGGACGGTACGGTCGTGGAGAAGAAGGTCCCGCTGCCGGCCCGCTGGTTGCGAGGCTTCGCCGAGGTCCACGTGCTCGCGGCGACCTTCGCGCCCCGAGCCGAGATATCCGCCGCGGAAGCCGGTGCGTTTCTGCGTCGACTGCCTGGCGCCAGCGACCGGTCGGTGCTCTGGGCGGTGCCAGCCGGCCGGTCACTGCGGCTGACCGCCCGACCGGTAGCGGGCGCCGTCTGCCTGACCGGCGCCGACCGCCTGGCCGCGCTGCGCGGGATGCTGCGCCACGCGAAGACCCTCCGGGCGTACGGGCCCGCCGTCACGGCCGGCTCCCCGCCGCTGCCGAGCACCTGGGAGCTGGACACCGGAGAGCTGCGTCTGTCGCTCACGCTCTCCCCGGAGCCCTACCGGGGCTTCTCGGGCGAGGGGGCGACCCTGACCGCACTCGCCGGAGACGACGTGGTCGACGATGCCGACCTGATCGGCGTCCTGCTGTCCTGGGACTCGACCATCGAGGTGGACGCGCTCTCCGCGGCGGCGGGGATCGACGCCGACCGGGTCCGCGCCGCGCTCGCGCAGCTCGGCACGGCCGGCCGGGTCGGCTTCGACGTCGCGCAGGGGGCGTACTTCCACCGGGTGCTGCCGTACGACGCCGGCCGGGCCGAGCGGGACAACCCACGGCTGGTCGGCGCGCGGGCGCTGGTCGACGCCCACGCGGTGGAGCGCGACGGCGCGGCGGCCACGGTACGCAGCGGCGACCAGGTCTACCGGGTACGCAGCCATCCCGACGGCCGGTACAGCTGTTCGTGCCCGTGGTGGGCGAAGCATCAGGGGCAGCGGGGGCCGTGCAAGCACGCACTCGCGGTCTCGATCGTCGACGGTTCTGCGGAGAGGGCCCGGTCGTGACCACCCTGTTCGACCTGATCACCAAGGGTTCGGTCGTCGAGACCGGAGCATGGCTGGCCGGTCTCGACGAGCAGCGCCGCCGCCAGCTCGGCACCGAGCTGCTGGCGTACGTCCGGCGGCGCCGGGACAACTGGTGGGGCGGTGCCGAGGGGACGGCCCTGGCGGTGGCCGCCGTCGGCTGCCTGCCCAGCGCCGCCAAGGCGGCCGAGCTGCTCGGTCGCCGGTCGGTGCGGCTGGACGAGAACGCCGGGCCGCCGGTCGTCGACGCGGCCCGGGACCGGGGTGTCGACTGGCTGCCCGACCTCGCCCGCCGGCTGGCGGACCGGCTGGTCCGGACCGACCTCGACGGCAACTGGTCGTTCGTCGCCCACCTGGTGGTCGCGGAGAAGACACCGCCGCCGACCGGGGACATGTTCGTCGAGGGCTGGCTCGACTCGCTGGCCTGGCCGACGCAGCGGCTGCGACCGTACCCACTGATCGACCGGCTGCGCGCCGACCCGTTCCTCGACGCGATGCTGCCCCGGCTCTTCGAGGTCGACGGCATCGGCACCCGGATGGCGTTCCAGGACCTGAAGACCCGGGAGCCGCTCGCGTTGCCGCACACGCTGATCCGGCTCGCCGCGCAGGGGCGGCTGGACCGGACGGTGCTGCTGAACGGCTGTGTCGACCGGCTGCTGCGTGGTGACCGTCCGGCGGCGCTGCGGCCGTTCAGCGTCCTGCACGACCTGCTCGCGCCGACCCCGGGCGAGCGGACCGACCGGCGCGCCGACTACCTGCGGCTGCTCGCCGACGCGCCCGGCCCGGTGGCGTCGATGGCGCAGAAGGCGTTGCGGGGATTGGCCGACGTCGAGTTCGAGGCCGTTCTCGACGCCTCCCGGGCCGTGCTGCTCCGGCCGGAGAAGGCACTGGTACGCGGCCAGCTCGGCTGGTTGGACCAGCTTGCCCGGCAGCGGCGGGACCGGGCGCCGGAAGTGGCCGCCGTTCTCGCCGAGATGGGCGAGCACCCCGCCGTGGAACTCCGGGACCGGGCCGCGGCACTGGCCGCGAAGCACGGTGTCGTACCGGCACCCGTCGGCGTCGTGGTGCACGCGGGCGACGACCTGCCGGCACCGCCGGCACCGGCTGCGGCGCCACCGCCGATCACCGACCCGGACGAGCTGGCCGAGGAGGTTGCCACCCTGCTCAGCACCCGGATCACCGCGTTGCCGCTGGAGCGCATCCTGGACGGGGTGGTCCGGCTCGGCGGCGCCGACCAACCCCGGCTGGCCCAGGTGTTGACGCCGGTGCTGGACCGGCACCGGCAGCAGCTCGAGGAGCACCGCTGGGATCCGTCCTGTCTGCACGGTCAGCTCGGCAGCCTGTTGCGGGCCGACCTTCCGCCGGCCGAGGCCAGTGCCCTGCGGAGCTGGTGGAGCGGTCTGCTCGGCGCGGCCCGACAGTCCCAGGTGACCGATCCCCGGGTCGCACCCGCACAACGTCTGCTGCGGGTCCGGATCGCGGAGATCGGTACGCAGCTCGGCCGGACCCGACCCGTCGGCCTGCTGGCGGCGCCCACCCGGGCGTCCGGCGTCCTCGACCCGGCCGTGCTCTACGACCGGCTGGCCGCCCTGGGCGACCAGGTGCCCTGGCACTGGGACCTGACCCAGGCGCTGCTGCGGCTACCGCCCGTCGTCGACGAGGCGTTGGCGGACCGCGCCGCCGCGCTGGGTACGCCGGGAGGTGGTCGGCTCGCCGCCTGGCTGCGCTCCGGCGGGCTGCCCCGGCCACAGTCCCAGGTCGTCACGGTGCGGTTCCAACGGAGCACCTCGTACTACTTCGGAGACTCCAGCCTGGCCGCCCAGCGGGTGCAGGTCGAGCTCAGCCCACCGGAGACACCGCCTGCCGGCCGCCGCCACGCCGAGCGGTTCGACGATCCGCTCGGACTGCTCGGTGGTCGGGTGGTGCGGTTCCCCGGCCACTGCGCCGACTGGTCACTGCTCTGGCCGGCGGTGCTGCCCGGCTACCGGGAGCTGGTCGCGGCGTACGCGCTGACCGACGTCAGCAGCGCCGCCGATCTGGAGGTCCAGGGTGCCGCAGGCGTCCTGCCGCTGATCGCCGAGTGCACCGGACCGGGCGGCGTGGCGCTCGACCTCGCCCTGGCGTACGGGCTCGGTGCCCGGCACCGGTCCGACCGGGCCGCCGCCGTCGACGCCCTGCTGCTGCTCGCCGCCGCCGACGACCTCGACGCCGGGGCCGTCGGCCGGCAGGTCGGCGATCTCGGCGCGGGTGGCATGCTCACGCTGACCCGGTGCGTCGAGCCGCTCCGGGACGTGGCGATGGCGGGCGCCCGGCTCAGCGTCTGGCGGCTGCTCGCCGCCGCGTTGCCGGCGTTGCTGGCCGCGCCGAAGCCGCCCCGTGGCATCCCGGACCTGCTCACGCTGGCGGCGGAGACGGCGACCGCGACCGGGGTGCGGATCGAGGTGCCCGGGTTGGCCGAGGTCGCCGCCCGGCGCGGATCCAGCCGGCTGGTGGCGGAGGCCCGCCGCCTCGCCACCGCACTCGATCGCTGACCGGCCGGTCGGCCTCCTGTCCGACCGCCGTTGGGGTCAGGGCCGGCCGTCGGGCACCGCCGGCAGCCCGGACACCGAGGTGGCGAGCTGGGCCTCGGACAGCTCGTGGTCGTCGAGGTCACCGGCGAGATACGCCCCGTATGCGGCGAGGTCCAGGTGCCCGTGTCCACACAGGGCGGTGAGGATGACCTTCTCCTCGCCGGTCTCGCGGCACCGGAGCGCCTCCTCCACGCAGGCGGCCAGCGCGTGGGTGGGCTCGGGCGCCGGCACGATCCCCTCGGTCCGGGCGAACCGCACGCCGGCCTCGAAGCACTCCCGCTGGCTCTTCGCGACCGCCTCGATCAGGCCCAGCTCGTAGATGTGCGAGATGAGCGGGGACATGCCGTGGTAGCGCAGCCCACCGGCGTGGATCGGATCGGGAATGAAGTCGTGTCCCAGGGTGTGCATCTTCATCAGCGGCGTCATCCCGGCGGTGTCGCCGAAGTCGTACGCGTAGACGCCCCGGGTCAGCGACGGGCAACTGGCCGGCTCGACGGCGCGGATCGTGACGTCCAGCCGACCGGCCAGCTTCTCCCGGAGGAACGGGAAAGCGAGCCCGCCGAAGTTGGAACCACCGCCGGTACAGCCGATGATCAGGTCAGGGGTCATCCCCACCTTGCCGAACTGCGCGATCGCCTCCTCGCCGATCACCGTCTGGTGCAGGAGTACGTGGTTGAGCACGCTGCCCAGTGCGTAGTTGGTGTCCGGGTTGCCGGCGGCCACCTCGACCGCCTCCGAGATCGCGATGCCCAGCGAGCCGGGCGAGTCGGGCTGCTCGGCCAGGACGGCACGACCGGCCCCGGTGAGTTCGGACGGCGAAGGGTGGATCACGCCACCGAAGGTCTCGATCATGATCTTGCGGTACGGCTTCTGGTCGTACGAGGCGCGTACCTGCCACACCTCACAGTCCAGGCCGTACTGGGAACAGGCGAAGGCCAGGGCGGTGCCCCACTGGCCGGCTCCGGTCTCGGTGGTCAGCCGGCGGATCCCGGCCCTGGCGTTGTAGTACGCCTGTGGCACCGCGGTGTTCGGCTTGTGCGACCCTGCCGGCGAACCACCCTCGTACTTGTAGAAGATCTTCGCGGGTGTGCCGAGCGCCTTCTCCAGCCGGTGGGCCCGGTGCAGCGGGGAGGGCCGCCACAGCCTGTAGACGTCCAGGACCTCCTCCGGAATGTCCACGTACCGCTCGGTGGTGACCTCCTGACGGATCAGGTCCATCGGGAACAGTGGCGTCAGATCGTCCGGTCCGATCGGCTGCAACGTGCCCGGATGTAGCACCGGCGGCGGTGGGGAGGGCAGATCGGCCATGATGTTGTACCAGCGCCGTGGCAGTTCCGCCTCGTCCAGCAGGATCTTGCTCGGTTCACCCATGACCTCGAATTAGACCTGATCGTCGACGACGAATCCATCGACCATTCTGCTGGCCCGCCGTGCCACAATGGCACACACTCCAAGGAGGGCTGATGGACGACTCGGACATTGTTCGTTCGTCATGACGTTCGACCACCGGTGAGGACCACGACCCGGCGAGCCGCCGTGTGGCCGATGGTCGCACTCTCCGGACTCTTCTTCGTCAACACCTTCCTCTCGGCCGCGCTCGCCCCGCGCTACGCGGAGATCGTGTCCTCGCTCGGGCTGTCCGCCGAGGGTCTCGGCCTGGCCCTGCTCGGACAGGCGGTCGGCCTCACCGCGATCATGCTCGTGGTGGCGCCCCGGCTCGCCGACCGATACGGTGCCCGCGCGGTCGCCCGGCTGGGAGCCCTGTCGTTGTGCGTCCTGACTCCGTTGATCGGTCTCGCGGGCTCGTGGACGGTGTTGCTCGGCGCGTTCGTCGCCACCGGAGGGGTCAACGCGTTCCTGGACCTGGGGATGGCCCGGTCGGCCACCGACGCCGAGAAGCGGACCGGCCGTACGCTGATCACCTTTCTGGACATCCCGGCCGCGGTGGGCTCGCTGCTCGGCGCGACCGCGGGCGCGGCGACGGCCGGACGGACCGGGATCGTCGAGTACGCCATCGCGGTCGGGATCGCCGGCTGCTTCATCGTCTTCGCGGTGTGGCGGTTCCTGCCCGCCCCGGCGCCCCGGCCCGCCGGCCTGCCCGAGCAGAGCCAGAAGATCCCAATCGTCGCCCTGTGCGTCCTGGCGGCAGCCGGTCTGGGGATGCAGCTCGCCGTGATGGACTGGGCGAGCCTCGTCTACCGCGAACTGGGTGCCGCGCCGACGATGTACGGCATCGGAAACGTGGCGTTCATCGCGGGCGCGACCGCCGTCCTGCTGGTCTGCGGCCCGCTGGCCGACCGGTTCGGTCCGCCCGCCGTGCTGCGGGTCGCGGCCGTGGCGGGCATCGTGGGAATGGTGGCCGCGACCCTGTCGACCTCGATAGTGGTCGTCACGGTTGGTCTTGCCCTCGCCGGTGCGGGGCTGATGCCCGCCCACCCGCTCGCGTTGAGCGCGGCGGGGCGCGGGTCCGTCAAGAACCAGGCGCGGGTGATCGGGGCCAGTTACCTCGGGATGGCCGTGATGCGGCCGGCTGTCGGCGGGTTGTCGACAGTCACCAGCGTCCAGGTGGCGCTGGGGCTGTCGACCATCGCCCTCGGCGTCGTCGTCCTGGTCCTGGCGCCGAGGGCGCGGAGAAAACCCGCCCTCATGGCCGAGGCCGGCCGAGTCGGGGAACGCAGGTGATCCCGCCGGCTCCGGGTAGGGGCGCCGGGTCGTCACCCTGTCCCGCCCGCACCGCGTCCCCTGTCGTCGTCGCTACTATGCGCCGCCGGCTGGCGACATAAGGTAGCGAAACTCTGCGAAAGCGCGCTTTTCTGGAGTTTCGGCCGGACCTGGCTGGCCACAACGGGGTTCGGGTGTCCAGTATTGAGCCCGTGTCTGGCCGCCATCGCATACGTAGACGTTTCCGTGGGGCAGGCGCCACCGCCGTTGCGGTGGCGGTTGTTGCCGTCGTGTCCGGGGTTTCCCTCGGCTACCAGCAATTGGCTGGGGCAGGCTGCACGAGTCAGGCGAAACTCACGGTCGCCGCGGCCCCGGAGATCGTCCCTGCCGTGCAATCCGCCGCCGCGTCCGGCGTAGAACAGGGCGGAACGCTCGGCGGTGTCTGCGTGACGGTCTCCGTCACCGCGGTCGACCCGGCGGACGTGGCGGCCGCGCTCGCCACCGCGCACGGGGTGGGCCTCGCCGGGGTGGGGCAGGGCAACGGCACCACTGTCGTCCCGGACGTATGGGTGCCGGACTCCTCGACCTGGCTGCTGCGGCTGCGTACCGCCGCACCCGGATTCGTATCGACCGACGGCGCCTCGATCGCCCGCAGTCCCGTCGTGGTGGCCATGCCCGAGCCGGTCGCCTCCGGCCTCGGCTGGCCCAACAGCACGCTCACCTGGGCCGACCTCCTGGAGAAGATCACCACGGGCACCGGACTGCGCACCGGCATCGTCGAACCCACCCGGGACGCGGCCGGCCTGTCCGGGCTCATGGCGCTCGGCGCGGCGGCGGGTACGGCTGGCGCGAACGCCCAGGAGGCGACGACCGCGACGTTACGTGCGGTGGCGACCGGCCGCTCGGCGCTCCGAAACGATCTGCTGGCCCAGTTCCCCCGGTCGAGCGACGTCGGGGCGATCAGCTCCGGGTTGCGGCTGGCGATGCTGTCGGAGGAGGACGTGATCGCCTACAACGCGGCCAAGCCACCGGTCCCGCTTGCCGCGCTGTACCTCGATCCGGCGCCGACACCACTGGACTACCCGTTCGCGGTCATGTCCGGAACCGATCCGGCCAAGGTCGCCGCCGCCGACGGGCTGCATCAGGCGCTGAGCACGGACCGCTTCCGCGACAAGCTCGCCGCGCAGGGACTGCGCGCCTCCGACGGCACCTGGGGCACCGGTTTCTCCGCGCCGACCGGCGCACCGAGCCCGGCCGGCGGGTCGCCATCGGCGTCGCCGAGAGCGGGCGGCGCGGCGCCGACCAGGGCCGACCCGGCCGTGGTCGACCGGGCCCTGTCCACGTGGTCGGCAATCACGGCGCCGGGCCGGATGCTCGCCGCGATCAACGTCTCCGGCACCATGCGGGGCCGGGTGCCCACCGCCGGCAACGCGACCCGGATGCAGGTCACCCTCCAAGCGGCCCAACGCGGCCTGGGACTGTTCAACGACGACTGGGCCGTCGGCCTGTGGGTCTTCTCCACCCGACTCGACGGGGCCAAGGACTACCGGCAACTCGTGCCCATCGGAGCGCTGTCGAGCCAACGGAGCCAGCTGGTGGGCGCGTTGGCGGAGATCAAGCCCGAGCAGAACCGCGACACCGGCCTCTACGACACCATTCTCGCCGCGTACAAGCAGGTGCAGGACGGCTGGCAGGCGGGCCGGGTCAACTCCGTCGTCATCCTCACCGACGGCATCGGCAACGACGACCCCAACGGTCTCTCCCTGGAGAGCCTGATCAGCAAGCTCAACGCGCTCAGGGACGACGCGCAGCCGATCCAGCTCATCATTTTGGGGATCGGTGACGCGGTCAACCGGGAACCGCTCGACCAGATCACCAGGACCACCGGTGGCGGTGTCCTCATCGCCGAGGACCCCGCAAGGATCGGTGACATCTTCCTCAGGGCGATCGCGCTCCGTCCGGCGCCACGCTGAACCGGCGCGGTGGATCGGCGGGTGCCGGAAACCCGAAGGCTTCCGGCACCACGCCTGCGGCCGGTCAGTCGCGCGGGTTGCCCTTGGGTACGGTGTTCCACTCGGGGTTGCCGAGCGTGGTCACCCAGTCCCGCACCTTCGGTACGTCGTTCGGTGCGAAGGCGAGGCTGAGCATGAGCAGCAGCCGTGCCTTCTGCGGCAGCAGGTCCTCCCCGGCGATGATCGGCGAGGTGGTGCTGCCGCCGTAGACCGAGCCGGAGCCGGTCCGCGTCGTGCTGACGAAGGCGACGCCCTTCGCGGCGGCGGCGGTCCGGGCGGTGCTCTGCGCCGAGGAGAGGCCGCCGGCTCCGGTGCCCGCCGTGACGATCCCCTTGACGCCGGCGTCGGCGAACGCCGTGATCGCCTCGCCGCCGGCCTGCTGGTAGCCGTAGACGATCTCGACCCGGGG
Source organism: Plantactinospora solaniradicis (assembly GCF_042658085.1). Lineage (NCBI taxonomy): Bacteria > Bacillati > Actinomycetota > Actinomycetes > Micromonosporales > Micromonosporaceae > Plantactinospora > Plantactinospora solaniradicis. Next base: position 413,833 of record NZ_JBHSPR010000007.1, on the reverse strand, counting down.
CACCGCGGCCGGCGCGATCTTCGACAGGTTGAACGGGGTCATCCAGCGCTGTTTCGCGTCGCAGTTGTCGACCCGGGCCGGCGCCCGGCCGACCTTGATGTTGGGTCCGTCGATCCAACCCAGTACGCCCAGTTCGCGGGTCTGGAACGTGTCCATCCGGTAGGAACTGGTCTTGGTCACGTCCCGGGCGGCGTGGAACTCGTCGCCGAGCAGCAGCACCGTGCCGTAGCAGTAGGTGGACTGGCTGGCCGCCAGCACGATCGAGTTGTAGAGGTTGGCCGGGCCGTCGGTGCCTATCACCTGCGGTCCGTCCGGGGTCACCGCCGCCCAGGGCCGCATCGCGCCGGTCATCACCACCGGCTTGCGGTTCTGCACGGTCAGGTCGAGCCAGTACGCGAACTCCTCCATCGTGTCGGTACCGCTGGTCACCACGACCCCGTCGGAGGTCTTCAGCGCCGTCTCGACCGCCAGGGTGAGCGCGTGGAACTCGGCGATCGTGTAGCCGCCGGAGCCCTTGTTGCCGAACTGCACGGTGGAGACGTCCGCGACCTGCCCGATCTCGGGTTGCAGCCGGGCGACCATGTCCCCGATCGCGATCCGGCCGGACTGGTAGTCGGTGAAGCTGCTCCGCGAGGTGGCGACGCCGGAGATCGTGCCACCGGTGCCGATCACCGTGACCTTGGGCTTCCTGGCCTTAGCCGCCGCCACCGCCTGGGTGTACGCGACGCTGCGGATCTCGGTCGGTCCGGTGACCGCCGACACCGCGCCGGTGATCGGTGGCAGGGCCAGCGCCGCCGGCTCCGGGGAGCGCTGGACGAGCGTGACGACGGTGGCGGTGAGCGCCGCGGTGAGCACCGGAACGAGTACGGCGGTCAGCCGCCGGGGCGTGGGTCTGAGTCGGGCTTTCAGGCTGGACATTGCGACCTCCAGATGAGGATCGGGGGTACCGGGCATCGTCCGAGTCGGGGTTTTCCTGGTCGTTACATGATCATTTCCCGCAGTCGCATTCCGGAACGTGTCCGAACCACTACCGGTCAGTCGATCCGCTAGGAGGAGCTTTGTCTACTTCGTCCCGCCGTCGGCGGTACCACACTGTGACCAGCCGCACATCTTGCCCCGGATGCTGAACCTCGACCGGTCGACGGGATACCCAGGACGGGATGGACGACGTCGACCGGTCTTTGCTGCACCGGGTGGCCGATGGTGACCAGCGAGCCTTCGAGGAGCTGTACGCCAGACACGGCCAGCCGTTGCTGGCGTACGCCCTGGGTCTGCTCGCGGACCGGGGGCGGGCCGAGGAGGCGTTGCAGGACACCTTCCTGGCCCTCTGGCGGGGCGCCGACTCATTCGAGGCCCGGTCCACGGTGCGTACCTGGCTGTTCGGCATCTGCCGGCGGCAGGCGCTGGGCCGGATCCCGGGCCACCGTCCGGCACCGTTGCCGGTGGAAGCCGCCGCCGAGGTCCCGACCGGCGAGCCGGGACCGGAAGCGGTGGCGCTGGCCCGGGCCGACGCCCGAGCGGTCGCCACTGCCCTGGCCGGACTGGCTCCCGCCCATCGGGAGGTACTCGACCTGGCCTTCGGCGCCGGGCTGGCGCACTCCGAGATCGCCGAAGTTCTCGACATCCCGGTCGGAACCGTGAAGAGCCGGCTGTTCCACGCCCGCGCCGTTCTCGCCCGGGCACTGCCGGTCGACTCCACCATGGCCAGGGTTTCCGGAAGGGAGGCAGCGCGATGACGCACCCGGGAGAGCAACTGGCGGCCTTCGTCGCCGGGACGTTGCCGGACGAGCGGGCCGGGCAGGTCGCCCGGCACCTCGCGGAATGCCCCGGCTGCGCCGAGGAGGCGACGGCGTGGCGACGGATCGCGGGAGCCGTCGGCGAACGGGCGGCGGCGGTCGCCGTACCCCCGGCCGGACTGTTCGACGCGGTGCTCTCCCGGCTGTCGGAACGGCGTCGGACCACGTCCGTACCCCGGTATCGGGCTGTGCTCGGCACCGCCGCCCCGGCCCGGGCGGTGCGGATCCTGGCTCACCAGCGACGACTGATCGACCGCCGCATCTGGCCGGTCGCCGGGTTGGTGCTCGGGCTCGGGACGGGCCTCGCGGCGTGGGCTCCGCCGGGATCGTCCGGCTCGGTCCTGGCCATCGTGATGCCGCTGGTCGCGGCGTTGGGACTGGCCACCGCGTGCGGCAGCGGCCAGGACCCGGCGGTCGAACTGGTCGCGGCCAGCCCCACCGGAGTACGCGCGGTGCTGCTCGCCCGGCTCACCCTCGTGCTCGGGGCGATCCTCGCCGCCGCCTCGGTCGCCTCGCTCGGCCTCGCCTGGTTCGACGCCGGTGGGCCACTCGGGTTGTTCGCGGCCTGGCTCGGGCCGATGGCCCTGCTCTCGGCCATCAGCTTCGCGCTGTCCGTGCTGTGGCGACCGGCGATCGGCATCGGGGTCGCGATGACACTCTGGGCACTGCGGATGCTGGCCGGCGCTGGCTCCGGCTCCGGCTCCGTCGACGGGGCGGTGGACCGGCTGGTCGAGTTCCTGTGGCAGACCAGCGGGCCGATGCTCCTGGTCGCGGCGCTGCTGGTGGCCGGCACGATCGCGGTGGTGCCGTACCTGCCCACCGCTCCGGTCCGGGCGTACGGACGATGAGCCGGCGGGGACGGCGGCCGAGAAACTGTGGCCCGGCTCACTCGTCGAACCGGTGAACCCCGGCCGTGGTCCGTCCCACCCAGATACGTGAAAGCTCAACTCCTGCGACCGATGCCGGCGCACCGCATCCCGATCTGGCGGTACGAGTCGCGCCGGGCCGGCTGGGCGGCCGGCGCGGCACCCCCGGCGGCGCTGCTCGTCACCGCCGTGATGGCGCTGCTCGCCCGTTCCGGCGGAGCGGGGCACGACCAGGTCGGTCAACTCCTGCTCACCGGCCTGGAGGCGATCCTGCCGCTGACGGTCGGCATGGCGGCGGTGACCATCGTGGCCCGGGACGGCTGCCGTGAACTGCAACTCTCGCTGCCCACCCGGTACGCCAGCACGCTCGGCCGCCGGCTCGGGGTGCTGGGGCTGGTCGGTGCGGCGTGCGCGGTCACCTTCTCGGCCGGACTCTGGCTGTTCGGCTGGTGGACCGGGCCGGGCATCCTGGCCTCGCCGCTGGTCTGGGCCCCGCCGATGCTCTGGCTGACCGGCCTGACGGTGCTGCTCGGCATACTCGGCCGCAGCGTCGTACTGGCCACCAGCGTGGTCTCCGCGCTGTGGCTGGGCGAGCAGATGTTCGCGGGGCCGTTCACGACCCTGGACTTGACCCGGCCGTTCTACCTGTTCACCACCAGCCGGCTGGGAGCCGGGGAGGACTGGCTGACGAACCGGCTGGCGCTGGTCGGCTCCGGCCTGCTGTTCGTCGCGGTCGTCGTACTGCTGCTGCGTCGGCCCCATCTGCTGTTGACCGAGGAAGAGGAGTGAACGGCGTGTCGGAACTGCTCGCGGTCGGCCGGTACGAGTTCCGGATGCAGGCCCGTAAGCGCTCGCTGTGGGTGGCGATGCTGCTCCTGGCCGCAGTGATCGCGTTGACCCAGGGCGACCGTGGTCCCCGCTACACCCAGGCCGGCGCCCCGGCGGGCGAGGTGATGGCGGGTTGGGCGCTGCTCTTCGGGATCGTCGTCCCGATCGGATTCGGGATGGTGCTGGCGGACCGACTGGTCCGGGACCGCCGGCTGGGCACCGCCGCGCTGCTGGAGAGCCTGCCCGTCGGGCCGAGGGTGCTGCTGGCCGGCAAGTACCTCGGCGGCCTCGCCGCCACCGCGCTGCCCGCGCTGCTGGTGATGCTCGTCGCCGGTGGCTACGAGAGCCTGCACCGGGGTGACCCGCTGATGCTCGGCTGGGCGGTACTGGCGTTCGGGCTGATCATGCTGCCCGGCCTGGCCTTCGTGGCCGGGTTCGCCCTGGTGAGTCCGCTGGTGATCTCCGCACCGCTGTTCCGGGTGCTGTTCGTCGGCTACTGGTTCTGGGGCAACATGCTCCCTCCGGCGTTCCTGCCGTCGCTGAGCGGAACTCTGCTGTCGCCGATCGGGGACTACCCGGTGACCTGGCTGACGGGAGAGACCGCGCTGTACGCGGGCGTACCCGGATGGCTGTCCTTCCTCCGCCCCGAACCCAACGGCGTCAGCGTGCTGCTCAGCGTCGTACTCCTCGTCCTGGTCGGCCTGATGCCGCTGGTCCTCGCCGGCACCGTGTTCTCCCGCCAACGCCGTACGGCCTGATCTTTCTTCTCCGAAGGGTTCTGCTTCGACATGGACATCCAGACCACCGGCCTGAGCCGGCGCTTCGGCAAGGTCACCGCGCTGCACTCGGTCGACCTGTCCGTTCCCGGCGGCATGTACGGGCTGCTCGGCGCGAACGGTGCCGGCAAGACCACCCTGATGCGGATCCTGGCCGGCGTGCTGCCGCCCGGCGGGGGAGAGGTCCGGGTCGGCGGCCACGACCTGACCACCGGCGCCGGCCGGACCGCCGTCCAGCGCCGGCTCGGCTACCTACCGCAGGACCTCGGCCTGTATCCCGACCTGACCCCGCGCGAGTTCCTGGACTACGTCGGCCTGCTCAAGGGCCTGGACGACACCCGGGCCCGGCGCCAACAGGTCGACGAGTTGCTGGAACTGGTCGCGCTCTCCGACGTGGCCGGGCGCCGGATGAAGGGCTTCTCCGGCGGCATGCGGCGACGGGTCGGCATCGCCCAGGCACTGCTCGGCGATCCCGCCCTGATCGTGGTGGACGAGCCGACGGCCGGGCTCGACCCCGAGGAGCGGGTACGGTTCCGGACCCTGCTGGCCGGGCTGGCCGGGCACCGTACCGTGCTGCTGAGTACGCACATCGTCGAGGACGTGGCGCAGACCTGCCAGCACGCCGCCGTGATGGCGTCCGGTCGGGTGGTCTACACGGGCACGGTGCCCGATCTGGTCCGGGTGGGTGAGGGGGCCACCTGGGAGGTGGTCACCGGTACCGGCTCGCCGCCGCCGGCCGGGGTCGTGGTTTCGGCGATCAGCCGGACCGACGGTACCCATTACCGGGTGATCAGCTCGACCCGGCCGAGTGCGGACGCGATCCCGGCCGCACCGTCGCTTGAGGACGGTTACGTCGCGCTGATGCAGAGGTCGGCCGTGCCGGCAGGGCCGGCAACAGCCACCAGTTAGAGCCGCCTCCGGTGCATCCGGTCACCACGATTCGATGAGCGGGGCACCGTGCTCGCGCCGCCGCCATTCCTCGGTGAGGCGGCCGAGCCGGTCCGGGTTGGCCATGCCGCGCACGACCGCGACCTTGCCGTCGCGGACGTCCAGGACCACCACGCCCACGACCCGATCGTCGAACGCGGCGACTATCGCGGGCGAGCCGTTGATCACGCCGGCATGCATCGCAGGGGAGCCACCGGCCAGCTTCCGCTTGGCCGGAGTCGGCCTGAAGGCGGCTTGCATGGCGGTGGCGATCCGCTCGGGGGCCGAGTACCGCAGCAGTTTCCTGGCCTGCCCGGCGCCGTCGGAGATCCCGGTCGCGTCGTCGGTGAGCAACGCGATCAGCCGTTCGGTGCGGCCCGAGGAGGCGGCGTCGACGAACGCCTCGACGATTCGGCGAGCGGAGGCGGGGTCGACTTCACTGACCGTACGCTCGGCGGCGATGCGGCGCCGGGCCCGGTGGGCGTGCTGCTGGCTCGCGGACTCGGTGATGTCGAGGATCTCGGCGATCTCGGCGTGGCTGTAGGAGAAGGCCTCGCGCAGGACGTAGACGGCCCGCTCGACCGGCGTGAGGCGTTCCATGAGCGTCAGCACCGCCAGGGTCACCGATTCGCGCTGCTCGACGGTGTCGGCCGGGCCCAGCATCGGGTCGCCGTCGAGCAGCGGTTCGGGCAGCCAGTCGCCGACCGCGCGTTCGCGTCGCATCCTCGCCGAACGGAGCCGGTCGAGGGACAGGTTGGTGACCACCTTGGTCAGCCACGCCTCGGGGACCTCGATGTGTTCCCGGTCTGCGGCGTGCCAGCGCAGGAACGTGTCCTGCACCGCGTCCTCGGCGTCGGCGGCCGAGCCGAGCAGGCGGTACGCGAGCGAGGCCAACCGGTCCCGGTTGGCCTCGAAACGCGCCACGGTGGCGGTATCCATGCTGGTCACCCTAGTGAGCGACCGCCTCGGCCATGCGGTAGCGCGCGGTGGTCAAGCGGTGCCTGCGGGTCGGCAGTCCGTAGGTCGGGTACCGCACGGCCCATACGCTGCCTCTGAGCACGGCCGCCTTGGCATGCGCGGCCGGACGACCGCGCAGGGACCAGGACTTCGATCGCGCGTCGCCGCCGACCAGTTGGAAGATCGCGTCCTTCCCTCCGAGGCTGATGCAGTTGCCGAGGTACGCGAGCGAGGTCTTCGAGATCCTGTGACCGGTGAGGTCGCCGATGATCGCGGCCGTCGCCTGCATCCTGGTGAATCCCGCCGAGGCGCAGGACATCGGCAGCGGCCGACCGTTCTCGCCGATGATGTAGGCGCTGTCACCGGCGGCGTAGACCTCCGGATGCGAGACGGACCGCATCATCCGGTCGACGATGACCCGGCCGTCGTCTTCGACGTCGAGTCCGCTCGCGGCGGCGACGGGGTGCACGGCGAAGCCGGCCGCCCACACGGTCGCGCCGGAGGCGAAGGCGGTGCCGTCGGCGGCGACGGCGCCGGTCTCCTCGACCCGCTCGATGGTGGTGTGCTGGTGGACGGCGATGCCGAACCGGTCGAAGGCGCGCAGCAGGTGACGGCGGCTCTTCGGGCTCAGCCAACCGCCCAGCTCGTCGCTGGTGGCGAGGGTGACCCGGAGCCCGGGCCGGGATTCGGCGATCTCGGTGGCGGCCTCGATCGCGGTCAGGTTGCCGCCGACGACCAGCACCGTCCCGTCCTCGCCCAACTCGTCCAGGCGCCGGCGCAGGCGCAGCGCGGCCGGCCGTCCGGCGACGTGGAAGGCGTGTTCGTGCACGCCCGGAACGCCGTGGTCGCCGACGGTGCTGCCGAGCGTGTAGAGGAGGGTGTCGTACTCGATCCGGTCCGTGCCACCGTCGTCGGTCACGGTGACCGTCCGCCGCTCGGCGTCGACGGCGGTGACGCGCGCCAGTCGCAGCCGGATGCCCGTGCCCGCGAACATCTCCGCCAACCCATGGCGGGGCAGGTCCTGACCGGCGGCGAGCTGGTGCAGCCGGATCCGCTCGACGAAGTCGGGTTCGGCGTTGACGACGGTGATCTCGAAGTCGTCGGGGTGCAGGTGGCGGGCGAGGTATCCGGCCGCGGAGGCTCCGGCGTATCCGGCCCCGAGGACGGTGATGCGGTGCCGCATGTTCTTGCTGCCGTCTGTTCGCATGCCCTCTGAACGGGACAGCACCGGGATTCCTGACAGGGCTCGACTATGGCGTGGGTCACCATGACCTGAGCGGCTGTGCCATCCTCGGGAGATGGCGGATCTCCGTACCGGTGAGGTCCGCGGCGATCTGTCCCTGTCACCGGTGATCCTGCACGCCACCGCATCCGGGGGCGTCTCGGCTGCGGCGGTGTTCGGCGCCGGGCTGTACCTGACCGACCGGGACTGGGGTTCGTCGATCGGTCCGCTTCTTGTCTCCTTCGCCGTGGCCCTCTGCGCCATGGTTGTCATCGCCGTGCTGTCGACGGTGGCGCGATGGAGGTTCGGCCTGGGGCGCGGCGGCTCCGGCGGCCATTGGGTGCATGCGATCGTGCCGATCTTTCTGACGATCCTCGTCCCGCTCGGGGTGGCGTACGGAGGGCCGGTACGCGACCGCTGGGAGACCAGCGCGTGGTGGGCGGTTGCGGCACTCTGCGTACACCTCGGTCTGGCTCTGGCAAGCGCACGACGGTTGTCTGGCCTGGTCAGGGTGGGCGCGGTGGTCGGCCTGGCCGCGTTGCTGGCGGCGGTTGTCGGCGTCGAGCGGATCAGCCAATTCCGGTGGCGGATCAACGACTTCCGTGCTCTCGGTGTGCCGCTGGTCGTCCCGGAGATCCCCGGCTTCCAACTGGTGCAGGCGTACCCCGGCCGACCAGGCATCCGGGAGCTCTTCCTCCTGCTCTCCGACCGTCCGGACCGGCCGTACGAGGGTCGCCACGTCTACGGCATCGTCCATCGGTCGCGGCCCGCTGATCTGCCCGACCCAGGAATCTGTTGGTATCGCTCCGAGGACAGGTTCGTGTCCGAGGACACCCGCGTGACCCTGTGCCTGGCGGAGGACAGGTTTGCGCTGACCATGTGGTCGGGTTCGACGACCGGGAGCCTGACACCGTTGCTCCAGCAGATCACGCATCGACCGGTGTCGGCGCGGCAACTCGCCCGGTTGCCGGGAACCGGCTCCGGGGGCACCGGCCCGTGGGCGCCGGACTAGGCGGTACCGGACTGGGCATTCGTCCTGACTGTCATCTGTCGGGATTCGGCTCCGTTGTCGTATGCAGGTAGCGCGATCGTCCATCACGGATGGCAGCGATCGCCTGATCAAGTCGATTCCAGACGTACGGCCTGAGCATCGTCGCCGCCTCCTCCGAGGAGCAGAATCGGAAGGCGTGGATCTCTTGATCGAGAATCCTCAACGAGGCGACCTGCCCGTCACCGAGGACTCCGCCGTCGAACACGAACATGAGACTGTCATCCCACGGACCGTGGGGCGCGACCCAGTCGACCACCAACAAGGTCCCCGCCGTGAGGTCGAGCCCCAGTTCCTCACGTAGCTGTCTGATGGCGTTCGATCAGAACCATGATGGAAGGCGCCCACTATGGCTCGATCTGACGTTGTCGGATATGGGCCGTGGCGAGGTTTCCGAGAACAATAGCGCGAGACTTCTCGCGCTCACGCAAAGCGAAAGACGTGGCTTCGAGAATGACCTGAGCCATCCGTGGTTCCCCGAGCGCGAGGTAACAGGAACCTGCCATCCTGTTGAACTGCTCGGCCGCCACCAGTTCGCGGGCGGGGTCGGCAGTCTCCATCCTTTCGAGTCGATCTTCTGCCTGGGTGAGCGCGTGCTCGCATGCAGAGCGCTCGCCCATCATGGCATTGGCTTCACCGACGTGCAGCATGGCCAGGCCGGCCAGGGCGTAGCTACCGACGTCGCTCGCCAGTTGAGCGGCGTGCGCGGCATGAGTCAGGCCACGCTTCGGGTCGCCGTCAGCGTAGAGCGCGACGAAGCCGGCCCGAAGCCGCGCGTGCGCCTCATGAAGGACATCGCCGTTCTGTTTCGCGATAGTGACTGCCTGGTCGTAGTACTTCATCGCCGTCCGGCGGTCCCGACGCTGCGATGCATCCCAGACGAGTTGTCCCATCAGCGTCGCTGACGTCGCCTGTACGGTGCCCAATGCTCGCCGTACCCCGCCCGTGGAGACATAGGAATGAAGGAAAGTGACTTCGCCGTGCAGTCGCCCCACATCAGGTAGCAGTGATGTGGATGGTGTGGTGTCGTAGGTATCGGCGAGCGTGTCAAGTTCCTGGCGAAGGTAGGCGACGGCCGCGAGATTCGCCGTCCGTGGATTCTTCAACACGTACGCGAGACGATCACGCCGTCGTGTGTGGCCTCCTCGACGTCCTCAAGCAGTTGGGTGAGTTGCTCCAGGGACACCTGAAGTGCGTCGGCGAGACCCGCCGTATCCACGGCTGAGGCTCGCACGCTGTGTCGCCGCACTTCTGATCGAGACGCTGTTCGTACGGCCCGGGGCGGGTGCTGTGGCCAACGGCTTCCGCGCAGTACGGCGTGGTGGCTGCCCCCGCTCGTCCCGGTGCCGATCCAAACGATGTCGAGCGTCGGAGGGGACACGGATGAGGTGTTCGGGAGCCGCCCGGAGGGCGGGGTCGGGTGGTGTTGCGGTCGGGGCGCTGGTGGGCGTACCGCCGGATGGTGGTGGTCGACGGTGAGCGCGGTGTGTCCGAGGCTGACCTCGATGGAGATGTGCAGGTGTCGGACGAGATGGCGGCGCACTTTCGGGACACGATGCTGGCGCACGCGAATGATCCGGAATCGGGGGCGTGCATACGGTGCGGGCGGAGTCGGTGTGACGAGTGGCGCTGGGCCTACGAGCGGCTGGTTCTCGCCGGTCGGCTCGACGATCTGCCGAAGCCGGCCGGAGCGGGCGACGACGCCGGCACTGCTGCTGGTCCGGGTGGTGCGTGATGGTGGCGATGGTGTGGGGTCGGGGTAGCTGGCGAACGGTGGACGGCATCGCCGAACTCGACGCGGTACTTGCCGATCTGGCGGCGATCTCGGCGAGGCCACAGGTGGTGGGGTTGTATCCGCCGAGGTTCCTGGAGCCGGACTTCTCCCTGGACGAACTGCTCGGCCTGCCGTCGTTGCAGCTCGGGATCGGGCACCCTGCCCGAGGGTTTCTGCTCTGGCTCGGTCCGGGGCATGGCCTGGGCTACGAGGTGGAGTTGCCGCCGTGGCCGAGTGGGGTACGGGAGATTGAGTTCGACCACGGGGGCGAACCGGTCTACTGCGGGCCGTACCGCGCGGCCGTGACTCCGGCCGCTGTCCGCGACGCAGCCCTGGAGTACGCCGCCACGGGTGCCCGGCCGGGTCGGGTGCTCTGGCGCGACGACTCGGCCGCTGAGCAGCACTCGGTCGATTAGGTGTGCACCGGGTAGCGGCGTCATGGCCGGCCACCGACGACTAACCGAGTTGATCGCTCTCGTTACACTGCGGATCACGGAGCAAGATCACCCCGGTTCCGCTCCGGAGCCAGAAGAGGAGATGCTGTAATGCCAGCGCTGTTTGTCTGCGCTCTCGTCCTTTTCGCCGCCGCCGTCCTGGGCGCGATATACAGCGTGTTTGCACCGCGCGGCACGAAGGGCCAAGTCCTGGGCGGTTCGGTGGGCGTGGCATTGCTCGCAATCGCTCTTACCATCGGCTCCTCGGCGAACTCCATCCCGGTACGCAACGTCGGCATCGTCACCTCCTTCAACAAGCCGACCGGAGAAATCACCGGCAGTGGCCTGAAGTGGGTCTCTCCGTGGGAGAAGGTCGGCGAGTGGGACGCGAGTCGGCAGAAGTACGACCACATCGGTGGTAACAACGCTGTAGCCGTACGCACCGGAACCCTCGCGAATGCGGGTGTCGAGCTGCTCATCGAGTGGCAGGTACGGTCGGAGAACGCCCCTCGGCAGTTCATGGACTACAAGGGAGACTTCGAGGCGTTCCGGGGCCAACGGGTCGGCGTCCAGCTCGACGGAGCGGTCAACGACGCCTTCGCCAGTTACAACCCGCTGGCCAACATCGACGCGAAGACCGGCAACCTCAACGTCGACCTCAAGCCGTTCGCCGACAAGGTGCAGACCTCGGCGCAGAGCCGGCTCGGCGAGGACATCGAAATCCTCTCCGTCACCATCATCCGGGTCAACCACGACGAGAAGACCGAAGCCAACATCAAGGTGTTCCAGGACAAGTTGGCGCAGGGCCGAAACCTCGACCAGGACCTGATCAACGCGGAGAAGCAGAAGGCGATCACCGAGAAGAACGCCCAGGTGGACAAGATCACCCGTTGTCTCGAAATCGCCGAGAGGACCGGCAGCAGCCCGGGGCTGTGCATCAACCCGGGAATCGTGACCGGTTCGAAGTGAGACGTCGCCGACGAGGTCCGTCAACCGGCCGTCGTACGCCGTGACGTGATGTGCGTCGTGTGACAGCCAGACCTCAGTACCCGGATCGGATATCAGCAGTGGGGCGGTCGGCAGTGCCGGCCTGACAGCCCACGGCCGGTCGGTCGCCGTACCAGATGGCGACCGACCGGCCGTTTTCGTGCGTTGGCGGTGCCGTCGGAAGAGGACGTTCTGGCGTGCCCCGGTGGGTCCTTCTCACGCGTCCGGGCCGGTGCCGACGATGTGGTCGCCGAAGGCGGCGGCGAGCGCCTTTGCGATCAACTCGGGCAGCTCGGTCCGTCCGTCGTCCTCGGCCCAGCGCATCACGGCCGTGTGCATGGCGGCCAGGCACGCGCTGGCCGCCGCCTGGGTGCGGAAGGCCGTTTCCGGATCGGTCGCATCGTCCGCGAGGGCTTCGACGATGGCCTGCTGAAGGGCGTAGTGGTTGTCCAGGTGCTTGGCCCGCAAGGCCGGCGTCGAGATCATGAGCCGGAGGCGGGCAAGGAGGAACTGCCCGTTCGCGGTCAGGTCGGCTCCGTGGCGGCCATCGGTCAACGTCGTGGCGGAGTCGATGAGCGCGTTGCCGATGCGACGGACCAGGGGCTGCGCGGCGGACGACGCGGCGATCCGCTCGGCGACCAGCCGGCCGTGCTGGTCGACGAGCACGAGGTCCTCCTTCGTGGGGAAGTGCCGATACACGGTCATGGGGGACACGCCTGCGGCCTCGGCGACGTCGGTCACGGTCGTGGCGTCGAAGCCGCGCTCGGTGAACAGCCGTACGGCGTGCCCCTGGATCGTGCGCTGCGTCTCAGCCCGCCGTTGCGCTCTCAGCGTTGAATGCTGCTCGGTCACGTGGTAGACACTACCGCAGTGGTAGTCACTAACAGTTCGGTAGTAACTAACATCGTGAGGTGGTTGGCATGAGTGATCTGACCGGCAGGACGGCCTTGGTGACGGGGGCATCGCGGGGCATCGGGCAGGCGATCGCGACCCGGCTGGCGGCGAAGGGGGCGATGGTCATCGTGCACTTCGGCACGGACAAGGACGGCGCGGCGGGGACGGTCGACGAGATCGAACGTGCCGGTGGAACCGCGCTCGTCGTCCGGGCGGAGCTGGGGGTGGATGGCGACGTCGAGACGCTCTTCGCGGGAGTCGAGGCCGGCCTGGCCGGGCGGCCGCTCGACATCCTCGTCAACAACGCGGCGGCTGCGCCCGCCGGCCCGCTCGGCGCCACGACGCGGGCGGAGTTCGACCACCTCTTCGCGGTGAACGTGCGAGCGCCGTACTTCATCATCCAGCGAGCATTGTCACTGCTCCCCGAGGGTGGCCGCATCATCACGATCTCGTCCGTGGCGACCCGGATGGCCAACCCCACCCAGACGTCCTTCGCGATGACCAAGGGCGCGGTCGAGACGATGAGCATGACCCTGGCCAACCAACTCGGGGTACGAGGAATCACGGTGAACGCGGTTGCCCCCGGCGCCACCCGGACCGCGACCAACGGATCGTTCTTCGAGGCGCCGGGTCTGGCCGAATTCATCGTTGGAACGACGGCGCTCGACCGGCTGGGCGCGTCCGACGACGTCGCCGACGTGGTCGCGTTCCTCGCCTCCGACGCCGCGCGCTGGATCACCGGTCAGGTCATCGACGCGAGTGGCGGCCTGTTCCTCGGACCGCGCGTCTGATCACAGACATCGACTGCTGAAAGTTGCCCCTTCAGTTGGCCTCCAGTTGGCCCCCAGTTCCGCTGAATAGCTTATGAGAGCAGGCCAGACGGGTCATCGGATGAATGCCCCGAAGGCCGCAGGCGGGCTCGGAAGCGGTGAGGGGCGTCGCGGCGTGGGCGGCTCGCGGTGGCGGATGCGCGGGGGAACGAGCCCGTCGATGGTGGGTGCCTTGGGGGACCGGCCGCCCGTGTTCGACCGGACAGTCCGGTCGAGCAACACAAGTTGGGGAGGAATCCGATGGAAAAGCGCGTCCGAAGAGGGATCGCCGCAGCCATTGCGTTGGTGTCGGCGACGGCGGCAGTCGTGGTCGGAGTCGCGGGCAACAGTTCGGCCGCGAGCGCCGGGCTACAGGCGTACGGGATCACGGCCAATGGGCGGCAACTGCTCGCGTTCACCACCGACGACCCCACGGTGAACAGTTGGGTCAGGAACGTGACGGGGCTCAGTGTCGACACCGCCCTGATCGGGATCGACTTCCGGGTACAGGACGGTCTCCTGTACGGCGTCGGCAACTACGGCGGCGTCTACACGATCTCGATCCCTGGCGCGGTCCTCAAGAAGGTCTCCCAACTCAGCGTTGCGCTGCACGGGACGATGTTCGGGGTGGACTTCAACCCGGCGGCGAACCGGCTGCGGGTGATCAGTGACACCGGCCAGAACCTGCGGCACAACATCAACGACGGTTCCACCGCCGGCACCACAGTGGTGGACAAGGGCCTGACCACCCCGCCGTCGACCGCGGCGGCTACCGGGGTCACCGCCGCCGCGTACACGAACAACGACCTGAACTCCGATACCGCGACCACGCTGTTCGACCTCAACACGGTCTCGGATCAGGTCGTCATCCAGTCACCGGCCAACGACGGTCTGCTGGCCCCGACCGGCCGGCTCGGCCCGGACGCGGGCCCCAACGCGGGGTTCGACATCTACAGCGACCTGGTCAACGGCAAGACCGTCTCGCTGACGGGGTTCGCTGTGCTGATGCTCACGGACGGCTCGGCCACGTTCGCCACCGTGGACCTGCTCACCGGGGCCGCGAGCATCGTCGGGGAGTTCCCGCTGCCCGTCGCCGATGTCGCCGTCGAACTCGACGTGAGCTGACACCCGCGTAAGTCGACCGATGACGATGAGCCCGCCCCGGTGCCCACCCCGGGGCGGGCGTCGCCGTCCTCAGCAGCACGTCTGTATCGGCACTAACCCTTCGCTACGTCCGCTTGCGGCCGAATGCCAGGATCGTGACCATGCGGGATCTGCGGGACCACGGGGTCGAAGAGCAGAAAAGGCACACTCCGCCGGCCGGGTGGGACGTCATCCGGCCGGTACCCCGACTGTTGCGGGAGAACGCCCGGCGGTACGGGGACCGGACGGCGTTCGCGGACGGTCGGCGTGTGGTGACGTGGCGCGGAATCGAGCGGCGGAGTGCGCGCCTCGCCGCCGGACTGGGCGTCCCGCGTGGTGCCCGGGTCGCGTTCTGTCTCGACGGCGGCGTCGACCTGGTGGAGGTGCTCTTCGCATCGGTACGGGCCGCGGCGGTCGGTGTTCCGATAAGTCCACAGTGCACGTCTGGCGAGTTGGTGACCTTGCTCGCCGACTGCCGACCGGCGGTACTGGTGATCGACGAGCGGCGGCTCGGCCAGGTTGTCGGGCTGACGGCGGGACGTCGTCCGATCCGGCTCGTGGTGGCCGGGGACGGGCCGCTGCCGCCCGGCGTGCTGAGACTGAGCGACCTGGTGGACGGTGCCGACGGCCCCGAGGAGGAGCCGGGCGGAACCGCCCCGGACGACCTGGGTCTCGACGAACCGGCTTTCATGCTCTACACCTCCGGAACGACCGGCGCGGCCAAGGGCGCGGTCTCGACCCAGCGGGCCGCCCTGTGGTCGGCGGTCACCTGCTACGGGCCGGTGCTCGGACTGACGTCGGACGACCACCTCCTGTGGCCACTGCCGATGGCACACAGCTTCGCCCACTCGCTCTGCGTGCTGGGCGTCACGGTGGCCGGCGCGAGCGCGCGGATCGTCGGACGGGCCGACCCGGCGACGGTGGCGCGGCTCATCGCCGAGGAGAAGCCGACCGTCATCGCCGGAGTGCCGACGACGTACCGTCAGTTGCTGGACGCCGGGCCGCCGGCCGCGTCGGCGCTGCGGATCTGCCTGACCGCCGGGGCGGTCAGCGACCCGGCGCTGCGGGCGGACGTCGAGACGATGCTCGGCGCCCCACTGCTGGACTGCTACGGCAGCACCGAGACCTGCGGCATGATCGCGGTGGAGCCGGCGGTGGGACCCCGGGTGAGCGGTACGAGCGGTCCGCCCGCCCCCGGTGTCGAGGTGCGGCTGGTCGCTCCCGCGACGGGCCGACCGGCGGCGCCCGGCGCGGACGGTGAGGTCTGGGTCCGGGGCCCCAACCTCATGCTCGGGTACCACGAGCGGCCGCAGGCGACGGCGGAGGTCCTGCGGGACGGGTGGTATCGCACCGGTGACCTGGGCCGGATCGACGACCACGGACACCTGAGCGTGGTCGGACGGGCCAGCGACCTGATCATTCGGGGCGGTGCCAACGTGGACCCGGCCGAGGTCGAGCAGACGCTCCAGGGCATGCCCGGAGTACGCGACGCCGCTGTCGTCGCACGGGCCCATCCGCTCCTGGGCGAGGTCCCGGTGGCCTTCGTGGTGCCGGCGGACCAGACCACCGACCCGGCCGGCCTGCTACGGGAGTGCGCGAAGGCACTGTCCGCGCACAAGGTTCCGGAGGAGATCGTCTTCACCCCACTGATCCCGCGTACCGCATCCGGCAAGCCCCGGCGCCGTATCCTGCGGGAGGCTCTCGCGGCCGGCTCGTCGCCCGACCCGGCCCGGATCGCGGGCCTGACCCCGGGGGAACGCCGGGCCGCGCTGGCGGAACTCGTCCGTGCCGAGGTCGCGGCGATCGCCGGCCCGGTCGTCGAGATGACGACGGCGTTCGCGGACCTCGGCATGACGTCGATGGGCGCCATGACGGTGTGGCACCGGCTCAGCCTGCGTACCGGCCTGCGGCTGCCGACGACGATCATGTGGGACCATCCGAGCCCGGCGGCCCTGGTGGCGTACCTGGACACCCGGTTGGCCGGTGCCGTTCCGGTGACGGCCACCCCGCGGCCGAGACCCGTGACCGAACCGGTCGCGATCGTCGCGGTCGGCTGCCGGTACCCGGGCGGCGTGCGTTCGCCCGAACAGTTGTGGCGGCTCGTCGCCGACGGCGTGGACGCCACCAGCGACTTCCCCACCGATCGCGGCTGGGACGTCGAGGCCCTCTACGACACCGACCCGGACCGGATCGGGACGACGTACACCCGCCGGGGTGGCTTCCTGCACGACGCGGCGGACTTCGACCCGGCGTTCTTCGGTATCTCGCCCCGGGAGGCCCTCGCCACGGATCCGCAGCACCGGCTGCTACTGGAGGTCGCCTGGGAGGTGTTCGAACGCGCCGGTATTCCCGCGCCGAGCCTGCGCGGCACCGACACCGGGGTGTTCGTCGGGCTCATGCACGGCGACTACGCGAGCCGGGTGGCCACGCACGAACTGGAGTCGCATCTGGGCATCGGTTCGGCCGGCAGCGTGGGATCCGGGCGGATCGCCTACGTGCTGGGGCTGCGCGGCCCGACGATGACCATCGACACGGCATGCTCGTCGTCGCTCGTCGCGATGGACCTCGCCGCGAAGGCGTTGCGGACGGGTGAGTGCTCGTTGGCCCTTGCCGGTGGCGCGACGGTGATGGCGACGCCACGGCCGTTCATCGCGTTCAGCCGACAACGGGGGCTCGCCCCGGACGGCCGGTGCCGCTCCTTCGCCGCCGGCGCCGACGGCACCGCGTGGGCCGAGGGAGCCGGGCTCGTCCTGCTGGAACGCCTCGACGACGCGCGTCGCAACGGCCACCCGGTGCTCGCGATCCTGCGCGGGAGCGCGGTGAACTCCGACGGCGCCTCGAACGGTCTCACCGCGCCCAACGGCGAGGCGCAGCGGGATCTCATCCGCATCGCACTCGCCGACGCGGGACTGCGCGGCTCGGACGTGGATGTCGTGGAGGGGCACGGCACGGGCACCCGGCTCGGCGACCCGATCGAGGCGACCGCCCTCCTCGCCACGTACGGGCAGGACCGGAACGATCCGGTCTGGCTGGGTTCGGTGAAGTCGAACCTCGGACACACCCAGGCGGCGGCGGGCATCGCCGGGGTGATCAAGATGATCGAGGCGATGCGTCACCGGCAACTGCCCCGGTCGCTGTACGCCGACGAGCCGTCACCACACGTCGACTGGACCGCCGGGGCGGTACGGCTGCTCGACGCGGCACGGCCGTGGCCCGCCGACGGGCGGCCACGACGGGCGGCGGTCTCGTCGTTCGGCATCGGTGGGACCAACGCGCACGTGATCCTCGAGGAGCCACCCGCCGGGGTCGCGCCGTCGACCGCGTCGTCGGCCGTACCGTCGACCGCGTCGTCGGCCCTACCGCCGGCCGTACCGTCGACCGTGTCGTCGGTCGCGCGGGAGTCCTTCTGGGACGCCGCGCCCTGGCTGCTCGGCGGCGCCGACGAGGCCGGGCTGCGGGCGTACGCTGGCCGGCTCGCCGAGGCGCCACCCGAGGCGTCCCCGCTGGACGTCGGGTACTCGTTGGCCACCGGGCGGGCCGCGCTCGGACACCGGGCGGCGGTACGGGCCGGTGACGTCGCCGGCCTGCGCGACCTCGCTCGTGGGCTACCCAACGCCGACGTCCGGCGGGCAACCGCGCGACGCGACCCGCGCCTGGCGTTCCTGTTCACCGGGCAGGGCGCGCAGCGGCTCGGAATGGGACGCCAGCTGGCGGCGGCCTTCCCCCGGTTCGCCGAGGTCTACGACGAGGTGTGCGTCGCGTTCACGCCCCAGCTGGACAGGCGGCTGCGGGACGTGGTCGACGGTCCGGACGCCGAGTTGCTGGACCGCACGGACTACGCCCAGCCGGCCCTGTTCGCGTTCGAGGTGGCGCTGCACGCGTTGTACGACGCGTGCGGGGTCCGCCCCGATCACCTTGCCGGACACTCGATCGGCGAACTCGTGGCCGCGCACGTCGCGGGCGTACTGTCCCTGCCGGACGCCGTGCGGCTGGTCGCGGCGCGGGGGCGGCTGATGGCCGCCCTGCCCGCCGGCGGAGTGATGGTCGCCGTCCGGGCCACCCCGGCCGAGGTGGAGAAACTCCTCGAGGAGGCCGGCGGTCAGGTCGGTCTGGCCGCCGTCAACGGCCCGGAGTCCGTGGTGCTGTCCGGTGCCGCGGATGCCGTGGCAGGGCTGGTCGCACGGCTCGGGCGCCGCTCCAACCGGCTGCGGGTGAGCCATGCGTTCCATTCACCGCTGCTCGATCCGATGCTGGCCGACTTCCGGGCGGTGGCCGAGTCGGTGACCTACCACCGGCCCTCGGTGCCCGTGGTGTCCGGGCTGACCGGGCGGTCCGACCCGGACGCGCTCGCCAGTGCCGACTACTGGGTCCGGCAGGCCCGCGAGACGGTTCGGTACGCCGATGCGGTGGCCTGGCTGGACGGTGCGGGGACGTCCGCCTACCTCGAGGTGGGGCCGGCCGCGGTCCTCGGAGTTCTCGCGCAGCGGTGTGTCGCGGCGGACTCGGACGCCGTCTTCGCGTCCGGTATCCGGTCCGGAACTGCCGAGGTCGCGGGTGTCCTCGACGCGCTGGCGACGCTGCACGTACACGGCGTGTCGGTGGACTGGCAGGTGGCGTACGCGGACAGCGGCGCCGACCGGTGCGACCTGCCGACGTACCCCTTCCAGCGCCAGCGTTACTGGCTGGACGGCACCCCGCCGGCCGGTACGGCGGCGCACCCGTTGCTCGGCGACCCGCAGCCGGGCGCCGACGGACCACAGGTCCGGCACTCCGGTGTGCTCTCCGCCTTCCGCCAGTCCTGGCTCGCGGACCACGTGATCGGAGACGACGTCGTCGTGCCGGCGGCCGTGCTCGCCGAGTTGGCGTTTTGGGCGGCAGGCGCGGGGGAGACGGCCGTCCGGCTGGCCGAGTTGACGATCTCCGCACCGCTGGTGCTGTCCGGTCCACTGGACGTCCAGGTCGTCATGGAGGCACCGGACGGGACCGGCGACCGCTCGATGACCATCTGGGCCCGCCCCGATGGTTCACCGGAGCCGTGGGCCCGGCATGCCACCGCCACCAGCACGGCCCCGACCGGTCGTGCCCCGACGGCACCGGCCGACTGGCCGCCGCCCGGTGCCGGGCCGGTGACCGTCGACTACGAGCGGCTCGAGGCGGCGGGATTCGGCTACGGGCCGGCGTTCCGGGCGGTCACCGCGCTGTGGCGCGACGGCGACGTCGTCCATGCCGAACTGTCCCTGCCACCGGGGGAGGCCACCGCCGGCCGGTACGGCCTGCACCCGGTACTGCTCGACGCGGCTCTGCACGCCAGCCTGCTGGCCAACCCGACGGACAAGCTGCGGGTACCGTTCACGCTCCGTGGCGTGGAGTTGCACGCCACCGGAGCCACCGCGGCGCGGGCGACGCTGTCCCCGATCAAGCCGGACGAGGTGCGGGTCACCGTCACGGACCAGCGGGGTCGGCCCGTTGCCACGATCGACTCGCTCGTCACCAGGGAGGTCGAGGTGGCGAGCGCGGTGCGCGCGACGGCTCGGCGGGCGTTGCACCGGGTGGACTGGGTGCCGGCGCCGTCGGCCGGGGACAGCGGCCCGTACGAGCTGTTCCGCCCCGCCGCTCCCGCCGACCGCGACGCTCCCGCCCGGGTACGCCTGCTGCTCGACAGCACCCTCGCCCGCCTCACCGACTGGCTCGCCGCCGACCGGCCGGGACGCCTCGTCGTGGTTACCGAACGCGCCACCGGACCCGATCCGGATCCGGCCGCGGCGGCGGTGTGGGGTCTGGTCGGCAGCGCCCAGTCGGAGCATCCCGGCCGCTGTGCCGTTGTCGACGTGTGCGGGATGCCCGAGTCGGACGAAGCGCTGGACCGGGCGGCCGCGTTGGCCGAACCACGGCTCGCGGTCCGGGGCGGAACCATCCTCGCGCCACGGCTCGCCCGCTCGGATGCCGCCGAGGGCACTCCGCCGGCCCTGGACCCGGACGGCACGGTACTGGTCACCGGCGGCACCGGAGCCCTCGGCGCGATCCTGGTCCGTCACCTCGTCGCCGAGTACGGAGTCCGCCACCTGGTACTCGCCAACCGGCAGGGGACGGTTCCCGCCTGGGTGGACGAACTCCCGGCACGGGTGAGGGTCACCGCCTGCGACGTCGCCGACCGGTCGGCGGTCGACGCCCTGGTCGCCTCCTGCGGGCCGGACCTGACCGCCGTGTTCCATCTCGCCGGCGTCCTCGACGACGGCGTCCTGACCGCCATGTCGGCGCAGCGGATCGCTGCCGTACTGGCGCCGAAGGCGGACGCCGCCTGGCACCTGCACGAGGCCACCCGGGGCCTCGATCTCGCGGCGTTCGTCACGTACTCGTCGGCGTCCGGCGTGCTCGGCCGGCCCGGTCAGGCCAACTACGCGGCCGCGAACACGTTCCTGGACGCGCTGGCCGGACACCGTCGCGCCCGAGGGTTGCCCGCGCAGTCGTTGGCGTGGGGCCTCTGGTCGGTCGACGACGACGCCGGGGGAATGTCCGGGCAGGTGGCGACGGACGCGGCCCGGCGGCAGTTGACCGACGGCGGCATCCGCGCGCTGACCCCGGCGCAGGGCATGGCGCTGTTCGACCGGGCGATGCGCAGCACCGAGCCGGTGCTCGTGCCGGTCGTGCTGGACGTGCGGGCCCTGGCCGGTGTCGCCGTGCCGCCGATCCTCAGCGGCCTGGCGCCGGTCGCCCCGGCGGGGACTTCCGGGGCCGGGGCCGCCGACGCGGAGGTCGGCGCCTGGCGAGAAACCCTTGCCGGGCTGCCGGCAACACGCCGCGAGGCAGCCCTGTCGACGTTGATCCGGGCCGAGATCGCCGCCGTTCTGGGTTTCCCGGACGTGGCGTCGTTCGCCGCGGACCGGCACTTCGGCGAACTGGGCTTCGACTCGCTGGCTGCGGTCCAGGTCCGTAACCGGCTCAGCGCATTCACCGGGGTACGGCTGGAGGCGACGGTCGCCCTGGACCATCCGACCCTGGCGGAGCTGACGGCGCACGTGTACGCGGTCCTGGCCGAGACCCTGCCGACGACGGAGGCGGGTACGGAGGACGAACCGACGCCCGAGACGGGTACGGAGGACGAACCGACGCCCGAGGCGGGACCGGGCCACGGGCCGACGGCGGAGGAGCCGGTCCGAACGGAGCGGTTCACCGCGATCTACCGTCGGGTCATCCGCGACCGGGGCGCAACCGAGGCGATGGCGCTGCGGTACCTCGCCTCGTACGGGCTGCCGACGTTCGGCATGGACGAGAGGGGACAGCATGCCGTCGCGCCGGTGCGCCTGGCTGCCGGTGACCCGCACCGACCGGTTCTGCTGTTCTTTCCCGGCTATCTCACCCTGGCCGATCCGACCCCGCACGGCCTGGCCCGGGCTCTCGACGGCGAATTCGACCTGCACATGCTCGCCAACCCCGGCTTCGGTGCCCGTCGCGACATCCCGGACAGCGTCGCCACGCTGGCCCGGCTGCACGCCGACACGATCCGTGCGCTCGCCGGCGACAGGCCGGTCGTCCTCGTCGGGGAGTGCACCGGCGGCGGGGTCGCGCACGCCGTCGCCGGGCAGCTCGCGGCCGATGGCATGCCGCCCGCCGCCGTGGTCCTCGTCGACACCCATCACGGGGCCACCGCCCGGGACGACAGACGGTCGCTCGCGCTGGTGGCGGCGGACGGCAACCGCCCGGAGGAACTCTTCCACGGCTACTTCTCGGACGCCACGATGATTGCCGGCGGCGCGTACGTGCGGATCTTCGACGGTTGGCAGCCCGATCCCTCGCCGGTGCCGACGCTGCTGCTGCGCGCCGCACCGACCCGGGAGATGCTCGACGCCGATCCCGACGGGGACTGGCTGCCGCGCTGGCCGTTACCGCACCGGTCCGCCGACATCCGTGGTGATCACTACACGGTGTTCGGCGACGATGCCGACACGACGGCCGCTGCCATGCGTACCTGGCTACGCGACGTCTCTCAAGGAGGACTCGGATGACCCAGACCTACGACGTGGTGGTCGTCGGTGGCGGCCCGGCCGGATCTACCGCCGCGACCGTTGTCGCGATGCGCGGACACCGGGTGCTGCTGCTGGAGAAGCAGACGTTTCCGCGGTACCAGATCGGTGAGTCGCTGCTTCCCTCCACGGTGCACGGTCTGTGCCGGATCCTGGGCGTGGCGGACGAGGTCGCACGGGCCGGCTTCACCCTCAAGCGCGGCGGCACGTTCCGATGGGGCCGCAATCCCGAGCCGTGGCAGTTCTCGTTCGCCATGTCGCCCCGGCTGCCGGAGCCGACCTCGACGGCCTTCCAGGTCGAGCGCTCCCGGTTCGACGAGATCCTGCTGCGCAACGCCGCCCGCGTCGGCGTCGACGTCAGGCAGGGATGCCAGGTCCGTGGGGTCCTGGAGGCCACGGACCGGGTCCGGGGCGTCGAGTACGAGGCCGCCGACGGCACCCGGCACACCGTGGACGCCCGCTACGTCGTCGACGCCTCCGGCAACACCAGCCGGATCCACGGCCGGGTCGGTGGATCCCGGACCTACTCCGACTTCTTCCGCAACCTTGCCGTCTTCGGCTACTTCGCCGGTGGGCAGCGGTTGCCGGAACCGAACGCCGGCAACATCTTCTGCGCCGCCTTCGACGCGGGCTGGCTCTGGTACATCCCGCTGCGGGACGATCTGACCAGCGTCGGCGCCGTCATCGCCGAGGAGCACCGGGCATCCGTCCAGCGCGATCCGACCGCCGCCTGGCGCTCCATGATCGAGAGGTGTCCCGAGGTCGCCGACAAACTCGTGGGCGTGCCGACCGCCACGGAGCCGCCGTACGACCAGGTGCGGGTCCGCAAGGACTACTCGTACTGGAAGCGGTCCTTCTGGACTCCCGGCATGGTGCTGGTCGGCGATGCCGCGTGCTTCGTCGACCCGGTGCTGTCCTCGGGGGTGCACCTCGCGACCTACGGGGCACTGCTCGCCGCACGGTCGATCAACGCCTGCCTCGCCGGCACCGTTGCCGAGGAGCGGAGCTTCGCCGAGTTCGAGGCCCGGTACCGTCGTGAGTACGGCGTCTTCTACGAGTTCCTGGTGTCCTTCTACGACATGCAGCGCGACGAGCAGTCGTACTTCTGGCAGGCGAAGAAGGTCACCGCCGTGGACGCCACCGAGACCGCCGCCTTCGCCGAACTCGTCGGCGGCCTTCTGCCGGGTGAGACCGGCGTCGGGGTCCGGTTGGCCGACGCGTCGGCGGACCTGGATCGCGCGGTCGACCGGTTGGCGACCGCCGACGACCGGCGCAACCCGCTGTACACGTCGCGGACCGTCGGCGAGACCTTCCGGCAGGGCCGCAACCTCCAGGAGGAGGCCCTGTACGGAGCACCCCTCGACGACACCGAACCGCCGGTTCCGAACGGTCTCGCGTTGGCGAAGGACGGGCTCGCTTGGATCGCCTGAGATGCCTGTTCGGTGACCCGGCCGCTGTGCCGCACCCGCTCGGTGTCGTCCGGTACGGCACGGTCGCGACAGCACCGTCGGTCCGGTCCGGGACGCCGACCGTCGACCTGCACCTCGTCCGGGACCCCGCGCAGGCCGTCACCGAGGTCTGGACCACCGACCGGCCGGTGAGCGTCGGCTCCCGCGACGGAATCGCCTTCGGCCACGACGGGAGGTACGTCTTCTGCGCGGGCCGGGTGCCGGCCGCGGCCCGGTACGCCCCGGGAGTCCGGCAGGCGTACCGCCGTGCCTTCGGCCTGCTGGTCGACCTCGGATACCCGTACGTGGTCCGGATGTGGAATTTCGTCGGCCGGATCAACGAGCCCAACGCCGACGGGCTGGAGATCTACCGTGACTTCTGCCGGGGGCGGGCGGAGGCCTTCGACAGCTCACCCCTGCCCCGCGACACACTGCCCGCCGCCACCGGCGTCGGCGCCCACACCGAGGGTGTCACGTTCTACCTGCTGGCCCGCCGCGCTGCCGGGCACGTCGCCGTCGAGAACCATCGCCAGGTCCCGGCCTACCACTACCCCGACCGGTACGGGCCCCGGCCGCCCAGCTTCGCCCGAGCGAGCCGGCTGCCCGACGGCGAGCTCCTCATCTCGGGCACCGCCAGCATCCTCGGCCACGCGACCGTCCACCCGGGAGACGTCGTGGCCCAGTGCCGCACCACCCTGGCGAACCTCGCGACACTCGCCGCCGACCTCAGTGCGTTGCAGGCCGTCAAGGTGTACGTCCGACACACTGGTGACCTCGACGCGGTACGCCGGCTGTGCACCGAGGTGTTCGTCGGTGACGTCGCCTACCTCGTCACCGACCTGTGTCGCACCGACCTCCTCGTAGAGATGGAGGGGATGTCCCCGCGCGTCCGCCGTCAGGTCTCCGTGCCGGTGTGACGCGGGACCGCTCAGGGCTTGCGCGCGACGCCGCCGTACCCGTCCACCGCCTCGGTGGCGGTGTCCGACCGCCACTGCGAGATCGACACCACGCCCGGTTCCAGGAGTTCCAAGCCGTCGAAGCACCGCTCGATCTGTGCCGGGCTGCGCAGGATGTAGGGGACCGCGCCGGTGTCGTCGTAGCCCTGCTGGGCCTCGTCGAACCCCTCGCTGGTGTTGGTGCTGTCCCACAACACCAGATAACTCCCGGAGGGGACGGCGGCCATCACCCTGCCCACAATGGACCGCACCTCGTCGTCATCGGCGACGTGGCCGAGGACTCCCATGAACATGACCGCGATCGGCTGGCTGAAGTTCAGGATGTTCCTGGCGTCGGCCACGATCCGCTCCGGTTCGTGGAAGTCCCCGTCGACGTAGCCGGTGACACCCTCCGGAGTGGTGTTGCTGAGCAGGGCGCGAGCGTGTGCCAACACGAGCGGGTCGTTGTCCACGTACACGATCCGGGAGTCCGGGGCGGCCCGCTGGGCGACCTGGTGCGTGTTGTCCATTGTCGGCAGTCCGGTGCCGATGTCGAGGAAGTTGCGGATGCCGGCCTCGGTCGCCAGGTGGTGTACGGCACGGATCAGGAAGCGCCGGGACTGCTTGGCCAGCGGCACGATGCCCGGGAAGTGCGCCTTGTAGGCGTCCCCGGCGGCACGGTCCGCCGCGAAGTTGTCCTTACCGCCCATCCAGTAGTTCCAGATCCGCGCGGAGTGCGGCACCCCGGTGTCGAGCGCTTCCGACCGTGACTGCTGCTGGGTCGTGCTTTCCTGGGTCACTTGGCCGTCCCCGTAATCTCTGTGGCGGGCGGGAGGTCTCCACCGTAGACCGGACGACACGTCCGACGCACCATCGGCCCCGCCGGTTCCCACGCGGGCGTGGATCACACTCCGCACAGCGCCTCGGCCAGCCGGCGATACTGCTCGCGGGGCAACCGTCGCCGGTCCGGCCGCGGCTGGTCGGTATCTTCCGAGAGCACCTGGATGGCGACATGGTCCGCGCCCGCCTGATGATGCTCGCGGACGCGGCCGACCACGGTCGCCATGTCGCCCCAGGCGACCACGGCGTCGACCAGGCGGTCGCTGCCGCGACCGGTCAGGTCCTCCTCGGTGAAGCCGAGTCGACGCAGGTTCGCCGAGTAGCCCCGCTTGCTCAGGTAGAAGTCGAGCGCCTGCCGGGCGATGCTGCGGGCCCGCCCGGGGTCGGCCTCCAGCACCACCTTCAGCTCCGGCGCCAGCAACGGCCCGACCCCCAGGGCGGCTCGCGCCTGGCGGGTGTGCTCGACGGTGGTGAGGAACGGGTGCGCGCCGAGGCTGCGGGCGGCGGCGAGAGCGGTCATCCGCGGTCCGACCGCGCCGAGGACCCGGTCGCCGGCCGAGCACCCGGACGCATCGAGCTGGTCGAGGTACTCCACCATCATCCGGTACGGCGACAGCAGCCACTGACTCGGCTCGCGCGGACCGTTGCCCAGCCCGAGCAGCAGCCGAGCCGGATGCCTCGCGGTCAGCTGCGCGTGCCGCGCGGCGACCTCCTCGACGGGATGCTGCCAGATGTTGACGATCCCGGTGGCCACGGTGATCCGTGGCGCCGCGTCCAGCAGCGACGACGCGACGTCCATGATCGTCGGTCCGTTGCCGAGCCAGATCGCGCCGAAGCCGAGGGCGTCCACCTCGGCGGCGGCCTCGGGCAGGCGCGCACCCTCCTGGATCCACAGCCCCAACGGCGCCCACAGGCCGACACCGCCCAGCTGGACCGTCACGCCAGCACCTTTCGCAGCACGTCGAAGACCCGCTCCTCGTCGCGCTCACCGGTCCGCCAGTTGCTGAACGCGATGCGCAGTCCGGGCCTGCCGGCGTAGACGGTGGGCGTCAGGAAGGCCTCCCCGGTCTCGGCGACACTGCGGAACACCGCACTCGCGTCGCCGTCCACGGTGAAGCAGACCACGTTGAGCCGTACCGGGGCGAGCAGTCGCACTCCGGGCAGGGTGGCCAGCCGGGCGCCCAGCCGGCGAGCCGACGCGATGTTCCGCTCGACGATCTCCCGATGCCCGGCGAGGCCGTACGCGGTCAGCGAGAACCAGGCGGGTAACGCCCGCATCCGCCGGGAGTTCTCCGGGGTGAGGTGCACGAATTCGGGCTCCTCGGCCGGAGCGCCGAGATACGCCGCGTCGTTGTGGAACACGCTGAGCTGTAGGTCCTGTCGGCGGGTGAACTGGACCGCCGCGTCGTACGGAACGTTGAGCCACTTGTGCAGGTCGACGCAGACGGAGTCGGCTTCGGCGAGCCCGTCGACCAGGTGCGCGTGATCCGGGGACAGGGCGGCGAACAGCCCGAAGGCGCCGTCGACGTGCAGCCAGAACCGATGGTCGCGCTTCAGCGCGGCGATCGCCCGCAGGTTGTCGAAGTCCGCAGTGTTCACCGTGCCGGCGTTGGCCACCACGATCGCCGGGCCCTGGCTCAGCGCGGCCGCCAGGGCGGACACGTCGACCGCCTCGCGGCCGGGCAGCACAGGCAACTGGTGTAGCTGCTCCCGGCCGATGCCGAGGATGGAGAGCGCCTTGTAGATGCTCGAGTGTGGCGAGCCGGACAGCACCCGGATCGCCGGAAGGGCCTGCGTACCCGCCTGCGCGACGGAGATGCCGTACTGCTCGCCCAGCCATTCCCGGCCGATTGCCAGCCCCACGACGTTGGACATCGTCGCGCCGCTGACGAAGGCGCCGGTGTGGGTGCGGGTGAGGCCGAACAGCTTGCGCAGCCAGTCGAGGGTCTCACGTTCGAGATCCGGTGCGGACGAGTCACCGTCCGACGCCACGTTCTGGTCCAGGGTACTGGTCAGCCAGTCGCCGGCGACGGAGGCGGGGGTGGCGCCGCCCGTGACGAATCCGAGGTACCTCGGCCCCGCGCTGCCGGACAGGCCCGGTTCCCACCGCTCGGCGAACCGGGTCAGCGCGCCCTCCAGCCCGATGCCCTCCACCGGCAGCGGATCGGCCGGCCGGGTGTCGGGTGGTCGGGCCACCGGACGTGCGTCCAGCCCGGCCAGGAGCCGGGCGGCGTACCCACGGGTGGACTCCAGCAGGTCCGGTAGGCGTTCCAGGTCGTCGGCCAGTCTCGTATGCATTGGCGCACCGTAGCCGGGCCGGGCGCGCGAAGTCCTGGTCCAATTCTGTATAACTGGACCATGTCGTTCGTCGCAAGCATGGGCCGGTGGCGCCAGGAGGGCATGAGCCTCGCGCAGTGCGTCGACGCGGCGGTCCGCGGCGCGGTGCTGGACGGCCGGATCCCGGTCGGCACCCCACTGCCGTCCGAACGGGTGCTCGGCCGGCAACTGGACATCAGCCGGGGCACCGTGGTCGCCGCGCTCGCGTTGCTGCGGGAGGGCGGCTGGGTACGGACGCGGCACGGCAGCGGCAGCGTCCTGTGCCTGCCGGCCCACCTGACCACCCGTACCGCACCCTGGTCACTGGACCAGGGCGGCGATGGCGTGGAACTCGACATGAGGCTGGCCGTGACCGCCGCCCCGCATGCGCACTATCTGGCCGCGCTGCACCGGGCGGTGGAGCGCTGCGCGCCCCAGCTGTGCGATTCCGGCACCCCGGATGGCGGCCTGCCCGGCCTGCGGGCGCTGCTGGCCGGGCAGTACACCCGCGAGGGCCTGCCGACCACCCCGGAACAGATCCTGGTCACCTCGGGTGCGACGGCGGCGCTGATGCTGCTGGCCGATCACTTCCACGACCGGCGCCGCCCGTTCGTCGTGGAAAGTCCCACCTATCCGGGCGCCCTGGCCGTGTTACGCCGGCGCCGTACGCGGTTGGTGTCGATCCCGGTCACGGCCCAGGGCTGGGAACGGCCCACGGACGTCATCAGGTCGGCCGGCGCCGGGCTGGTGTACCTGACTCCGGACTTCCACAACCCGTCCGGCATGCTCATGCCGGACGACGTACGCGAGCAGATCGCCGCAATGGCCGAGCGCCTCGACGTTCCCGTGGTTGCCGACGAGACCATGCGCGAGCTCGATCTCCGGACACCGCCGCAGCCCGTGCCGCGCCTGCGTGGGGCCCGCGTCATCACGATCGGCTCCACGAGCAAGACCATCTGGGGTGGCCTACGCGTCGGCTGGATCCGGGCGCGGGCCAGCGATGTACGGGAGTTGATGCTCAACCCGATGCAGGGGAGTCTCACGCCACCGCCGCTGGAGCAACTGATCGCCGAAGAGCTGCTCGGCGACGTGGGCCAGATTCTCACGGACCGACTGGCCAGCCTGCGAACCCAGCGGGACCACCTCGTCCAGTTGCTCGCCGGACGGGACGAGTGGACTTTCGACGTGCCGCTCGGCGGGCTCGCCGTCTGGCTGCACCTGCGACACACCACCGGACCCGCCCTGGCGGCTGCGGCTAGGCGCCGTGGCCTGGCGCTGGCGTCCGGGCCCGAGTTCTCCGTCGACCGGACCCTGACCAGGTATCTGCGGCTGCCCTTCACCGCCGCTCCCGAGGTACTGACCCGGGCCGTGGCGCTCCTCGGCTGACCCGCCGCCCACCCGCCGGTTCGGCTAACGGTGCCGATCGTGGACCCTGCCACAACCGTCCCGAAGCAGTCAGTCCAGCTCGACGCGCTCGACCCGCTCCCGTACGGCGAGCATGTCCAGGAACGCGTGGCAGCGCACAACCTGGCCGCCCCGCAGCTGCCAGACCCAGCAGTACTCGTTGTGGTACGGGATGCCGTCGATCGCCGTCGCGTCGCCCACGAAGCGGACGATCACGATGTCACCCTCGGTCCACAGATCCTGAACGGTCATCACGAGCGGCGGCACCAGCCGGTCCATGACCGGTGACGATCCCTCGGCGAGGAACTCGGCCTTCGACGTGTAGGTGCGCCCGTTGACGATCGTCCAGTCGATGTCGTGGTGGAGGATTTCGTAGAGGTCGCCGCCCGCGTTCTGCTGCTCGAACGCCCGGAGCACGGCCGCCTTGTTCCGGCGTTCCCGGGCCGACTGGCCGGAAGCCGGCCCGCCGCCATCCTCGCGCGGTCCCGCCGAGGCGGGAGCGGTTCCGGCCAGCATCGTCAGCCCGCCGGTCAGCGCTGCCGTCATGAGTACCCGTCGGCTCTGCCCCGAAGTGCCGCTCGTCATCGTCGTCCCTCTTCCGCTCGTCGGTGCGCACCGCTGCCCTCGCGGTAGAAGACGTAACCCCCGTGGTGCAGGATGTCTCCGTCGAAGGTTCCGTCCGCGGTGAATCCGGTGTCGTCGATGTAATCGATCCTGTCGCCGATGATCCGGTAGGAACCCGTGTAGGCGCTCTGCCGGTCTCCGCGGGCCTCGTCGTAGCGGCCGTTCGGGAGTAGCTCCTGACGGATGTGCCCGTCGGAGGTCACCCACATTCCGAGGTACGGATGCGGTGACGCCCCCGCGGCCTCGGTCTGCGCTGTCCCCGGGGTCGGTGTGGGCGGTGTTCCGTTCGCGGGTGGCGCGGGATCCTGCAGGTGAGGCTGCGCGGCGTCGTCAGGAACGGCGGGTCGTCCGCTGTCCGGCCCCACGGAGCACGCGGCGAGGAGCACGGCGGCGCACGCGCCGCTGAGCACGACTCCGAGGCGGCCCCTCATGAGATCCTCCCGCGCGAGTCAGCCCGGCGTTCGGGTGCCGGCGCCGCGAGCGAGCCGAGCAGGCGCAGCGCGTCGGCGGTCCGGGTGCCCTGCTGGGCGTGGTACACGATCAGTTGCTGCCCTGGCGCGGAACGCACGTCGAAGGTCTGCATGCGGAGGGTGAGTTCGCCGACCTCGGGATGCAGCAGGACCTTTGCCGCGTCGGACTTGCCCCGCGCGTCCCGTCGCCGCCACAGGTCGGTGAACTCGCGGCTGTGCTCCGTGGCCGTCCGCAGTACCTCCTGGATCCGGGGATCGTGCGGCCAGGCACCCTCGAGGAACCGCAATGCCGCGACCGCGTTCGCCGCGGCCTTTTCCCAGTCCAGCCGCCCACCCTCGGGCAGCCCGACGTCGCCTGGCTGCATCTGTTCGCGCCGGCCCCGCAGGTAGTTGCCCAGTTTCGAAGTGGCCATGACGACCAGGCTAGGTCGCCGGTGCGCCGCGAGCCTGGTCCCAGCGCTCCCAGGTAGATCGAGGCCCGTCGTTCACACCGGCCCGAGCAACCCTCTGCTCCCCGCGCCGAACAGGCTCGGGCGCCGTTGGGCCCGAGCAACTGGTCGAACTGCGCGACGAGAGCAGTGGTCTGGTGGCCCATCGCATCCTCGACCTCTGCTGCTGCCGCAGCGCCCGCCTTCGGTTGTGAGCCATGTTCTTCTTCGGCGAGGCGACATGCTCACCGAAGGCCGTCTTCGTGTCCACTCACGACAGCGCGAAACAAGAGGCGAGAGAGCCGAAGGTTAAAACAAGACTAGCCGGCGGTGCGGTAGTGGTACCCGCGTACCTCGCTGAAGCCGGTCCGCTCGTACAGCCGGACCGCCGGCACGTTGCCGCGTTCCACCTGGAGATACATCCGGTCGGCCCGGTGTCCACCGGCCCACTTCGCGAGGGCGGCGAGCAGACTGCGGGCCGCACCCCTCCCACGTGCCTCGGGCAGGGTGGCCATACCGAACAGCCCCACCCAGCCGGTGTCGGCGACCGCGCGCCCCACCGCGACGATCTCACCGCCGACCATCGCAGCCGCGTACGCGCTCGGCCCGTCCACCCGGGTGAGCATGTCCCACTCGGCGGTGCGATCGCCGCCATGGTGACCGTGCACGGCGTGCCAGACATCGAACCAGTCACCGGTCGGGCGGTCGTCCAGTCGGATCCGCAGCGAGTTGGTCGGCGCCCCGCCCAGCACCCGGGCGGTCGGGGCCGCCCGCAACGACATCGGGCTCTCCGCGCGGTAGCCACGTTCGGCCAGGACGGCGTCGAGCCCTCGGGGGCATGCTCCCGCGCTGATCTGAAACCGCGCGGCCACGCCACGGTCGGCGTAGAACTTCTCCGCGCCGGCCACCCGGCGCACCAGTTCGTCCGGTCCGGCATCACCATGTGGCAGCACCGACCGCACCCACCAGGCACAGCCCGGGGCAGAACGTAGCCACCACCCGTCGACCTTCTCGATCTGCGTGGCCGGAAGCGCTCGCGCCGCTCTCTCCTGGAGGCCCCGCACCGCCTCCGGGTCGCTCATGCCCGCCAACCCCGACACTCCGACTACGCGCCCCGGGTGATCCGCAGGGTCAGCACGTCGGTCCGGACCATGATGTGGCCATGGAACAGGGCGGTATCCTCGGCGTTGTAGCCGATCTGGGTCGCGTTGACCAGTGGATGCCCGATCGGCACCCCGAGCCGGTCGACCGCCTCCTCGTCGGCGAGCATGGCGGCGAACTCGATCTCGGCTCGGCGTACCGGCATCCCGGTCGCGTCGGCCAGGAACTCGAACATGTCCAGGTCGATGCTGACCAGACCGGACGGGTCGAGGTGGCGGTCGCCGACGCTGAGCGGCAGGTGGTCCCGGATCCAGGCGGCGGCGACGCCGTCGACGGCGAAGAGCCGGTCGACCCGCCACACCGGCGAACCGACCGGCAGCCCGAGGATCTTGGCGCAGTCGTCCGGGCAGGAGGCCCGGCTCACGGCCGCGTCCTGGAGTGCGGGGCGGTGCCCGGAGGCGGTGATCCGGTCCCGCAGGGCGGTGACGTCGCCGATCGACACCGGCACCCGCTCGGCTGGCTCGCGGACGAAGGTGCCGACACCCCAGGTCCGGGTCAGTACGCCCTCGGCGGCGAGCTGGCCGAGGACCTCCCGTACGGTGGCCCGGCTGACCGCCAACCGGTCGGCCAGTTCCCGCTCGTTGGGCAGCTTGTCACCGGTCAGGAACTCGCTGCCGATCAGGTCGCGCAGCTGACCTTGCGCGGCCTGCAGCGCGGTTTCGCGCCGAGCCATCACTCTCACCTTCCCGCTCCACGCCGCCACCGTGTTCGAGTCGGCCGCTGGGGTGCGCCCTGACCGCCGAACTCGGCGTACGGAGTGTAGTAGTTGGACACCCGCCCGATCGATCTGCGCACGGGTGCCGTCGTCACGCCGGTACCCGCCGCTACCAGACCTGCTCCAGTACCCGGATGGTGTTGCCGCCGACGACCTTGGCGATCTCGTCGTCCGAGTAGTCGTGCTTGACGAGCCAGCCGACGATGTTGCCGAACGCCTCGCCCGGGTTCTCCACCCCGGAGACGTACTCCACCCGAGGGTGCTGCGGCTTGTTGCCGGAGTCGTGGCCGTAGTTGCCGGCGTACGTCTTGTGCACCCCGACGTGGTCGCCGAACATGGTGTCCGGGCCGAACGTCACGTGGTCGATGCCGACCAGGTCGACGCAGTAGCGGAAGTGGTCCATCACCGATTCGAGCGAGTGTTCCAGGTGGGCTTCCGACAGGGTGGTGTGCGGGGCGGCCTCGATGCCGATCACGCCACCCCGCTCGGCGCAGGCCCGGATCACGTCGTCCGGCTTCATCCGTGAGGTGTTCCAGACCGAGCGGGCCCCGGCGTGGGTGATGAAGACCGGTACCCGGCTGGCCTCGATGACGTCGAGGCAGGTCTGGTCGCCGGAGTGCGAGATGTCGATCGCGATGCCGAGCTTGTTCATCCGGTCCACGGCGCGCCGGCCGAAGTGGGTCAGCCCACCGTCCCGGGCCTCGGAGAGCCCACCGCCGAGCATGTTCGCCTGGCTGTACGCGATGCCGAGCTGCCGGACACCGAAGCCGTACAGGATGTCGATCCGGTCGAGTTCGTTCTCGATCGGGCTGCTGCACTCCAGCCCGGCGACCAGGGCGAGCCGGCCGTCCCGCTTCGCGGCCCGGATGTCGGCCAGCGAGGTGGCGAGCCGGACGAAGTCCTGCTTGTAGAGGTCGCTCATCCGCATCCCGAGGGCGTAGATGAGGTCGTTCCACTTCCAGCCGTTCTCGCTGGTCACGCAGGAGGCGCCGGCCATGAAGTTGTCGAAGACGGCGGTCAGGCCGGACCGGGCCAACCCCTCGTATCCGGTCCGCTGCCGGGCGGTCCGGTTGTAGGTGCGCAGTTCGCGGACGTCCTCGGGCAGGATGACCGGGTGTTCGTGCAGCGAGATCGCGATGTGCTCGGTCAGCAGCCGGGTGACCCGCTGCCGCTGCGCGTCGGTGAGCCCGAGGTCGTGTTCGGGCACCCGACCGACCTCCGCGGCCAGGTCGAAGACCCGGTAGTCGGCATGTGGCTCCAGGTACGAGTAGGACTTGTGGCCCTGGTACCGGGACGCGGGTTCTTGCAGCAAAGCTCTCTCCTTAATGCGGGACGGTAGTCGCTGGGTGCCGGGGGCGGCGTCAAGCGGCCAGCGGGTAGTGGCAGGCGACCGCGCGGTCGTCGCCGGCCAGCGGGGGCTCGGTGGTGGCACAGGTTTCCGTCGCCTGCCAGCAGCGGGTCCGGAAGCGGCAGCCGGACGGCGGGTCGACCGGACTCGGCGGGTCACCGACGAGCAGGATCCGCTTCCGGTCGCCCCGGCCCACCGGTTCCGGCACCGGCACCGCCGACAGCAGCGCCTTGGTGTACGGATGGGCCGGTGCGTCGTACAGCGTCGTCTCGGGGCCGCTCTCCACCAGTTTGCCGAGGTACATCACCGCGACCCGGTCGGAGATGTGCCGGACCACCGACAGGTCGTGGGCGATGAAGACGTACGCCACGCCCAGTTCCCGCTGGAGTCGTTCCAGCAGGTTCACCACCTGGGCCTGGACCGAGACGTCGAGCGCGGAGACCGGCTCGTCGCAGACGATCACGTCGGGTTGCAGGGCCAGCGCGCGGGCGATGCCGATCCGCTGGCGCTGCCCGCCGGAGAACTGGTGCGGATACCGGTCGAGGTGCACGCTCGGGTCGAGGCCGACCAGGTCGAGCAGTTCCCGGATCCGGTCCAGCCGGCGTTTGCGGTCCAGCGCGTCGGGATGGATCTCGAACGGCTGGAGCAGGATCTCCCGGATCGTCCGCCGGGGGTTCAGCGACGTGTACGGGTCCTGGAGCACGATCTGGATCCGCCGGCGCAGCGCCCGCAGGTCCCGACCCCGGGCCGCGTGCACCACCGCGTCGCCGAAGCGCACCTCGCCCGAGGTCGGTCGCTCCAGCCCGACCAGCATCCGGGCCAGCGTGCTCTTGCCGCAGCCGGACTCGCCGACCACCCCGAGGGTCTCGCCCCGGCGCAGCTCGAAGGAGACTCCGTCGACGGCCTTGACCACCCCGCCGGAGGTGAACGGAAGCCGACCCTTGACCGGGAAGTGCCGGACCAGGTTCTCGACCCGGAGTACCAGCTCGTCAGTGGCTGACATGCAGCAACTCCTCCCGGTGGTGGCAGGCGCTGGCGCGGCCGGCGGGCAGCGGTTCCAGCGCGGGCAGCGTGGCCCGGCAGACGTCGTCGGCCCGGGGACAGCGCAGGTGGAACGGGCAGCCGCTGGGCAGCCGGGCCGGGTTCGGCGGGCTGCCGGGAATGGCGTACAGCTCCTCGTCCCGCCGGTCGATCCGGGGCATCGAGGCGAGCAGACCCTCGGTGTACGGATGGGCCGGGCCGGCGAAGATCTGCTCCACGGTGGCCCGCTCGACGATCCGGCCGGCGTACATCACCGCGACGTCGTCGGCGACCTCGGCGACCACTCCCAGATCGTGGGTGATCAGCAGCAGTCCCATCCCGCTGTCCCGCTGGATCTCCGCGATCAGTTCCATCACCTGCGCCTGCACGGTCACGTCCAGCGCGGTGGTGGGCTCGTCGGCGATCAGCACGTCCGGCTCCAGCGCGATCGCCAACGCGATCATGATGCGCTGCCGCATCCCGCCGGAGAACTGGTGCGGATAGTCCCGGGCCCGGTCCTTGGCGGCCGGGATGTGCACCCGGTCGATCAGTTCGACCGCGCGTCGCCGGGCGTCGGACCGGGACATCTTCCGGCGGACCCGGAGCAGTTCGCTGAGCTGGTCGCCGACGGTGAAGACCGGGTTGAGTGCGGCCATCGCGTCCTGGAAGACCATCCCGATCTCCTCGCCGCTGACCCGGTCGCGCTGCTTCGGCGCGAGGGTGAGCAGCTCCCGTCCGCGTAGCCGGACCGATCCGGCGACCCGGGCGGGCGGCACGTCGAGGATGCCCATCACCGCCTGGGCGGTGACGCTCTTGCCCGAGCCGGACTCGCCGAGGATCGCCAGCGTCCGTCCGGACTCCAGCTCCAGCGACACCCCGTTGACCGCGTGCACGGTCGTCGCGTCGCCACCGGGCCCGGGGAAGCTGACCCGCAGGTCCTCGACCTCCAGCAGGGCCATTACCGGATCCCGGCCGAATCGAGGAAGTCCCGGACGGTCCGCTGGAACAGCTCCGGTTCCTCCAGTTGTGGCGAGTGGCCGGAGTGCTCGAAGACCACCAGCCGGGCGTCGGGGACCAGGTCGGCGATGACCTGAGAGGCGGCCACCGGGGTACGCCAGTCGTGCCGGCCGACGGTGACCAGGGTCGGGCAGGTGATCGTCGGCAGCTTCGGCTTGAGGTCGTACCTCGGCATGTTCTGGCCGAACGCGGCGTTGTGGGTCCGGTAGTGGAACCGGGTCGCGGCCAGTTTCGCCGCGTCCTTGGCCGGGTCGTGTTGGTGGTCGTAGAGCGGCAGGATCGCCTTCCAGTACTCCCGGAGCTGGTCGTTGCTCTCGAACCGGCCGGTGCCGATCCGGTCGATGGCCCACTGTGGAATGACGGTCCGGTCGGTGGTCTTCGCCCGCTCGACGGCGAGGTGGTCGTGCGCGGTGTCCGGTGCGGTGTCCCGCAGGACCAGCGCGGCGACCCGCTCGGGGTGCGCGATGGCGTATTCCAGGGCAATGAAGCCGCCGTACGAGCCGCCGGCCATCACGATCCGCTCGTAGCCGAAGTGCGCCCGGATGGCATCGGTGTCGGCGACCCACTGTTCGTGGGTGAACGGCTCGTCGTCGCTGG
The DNA here is from genome assembly GCF_042658085.1 of Plantactinospora solaniradicis. Classification (NCBI taxonomy): domain Bacteria; kingdom Bacillati; phylum Actinomycetota; class Actinomycetes; order Micromonosporales; family Micromonosporaceae; genus Plantactinospora; species Plantactinospora solaniradicis. Next base: position 377,028 of record NZ_JBHSPR010000007.1, on the reverse strand, counting down.
ACTCACCGGAGCCCCGCGCGTCGAAGACGATCACCCGGAACCGGTCGGCGAACGGGCCGAACGAGCGCTTCGGCTCGGACCGGGAACCGAGTCCCGGCGCGCCGTGGTGCACGATCATGGCCGGCGCGTCCTCGGGGCCGAACGCCTCGACCACCAGCTCGGCGCCGTTGATGTTGAGCCGACCCGAAAAGTTCGTCGGACTTCCGATGGTCACCGGACCTCCTCGATGATGTTGGATGCGAGATCGCGCGGATAGCCGGTCAGCCGGCGCGGGCCGGTCTCCTCCACCAGGACGGTGTCGGAGATCCGGTAGCCGGCGTGGCCCGGGACGTACACCCCGGGCTCGCTGGAGAGCAGCATCCCGGGCTCCAGCACGGTGTGGTCGCCGTCCTCCACCCAGGGCGCCTCGTGGTTCTGCAACCCGATGCCGTGGCCCTGCCGGTGCCGGATGAAGTCGCCGAGCCCGTGCCCGCGCAGCACGTCGAGGCAGGTCCGGTTGACCTCGGCGCAGGTCCGGCCGGCCCGCATCGCCTGGGTGCCGACCTCCTGGGCCTCCCGGTCCGCCTCGTAGTAGCGCTGCTGTTCGGCGGTCGGCTCACCGACCACGAAGGTCCGTTCGCTCTCCACGAACCGGCTCGCCACCGCCGCGCCCAGGGACAGGATCAGGGTGTCGCCCGGCTGGATCCGTCGCCGGGTCGGCAGGCCGTGCGGCAGCGCCGAGTTCGGACCGGCGTAGACCAGCCCGCCGGCCAGCTTGGTGGTGTAGACGACGAGGTCGTAGTCGGCGTACATCCGGTCGGTGCCGTAGCCGATGACGTGCCGGGCGATCTCGTCCTCGCGGGGGAGTTCGGTGCCCCGGCGCAGCGCGTCGGCGATCAGTTCCCGTCCGGCACCGAGCATCTCGTCGCAGATCCGCGCCGCCGCCTCGTGGAACGGGATCTCCTCGGGGAACTTGCGGAGCCGCAGCTTGGCCACCGCGTCGGTGGTGACCAGCGTGCTGCCGCCGAGTGCCCGGGACAGCGCCCGGTACGCGCCGATCGACAGCCCGGCGCTCACCCCGATCTGCTTCGGCGCCCGGCCGGCCAGCGCCGCGCCGAGGGTCTGTTCGGCGGTCACCACCCCGGGGAACTCGAAGTAGCTCACCGTTTCGACGGTGACGCCCTGCTGGGCGGCGTACTCCTCGTCGAGGCGGGGGATCACCAGCAGTGGGTCACCCTCGCGGGGCATCCACAGGTAGACCGGCCGTTCGGTGGCGATGTAGAAGAAGCCGGAGAGGAACGCGACGTCGGCCGGGGTGGTGGCCAGGAAGCCGTCGAGGCCGCGTACGTCGAGCGCGTCGGTGAGCCGGGCGCGTACGGTCGAGTAGAAACTGTCGGGCAGACGCATCGGTCAGCCTCCGTTCCGGCGGGGGTCGCGGATGTCGTTGAAGCGCATGCCGGCCACCGTCGCGGCGAGTACCAGCAGCAGGATCGCCAGCGACGGGAAGAGGGTCTGCCACCAGGCGATGGCCACCACGCCGCTGCGCTGGGCGTTGAGCAGGATCCGCCCCCACGACCAGGCGTCCGGGTCGCCGAGGCCGAGGAAGCTCAGCCCGGCCTCGGAGATGACCGCCCGGGACGCGGTCAGCAGCACGCTGACCACGATCAGCGGTACCACCGCCGGCATGATCTCCCGGGTGACGATCCGCCATCCGCTGGCGCCGAGCACCCGGGCGCCGTCGATGTACGGCATCGCGGAGACGACCAGGCCCTGCGAGCGGATCAGTCGGGCCACCTCGGGCCAGGCGAAGACGCCGATGATCACGGTCAGCGTCCAGACGCTCGGGCTGACGATCGCGGCCAGCATGATCATCAGGGGCAGGGTGGGCAGCGCCAGCATCACGTCCGTGACCACGGTGCCGATCGCGTCGACCCGCCGGAAGTACGCCGAGGCGAGCCCGATCGCGGTGCCCAGCACGATCGCGATCAGCGAGGCGGCCACCCCGATCAGCAGGCTGGTCCTGGTCCCCCAGACCACCTGGGCGAAGATGTCCTGCCCGAGGTCGTCGGTGCCGAACCAGTGCCTGCCGGACGGCGCCCGCAGTACGTCGGCGCCCGTCCCGCCCGGCTCGTCGGCGATCAGCGGCGCGAAGACCGCGAGCAGCACCATCACCACCAGGACCAGGGCGGCGAGCAGCCCGGACGGCTGGCGCAGGAAGGTCCGCCACGCCGAGCGGGTACCGGGCCCGACCTCCTGGACCGGCACCGCCGCCGCGGCCGGCTCGGTCACCAGTGGGCTACTCATAGCCGGATCCGAGGGTTGAGTACCGCGTACAGCAGGTCGGTGAGCGCGTTGGCGACCACCACGGTGATGGCGAGCATGATGAACGCTCCTTGCAGGACGGGATAGTCGCGTTGCCCGACCGCCTCGTAGATCAGCCGGCCGACCCCGGGGTACGCGAACACGGTCTCGGTGAGCACCGCGCCGCCGACCAGCGTGCCGAGTTGCAGGCCCATCAGGGTCAGGGCCGGCAGGATCGCGTTGCGCAGGGCGTGTTTCCACAGTCGACGCCGGCCGGACAGGCCCCGGGCCCGGGCCGCCCGGATGTAGTCCTCACCGAGGACGTCGATCAGGTTGGTCCGCAGCGTCAGCGCGTACGGGCCGAGTTGCACCAGCACCAGCGACGCCACCGGAAGCACCAGGTGGTGCAGCAGGCTCAGGTACGCGGCCGCGCCCCGGGTGTCCGGGTCGATCGCACCGCCGATCGGGAACCAGCCGAGCTTGGCGCCCAGGTACACCAGCAGCAGCATCGCCACGCTGGGTACGAAGAGCGCGTGCCCGCCGATGCCGAAGCCCTGGAGCAGCTTGTCCGGCCAGCGGCCCCGGTGCGCCGCCGCGTGCACCCCGATCGGGATGCCGACGGCGATGGTGAGCAGGAACGCCACCCCGGCCAGCAGCAGGGTCCAGGGCAGCCGGTCGAGCAGGATGTCGGTGACGGGCTGGATCTGCCGGAACGAGATGCCGAAGTTGCCGTGCAGCAGTTCGCGCAGGTACGAGACGTACTGCTCCAGCAGCGGCTGGTCCAGGCCGTACGTCTTGAGCAGCGCCGCCCGCATCTCCGGCGTCATGTCCCCCTCGACCATGAGGGTCGTGGGGTCCCCCGGAAGTAACCGGAGCAGGAAGAACGTCGCGGTGATCGCTATCCAGATGGTCAGTACGGCCTTCAGTGCCCGGTTGAGCACGAAGCGTGCCACGGGGGACCCCTCCCTTCTCTCTAGTGGCCGGTCAGCCGACCGGCTTCACCTGGGCCAGCGAGTACGCGGTGACCATGCCGAGCAGGTCGGACGGCGATGCCACGAAGCCGCCGAACTTGCTGGCGTTGTAGGCGAACTGGAAGTTCTCCACGTACAGCGGGGTCAGGTACGCCTGCTCGTGCACCACCTTGTCGATGTTCTTGATCTTGGTGGCGAAGGCCGCCGGATCGGTGGTGCCCGCCGCGTCGTTGATCAGCTGGTCGATCTCGGGGGACTTGAGCAGGTTGTAGTTGATCCCACCCGGGTTGCTGGACAGGTACGTGCTGCGGAGCTGGTCCATCGGGTTGTCGAACACGCCCCACTGCGACGCGTCGATGTCGTACTTGCCGTCCTTGGTGCGGGACAGGAACGTGTTCCGCTCCACGCACTCGTTCTCCAGCTTGATTCCGGCCTTCGCCGCGCTCTCCCGGAACAGCTGCACCACCCGGGTGATGTTGGCGTTGGACTGGTCGCAGGCCACGCCCAGGTCCAGGCCGTCGAAGAGGCCGTCACCGTTGCCGTCTTTGTAGCCCGCCGCCGTCAGCTTGGCCTTCGCCCCGGCGGGGTCGAAGGGGTACGGCTGGATCTCGGTGTTGTCGTAGTCGGCGAAGATCGGCGAGATCGGGCCGGACATCTGCTGCGCGTCGCCCTGGAGCACCGAGGAGATGATCGACTTCGTGTCGATCGCCATCGACAGCGCCTGCCGGACCTCCTGCTTGGCCAGGTCCTTGTTGTTCATGTTGTAGGTCAGGTGGGCGAAGCCGAGCGCGCCGACCTTCGTCATCTTGATCTTCGAATCGTTCTCGAAGGTCTTCGCGGCGGACGCCGGGACCGGGGTGCCCATCAGGTCGATGTCGCCGTTGCGCAGCGCCAGCATCATCGTGTTGACGTCCGGGTAGAGCCGGTACTCGACCTTGCTGACCGCCGGCTTCCCGCCGGGCGCCAGCGGGTACTTGTCGTTGCGCTTCATCACGTACCGCTGGCCCTTGGTGGCGCTCTCCAGCACGAACGGTCCCGCGCCGACCCAGTTCGAGTCGTTGGGGAACTTCGACAGGTCACCGGCGCCCTCGAAGACGTGCTTCGGCACGATCGACATCCAGAACCCGACGCCCTCGGCGAACGGCGCGTACGGCTGGGAGAGGTTGAACTTGACCGTGGTGGCGTCCGGCGCCTCGATCGAGGTGACCCAGGTGAGCTTCGCGGCGACGTTGCCGAGCTTGTACTTCATGATCGACTCGGCGCTGAACTTGACGTCGTCGGCCACCACCGGCTTGCCGTCGGTCCAGGTGAAGTCGTCGCGCAGGTGGAACACGGCGGTCTTGCCGTCGTTCTCGTACGTGTAGTCCTTGGCCAGTTCCGGCGCCTTCTTGGCGTTCTCGTCGATCCGCAGCAGGTGCGGGTACATCGCGTTGAGAATCCAGGAGTCGGTCTTGCTCAGCGACTGGAGCGGGTTGAAGTTCGACACGTCCGTGGTGGTGCCGATCCGCAGCACCGTGTCGCCGGCGGCACCGTCGCCGGACGACCCGTTGTCCTCGTTGAGGCCGCACCCGGACAGGCCGAGCGCGGCCGCCGCGCCGAGCGCGACGGCGGCCCGCCAGCGACGGGCGCGGCCGTTGATTGACTTGCTCACCAAACCTCCCGAAGAACGCGAATGATGTTGCCGCCGATGACCTTGGCGATCTCGTCATCGGAGTAGTCGTGCTTCACCAGCCAGCCGACGATGTTGCTGAAACACTCGGCCGGGTTCTCCATCCCGGACACGTACGGCACCCGGGGGTGCGCGACCGCACCGTGCGCCTTGCCGATCGCCAGGTGCCCGGTGAAGGTGTCGTGCAGCCCGACGTGGTCACCGAAGTTGGTGTCCGGTCCGAACGCCACGTGGTCGATGCCGACCAGGTCGACGCAGTAGACGAAGTGGTCCATCACCGACTCGATCGAGTGGTGCGGATGCTCCTGCGACAGCGTGGTGTGCGGGGCGGCCTCGATGCCGATCACGCCACCCCGCTCGGCACAGGCCCGGATCACGTCGTCCGGCTTCATCCGGGGTGTGTTCCACACCGAGCGGGCTCCGGCGTGGGTGATGAAGACCGGTACCCGGCTCGCCTCGATGACGTCGAGCGAGGTCTGGTCGCCGGAGTGCGAGACGTCGATGGCGATGCCGAGCTTGTTCATCCGGTCGACGGCCCGCCGGCCGAAGTGCGTCAGCCCGCCGTCGCGCTCCTCGGACAGGCCCGAGCCGAGCATGTTCGCCTGGCTGTACGCGATGCCCATCTGGCGGACGCCGAAGCCGTACAGGATGTCGATCCGGTCCAGCTCGTTCTCGATCATCGTGGCCGCTTCCAGGCCGGCCACCAGGGCGAGCTGGCCGTTCCGCTTGGCGGTGAAGATCTCTTCCAGGGTGGTGGCCACCACGACGTAGTCCTGCTTGGCGACGTCGGCGAACCGCAGGCCGATGTCGTAGATGACGTCGTCCCACTTCCAGGCGGCCTCGCTGGTCACGCAGCCGGTGCCATTCATGAAGTTGTCGAACACCGCGGTCATGCCGGACCGGGCAAGTCCCTCGAAGCCGAAGGAGTTGCGTCCGGTGCGGTTGTAGTCACGTAGCTGCGTGACGTCGGCCGGCAGGATCTTCGGGTGTTCGTGCAGCGAGATCGCGGAGTGGTCGCGCAGCAGCCGGGATACCCGGTCGCGCTGGGCGTCGGTCAGGCCCAGATCGTGTTCGGGGACCCGACCGAGTTGGGGCGCGAGGTCGAACACCTTGAAGTCGACCTGCGGGGTCAGATAGTCAAACGACCGGTATCCCGCATAGCGGGAAGCACGTTCCTGCACTAGTCAGCTCACCTCGGGACGCTCAGAGGCATGAGGATGGAGGTCTGACCTCCTGCCTTTCCGGGACCGTACGCGAGGGCCGTACGGATTGGGAAGGTCTCGTGATCTGACCGTTATCAAGGTCGTTGTCGGCCAAGCGAGCGCGAAATGCGCTGGTAACGGGCTTGCCGTGGATCGGCCGGCCGCCGACGGACCGCCGGCCGCGCCTGCTCGACCCGGCCGCTGCCGTGCAAGATCGGCCGTCCGGAGGTCTGACCACTGCCATCCGGGGCCGAGATCTCAGCCGTTCGTCGACTCGTTTGCCGGGTCCGTCGACCAGATGATGGGAAAGCGCCGGCCGGGCGGCGGGCCGTCACGGCTCGACGCTCGACCGACCCTCCGGACGGGGTGCGGGGACCTCGGCCGGGCCGTCCGCGACCGCTGTTCGCGGATCCGTGGACCGCGCACGCCGGAGCCGCCAGTCCGCCAGGACGACCATGGCGATCGCCGCGACCGCGAAGGCGATGTCGCTGGCGAGTTCGGCGGCCGGCGAGACCTCCCGCCACGGATGCAGGACGAAACCGTGCCAGGCCCAGGTGAGCAGGGCGCCACCGGCCAGGGCCAGCCGGTGGCGCGGGGACCATCGGGGGCTGCGGGCCCACCGGGTGACGTACCAGATCATCAGGGCGACCACGGCGACCCCGAGCGCGACCCCGAGCCAGTTCTCGCCGATCCCCAGCAGGCTGGACAGGAGGAACGCGACCACCAGGACCCACCACGGCCGGGGTGGCGTCTTCGCCGCGGGGTCGGCCGGACGGCGGCGTACGACGAACGCGGCACCGACGAACACGACCGCGGCCGTCGCGGCGGCGGCGAGTTGCGGTCCGGTGGCGCCGAAGCCCTCGGTGGACCGCAGATCGTTGTAGATCATGAAGCCGCCGAGCAGGTACAGCCCGGCCGCCACCAACAGACCGGGGGTACGCAGCCAGGGCGCGTCGGCGCGGTCGGGCACCAGGGATTCGATGATCGCGATCGGCGTGCCGATGCTCCAGACGGCGTGCCCGCCGACGAACACCAGAAGGTAGTAGGCGCTCACGCCGAGGCCGGGTATCCGGGCCGGCGTTCCGAAGTCCTCGCCCATGTAGTCGGGGTTGAACAGCGACTGGTCGAACAGGCCGGCCTCGATGACGCCGTAGGCCAGCCCGAGCAGCAGGATCGTCGGCCATCCCCGCCCGGTGCGCCGGGCCAGTTCGCGGATCAGCAGGGCCCCGCCGCCGTACATCGGTACCAGAAAGACGATCAACGGGAGGTCGCGGACGGTGTGGCTGCCCACCAGGTACTCCGGCACCCAGGGCGCGAGCAGGGCGAGGCCGATGACCGGCAGCACGCGTCGCCAGAACCGTGGTCCGGGCGTCGGGCGGGGGAGCGGGGATGTCCGGGACATGCCGTCGATTCTGGGCCGGGTAGGGCGGCCGGCACAGTGCACCGGAGACTGGTGTGGCCCTACCAAGGTCTACGGTTCCGATCTACCGAGGTCGATCGCCGGCCGACCGGTCCGGGCGGCGGCGCCGGTATCCGGCCGCCTTCCTCCGGGGATGGATGGCGGAAATCGTCAGTAGCCTGTCATTGCTGCCAGAGCCGGTGCCCGGAAAAGATGGACGGGTGGACAGCCACCGCGTCGTTTTCGTCATCTTCCCGGGGTTCCAGATCCTCGACCTGACCGGCCCGCACGAGGTGTTCGCGCAGGCCGAACGGCTGGCGCCGGGGTACGAGTTGGAGACGGTGGCCGGGACCGCCGGTCCGGTCCGGGCCAGCGGCGGCCTCGGCATCACCCCCGGCGCCACGATCGAGGAGTGCGCCGGCGGCCGGATCGACACCCTGGTGGTGGTCGGCGGGCCGGGCCGGACGCAGGCCTCCGCCGACCGCCGGCTGATCGACTGGATCGGTGCCGCCGCCACCCGCTCCGGCCGGGTCGCCGCAGTGTGCAGCGGCGCGTTCCTGCTGGCCGAGGCCGGTCTGCTCGACGGCCGGCGGGCGGTCACCCACTGGGGAAGCTGCGCCGAACTGGCCCGGCGGTATCCGGCGGTGACGGTGGAGCCCGACCCCATCTTCGTGCACGACGACGGCGTCTGGACCTCCGCCGGGGTCACCGCGGGGATGGACCTCGCGCTCGCGCTGGTCGAGCAGGACCGGGGGGCCGAGACGTCCCGGGCCATCGCCCGTCGCCTCGTCATGTTCGTGCAGCGCCCCGGCGGGCAGTCCCAGTTCAGTACGCAACTGGCCGCACAGCGTCCGCTGCGTACCCCGCTGCGGCAGATCCAGGTGTGGATCGCCGACCACCTCGCCGAGGACCTGAGCGTGCCGGCCCTCGCCACCCGGGCCGGAATGAGCGAGCGGCACTTCGCCCGGATGTTCACCGCGCAGACCGGGCAGACCCCGGCCGCGTACGTGGAATCCGTCCGGGTCGAGGCTGCCCGACGACTGTTGGAGAGCACCGACGCCCCGGTCGGGGCGATCGCCCGGGGATGCGGCTTCGGCACCGTCGAGACCCTGCACCGCCGGTTCAAACGCACCCTCGGGGTCACCCCCGGCCAGTACCGCCACCACTTCGCCTGACCCTACGGAGCCCCCGATGCGCATCGTCATTCCACTCTTCGACCGGTTCACCGCGCTCGACGCGGTCGGCCCGTACGACGTACTCAAGCTCCTGCCCGGCGCCGAGGTGCTGTTCGCCGCGGCCAGCCTCGGGCCGGTCCGGAACAGCGCCGGCAGCCTCGCCCTCGTCGCCGACGCCACGCTGGCCGAGATCGACTCCTGTGACGTGCTGGTGGTGCCCGGCGGCCCCGGCGTCGACCGGCACGTCGACGGCGGACCGCTGCTGGACTGGATCCGTCGGATCCACGAGGGCACCCGGTGGACGACCTCGGTCTGCACCGGATCGCTGCTGCTGGCTGCCGCCGGACTGTTGCGCGGTCGTACCGCCACCACGCACTGGCGGCGGGCGGACGTCCTGGCCTCGTACGGTGCGACCTACACCCCGCAGCGGGTCGTCGGCGACGGCAAACTGATGACCGCCGCCGGAGTCTCCGCCGGGCTCGACATGGCCCTCACCCTCGCCGCGACCCTCGCCGACCGGACCACCGCCGAGGCGATCCAGCTCGCCATCGAGTACGACCCGCAGCCCCCCTTCGACGCCGGCTCCCCGGCGAAGGCGTCGCGGCAGGTGCGGGACCGGCTGGCGGCGGGACTGCGCTGAGCCGCGGGCCGAGGGTCCGGTTCACCGCCGGGCCGGCTCCTCCGCCGCAACCGCTTCGGGATGCCGACGTCGTCACCTGGTGGTGCCGTCGGCCCCGGGCGGGGGCAGCAGTTGCCGCAGCGCGTTGTCGAGGGCCTGGCGGATCTCCGGCGGAAGGTGCCCGAAGAGTTGCTGCCCCACCTGGCCGGCGATCTGCTGCGCCTCGCTCACCCGCTGCCGGCCCCGCGTGCTCAGATGGACGGCGTGGGCACGACGGTCCCCGGGTACGGGCCGGCGTTCGGCCAGGTCCTGCCGCTCGAGTTCGTCGACGATCCGGCCCAGCGATGACTTGTCGAGGTCGAGCAGGTCGGTGAGTTGACGCTGGGTGAGCGGCCCACGGCCGTCCAGTACGGCCATGGTGGCGAAGTGCCGCTCCTCGATCCCGAGCGGGCGCAGCGCGTCGTTGAGGAGCTTCTGGCAGCGCCGGTGCACCGTGCTGATCAGCATGCCGGTGGCGACGTCCCTGGGCAGGAAGGCCAGCGGGGACGCGTCGGATTCCGATCGTGCGGCGTTCATGCCTGGATCCTAGGGCGCGGGCAAGATACTCTCATGCGAGAAAGTCTCGCCCGGTCCTTCCTGGTGTGATTCGAGGAGACGTGTCCTGTGCGTGAAAGTGCGAGTGTCACCGTCCCGTCCGGCCCGTCAGATCGTCCGGAGGCAGCCCGTTCCCGGCGGGATCTGCCGACCATCCTGCTCGGGGTGCTGGTGCTGGAGCACCTGTACGCGCTGGTCACCCCGCCGTACGAACTGGGCGTCCCGCACGCCTTCCACCTCAGCTTCGGCATCGCGTACGCGTGGCTGGCGCTGGGATCGCGATTCGGGCAGGGCTGGCGCCGGGTGCTGTTGACCGTCCTGCTCGCCATCCAGTTCATCGGGAGGTTCTTCGTCTTCGTCCTGGTCACGGAAACCTGGATCAGGATGAGCCTGGTCCCGGGCGCACTGATCACCCTCGTCCTCGTCGCGCTGCTCTGGCGCCGACCGAAGGTTGTCCCGGCGCCGTAGGCTGACCCCAGCTATAGCGACGGCCGCTGTTGGGCCCCGGTCCATAGGTGGAGAGGATGGCGTCACGCGTGGTACGGAGGCGGTCGTGACCGCGGTGGTACGACCACGCGGTGACGCCGTCCGAAGCGGCGCGAGCCGTAGCGCCGCCGTCGCCCGGGTGATCGAGGATCTCGACCGGGCACGGGAACTGGCGTCCGGCGCGGACCGGCCGGACCTGGTCGGCCGGCTCGACCAGGCGAGGGCGCGGCTGCTGACCGAGGACGTGCCGGTGGCGGTGGTGGGGGAGTTCAAACAGGGCAAGAGCACGCTGATCAACGCCCTGCTCCGGACCGACGTCTGTCCGGTCGACTCGGACATCGTCACGGCGGTACCGACGATAGTGCGGTACGGCGTGCCACCCTCGGTCGTCGCCGTCCCCGAACCGACCGACGGCACGTCGGACCCCCAGCGGATCGAGGTGCCGTTCGACCGGCTGCGGGACTACGTGACCGAGGCCGGTCAGGATGCCGTACGGCTCCGCTCCGTCGAGGTCCGGCTGGACCGGTTGCTGCTCCGTCGTGGACTCTCCTTCATCGACACACCCGGGGTGGGCGGCCTGGAATCGGCACAGGGCAACCTCACCCTCGGTGCGCTGCCGCTCGCCCGTGCCGCGCTGTTCGTTACCGACGCCGGGGCGGAACTCACCGCGCCGGAGCTGAGCTTCCTCACCCGTACGGTCGAACGCTGCCCCCGGGTCGTCTGCGTCGTCACCAAGACCGACCTGCACGCGCAGTGGCGCCGCATCGTCGCACTCAACCAGGAACATCTCGCCCGGGCCGGGCTGACGTTGCCCGTGCTGCCGGTCTCGTCCTTCCTGCGACTGCGGGCAGCGGCCCGGAACAACGCGGCACTCAACACCGAGTCCGGCTTCCTGCCCCTGCTCGACCTGCTGCGCCGGGACATCCTCGCCGGCACCGAGGCCGCGACGGTGCGGGCCACCCGAGCGGACATCGCCTTCGTGGTTGCCCAGTTGCGTCACCAGGTCGGTGCGGAGCGGGCAGCCATCCAGCACCCGGAGGACGGGACCGCGCTCGCCGACCGGCTGACCGAGCAGGCCCGCCGGGGCCGACATCTCGCCGGCAGTTCGGCCTCCTGGCAGACCGCGCTCGGCGACGGCATCCAGGACCTCGGCACCGATGTGGACCACGACCTGCGGGAACGACTGCGCGGCATGCTGCGCCGGGGCGAGGAACTGCTGGACACCGAGGACCCGAAGGACAACTGGCGGGACTTCGAGGCATGGGCCAGCCGGGAAGCGGCGGCGGCTGCCGTGGACAACCTGTTCACCCTCGTCTCGCGTACCGAGCAACTGGCCCGCGACGTCGCGGAGCGGTTCGACCTGGAGTACGACGGCCTCGATCTCGACCTGCCCGCCCCGGCAGCGGCGTTGGCCAAGGTCGAAGTGGTCGACGTCCGGTTCGAACGGTCGTCCATCCGGCAGTTCCTCGGCGCCTTCACCGCCGCCCGGCTGGCGTACGGCGGCATGTTCATGGCCGGCGCCTTCGGCAGCCTGCTCGGGTTGACGGTAGCCGCCCCGATCGGGGTGGCCGTCGGCATGACCCTCGGCCGCAAACTGGTCCGCGACGAGCGGGAACGGCAGCTCGCGTACCGCCGCCAGCAGGCCAAACAGGAACTGCGCCGGTACGTCGACGAGGTCGGTTTCGTTCTGGGCAAGGACTGCCGGGACGCGATCCGGCGCACCCAACGCTTCCTGCGCGACGAGTTCACCGCCCGCGCCGCGCTCGCCGAGCGCTCCTCGGCGCAGGCCCTGTCGGCCGTCCGGCAGAACGCGGCCCTGCCGGACGACGAGCGGGCCCGGCGGGCGGAGCGGCTGGAGGAGCAGTGGCGCGACCTGGATCGAGCGGCTGAGCGGATCGCCGTGCCCGCAGGCCCGGTGGCGTCCCCGGAGCAGCGCCGGGGAGCGCCGACGTGAGCGGGGAACTGTCGCGGCGGGTCCGGGACCTGCTCGGCCGGGCCCACCGCGAGCTGCCGGATCCGGCGGCGAAGGAGGCGCTCGCCGGTGCGATCGGCCGACTGGACGAGCCACTGCGGGTGGCGATCGCCGGCAAGGTCAAGGCGGGCAAGTCGACGTTGCTCAACGCGATGGTCGGCGAGGAGTTGGCGCCGACCGACGCGGGTGAGTGCACCCGCGTCGTCACCTGGTACCGCGACGGCCCGTCGTACCGGGTGCTGCTGCACCTCGTCGACGGCCCACCCGAGCAGCGACCGTTCGACCGCGTGTCGGGCGCGATCCAGGTCGACCTCGGACGGCCGGCCGACCAGGTCAGGCAGCTCACCGTCGACGTGCCGAGCCGGCGGCTGCGCGAGCACACCCTGATCGACACCCCGGGAATCGCCTCGCTGTCGACGGAGGTGTCGCTGCGGACGCAGATGTTCCTGGCGGCCGACTCCGACCGGGTGGCCGAGGCCGACGCCGTGGTGTACCTGCTGCGCCACATGCACGGCAGCGACCTGCGCTTCCTGGAGTCGTTCCACGGCGACGAACTGGCCCGGGGCTCGCCGATCAACACGGTGGGCGTACTCTCCCGGGCCGACGAGATCGGCGACTGCCGGCTGGACGCGATGGAGGCGGCCGGCCGGGTCGCGACCCGTTACCAGGCCGACGAGCGGCTGCGCCGGCTGTGCCCGATCGTCGTACCGGTGGCGGGGCTGCTCGGCGCCGCCGCCGCGACGCTGCGCGAGGACGAGTTCCAGTCGCTGGCGACGATCGCCGCCGCCGGATTCGACGACGTACTCGAGCTGTTGCTCACCGCCGACCGGTTCGTCGGCACCACCACCTCGATCCCGGTCGCCGGACCGGCACGCCAGCGACTGCTGGCCCGGCTGGGACTCTTCGGTGTCCGGGTGGGCGTACAGCTCATCCGCGAGGGGACGGTCCGGGACGCCGGTGACCTGGCGCGGGAGTTGTCCGCCCGGAGCGGCCTGGACCGGCTGCGGGAGGTACTGGCGGCGCAGTTCCTCGGCCGGGGCCAGGTCCTGAAGGCGAGATCCGCGCTCGCCTCGCTCGACGCGGCCGTACGGTCGCAGCCGGCCGGTGTCGACACCGCAGCCCTGATCGCGGAGGCCGAGGAGATCCGGGCCGGGTTCCACGAGTTCGTGGAGGTCCGGCTCCTGCACCTGCTCCGGTCCGGCCGGCTACCCGGACGTCCCGACCAGCTCGCCGAGATGGAGCGGCTGCTGGGCGGGGCCGGTGGCGGCGCGGCGGAGCGGCTCGGGTTGACCGCCGACGCCGTGCCCGGACGGTTGGCTGTCGCCGCCGAGGAGGCACTGGGCCGGTGGCAGCGGCTCGCGGAGCATCCGCTCTCGGCCCGGGAGCTGCGTACGGCCGCACGGGCGACCGTACGCAGCTGCGAGGGACTCCTTGCCGGCCTGCGCCAGTCCGGATCGGCCGCCCCGGCCGGCTGACCTCCGGTCGGCCCGTGCGGCGCTGGCCGGTTCACCGGACCGGAGTCGGTTCACCGGACCGGAGGCGGTTCACCAGGCGGGGTGTCCCTCCCGACCGCCGGGAGTCGTCAGCCGGCGCAGGTCCTTCCCGTCCGGCCGGATGGCGTGGATCGTCGGGCTGTTCAACTGGCCCCGGGTGAACGCGATCCACTTGCCGTCCGGCGACCACGTCGGGTCCATGTCCCGCTCATCCCCGGTGGTGACCGCCCGGTTGCCCCGACCGTCACGGTTGATCACCCAGATGTTCGATCGTCCGTCCGCGGATCGGGTGTAGGCGATCCGCTTGCCGTCGGGGGACCAGGCCGGGTCCACCGTACGGGCGGCACCGGAGGTGAGCCGCTGCCACCGCGCCCCCGGCTCCACCGCCGAGACGAGGTAGAGATGCGCCTGACCGTCGCGGGAACTCCACGCCGCGAGCAGGTCGCCGGTCGGGTCCCAGGCCGGGTCGTCCTTGCCGTCGGTGGAGGTGGTCAGCTGGACCGGCCTCGACGACCCGACCGTGATGACGGCGAACTGGGGGATCCGGTTCACTTCGGTGACGAACACCAACCGCCGGCCGTCCGGCGCCCAGGAGACCCGTGACCCCGGTCGGATCCGGTCGATCACCTTCGTCGCACCGGAGCCGTCCGCGTTCATCGTCCACACCTGCCAGCTCGTGCCGGTACGCCGGGTGAACGCGAACCTGGTGCGGTCGGGCGACCACTGCGGCAGGATGTCGTGCCCGGCGACGGCAAGTGGAAGCCGTTCACCGGAGCCGGGCATCATGCGGTAGATCCCGGAGCGGCTCGCCGTCGGCCACTCGCCCCCCTCGTCCCGCCGGAAGAGGATCGGCTGGTCGACCGGGAAGGCGTTCGGGTCGACCGACGGCGACGGCGACGGTGTGGCCGAGCCGGTCGGCTGGCCGCTCGGCGGGCCGGAGCCGGACTGGGCGCCGGAGGGCGGTCCGTCGGACATCGCGAGGACGGCCACCACCGTTCCGGTGCCCGCGACCGCGGCCACGGCGGGAATTCCCAGCAGCAGCGCCCGGCGGCTGACCCGGGGCAGCCCGCTCGGCTTCCGCGCCGGGGCCCACGGCCCGGTCGGCGCCGGCGGGGTCGCGGTGGCACGCCCCTCCCGGTAGGTGATCGGCGCCGTCCCGGTGGGCGGACCCGTCGCCGTCCCCTTCGCCACCGGCACCGAGGCGGTGCCCACCAGCGTCGACGCGTCCGGTGCCGGGACCGGCGGGATGGCGCCGCCGGGCGTGACCGGGGCCGTCGCCGCCGTGCCGGTGGCGCCCGGCGTGGCCTGCGCCGCCGGCACGGTGCTGTGCGGTGTGGTCGGCGTGGTGCTGCGGGGTGTGGTCGGCGCCGGTGGCGCGGTGGCGCTGCCCGCCGCGACCGCCGCCGCCAGGGCAGCGGCCGCCGGTGCCGACGCCCTGCCTTCGGACGGATGGGGGCTGGTCGGCTGGGCCGGGCCGGCGGCCGGGGTGACCCGCCCGGTCGGCGGACCGCCCGGGAAGGACCCGTCGAACGCGGTGGCAGCGGGCCCGGCGACCCGCGCCGCGCCGAGGGCGATGCTGTGCTCGGGATGCGGATCGAGGACGACCGGACGCCCGAACTCGGTGCCGAGCAGCTGCCCCACCAGCGGAATCCGGGACGAGCCGCCGGCGAGCAGTACCGACTTGACCTCGGCCGGGGTGACCTCCGCCGAACGCAACGCCCGACGCATCGCCCCGAGCGTGTCGGAAAGCGCGGGGGCGATCATCGCCTCGAACTCGGAGCGGTTGAGCCGGATCCGGGTGTGCAGGCCGGGCAGCGCGACGGGGATCATCACCTCGGTGTCGAAGGTCAGCCCCTCCTTCGCCTCGACGCAGTCGCGCCGGAGCCGGGCCAGCGCCGTGGTCGTCTCCTCGTCGTCCGGGTCGAGCCCGTCGAGGTGGCTGCCGAGGGTCGCGACGACGTGACCGAACACCGCCTCGTCGAAGTCGATCCCGCCGAGCTGCTCGATCCCCTCCGGCTTGCCGAGCAGGGTGAACCCGGTGGTGGTCTTGCGCAGTACGGCGGCGTCGAAGGTGCCGCCGCCGAGGTCGTACACCGCCACGACCTCGCCCGGCTGGACCCGCTCGCCAGCGGCGTACTGGATGGCGGCGGCCTCCGGTTCCGACCGCAGGCGTACGCCTTCCAGCTCAGCGAGCTGAATCGCCTGCTCGAGGAGCTCCCGCTTGTACGGGCCCCAGTTCGCCGGATGGGTCACGGTCACGTCGTCCGGCGGCCCGTCCTGGAGCCGCCCGACGATCGCGTACACCTCCTTGAGCAGGCGGGCGGTGAGCGCGTGCGCGGAGTACGGTGCGCCGCCGACGAGGATCGGCACCGGGTCGCCCACCCGGCGCTTGAACTCCCGGGCCAACCGGCCCAGGTCGGCGGCGCCGCGACGCTCGGCGGCCTCACCGACCAGCACCTCCCCGTCGGCGCGGATGTAGACCAGGGACGGGATCTCCGGCCGCCGGCCGCCCAACCGGACCACGTCGACCCGGTCACCGACCCGGACAGCCGCCGCCGTATATGTGGTGCCGAGATCGACACCGAGCCCGTAGCCCACTGCCCCCTCCCGTCGTCGGCCTGAGGTGGTACCCACCGTAGGGGGCGTGGTCGAGGATGGACATAGCCGTACGGGCGGCCAGAGGTGCACCACCGGGCGGCAGGACGTCAGGACACGACGTCACACTTCGGCGCGACGGCCCGGTACCGGTCGCAGTAGGCGCGGGTCGCGTCGACGGTGTCGAGGCCGTCCTGCAACAGCACCCACAGCCCGCCCTGACCGTCGGCCACCACGTCCGACGTCGTGCTGTCGACCAGTCGTACCGGCATCCCGGCGGCGGTGAGCCGGGTCAGGGCGGCCTCGGCGGCGGTGCGTCCGCCCTCGCCGTCCTGCTGCGGGAACACGTCGACCAGCGCGTACGGCCGGGTCACCGGGGTGGCCGGTGCGGCGGTGGCGACGGCCTGCTCCGACCCCCGGCCCGGCAGGTCGATCCGTCCGCCGAGCAGTACGGCGGCACCGGCGACCAGCACCAGCAGCACCGTCACCAGCACGGCGGCGGGCCTTCGGCCGAGTCGGGGTGCCGCGCTGTCGTCCTGCTCGACAGTGGCCAGCGCCGGCACCCGGTCCTCGGCGTCGGCGTCGTGGCAGGTCACCGAGAGGACGTACCGGGTCGGCGATCCGACCAACGCCGTCCGGGGTCGGACCTGGAGCCGGGCGGTGGCGCCCTGGCCGCCGGGGATGCTCAGCACCCCCGGTTCGACCTGGACCCGGCCGGCGGGGAACAGTCGCGCGTCGAGCCGCAGCGACAGCGCCGTGTCTGCCTGGTTGACCAGTGACAGGACGTAGGGGACTCCGCCCCGGCGGTCCGCCTCCCGGGACAGGGTGGCGTCCAGCCGTCGCGGCGCGGTCACCGTGACGAGGCCGGTGGCCCGCCCGGCCGGTACGCCCGCACGCAGGTCGTCGGCCTGCACGGTGAACGGCAGCACGGTCGCGGCCGGTGGGACCTCGGCCGGCGGCCGGAGGCCGATGTCGACCGTCGACGTGTCGCCCGGGGCGAGCACCACGGTCGGCTCGTCGATCCGGGCCCAGGCCCCGGCGCGGCTCGCCAGCACGGTCAGCCGTACCGAGACCGGGGCGGCGGAGAGGTTGCGCAGTTCGACGCGTACCCGGGTCTCCGTGCCCGGTACGAGGGCGACGGGGGTCTGCGGGAGGATGATCTCCACGTCCATCGACGTCGTCTTCCTTCGGTCCGGCGCTCAGCCGAGCGGGGTGGTGGGGCCGAGCGGACCGGTCGTCGCGTCGTCCCGGCCGAGCGTGCTCGCGGGCCCACCGTCCTGGTCGAGCGGGCCGGGAGTGGTCAGCGGGGTGACGCGGGCGTCCAGGGCGTTCGCGTGGCTCTGGTACTCCAGGGCGTCGCCGAATCCGTCCGCGTCACTGTCGGCGAGCGCCGGATTCAGGCCGAGCGCCCGCTCCAGCTCGTCGTCGAGCCCGTCGCGGTCCGAGTCGAGCTGGTCGGCGGCGAAGCTGCCGTCCAGGTGGCCGTCGGAGTTGCTGTCCGGTGAGGTGGGATCGAGCCCACGGGCGAGTTCGAAGGCGTCGTTGAGCCGGTCCCCGTCGGTGTCGCCCTGGCGTGGATCGGTCTTGGCGGTGACCATCTCGTAGCTGTCGGAGAGGTTGTCACCGTCGGTGTCGGCGCGCATCGGGTCGAGGCCCATCCGCCGTTCCAGCGCGTCGGTGAGCGCGTCCTGGTCGGTGTCGGCGCCACCGAGTTCCGGTGGTTCGACGATCGCGGGCGCAGCCGCGGGCGCCGGCTCCGGTTCGGGCACTTTCGCGGCGGTGCCGTCGGAGATGCCGGGGACCAGCGCGGCGTAGGTGAACCGGTTGCCGGCGTCGAACTCGCCGACGTCCTTGTTCGGGTTGCGGGCCTCGACCGTCTTTCCGTTGCCGAGACTGATCGCGACGTGGGCGCCCGGGGTACGCCCGTCACCGGCTCGGGGTTCGCGATTGAAGTGGAACAGCAGCGCACCGGGGGTGTTCTTGGCCTGTTCCACCGGAATCAGCAGCCCACGCTGCTTCAGGTGCAGATACTGCGCGGTCGCCCCGTCCGGGATCGTCACCCCCGCCTGGTGTGCCGCCCACTGGGTCAGCTCCGAACAGTCGAACGTGTCCGGGTCGGCATCCTTCAGCTTGGCCTCGGCCCCGAAGACGTACTGGTCGCCGACCTGGTCCCGGGCCACCTCCAGGAACCGGTCGAGGGCGGGGTTTCCGGCCGACGACGCGGAGGTCGACGGCTCCGCCGCCAGGGTCGCCGGTGAGCTGCCCGAACCATCGTCCGTCGACGGTTCGGCGGCCACCCGGTGCTTGTAGCCCCGGGTGCCGGTCCACATCCCGAGTCCCGTTCCGTCGCCGTACGCCACCGCCGCCCGCTCCGCCTCGTCCCGGTAGCGCAGGTACCGGGCGCCGGTGCCACCATGCGTGACGGTCCACGGAGAGACGTCGTTGCCGTGCCGGGACACCTCGTACGCGGCGCGGGCGTTCTGTAGCGGGTCGTAGAGGTCGTACCGCTTCGCCAGCCCCGGGTGGGCCCGCGCGTTGATCTGCCACAGGCCCCGGGAGTCCTCGCCGTAGGGATTGTGCGCCCGGCTGTTGCCGCCCGACTCGGCCAGCGCGACGGCGGTCATCGTCGCCGACTCGTCGGGAGAGAATCCGGCCCGCCGAGCGAAACTGTAGATCTGCTCCGCAGAGTACCTGGGCATGACACGAGGGTAGGACGGTGGCACCAGCCGGCATAGCCCTGACGACAGGGGCCGGGAACCACCGGCCACTGCGGACAGAAATCCGACAGGGCATCCGGACGACAGGCCAATGGTCATGAAGATCGGTTAGGCCGCATCATGGCTGCGCGGAGCGGACCTTTTCCGGGGGTGGTGATGGTGCAGACACAGAGGCCACCGTCGGTGTGGGTCGACAACGGCCATGCCATCGTCCGTCGCGGCATGGTCGCCTGCCTCCAACAGGCCGGGTTCGTGGTCCGGGGGGAGAGCGCAGCGCTGGTGCCGACGCCCACAGTGGACCGTATCGACGTGTTGCTCTTCGAATCGGAGGGGACGGCGTTGCGCCGGGCCGTGCGGCTCGCGGCGGGCCGTCCGACCGGGCTCGTCGCCACCATCCGGGTCGCGACCGAGCAGCAGGTCCGGGAGATCGTCGACGCCGGGGTCGCGGCGGTGCTACCGCATGACACGCTCACCCCGGAATCCCTGGTCGCGAGCGTACGCGCGGTGGTGGCGGGCGCCGTGACCCTGCCCGGTGACCTGCTGGCCCGGCTGCTGACCCACGTCATGCAGACCGCCAACCTCGGGCCGACCGGGCTCAACCCCCGGGAGCGATCCGTGCTGCGGCTGCTCGCCGAGGGCCTGGACACCAGGGGCATCGCCGAGGACCTCTGCTTCTCCGAGCGGACCGTCAAGAACGTCGTGCACGACGTACTCACCAAGTTGAACTGCCGGACCCGCGCGCAGGCGGTCGCCCTCGCGACGCGCGAGGGCGCGATCTAGCCGGATGGCAACCCGGGCCGATCCCGCGACCGTGCTGGCCGACGTCCTGTTGCAGCGCGAGGCACTGGTCTGCCGGCTGGCCGAGGGACGGCCGCCGCGCGACTTCGCCGGCATGTTCGTCGGACCGGACGACCTGGACCGGATCCTGGCCACCCTGCCCGGCCTGGACGGGCCGGCGCCGGAGCTGACCGCCGCGGTCCGCGAACGGACCGAACCGGAGCTGGTACGCGCCCGCGCGGCGTTCCGGGCCGCGCTCGACGGCGACTCCCCGTTCGCCGCGCTGGTCCGGGCGGCCCGGCTGACGCCGCCGGACGCGGAGGTGCTGGCCCTGCTCGACGCGGTCGAGACGAGCCCGGCCCGGCAGCGGCTGGTCGCCTACCTTCAGGACTCGGTGCAACTGCCGCAACTGACCATCGCCACCCTGGTCCGGATCTTCGCGGACCCGGAGCACCCCGCCGAGCGGTGCGTGGCGCCGGAGTCTCCGCTGCGGCGGGCCGAACTTGTCGAGGTCGCCACCACCGGGCCGTGGGCGACCCGGGCCTGCTGGCTGGCTACCCGGGTGGTCTGGCACCTCCGTGGCGATTCGTCGCCCGACGTCGACCTGCCGGCCGGCACCGTCCGCCGCCCCGGCGACCGCGACGGCGTGACCTCCGCGAACGGGGTGCTGCCGGACGGTGCGGCCGGGGACGCCGGTCCGGATCTGCTGCTGGTGCACGGTGGCGACCGGGAGAGCCGGCTGCGGATGGTCGAACGGCGCTGGCCCGGCCGGGGACTGCTGATCTGTGCGATGCCGGCCAGCACCGCCGGGTGGGCGGCGGTGGTCCGCGAGGCGACGCTCGGCAACCTGGTCGTCGTACTCTCCTCGGACGCGCCGCCCGACGCGGCCGGCGCCGACGTGCTGGCCCGGAGCACCCACCTGGCCTGGGTGATCTCGTCCGCCGGGGAACTGCCGCTGGAGTCGCTGCCGGCCCGGCCCTGGCAGGAGCTGCGGGTGGCCAGCGGCGAGGCCGACCCGGAGGACTGGCGGCAGGTGCTCGGCACGGATCCCGATCCGGCCTACCGGCTCAGCCGGGGACAGCTCCGGCTGGTTGCCGCCGCCCGGCGCGACACGGCCGGGCCGCTCGGACCGGCGGTACGGCGGCTGGCCGGCGGATACCTGGAGAAGCTGGCGGTCCGGATCCGCCCCCGCCGCACCTGGGACGACCTGGTGTTGCCCACCGACGACGCGCGGCAGTTGCGCGAGTTGGCCGCCCGGCACCGCCGGCGGGGCGTCGTGTACGGCGACTGGCGCTTCCCGCCGCTGCCGTCGACCGGGATCGTGGCGCTGTTCTCCGGCGCCTCCGGCACCGGCAAGACGCTCGCCGCCGAGGTCGTCGCCGGTGACCTCGGGCTGGACCTGTACAAGGTGGACCTCTCCTCGGTGGTGAGCAAGTACATCGGTGAAACCGAGAAAAACCTGGAACGGATCTTCGTCGCGGCGGGCGCCGGTGACCTGGTGCTCTTCTTCGACGAGGCGGACGCGCTGTTCGGCAAGCGCTCGGAGGTCTCCGACGCCCGCGACCGGTACGCCAACATCGAGGTGGCGTACCTGTTGCAGCGGCTGGAAAGCTACGACGGCCTGGTGGTTCTCGCCACCAACCTGCAACGCAACATCGACCAGGCGTTCCTGCGCCGGATCTCCGTCGCCGTCGACTTCGTCCTGCCCGAGGAGCCGCAGCGGCGGGCGATCTGGGAGCGGTCCTTCCCGTCGACCGCCCCGGTCGCCGACCTCGACCTGGACTTCGTGGCCCGGCAGTTCAAGATCTCCGGCGGGCTGATCCACAATGCCGCCCTCGGCGCCGCGTTCCTCGCCGCCGAGGAGGAGGACGTCATCACGATGCGGCACGTGATCCTCGCGATCAAGCGCGAGTTCCAGAAGCTCGGCCGGCTGCGTACCGAGGCGGAGTTCGAGCGCTACTTCGACCTGGTGAATCGAGACGCCGATGCTGCACCAACTCGATGAGTCGATCGAGACGTTCCTGCGCGCCGCCGTACCGCTGCCGGCCCGGGACGTCGACGTCGCGTTCGAGGCGCCGGACGGTGACTGGGCCGCCCGGGTCTCCCGCCCCACGGTGAACCTCTACCTCTGGGACGTACGCCCCAACCTCGACGAGCGGAACTTCGGCGAGGAACTCGTCGAGGGCGACGACGGCAAGCGGTACCGCCGCGACCCGCTGCCCCGGGTGGACTGCCGCTACCTGGTGACCGCCTGGACATCCGAGGTACGCGACGAGCACTCGTTGCTCGGCTCGGTGCTGGCGGCGCTGCTGCTGTATCCGGTGATCGAGGCCGAACACCTGCGGGGGGTGCTGGCCACCGTACGGCCGGTGCCGTCGCTCAGCCTGCGCAGCGGCGACGGATCGGAGAACTCGGACTTCTGGTCGGCGCTCGGCGGTCAGCTCAAGCCCGGTCTCGACCTGGTCGTCACGGCCACCGTGGACGCCGCCGCGATGACCGCCGTCGGTCCCGAGGTGGCCGGCATCGACGTCCGCGCCGTCCCGGGTCTGCGGCCACCGGTGTAATCGGTAGCGGTCGCACCCCTGCCCGATCCACATGCTCGTCAACCACCTCAGCGGTGGCGTGCCGAGCGGCCGTCCCGGCGGCGTCAGTTCGGCAGATCCGCGTATTCAACCTGGTGCGGTTCGACATCGCCTGCGATGACCTCTACGTTCCCTGCGAACAGGCGGTGGAATTGTGCGACGGCAAACGCGCATGATTCGCACATCACGAAGTTGGTACTCAGGTGAACGGTTCCGTGAACATTGGGGTAGACCTCATCGTTACGTACAGAGTCAGTCGATGGGGCTTCGTCGCGCTTGGCGAACTTCTGCGCCACATATTCGAGGATCTTCAGTTCGGAGTCGGTGTGCCTCGGGATACCTCTCGGCGCTTCGCCTGTTCGCGGTGTACGTCGTGAATCAATTACCAGAGTGCTGAAGAAGATGTTCTTTCCCAGCTCATAGTCTTCCGCCGTCAGGTTCTCGTTGTTCCGCCACAACGGTTGGTTCAGGCCAGTTCCGCTGACGGCGGCCACCGTGCCGCGCTCTCCATTGACCTGGTACCAGGCGGCAGCCACGTTCTTGCCGAAGGGTCTCCCGATCACCCGCCACTGGACTTGGAACACTAGTTCCTTGATTAATTCTGATATCTGGTTCAGCAGAACTTGCAGATGTTGCGGGTTTGGCTGTGGACCGATCATTTCGACCTGGTGGAGGAGGACGGCGATCTGACTGGCCAGCCCCTGGGCTTTCGCCTGCTTCGGCGGGTGGACCACCGACATGATCGTGGCGACGAGTTGGGCGATCGGCTGGGGTGTGCTCGAAACCATCAAGGGTCGGGGCCCGGTGCCATCGGGCAGGTGGATCTTGTGGCCGAAGCCTTCGATGTCGAAGGGTGATTCAACCCCGCCCTGGTTTTCCTGTCCGGCTGTTTTGTCGTCCCCGGCCGAGCCCAGCCCGAGCGCGGCGAGGGCGGCCTGGCCGAGGCGTTTGGCCTGCTCGAAGAGCCAGGTGAGGGCCTGGTCGACCAGCTCACGCAGGCCCTGGATGATCTCGACGACCTTCTCCGGTACGTTGCCGAGCCCGACCTGGTTGGCGAGGAACCCGATCGCCACCGGTACGGCGTTCGCCAGCCCACGTTCGATCTTGGCGGCACCGGGGGCGATGCTGCCGGCGGCGACGGCGGCGAGCGTGGAGACGTAGTCGTTGACGATCTCCAGGATGTCGCGGAGGTACTCGATCGCCGACTGCACCGCGTTGAAGAACGCGATCGCGCTGTTCACCACCGCCATCACGCCGGTCGGGTCGAGCATCGAGAGGAGCTTGGCGGCGGCCTTGTCGATGATCTCGCTGACGATCCAGTCCTTGGCCATGCCGAGCAGGGTGTCCCAGAGGTTGCCGAGCTGGCTCTCAACGTGCTTCCAGAGGGCGGCGACGCCGCCCTCCTGGACGTCCTTGATGAACGTCCAGACCCCGGTGAGGGTGTCGATCGCACCACGGATCTTCCGGACGTTGTCCTCGCCGATCTGCTCGCCGAGCTTCTTCCACAGCAGTTCCGCGGTGATGCCGAGGACCTGCAACACCAGGTCGAGAATGGAACCGAGCGAGTAGTCCGCCGGCTTGGTGATGCCGAGCTGGCCGAGCCCCCGGAACAGCCAGGACGCGAGGCCGTCGAGCAGGTACGTCAGCACGTGGTCGAAGAAGCCGGAGATGCCCGCCTTGAGGGCCTCCAACATGTTGACCAGGAAGCCGACCGGGTCCCGCTGGATGTCGTCGATCGCCTGCATGGCGTTGCTGATGATGCTGCCGAGCAGGTCCGACGGGAAGTTCATCAGCCTGAGGATCAGCTCGATGACGACCTTCATGACCTCGGCGACGAACTCGACGATCCGGGCCAGCGGCTCGCCGAACTTCTCCAGCACCCGGACGAACGCGCCGACCGGGTTGAGCAGGTCCTCCAGGGTCAGCATGTTCCAGACGCCGAGGAAGGTGTTGGTGATCAGGTCGAGCGAGATGCCCAGCCGGGCCATCGCGCCCTCGATCCGGGCCCCCGCCTCGGCGATCACCCCCGCCTCGGCGAGCTGCTGGTACGTCGCCTCGCCGTTCGGCAGCAGCGCGATGAAGCCGCCGATCAGGTTGGCCGCGGTGCGTGGCACCGCCTCGTGGGTGAACGGGTTCTCCCCGAGGATGACGGTGAGCAGCCGGAACCCGGGAAGCTTGTGTGCCTCGCCGCTGAGCCAGCCGAGCAGCGCGTTCTTGATGATCCGCAGTACGGCGGCGACGACGTCGGTGGCGAAGGCGGCGACCCGCTGTACCAGGCCGACGGCGTCCCGGGCCAGCTTGCTCAGGTTCTCCGGCAGGTTCGCGATGTTTGCCGGCTGGATGGCGGCCCAGCCCGCCTCGAACAGCGCGCCGAGTTCGGCGACCAGCGACAGGAACCGGGCGACCTGGGTGTCGATCCAGTCGGCGGTCTGTTGCAGCGTGCCGCGCTCCTGCATCTGCGCGACCGTGTCCTGCTTGCCGATCAGGGTGAGGAAGTCGGTGAGGATCTCGACGGTGGTCGCCTCGACCGGGGTGCCGCGCAGCGGGTCGTAGTGGATGACCTTCTTGGCCAGCGCCCAGACCGGGGTGTCCGCCAGGTACGTCTCGGCCAGCCCGACGGCCGCCTCGCGGATCATCTGGAGCACCGTGTCGACCAGCGACCGGGCGAAGGCCAGCGCGTCGGAGAAGAGCGCGTCGATGTACCGGGCGATGATGGCCTGGTTGGCGTCGAGGCCGTTGAGGACGTCTATCTCGTCCCAGGCCCGGTCGATATCGCCGCTGATCCTCGCCAGGGTCAGGTTGTGCTCGACCAGCCCCCGGTCGACCAGGGCGAAGGCGTCCTGCAGGATCTCCAGCTCGAGCAGCTTGTCGGCGATGTGGTTGCCGAACGGCACCAGCCCGATCACGCCCCGGACCAGGTTCTCCGGCGTCCGCTCCACGGCCCGGTCGGCGATCGGGTCGTAGCCGGCGACGACCGTGAGCATGTCGTAGCCGGGCAGGGAACGGGCGTACGAGCGGGCGGCGTCGGCGATGAAGTCGGGCAGCAGGCCGTCCGACGAGCGGTGGACCCAGTCCCGGTAGACGTTCACCGCCTGCTGCTGTACGACGTGGGTGGCCTCGTGCGCCATCAGCGCCACGTCGCTCGGTGACTCGCCGGGGCCGAGGAAGATGTGGTTGCCGAAGGTGAACGCCCGGGCATGCAGTGAAACAGCAGCGTCCTGTGCCGCCGGGCCGGCGTGTACCTGCACTCCACCGAGCGCCACCCCGAGGTGCGACTCGATCCGCTCGCGCACCTCCGGCGGCAGCGGATCGCCCCCGCCGGGGTCGCGGATCAGCGACTCCAGCGCGGGGGAGACGCCGGTGCCCGGGCCGTCTCCGGAGGCACCGTCCGAGGCAGCGGTCGACACCGGCGCGCGCGCCACCGACAGGGTGCTGGCCGGGGCGTAGCTGCCGGGCCCGGCGGCCACCCGGGCCGCCATCGCGTCGGCCTCGCGCTCCATCGGGTCGCCCGGCTGGCTCACCGAGAGCTTGGCCTGGGCGAACCCGGCGCCGAACCGACTCAGCGCCCCGCCGCCGGCACCGGAGAGCAGCGCCAGGCCGGCACCACCGCCGGCATGTCCGCCGCTGGGTCCGCCGGTGACCAGCCGCCGGATCGCGGCGTTGCCGCCGTACGAGACCGGGACAGGACCTCCGGGTACGCGCCTGGCCTGGACGGTCGCCGTCGCGTGCTGCCGGACCGGCTCGGCGGCCGACATGTCCTCTCGGGTGAACTGCTTCACCCCGAACCGCCCTCCACCGTGGACGCTTGCCGGCCACCGTGCGGGCGGCCCCGGTCCGGTCCAGCATCGACCGGACGACGGGCCGGCGGCAAGCACCCTTTCCCTCGGGTGCACGTTCGGCTGCCCGGCTGCACCTTCCGGCGGAGGCGGGCGGGGCACAGTCTCGTCGGTGTGATCCCCGGGCCGGTGGAGGTGACCATGACGCGCGTGTTGGTGGGCGACTTCGGCGCCCTGCACCGGCTCGGCTTCGAGGAGATCCTCCGCGTCGACGGCATCGAACTGGTGCAGGCCGACGCCGCCGACGTGGTCGGCCGACTCGTCGAGGCGTTGCCCGACGTCGTCGTGCTCGACCTCGACCAGCACGAGACCCCGGAACTCGTCCGGCAGATCGTGCACGACTTCCCGACCGTGAAGGTCGTGGCCTGCTCGTCGGAGCAGCCGATGATGCGCGTCTTCCCGCCGTTGCACTACGGCGAGTCCTACACCAGCGATCTCGACCCCGCGCTGTTGACCAGCGCGATCCAGGCCTGACAGCGAGGAGTGGTACCCGTGGCCGCGTCCTACGGAGCACCGGGCGTCTACATCGAGGAGCAGCCCAGCGGCTCGATGCCGATCGAGGGGGTCGGCACCGCCGTCGCGGCGTTCGTCGGCTTCACCGAGCGGTACGACGTCGACCAGGGCGACCCGACCGACCCGGACGGGGTGAAGCCGCAGCTCGTCACGAGTTGGCCCCAGTACGAACGGATCTACGGCGGATTCGTCGCCGGGGCGATGCTTCCGCACGCCGTCCGTGGCTACTTCGACAACGGCGGCAGCGCCTGCTACATCGTCCGGATTCCCGGTGGCAACGGTGCGGCGAACGGCCACGGCCGGCTGACCCTGCCGACGGCGAACCGGCCCGAGGTGGGCAGCCTGGACGTCTCGGTGCTGCGCCCCGGTTCGCGGATCGAGGTGGAGGTGGTGCCGCCGGGCGGTGCCGGGTCGGACGCTGGCGCGGCGGACGGCGGTCAGGACTACACCCTGCGGGTGTACGAGGACGGCGCGCTGCGCGAGGAGATCGACGGCCTCCAGTTCACCGCCAAGACGCCGCGCGCCCTGGAGCGGACGGTCAACGACCGGTCGGAGTACATCCGGGTGGAGATGAAGCCGGCCCAGGGTGTCCCGCTGGCGGAGCGGGTGCCGGCGGCCGGCCGGTACCCGGTGGAGACTCCCGCCCCGGTGACGACCGACGTGACCCCGGCCGACCTGGAGGGCTCGGTCGCCGAGCGGACCGGTTACCAGGGCCTGGCGATCGCCGACAACGTCACGATCGTCGCGATCCCGGATCTGGTCACCGTCGCGACCGGCGAGGACGGCAGCGTCGACGAGGAGACCTACCTCGCCGTACAGAAGCAGCTCGTCGACTGGTGCGAGACGAGTCGTACCCGGATGGCGGTGCTGGACCCGCCTCCCGGGCTGAACGCGACACGGGTGCTGGAGTGGCGGTCCCGGCTGGGCCGCGACTCGGCCTTCGCGGCGCTGTACTACCCGAACGTGGTGGTGACCAACCCGCTGGCCCGACCGGGCGCGACCAACGGCGAGCGGTTCCTCACCGTGCCGGCCGCCGGTCACGTCGCCGGTGTCTGGGCCCGGACGGACGGTGCGCGCGGGGTGTGGAAGGCACCGGCCAACGAGACGGTACGCGGCATCGTCCGGTTGGAGACCGAGGTGACCACGGGCGAGCAGGACCTGCTCAACCCCGAGGGGATCAACTGCATCCGGTCCTTCGGCAGCTACGGCACGAAGATCTGGGGTGCCCGCACCCTCGCCAAGACCGATCCGAGCTGGCGGTACATCAACGTCCGCCGGTTGTTCAACTACGTCGAGGAGTCGATTCGCCGGGGTACCCAGTGGGCGGTCTTCGAGCCGAACGACCGCGACCTGTGGGAGCGGGTGAAGCGCAACATCTCGTCGTTCCTGCGGGGACTGTGGATGCAGGGCGCGCTCGTCGGCACCACAGCCGACCAGGCGTTCTTCGTCCTCTGCGACGAGAGCAACAATCCGGCGTCCTCGACCGACGAGGGCAAGCTCATCGTCGAGATCGGCATCGCACCGGTGAAGCCGGCCGAGTTCGTGATCTTCCGCGTCAGCCAGTGGCAGGGCGGCGGCGCGACCAGCGAGTGATGGGAGGAGTCGAGGATGCCGGACCTTATGACGACCTTCAGCTTCGTGCTGGAGATCGACGGCGTGGAGATGGCCAGCTTCCGCAAGTGCTCGGGAGTCGAATCGGAGACCGAGACGATCGAGTACAAGGAGGCCACCAAGGAGGGAAGGATGATCATCCGCAAGGTCCCCGGCGCGATGAAGTGGAGCGACATCACGCTGGAGCGACGCATCGACGAGTCGAAGGCGCTGTGGGAGTGGCGCAAGCTCGTCGAGGAGGGTGACATCGACGCGGCCCGGCGGGACGGCTCCATCGTCATCAAGAACTCGAAGAAGACCGAGGTGGCGCGCTGGAACTTCGAGCGCGGCTGGGTCTCCAAGTGGACCGGTGCCGAGTTGGACGCCGGCGGCAGTGAGATCGCCACCGAGAAGGTCACCATCACGCACGAAGGGCTGCGCCGGGCATGAGCCTGCGCACGGAGTACCCGTTCACCCTGCCGAAGGGGTTCGTCGACGAGCACGGCAGGCTGCACCGCACCGGCACGATGCGGCTCGCCTGCGCCCGGGACGAGATCGAACCGCTGCGCGACCCACGGGTGAAGGAGAACGACGCGTACGCCACCGTCATCGTCCTGGCCCGGGTGGTCACCGAACTCGGCGAGGTCCCCCGGGTGAGCACGAAGACGATCGAGTCGTTGTTCGTCAGCGACTTCAGCTATCTCCAGGACCTCTACCGGATCATCAACTTCCAGGATCCGAGCATCCTCGAGGCGATGGAGCCGGGCACCCCTTTCCCCTCGGCGTCGGTGGAGGTGGGCTAGGGCACTACGCGCAGGACGAGTTGTGGCAGGAGATCGCCTACCTCGCGTATCACCTGCACTGGGACCTGGATCGCCTGCTGGACCTGGAGCACGGTGACCGGATCCGGTTGATGCAGGAGGTGGGCGGCTTGAACGAGCGTGCGTGGCAAGGAGTGCAAGGTGGCTAAGGCGCACACCGCCGACCCGCCCTTCGTCGGCAGGTTCGTGTTCACCGTCGACGGCATCACGATCGGTGCCTTCACCGAGGTGTCCGGCCTGTCCGTACAGCTCGAGGTCGAGGAGTTCGCCGAGGGCGGGCAGAACGCGTACACGCACCGGCTGCTCGGCCGGATGAAGTGGCCCAACCTGGTGCTCAAGCGGGGAATCACCGACAGCGACGCGCTCTTCGCCTGGCTCGCCGAATGCTCCGGGGAGGGACTGACCCGCAAGGGCAACAAGGTGGTGCCGCGCGACGGCGAGGTCAGCGTCGTCGACGGCAAGGGCAGTCCGGTACGCCGGTGGCACTTCACCGGCGCCAAGCCGGTCAAGTGGAGCGGGCCACGGTTCGCCGCCTCCTCCCGGGAACTCGCGGTGGAGGAACTGGAGGTGTGTCATCTTGGCTTCCGTACCAAGCCCTGATCCGCCGCATCGGCGTACCCTCCGTACCCGGGCCGGTCTTGCGCTCGGCCGCTGGCTGCGCCGTACCCCCCTGCTCCGCCGCGCCCCGTCCGAGACGGTCGCCCCGGCCCTGGTCGGCTCGCTGTCGATCCGGCCCCCCTGGGCGCTGCTCACCCGGCTGCGCCTGTGGCGTCGGCGACCGGGTCGACCCGCCGAGACGACGACCGGCCCGTACCCGCCGGAGCTTCCCGGCGTTCCCGGCCCCGGCGCACTGGCGCGCGTCGCCCGTGCGCACCGCCCCGACCCGCTGCGCCTGCACCGGAACCGTCGCCCGCCGATCGGCCACCGGCCCGGCCCGAACCGGCCGGAGCCGCTAATCGTGCGGGCCGACCTCGACCTGCCGGTGGCGCCGGTGCTCCGTACCCCGGTCGGCGTCGGATCGCCGGAGCCGCCGGCACCCGGGTCCGCCGACGGCCCGGTGGGTCCGGTCCGGCATCGGCCGGTGCCGGCGCCCGGGCCCACCCCGGCGTCTCCGCGTCCTCCCCTCGGCCGGCAACCGGTCGCGGCACACGGGCCGGGCGTCGCGCCGGGCAGCATGCTCGCGGCTGCCTTCCGCCGCGATGCTCTTCCTCGGACGGCGGCCGATGGCGTGGCCCACCGGTCATCGCCCGGCGGTGCGGCCCACCGGTCACCGGCCGGCGTTCCCGGCCCTGGCCGGCTCGCCGGCATCGCGGCCGGCCAGGCGGCCGCGCTGGTCACCCGGCCGCCGGCCGGTCCGTCGGTACGGCCCCCGTACTCCGCCAGTGAACTGCCGGTGCTCGGTGCCGGAGTGGCCGCGCCGGGCACCATGCCCGACCCGACCGGGGCCGTCCAGGTCACCGCCCCGCCCCGCCCCGCCTTCGCGTCCGCCCCGCCCGGCACGGTCACCCGGGCCGCCG
This sequence comes from Plantactinospora solaniradicis, assembly GCF_042658085.1. Lineage (NCBI taxonomy): Bacteria > Bacillati > Actinomycetota > Actinomycetes > Micromonosporales > Micromonosporaceae > Plantactinospora > Plantactinospora solaniradicis. The sequence continues at coordinate 346,220 of NZ_JBHSPR010000007.1, read as the reverse complement.
TCGGTGCCGGCAGCACCGGCGGTGGCACGCCCCGGCAGCGGTGGGAGAGTGCGGTCGCCGCGCATCCGCTGGAGGCGCCCCGCCCACTGCCGTCCGCCCTGCACGCCCTCGCCCGGTCGATCACCGGACGGTCCGGCACGCCCCGCTTCACGACCGGCCCCGCCACCCGGCACGCCCTGGCCGCCGCCGGTGCGCTCGGCGCGACCACCGGCTCCGTCGTCCACCTGGCCGCCGTGCCGACGGGCAGGGCCGCGGCCGCGGTGTTGGCGCACGAACTCGCGCACACCCGCCAGCCGGTGCGCCGGCCACGGTTCCTCCTCGCCGGCGGTGCCGGCCTGCTCGACGACGACGAACGGCAGGCGGTCGCGACCGGCCGGGACCTGCTCGCCGGAAACCTCCCCGACGCCGCCGGGGACACCATCGCGGCCGGGATCGTCGACCGGCTGCCGGTCGGTGGTGGCCTCGGCGCCGTACGGGAACTCGTCACCCAGACCACGCACGCGGTGATCGAGGCGATGCCCCAGCTTCCGGGTGCCGTACCCGGGATGGACGCGGGACCGGCCGGGGCGTACGCCGGCCTGCCGACGGTATCCGGGCCGCTCGGCCCGGGTGCGGAAGGTCCGGTGCCGGGCGACCCGGCTCGGCCGGACGGTAACGGCGGGTCGACCGGCGGCTCGACGCCCGCCGGAGGTGGTACGCCGGCCGGTGCCGCCGCGGGGGGCACGCCGTCGCCCGACACCCCGCTGGATCCGGATCGGGTGGTGGAGATCGTCGAGGAGCGGCTGCTGCGGGAGATCGAGCGCCGTGGCGGACGCTGGGCGGGGGTGTTCTAGGTGGCGGGGCCGGAGAAGGCGTACCTGCGCAGCGAGAGCGGTGTCGAGATCAGGTGTCTGTTCAATCCCGCCGAGCTGACCATCGCCAAGGCGAACAGCTGGAAGCCCTCGGAGGCCAAGGGCCGGAACGCGCCCGAGATGCGGTTCCAGGGCGGCCAGTCCGGCACCCTGTCGCTCAACCTGATGCTGGACACCACCGACACCGGCACCGACGTCGCCGTGCACACCAACGCCCTGCTCGACCTGATGAAGGTCGACGAGAACCTGGCCGGTTCCGATCCGCAGACCAACAGCGCCCGGCCGCCGTGGGTGAAGTTCCACTGGGGCAAGCTGCACTCGTTCAAGGCGATCGTCGAGCGGATGCAGGTGAAGTTCACCTACTTCGCCAGTGACGGGATGCCATTGCGGGCAAAGGCCGAACTGCTCCTGCGGCAGTACCACGACGAGGAGATCCGGCCGCTCCAGAACCCGACCTCGCACACGCCGACCCTGCACAGCGTCCACCGGGTGGTGCGGGGCGAGACCCTGGACCGGATCGCCGCGTCGCACTACGCGGATCCGAGCCGGTGGCGGCTCATCGCCGAGGCCAACGGCGTCGTCGACCCGCTCGCCGTACCGGCCGGGTCGCTGCTGGTGATCCCCGAGCTGCCGGTGCGGCGCCGTGGCTGACCAGGGGCGGCGACTGGACGGGGTGGTGCTGACCATCGACGGGCGGCCCCTCGCCACCGACCTGTACGGGCGACTGACCCTGGCCCGGGTCGAGGAGTCGGTGCATCTCCCCGACTACTTCGCCCTGCACTTCGACGACCCCCACTTCGAACTGTTCGATCGGGGCACGTTCACCCTCGGCACCCGCGTCGAGATCGCGTTCCGGGCCGAGGGCGACCCGGTGGTGGTCACCACCGGAGAGGTGACGGCGGTCGCCGTGCAGCCGGGTGTCACCGGCCGCCACGAGCTGGTCCTCAGCGGTCTCGACCTGACCCACCGGCTGGCCCGGGGCCCGAAATCGCGCAGCTTCCAACGGGTCACCGACGCCGACATCGCCACCCGGATCGCCGGGGAGTACGGCCTGGAACCGAACGTGGACGGCACGGGTGAGGTACTCGAGCACGTGCTCCAGGCCGGCGAGAGCGACTACGCGTTCCTGCGCCGCCGGGCCGCGCGAATCGGATTCGACTTCTGGATCAGCGACCGGACCTTCCACTTCAAGCGCGGACCGCGCGGCAGCGGCACGCCGCCGGTGCTGCGCTGGGGCGGCAACCTGCACAGCTTCACCGTGCGGTTCGCCTCCGCCGAGCACTGCGACGAGGTGGAGGTCCGGGGCTGGGATCCGCTGGCGAAGCAGGCGGTGATCGGCCGGGCCAGCGAGGGTGATCCGGGTACCGACGCACCGGCCGCCACCGAGCTGACGGCGGCGGCGCGGCGCAGCTTCGGTCGGGTGACCCGTTCGGCGGGCCAGTTCCCGGTCGCCGACCAGGCCGAGGCGGCCGCGCTGGCGCGGTCGTTCCTGTTGCGTACCTCGGCCGGCGGGGTGGTGCTGCGGGGTGAGGCGGCGGGGGACCCGTTGCTGGGCGCGGGGGCCGAGGTCCGGGTCGAGCAGGTCGGGCAGCGCCTCGCCGGCCGCTACCGGGTCACCAGCGTCGAGCACAGTTACGGCGCCAACCGTCCCTATCGGACCCGGTTCGTCTGCGGCGGCAAGGACGCGGCGGCACTGGCCGACCTCGCCGGTGGTACCGGCTCCGCCGACGGGTCGGCCCGTGGCTGGGGTGGCCTGGTCACCGGCATCGTCACCAACAACGACGATCCCGAGCGGCTCGGACGGGTCAAGGTCACCTTCCCCACCCTCTCCGCCGACGACGAGAGCACCTGGGCCCGGGTCGCCGCGCCCGGTGCCGGGCCGGGGCGGGGGCTGCAATGGCTGCCCGAGGTCGACGACGAGGTCCTGGTCGGGTTCGAGTTCGGCGACCTGGCCCGGCCGGTCGTGCTCGGTGGGGTGTGGAGTCGGCAGGACCAGCCGCCGCAGCCGGACGTCGTCAGTGGGGGAGTGGTCGCGGCCCGGGTGCTGGCCAGCCGCGCCGACTCGCGGTTGACGTTGACCGACGATCCCACCCCGGCGGTCGAGCTGACCCTGGCCGGCGGCAGTTGCGCACTGCATCTCGAACAGGCCGAGTCCAGCCTCACCGGTGACCAGAAGCTCGTCGTCTCCGCGACCCAGGTGGAGATCCGGGCCACCCAGAAGTTGCAGCTCAGCGGGGCACAGGTGGAGATCAACGCCAGCGGCCCGCTGGTGCTGTCGGGCAAGCCGATCAAGCTGAACTAGGGGAGGACGAGATGGCGCAGCCGGCCGCCCGGCAGAACGATCCGGTCACCGGAACGGACCTGCACATCCTGCTGGTCCCCTCGCCAGGTGGGCCGGTGCCGACGCCGACCCCGCTGCCCTTCTCCGGCCGGCTCGTCTCGGGACTCTCCCCGGACGTGCTGATCAACGGGCTGCCGGCCGCGGTCGCCGGCAGCATGGCGCAGAACCTGCCGCCGCACCTGCCGCCGCCCGGCACCTCGTTCAGCAAGCCGCCGACCAACCAGGGCCGGGTCGTCACCGGTTCGGTCACGGTCCTGGTCAACGGGAAGCCGTTGGCCCGGCTCGGTGACCCGGTGCTGACCTGCAACGACCCGGCTGACCTCCCGGCCGGCACGATCGCCGCCGGCTCGACGGACGTGCTGGTCGGATGAGCGGGCGGAGCGAGAGGCCATGAGCGGGGCGCGGGCAGGGGCCATGAGCGGCGACTTCATCGGTCGGGGATGGGGCTTTCCCGCCACGATCTCACGCTCCGGAGCGGTACGACTCGTCGGCGGCGCCGAAGAGATCGACGCGGCGATCCGGATGATCCTGTCGACCGTCCCGGGCGAACGGGTGATGCGCCCCGAGTTCGGCTGCGCGATCTGGGATCTCGTCTTCGCCCCGCTCACCGCGGGCACCCTCGGCCTGATCGAGCAGGTGGTCCGGGAGGCGATCGAGCGGTGGGAGCCGCGGATCGTGCTGGACCGGGTCGAGGCGGTGGCCGACCAGGTGAAGGGCAGCGTCCTCATCGAACTCGACTACCGGATGCGCGCGACGAACGACCGGCGCAACCTCGTCTTCCCCTTCTACACGATCCCGACCGAGGAGCGCGATTCGTGAGCCTTCCCGCCCCGAACCTCGACGACCGGCGATTCCAGGACATCGTCGACGAGGCCAAGCGCCGAATTCCTCGACACTGTCCGGAGTGGACCGACCACAACGTCTCCGACCCGGGCGTCGCGCTGGTGGAACTCTTCGCCTGGATGACGGAGATGACCCTGTACCGGCTCAACCAGGTGCCGGACCGGCTCTACGTCAAGTTCCTCGAACTCGTCGGAGTCGAGCTCTTCTCGGCCGTACCGGCCCGGGTCGACCTGCTGTTCACGCTCACCGCGCCGCGTACGGAACCGGTCCGGGTGGCCGCCGGGACGCAGGTGAGCACCGAACGCAGCGGCGACGAGGACCCGCTCGTCTTCCTCACCGACGAGGACCTGCGGATCGTGCCTCCGGAACTGGTCGCCTGCCTCATCCAGAGCGAGGGCCGGTTCGAAGACCACTGGGACGACCTGCGGCGGGACGGTTCGGCCGTACGCCTGTTTCCCACCCTGCGTCCGGACGAGGCCGTCTACTTCGGGTTCGCTTCCTCCGCCGGGGCGAACCTGATCCGGCTCGACGTGACGACCGGGCCGGAAGGCGCGGGTGTCGACCCCCGGCGACCGCCCCGGGTCTGGGAGGCATGGGACGGCCGCGACTGGCGTCCGGTGCGGATCCTCGACGACACCAGCGCCGGGTTCAACACCCCGGGCCAGGTCACCCTGCTGGTGCCGCCCCGGCACGAGACCCTCGCCCTGGGCACCCGCCGGGCCCACTGGCTGCGCTGCCGGCTGGTCCGGCCGGAGCCCGGCCAGCCCGGCTACACCAACCCGCCCGAGCTGGAGTCGCTCACCGTGGTCGCCCTCGGCGGGTCCGCCTCGGCCCACCACGCCGAGCCGGCCCCGGCGGAACTGGTCGGCGTCAGCGACGGCCGACCCGGTCAGGTCTTCCAGGTACGCCGGATTCCGGTCCTGCCCCGCCGGCCCGGCGAGACCGTCCGCGTGGTGCTGCCCCGCCACGACCGCTCCACCGAGCCCGAGGAGCAGGAGTGGACGGAGGTGGCCGACCTGGCCGACGCCACCGTCGACGACCGCGTGTTCACCTGGTCCGGGGCGACCGGCGAGATCCGGTTCGGCCCTCAGGTGCTGGACCGGGAGGGTCGGGTGTGGCAGCACGGGGCGGTTCCGCCGATCGACGCCCAGGTCGTGGTGACCGGTTACCGCTTCGGTGGGGGCCGGCGGGGCAACGTCCCGGCTGGCCGGTTGACCGTGCTGCACACGTCGATCCCCTTCGTCGCGTCGGTGACCAACCTCGATCCGAGCACCGGCGGGGTGGACGCGGAGACGGTGGAGAACGCGAAGGTGCGCGGGCCGCTGCTGCTCCGGGGCGGTCGGCGGGCGGTCACCGCGGAGGACATCGAGCGGCTCACCCTGGACGCGGCGCCGGCCGTCGCCCGGGCGCGTTGCCTGCCGCCCGAGCGTCCCGGTGAGCCGGCCCGGCTGCTCGTCGTACCCCGGGTGGACGTGGCGCCCGAGTCGCTCGGGCTCGACGATCTCGCCGTACCGGCCGAGCTGGAGGAGCAGATCAAGGCGTACCTCGAACCACGCCGCCTGCTCACCATGCGGATCCGGATCCAGACCCCTCGCTACCAGGGCGTGAAGGTGGTCGCCGAGGTCCGGGCCGGGCCCGGGGTGCGCACCGAGACGGTACGCGAGCGCGCCGAGCAGGCACTGTACGCGTTCCTGAATCCACTCACCGGCGGGCCCGGTGGCCAGGGCTGGCCGTTCGGAGTGGACCTGCGGCTGGGCGACGCGTACTCGGTGCTGCACGACGCGTTCGGTGTGCAGGGCGTGGAGGCGGTCCATTTCTTCCCCGTCGACCTGCGCCGTCAGGAGACCCTGGACCAGGTCGACCAGCGGGTACGGCTCATTCCCGAGGCACTGTTCATGTCCTTCCAGCATCGGGTGGTGGTGCAGCAGTGAGCGGATGGCTGGCCGCCCAGCTGCCGAGGGTGCTCGCCGCCGACCCCGTCGTCCACGGCTTCGTGTCGGCCTTCGAGGAGATCGCGGACTCGGTGCGTGATCGGATCGACAGCGTCGAGCACCAGCTCGACGTCGGGTTGGCGAGCCCGGAGATGCTGCACTTCCTGGCCTCGTGGCTGGGGCTCGAACTGGAGCCGACCGACCCGCCGGAGTATCAGCGGGAACTGGTCCGGGAGGTGGGCCAGCTACTCGGCTGGCGGGGCACCCGGTACGGCATCGAGGGATTGCTCACCGCCGCGACCGGGTCCCGGGTGCTGGTGTCCGACGGCGGCGGCGTCTACGGGCAGCACGACGACATTCCGCCCCCCGATCCGACGGTGACGGTACGTCTCGACCACACGGGTCAGCTCACCGAACGGCAGGTGCACGGCATCCTGGAGGCGGAACTGCCGCTGGGCGCGGAGTTGCGGCTCGACGTACGTTTTCCGGCTCGTGGCGAAGCGGGGTCGGGCGGCGGGCGTACCCGTGGTTCCGGCGGCGCGACGGGAGGTGGCGCCGGTGGCCGGTGACTACGGCGTCGGGCCGGCCCCGGCGACCTGCCCCGACTGCGGTGGGCCGGTACGACCGGACCGGGAGCGGCTCTGTCCGCGCTGTGGCTATCCGCTGATGTTCCTGCGGCACGATCCGGAGCCCGAGGCGCGGGTGGTGGCCCGTGCACCGGGGGAACGGGACGACGCGACGGCGATCTTCCCTCCGCCCGGTACGCCGGCCCGGCAGACACCCGGCACCGTCCGGCGGCCAGCCCGACCGGGTGAGGTCGCCTGTCCCAGTTGCGGGTACGGCAACCCGCACAGCCGGGTCCGATGTCAGCGGTGCGGCCGGGAGTTGCGCGTCGTGCACCCCGTCGTGGTGATGCCGCCACCGTTGCCACCGGCGCCGCCGCCGTTCCGGGCCCCGCCCCGGTACGGGCTGATCGCCCTCGTCAGTACGCTGCTCATCGCGCTCCTCGTGCTCCTCGCGTTGATGCTCATCCGGTCGGACGTGTTCCAGAAGAGCGCGGCCGGGCAGCCCACCGCGACCATCACGGGTTCGGTCGGGTTCGAGCCGGCAGGAAACTGGCGGGCGGGGGTCAACCCGGGACGGGCGTGAACCGGAGCCGTTCGACGGCGGCCGGCGGAGGCTCGGCGGTGAGATCGGCCGGCAGGCCCCGGATCAACAGGTAGTCGATTCCGCCGTGCCGGCCGTCGTCGGCGGCGGTCAGGCCGTCCTGGATGGACCGGGACAGGTCACGGTAGACCACCTCCAACCGGCGCTTGCCGTCGCCGGCGAGTACCACCTCGGCCGCGGCGGCCGGGACGACGAATCTGACCTGTACCGGTACGAAGTTGCACGCGCTGGGATCGTCGGCCTGGGCGCCGGTGAGGAACCATCCACCGGAGCCGTCGCCGCGCACCGCCACGGCGGTGGCCGTGAGACATTCGGCGGGGCCGTCCCGGTCCGGTAGACCGCTGAGCAGGATGCCGTCGGACCGGAACGCGTCGCTGGGAACGATGCCGCCGCCGGTGTCGGCGAACGGGCGGGTCAGGTCGATCTCCCGTTCGCGGGGCGGCTCGGCGCCGGTCACCGTCGGCGTGGCGCCCGTGGTCGGGGTTCCGCCCATGGTCGGCGTGCCGCTCGGAGCACTCGGGGCCGGCGTGGCGGACGGGGACTGGGCGGGGTTGCCGCCGGCCGTGGGCGCGGTGCCGCCGCCGGCCAGCGGGGTTGGCGTCGTGGCGGCCGGAGTGTCCGGGCGCGCGATGACCGCGGCGAGCACCACGGCGGCGGCCAGCACGAGCACGCCGCCCGCCATTCCGGCGACGCGGGTCAGCCGGGAGGCGAATCGGGGTCGCTGGACGAAGGTCGCCCCGGTGTGTGCGACCACGCCGACACCGCTGGCTTCGATGCGCAGCGCACGTTGCTTCTCCCGGTTCCACGGGATGGGCGCCTTCACCGACAGGAGGGCCCGGACGGTGGTGCCGAGCGGCAGGTCCACCGTGGGCGGCTGGAACTGTGCGAGCACCCGGCGTTCGGGGTCGGTGGCGGCCAGCCGTAGCCGCAGTGGCGTGTTGCCGGCATTGGTGAGCGCGACGTCGTACCGGGCGGTCCGGCCTCCGGTCGCGACCTCCGGCTCGATCCGGATCGCCACCTGGTCGACCGGGGCGATCGTCAACGGCAGTTCCTCGCAGCAGGAGACGTCGTCGCGGTAGCGGGAGCGGAGGAGCACGCCGAGGACGTGGGAGCCGGCCGGGGCCGGCGGGTCCCTGCGTACCTCGAAGGTGATCGACGCGGTGCCGGTCTCGCCGGGACGGAGCTTGGTCACGTCCGGCTCCGTGCGGGCGCGCCAGCCGTCGGGCAGGCCCAGGGTGTCGACGACGTAGTGCTCGACCACGTCGCTGGTGTTGCTTACCGTCACCTCGATGACGGGTGCGTCGCCGGGCGCCACGTCCAGCCGGTCGGGCGACAACGTCACCCGGAGCGGTAAGGCCATGCTGCCTCCTTCGGCTGCGGGTTCCGCACCAGCGACCCTCGTCCGAAGAAATCCTCGCACCGGCCCGCAACAGGGGCAACGACGACGGAGTCGGTCTTCCGGCACCGACCAGTCAGTCCGGATCGGCACCGGGAAGGCCGGGTCCGGTACGGTCGCCGGCCGGCCGGCGGGCAGAGCGCGGAGGCGCAGAACTACACCGCTGGGCCGTACTCACGATCAGGCAGGGCCACGTCGGACAGTGGACGCTCCGGATCGGTGGCGAACTGGACGAGCAGGACCGTCAGCTGGGCGAGCAGGTGTTCGACCGTTGCCGGCCGGACCCGGCGTCGGTCGTACGTGGTGTGCAGGCCGAGCCGTTCACCCGGTACGACGAGCAGGGTGAGCGGGTGGTGCGACGACGACCACCGGCCCTCGAAGCGCATTGACAGGGTCGACGCGTCGGCCGTACCGGTGAACAGGTCGTTGTCGACCGGGTAGTTCTCGAAGTCGACCAACGTCTCGAACAGTGGCGAACCGGGAGGCGTCCCGGTCCAGGACTGGATCCGGTCCAGCGGCACATGGTCGAACGGGCGGGACAGCGCCTGATGCTGTTGCAGTTGTCGTAGCCAGGCGCCGACGGGCTGCTCGGGCTGGATTCTCACCCGGACCGGCAGCGTGTTGACGAGCGGCCCGACCATGTTCTGCGACTCCTCGGCCTCCACCCGTCGGCCGGACACCGTCGCGCCGAAGACGACGTCGGTCTCCCCGCTGTGCGCCGCCAGCAGCCGGGCCCAGCATCCGTGCAGCACGGTCTCCAGGGTGACCCGCTGCTGACGGGCGGTCTCGTGCAGCCGTGCGGTGTCGTCGCCGCCCACTTCGACGCGGTGCTCGGCGAACGGGTCGTCCACCGCGGACGTGCTCTTGGGACCGACCGCGTCGGCCGGGCCGAACACGTCCGCCGGCCCCGGCGCGCCCGTGGGCCCGGGGACGTCCACCAGCCCGGACCTGTCACCCGGCCAGAACCGGCCGCTCGGCCCGGGCGCCTCCCCCGGCCGGGGCACCTCCACCGGCCGGGGCACGTCCATCGGCCGGGGCACCTCCGTCGCGCCGGACACCGCCGTCGACCCGGAGACGTGAGGCGCACCGAACTCGTCCGCCGGCCCGTCCGGCTGGTCGGTCGGGAGTGGAGTCGGTGCGGACCGTCCGGCCAGTTCGGTGCGCCAGAACCCCTCCGCGCCGGTGAGGTCCCGGCTGGCCAACCAGGCGACATGGTCCCGGAACGGTGCCGGAGTCGGCAGTCCGGACTCGCGGTCCTCGATCACCGCCCGATACTCCTCCAGTGCCTCCCGGAGCAGGATCGGGCAGCTCCATCCGTCGATGACCAGATGATGCGCGGTCCACACGAACAGGTGCTCGGTTTCGGACACCCGGAGCAGGGCGAACCGGGACAGCGGCGGAGCGGTCAGCGCGAACCCCCGGGCCCGGTCGGCCGCGAGGAACTCCGCCAGGCCACGCCGGCGCTGGCAGGCCCGGATGGTCCGCAGATCGTCGACGTACCACTCCGGCGCCGGTGCCGTCGGCACGACCACCTGCACCGGCTCCTCGAGCCCCTGCCAGACGAACCCGGTCCGCAACGTGGCGTGTCGGGCGATCACCCGGTTCCAGGCGAGCTGGAAGTCGGCCACCCGCAGCCGCCCGCGGACGATGAGCCGTACCTGTTCGAGATAGCTCGTCGGGCTCGGGTTCCGGCCCGGGCCCGGTTCGGCGAGAGCCTGGCGGAGGACGCCACGTTGGACCGGCGAGAGTGGATAGCTCTGCTCGACGTCCACCTGACTGGTCACCTCGGTACCCCCGGCGTTCGGACAGCAAGTGGCGCAACCGGGTCAGGGTGTACCCGCAGCGTGATGACAAGTGAAAGCCTCATGTGGGCAGCGACAACTCCCTGTCCGATCGACTGCCGATAAGGAGCCGGCGACTCGTGGCACGGTGGGACCGCTCCTTCGACGCCGAGTGTCGCCGACGTTACCAGGGGTGGTGCGTTGCTGTCTCGCTCCTATGTCCGGGTCGGCGTGTACGGGTCGTCCCGGTCGCCGGTCCGGCGCCCGGAGGGATCAGGGTCGGTAGATGGGGGAGATCTCAGGGCATCGAGGGAGGCGGGCCCGTCGACGCGTCGCCCAGACTGTCCGCATGCTTACGTGCACCGATCCGGCGCGGGCCCGCCCACCGGCCGGTCGGCGCCGGTCCGTGATCGTGGCGGGCATGGCCGCCGTGGCCGCCGTGATGGTGGCCGGCGGACTGATCCGCGACCGGGTGCCACCGCTGGACGCCTGGATCCTGACGAACCTGTACGCCCCGGCCGACGGGGATCTCGCCGGTCTGGCGACAGTGGCCAGTGGCGCGGGCACCCTGGCGGCCCTGGCGATGCTGCTGATCGCTCTCGGTCAGCTGGTCCTGCGCGGTCGGCGGCGGGCGGTGGGGTACGCCACCCGGCACCTGGTTCTGCTGGTCGGCTGCCTCACCCCGATGCTGCTGCAGGCGGTGTTCCAACGGCCGGGGCCACCCGTCGCCGCGACGGACTGGACGTATCCGAGCGGGCACGCCGTCGTCGTGACCGCCGCCGCCCTCACCACGGTGCTGGTGTCCCGACCACTGACCCGGGGCTGGCGGGTGCCGATGGCGACGACGGCGGTCACCGCCGTACTGCTCGTGTCGGCCAGTCGGGTGCTGTTGGGCGAGCACTACCTCGTCGACGTCGTGGCCGCCGTGGTGGTGACGGTCGGCGTCGGGCTGCTGCTCGCGGCGGCGCTGCGGTTGTGGCCAACGGGCCGCGCCGCCGCCTGACGAGTCTCCGTCCGGTTCAGGCCGCTTTCCGTTGGTCCGCTTTCCGTTCGTCCGCTTCCCGTTCGTCCACGTCACGCAGCAGCATGTCGTCCGAGGACTCCCGACGTACCAGGGTGGTGATCCGCCCGTCCCGGACGCTCAGCAGCGGCGGGCGGCCGACCAGGTGGTAGTTGGAGGCGCGGGAGTGGTGGTACGCCCCGGATCCGGCCACCGCGAGCAGGTCGCCCGGATGTACGTCGGCCGGCAGCGTCAGCGCCGGGACGATCACGTCGTCGGCGTCGTTGTGCCGGCCGACGACGGTGGCCCGCACCGGCTGGGCACAGGTGGTCCGTCCGAACAGCACGGCGCTGTGCCGGCCGCCGCAGAGCGCACCCGACGGGCAGTCGGTCATGCCGCCGTCGACGGCGACGAGGATGTGCCCGTCCGGGCCCTTGTTCACCGACACCACGTGGTAGAGCGTGATACCGGCCCGCGACACGATGGCCCGACCCGGTGACACCGTCAACTGCGGAACCGGGAGATCGTGCCGGTCCGCGGCCAGCCGCAACACGGACCGGATCCGGCCGGCGAAGGCGGCCAGCGCGAGGCTCGGGTCGCCGCCCGAGTAGGCGACCGCATGGCCACCGCCGAGGTTCAACTCCGTCGGCTCGACGCCGTGCCGGGCCCGCATCTCGGCGAGGAACTCCAGCACGCCGCGCACCTCGCGCTCGTACACGCTGAACCGGCTGACCTGGTGACCGACCGAACAGTCCACACCGACCAGGGCCAGCCGGGGCTGGGCGACGATCCGGGCCACGGCGGTCGCCGCCTCACCCGAGGCGATCCGCAGCCCGAACCGGCAGTCGGCGCCCTCGGCCGGCTCCGTGCCGCCGAGCACCCGCAGCAGGACCCGCTGGCCCTGCGGCGCGGTCGCCGCCAGCCGGGTGATCTCGCCGAGCGACTCGACGACGATCGTGCCGACCCGGCCGGCGTACGCGGCCTCGAGGTCCTCCGGCGTCTTCGCGCTGCCGTACAGGACGATCCTGTCGGCCGGAAATCCGGCGGCCAGGGCGACCCGGAGTTCGCCTGCGGAGCCGACGTAGAGTCGCAGACCCTCGGCGGCGAGCCAACGCGCGATGCCCCGGCTGAGCAGGGCCTTCGCGGTGTACGCGACGCCGTCGCGGCCGAACGCGGTCAGGTAGTCGCGGCACCGCTGCCGTACGTCGGCCTCGTCGAGCACGTACGTCGGTGTTCCGTGCCCGGCCACCACGGCCGTCATCGCGACCCCGCCGATGGTCAGGTCGCCGTGCTCGCCCCAGGCTGCCGTCGCCGGCCACACCTCGGTCAACGGCACCCGCAGTGAGGAGCGCAACGACGGGATGATGTCCGACAGGGTCATCGTCCGGCCCCCGTTCCGATCGGAAGGTCTCCGAGCCGGCGGTCCCGCGATGCCGACCGTCGCCGGACCACGGTTCCGGACTGTTTCGTCGAGCGCGCCCGTACCGGAAGTGGTTCGGTCGGGCGCTGCCCTGCCGCGCCGATCACGAGGTGAGTGCTGGTGGCGCTCGCTCCGCCCCGGATCCGCATGGTGGTGATCAGCCGGTCCAGTTCGGGCAGGTCCCGACACGAGACGTGCAGTACGAGGTCGATGTCACCGACGACCTGCCAGGCGGCCCTGACGGACGGCTCGCCGGTCAGGAACCGCCGGAACCCCGCCCGGTCGGGTCCGGGTAACCGGACGAACACCAGGGCCTGGACGGCGGAGAGCGACTCCGGTTCATTCGTTGTCACGAGACCGACGGTGGCGCGCCGGACGGCGATCCGCCAGCACCGTTGACGGGCCCGATACGGCTGCGACGCTTTCCCGCACGCGGCCCATACGCCGCCCGCTCGTCCGGGCTCCGGCACCCTGTCCCGGGGTCGCCAGCTCCGGAAACGGACCCGTCGCGACCTCGGCTTCGACCCCGGCGCCGTCGGGGTGTGAAGAATCCGGCCGCCGCCGTAGTGAACGCGTCAACCAGGGTTGGCCGACGGCGCCGCCGTGGTTGACATCGAGCGGACACATTCGTTCTGCGGGGGTGAGGTGTGTGTGATGGCTGCCGATTCCGATGGTCTTTCCGGACAGGTCGCCGACCGTGCGCCGACCGGGATCAGCGTCGCGATCGGCAGCGTGCTGATCGTGGTCGCCGCGGTTGCGGCCGCGGCGCTGTTCCCGGCGGGCGAGGTCGCGGGCCGGTTGGTCGTGATGGCCGTCGTCGTGGCCGGATACGCGGCGCTCGTCCCGGACTTATGGGCCGTAATGTCCGTTTCCGGGCTGTCTGTTCCTGTTTTCATCGGATTTCTTGCCAACCGATTCGGCGAGCTGACGACCCGACACGGTGACCTCTGGTGGTACGCGTTGACGATCGGCGTCGCCACCGTGCTCGGAATCGGGTACCGGCGGGTCCGGAGTGCCGCGCTAATCCACCCGGCCGCCCCCGTCGGCGAGGTAGTCGTGCCAGGTGATCCGTCCCCGGTTTCCGGTCGCGCTCGTGAGCGCCCCGGTGCGAAAGGCCCGACCCAGCCGGCCCGGCACGGGTAGCCGGAGCACCGGTCGGCGGACCTGCCGGACGGTGAGCCAGTCCCGGAGTCCTTCGGCGAAACCGACCACCACCGGCCCGGCGAACTCCTCGATCGCGCCGCCGGGGGCGGCCGTCACCCGCCGCACGAGGTGCGCGGCGACGTCGCGTACGTCCACCGGTTGCCCGACGATCTCCGGATCGACCGGCAGGACGGGCAACCGGGCCAGCTTGGTCATCGCCTCGTCCAGCAGGTCGTGGAACTGGGTGACCCGGAGCACCGTCCAGGGCACCGGCCCGGCCGCCACGATCGCCTCGGCCTCGACCTTGGCCTTGAAGTACGGCCACGGCACGCGGTCGGCGCCGACGATCGACAGGTACACCAGGTGCCGTACCCCGGCCCGGCCGGCGGCCTCGACCAGCCGGCGGGTGCCGTCCACGTCCACCCGCCGGGTGTAGCCCCGCTGGTACGGCGCAGACGCCAGATGGACGACGGTGTCGATGTCGCCGACCGCCGTGCCGAGACCCTCGCCGCTCGCCAGGTCAACCCGCGCCCAGTCGATCCGGCCCGGGTCGATCCGGCCCGGGTCGATTCCGGGACCGCCCGCCGGTGCGGTGCGACTCGTCGCCCGGACGGCATGCCCGGCGCGCACCAGTTCGGGGGTCAGCACCCGGCCGAGGCGCCCGGTCGCTCCCGTGATCAGGATGTTCATCGCTTCTCCCCGTCTCCTGCCCGCCCGGTCGGCCCGGTCCGACCCGACGGCCCGGTCGACGACGTCGGCGACTCTTCGTGGTTCCACCCAGGGCAGACGGGACAAGCCCGCGCGATGTGACCGACGACGGCGACGTACGGGTGACCGACCCGTCCCGACGGGACGGTCCGGTCGCCCCGTTCCGGGCGTCGGGACCGGTCGACCCTCCGGGGTCGTCCGATCGCCCCTGCCGTGACGTTGTCGACACGCCGACACGACATCTTGGGTGTGACTTTCCGAGCGTCCCTATATATGGTGTTGACCGCAGCTGGTTCGGCCGCCGTCATCCGTTGGCGGTCGAGGCAAGAGGGAACCCGGTGCAAGTCCGGGACTGCCCCGCAGCGGTGAGTGGGAACGACCGCCGTCATCACGCACTGGGTTCGTCCGGCCAGAAGCCGGGCCGCCCGGGAAGCGACGGCCAGTAGGAGAACACGGGCTCGTCCGTGCCTGCCCGCGAGTCCGAAGACCTGCCAGCGCGCCGCGTACGGACCCGTGCGCGGCGGTTCGAGGCCGCGCGGGACGGCCGACGCCACCGACGTACGCCGCCGCGTGCCCGTCGGCGTCCTCCGCGTGCCCCCGGACCGAACCGGACCGAGCTCGCGAGGAGAGAGTTGTGACGGTCACCGAGGTCCTGCCGGTCGATTCCGGAGCGGGGGACGACACCAGCACCGCGCCCCGGCGTCCCCAGATGCGGGTGCGTAAACGTAACGGCGACACCGAGCCGGTCGACGTCAACAAGATCGTCCGGGCGGTGGAACGCTGGGCGGACGACCTGACCGACGTCGACCCGCTGCGGGTCGCGACCCGGACCATCAGCGGCCTGTACGACGGTGCCAGCACCGCCGAACTGGATCGGCTGTCCATCCAGACCGCCGCCGGGATGATCGGTGAGGAGCCGCAGTACTCCCGGTTGGCCGCCCGGCTGCTGGCCGGGTACATCGACAAGGAGGTCCGGGGTCAGGGCATCGCCTCGTTCAGCCAGGCGATCGGGCTCGGTCACCAGCACGGGCTGATCGGTGACGAGACGGCGGAGTTCGTCCGGCTCAACGCCCGCAAGCTCGACGACGCCGTCGATCCGGACGCCGACCGGCGGTTCGAGTACTTCGGACTCCGTACGGTCTACGACCGGTACCTGTTGCGGCATCCGACCGACCGGCTCGTGGTGGAGACGCCGCAGTACTGGCTGCTGCGGGTGGCCTGTGGCCTGTCCCGTACGGCGGGCGAGGCGATCGGCCTCTACCGGCTGATGGCGTCGCTCGCGTACCTGCCCAGTTCGCCGACGCTGTTCAACTCCGGCACCCGGCACACTCAGATGTCGTCCTGTTACCTGGTCGACTCGCCGCGCGACGAACTCACCTCGATCTACGAGCGGTACGCCCAGGTGGCGCACCTGTCGAAGTTCGCCGGAGGGATCGGCATCGCCTGGTCCCGGGTGCGCTCGCGCGGCGCGCTGATCCGGGGCACCAACGGTCAGTCCAACGGGATCGTGCCGTTCCTGCGCACTCTGGACTCGTCGGTGGCGGCGGTCAACCAGGGCGGCCGGCGCAAGGGCGCGGCCTGCGCCTACCTGGAGCCGTGGCATCCCGACATCGAGGAGTTCCTGCAACTGCGGGACAACACGGGCGAGGATGCCCGGCGTACCCACAATCTGAACCTGGCCAACTGGATCCCGGACGAGTTCATGCGACGGGTCGAGGCGGACGGGACGTGGTCACTGTTCGATCCGGACGAGGTGCCGGAACTGCCCGACCTGTGGGGCGAGGCGTTCGACGCGGCGTACCGGGCGGCCGAGGAACAGGGCCGGTACGTGCGCCAGGTCAAGGCCCGGGACCTGTACGGCCGGATGATGCGCACGCTGGCCCAGACCGGAAACGGCTGGATGACCTTCAAGGACACGTCCAACCGGCTGTGCAACCAGACCGCCGAGCCGGGCAACGTCGTGCACCTGTCCAACCTCTGCACGGAGATCATCGAGGTGTCCAGCGACACCGAGACCGCCGTGTGCAATCTCGGCTCGATCAACCTGGCCGCCCACCTGCTGACCGCCACCGGTGCCGACGGGGCCGACGACGGCATCGACTGGGCGCGGCTGCGCGACACCGTCCGGACCGCCGTGACGTTCCTCGACCGGGTGATCGACATCAACTACTACCCGAGTACGGAGGCAGCGGCGAGCAATCCGCGCTGGCGCCCGGTCGGGCTCGGCGTGATGGGGCTCCAGGACGTCTTCTTCGCACTCCGGATGCCCTTCGACTCGGCACCGGCGGTGGAACTGTCGACCAGGATCGCCGAGGAGATCTACCTGACCGCCCTGGAGACCTCGGCCGACCTGGCCGAGCGGTTCGGTGCGCATCCGGCGTACCCGTCGACCCGGGCGGCGGCCGGTCAGCTCCAGCCAGACCTGTGGGGCGTTTCCGGCACCCAGTCGGAGCGTTGGGCCGCGCTGCGGCAGCGGATCGCGGCGCACGGCCTACGCAACTCCCTGCTGGTGGCGATCGCCCCCACCGCCACCATCGCCTCGATCGCCGGCTGCTACGAGTGCATCGAGCCGCAGGTGTCCAACCTGTTCAAGCGGGAAACGCTCAGCGGCGAGTTCCTCCAGATCAACGCCGCCCTGGTAGCGGAGTTGAAGGCACGTGGATTGTGGACCGAACAGATCCGGACCGCGATCAAGCGGGCCGACGGCTCGGTGCAGGGCATCGAGGAGCTTCCGGCGGAACTGCGCGAGCTGTTCCGTACGGCCTGGGAGCTGCCGCAACGGGCGTTGATCGACCTGGCCGCCGCTCGGGCTCCATACGTGGACCAGTCGCAGTCGCTCAACCTCTTCATAGCGGCGCCGGACATCGGACGGCTCAGCTCGATGTACCTGTACGCCTGGAAGTCCGGCCTGAAGACCACCTACTACCTGCGCTCCCGCCCCGCCACCCGCATCCAGCAGGCCACCGTCGGCCTGGGTGTAAGGAAGGGCCCCTTGTTATCGCTTTCTGTTGTAGAAGGGCCCCTTCCTAACACCTCGGACGACGAGGTGCTGGCGTGTTCGTTGGAGAACCCCGAGGCATGCGAGGCCTGCCAGTGAGCGCGATCGACGAGGGTGCGACCGGCCAGGGCACCGCTGGGCGTACGGCGCCGATGCTGCTCGATCCCGGGATGGACCTGACGCTGCGGCCGATGCGGTACCCGCACTTCTTCGACCGGTTCCGGGACGCGATCAAGAACACCTGGACGGTCGAGGAGGTCGACCTGCACTCCGACCTGGCCGACCTGGACCGGCTCTCCCCGGCGGAGCGGCACCTGGTCAGCCGGCTGGTGGCGTTCTTCGCCACCGGCGACACGATCGTCGCCAACAATCTGGTGCTCAACCTCTATCAGCACGTCAACTCGCCGGAGGGGCGGCTCTACCTGTCCCGGCAGCTGTTCGAGGAGGCGGTGCACGTCCAGTTCTACCTCAACCTCCTCGACACGTACGTGCCGGACGAGGGGGAGCGGTTCGCCGCGTTCGCCGCGGTCGAGAACATCCCGTCGATCCGGCGGAAGGCCGAGTTCTGCTTCCGCTGGATCGACTCGGTCTTCGATCTTCGAGAGTTGAAGACCCGGGACGACCGGCGGGCGTTCCTGCTGAACCTGATCTGTTTCGCCGCCTGCATCGAGGGGCTGTTCTTCTACGGCGCCTTCGCGTACGTCTACTTTCTCCGCTCGCGGGGGCTGCTGCACGGGCTCGCCTCCGGCACCAACTGGGTGTTCCGGGACGAGTCCATGCACATGGCGTTCGCCTTCGACGTGGTGGAGACGGTACGTCGGGAGGAGCCGGAGCTGTTCGACGACGAGTTGGCCGGGCAGGTCCGGGAGATGCTGGCCGAGGCGGTGGAGTGCGAGGTGCAGTTCGCCGAGGACCTGCTGGAACAGGGAGTTTCCGGGCTGTCCCTGCCGGACATGCGGGAGTACCTCCAGTACGTGGCGGACCGCCGGCTGGCCCAGCTCGACATCGCCCCGCTCTACGGGTCGGCCAACCCGTTCGCCTTCATGGAGTTGCAGGACGTGCAGGAACTGTCGAACTTCTTCGAGCGGCGGGTGTCGGCGTACCAGGTCGGGGTGGGTGGCACGGTCCGGTTCGACGACGACTTCTGATCCCGGCGACGGCGGTACGGGGTGGAGCAGGCCATGCCATCGCCGTCCGGCGGGTCGACCTTCCCGGTC